>DATNFW010000052.1:0-93871 GCA_035606175.1 Steroidobacteraceae bacterium | reverse complement strand
TTCTTCTTCACGATGCCGATGAGCAGGATGATGCCGATGAGGGCGACGATCGTCAGATCCTCGCCCGAGAGGATGAGCGCGAGCAGCGCTCCGATACCCGCCGAGGGAAGCGTCGAGAGAATCGTCAGCGGATGGATGAAGCTCTCGTAGAGCACCCCAAGCACGATGTACATGACGAGCACTGCGGCGAGGAGCAGGAGCAGCTCGTTCGTCAAATTGTCGCGAAAGGCGAGGGCCGCGCCCTGGAACGTCGTCCGGATACTATCGGGCAGCGCGAGCTGTCGCTCCGCCTTCTCGATCGCATCGACCGCGGCACCGAGGGATGCTCCTTGGGCGAGATTGAACGAGACGGTCGAGGAGGGGAACTGCGCGAGATGGTTGATGACGAGCGGCCGCTGCTCGATCTCAACGTGCGCGATCGCCGAGAGGGGGACCTGACCTCCGCCCGCCGAGGGCACGTAGAGGGAGTCGAGCGAGGTCACCGAGCTGTAGAAGGAGGGGTCCGCCTGCAGGATCACGCGGTACTGATTCGACTGCGTGAAGATCGTGGAGATGATGCGCTGGCCGAAGGCATCGTAGAGCGCGTTATCCACCGTTCCGACGCTCACGCCGAGCCGTGCGGCGCTGTTGCGGTCGATCGTGATGTAGATCGCGTTGCCGTCCTCCTCGAGATTGCTCACCACGTCCGTGAGCTGCGGGAGCTTACGGAGCGCGGCGACCACCCGCGGAGTCCACGTCGAGAGCGCCGCGGCATCGGCGCTCTCGAGCGTGAACTGGTATTGCGTGCGGCTTACAGTGTCATCGAGCGTCAAGTCCTGCGCCGGCTGCATGTAGAGCGTGATGCCGGGGACGCGAGCGGTCTCGCGCCGCAGGCGCTCGATCACCTCGGATGCCGAGGCCTTGCGCTCGTCGCGGGGCTTGAGATTGATCAGAAAGCGGCCGGTATTGAGCGTCACGTTGCTGCCGTCGACGCCGATGAAGGAGGAGAGGCTCGCAACATCGGGATCGGCGAGTACGGCTTGCGCAAGGGCGACTTGGCGGTTCGCCATCTCATCGAAGGAGATGCCTTGGGTCGCTGAGGAGACGCCTTGGATGAGCCCCGTGTCCTGCACGGGGAAAAAGCCCTTCGGGATCTCGATGTAGAGCAGCGCCGTGACGACGAGTGTCCCGGCGAACACGCCGAGCGTCAGGCCCTGGTGCCTGAATACCCAGCCGAGGCTGCGATCGTACAGGCGGATGAGAGCGGCGAACCAGCGTCCCGAGCCGTGACCCTCGCGCGCCGCGCCTGCGGTCTCGGGACGCAGCAGCTTCGCACAGAGCATCGGCACGAGCGTCAGCGACACGAATGCCGAGATGAGGATCGTGACGGCGAGCGTCACGGCGAATTCCCGGAAAAGCCGCCCGACGACCTCGCGCATGAAAAGCAGCGGAATGAGCACCGCGATCAGGGAGACGGTGAGGGAGATGATCGTGAAGCCGATCTGGCCGGAGCCTTTGAGGGCCGCCACGATCGGGCGCTCGCCGCGCTCGATGTAGCGCGCGATGTTCTCGATCATCACGATGGCGTCGTCGACGACGAAGCCCGTCGCGATCGTGAGCGCCATGAGGGAGAGATTGTTGAGGCTGAATCCCGCGAGGTACATCACCCCGAACGTGCCGATGAGCGACAAAGGCACGGACAAGCTCGGGATGATCGTCGCCGGCACGTTGCGCAGGAACAGGAAGATGACGAGCACCACGAGCCCCACCGCGAGCGCCATCTCGAATTGCACATCGGAGATCGAGGCGCGAATGGTAGTGGTGCGATCGGTGAGGGGTGTGAGCTCGACGCCCGCCGGAAGCGACGCTTGCAGCACGGGCAGCAGTCGATGGATGCGATCGACCACGTCGACGACGTTGGCATTCGGCTGACGGCGCACATTGAGAATCAGCGCCGGGGTCGTGTTCATCCAGCCGCGGAGCTTGTCGTTCTCCGCACCCTCGATGAGCGTTGCGATGTCCTTCAGGCGCACGGGCGCGCCGTTGCGGTACGCGACGATGATTTGCCCGTATTGGGCCGCGGTCATCAACTGATCGTTCGTATTGACCGTGTACGTGCGCGCCGGGCCGTCGAGAGTCCCCTTGGGGCCGTTTTGATTGGCGACGCTGACCGTCGTGCGCAGGTCATCGAGATTGAGCCCGTAGGCCGCGAGCGCGCGCGGATTGACGACGACCCGTACGGCGGGCCGCTCGCCACCGCTCAGCGAGACGACGCCGACCCCTTTGACCTGCGAGATCTTCTGCGCGATGCGCGTGTCCGCGAGGTCCTCGACCTGGGTGAGCGGCATGACCTTGGAGGTGATGCCGAGCGTCAGCACGGGAGCGTCCGCGGGGTTGACCTTCGTGTAGATCGGCGGGGCCGGGAGGTCCTGCGGCAGCAGCACTTGCGCCGCGGAGATCGCGGCCTGCACTTCCTGCTCGGCCACATCGAGCGCGAGCGAAAGATCGAACTGCAGCGTGATCACGGAGGCGCCGGCCGAGCTCGTCGAGGACATTTGATCGAGCCCGGGCATCTGCCCGAGCTGTTTCTCGAGCGGCGCGGTGATGGCGGAGGTCATCACATCCGGGCTCGCGCCCGGATAGAACGTCTGCACCTGGATCGTCGGGTAGGCCACGTCGGGCAGCGCCGAGAGCGGCAGCTCGACGTAGGCGATCCAACCGACCGCGAGGATCGCGATCATGAGGAGCGTCGTCGCGACGGGACGCTCGATGAAGAGGCGTGATGGGTTCATCGTGTGCGGACCCGCCGGCGCCGGTCCGCCCCCTCGCTGTCAAAACCGCGGCCGGCCGCCGCCGAATCTGCGCCCACCGCCGCCGAATCCACCTCGTCGGCCGCGCCGCGTGGCCGCGTGCTGGCCCTGCTCGCCCGTCGATGCCGCGGCGGGCTGCTTCGGCTGCGCGCCCGGCAGCAAAACTCGCGCACCGTCGCGGAGGCGATCGCCGCCCTCGGTGACGACGGTATCGCCTGCGACGAGCCCCGATTGGACGGCGACGTGGTCGCCATCGAGCGTACCGAGCACCACGGGCCGTACCGTGACCGTGTTGTCGGGCTTCACGAGATAGACGAATGTCGAGACGACGCCGTTCGGCGCGCCACGGCGCACTGCCGCCTCGGGAATGATGAGCTGGTCGTGCAGGGTGTTCTGCAGCAGCTCGACATTGACGAATTGATTCGGAAAGAGCGCTCCGTCCTCGTTGTCGAATATCGCCCGCAGCTTGACGGTCCCGGTCGTGGTGTCGATCTGGTTGTCGAGCGTGAGAAGCTTGCCCGTCGCGAGCTTCTTGCGGTTCGCTCGGTCGTAGGCCACGACGGAAAGGGTCGCACCCTGCGAGAGGCGCTGCTGGATATCGGGCACGTAGTCCTCGGGCACCGGGAAGATGACCGTGATCGGCTGCAGCTGTGTGATGATCACGATGCCGTTGGCATCGCCGGGTGTGACGTAGTTGCCGGCATCCACCTGACGCAGCCCGACGCGCCCGGTGACCGGAGCGGTGATGTGCGTGTAGGCGAGATTCACGGCCGCGGCGCTCACTTGGCCTTTGTCGGCCTCGACTGCTCCGGTGTACTGAGCGACGGTTGCGCGCTGGGTATCGAGCTGCTGCCCGGAGACCGCGTCCTGCTTGATGAGATCCTCATAACGCTTCAAATCGAGCTGCGCGTCCGCGAGGAGCGCCTGATCGCGACTCAGATTGCCGCGAGCCTGATCGAGTGCGGCCTGGTACGGGCGCGGATCGACTTGTGCGAGGAACTGCCCCTTCTTGACGAGCTGCCCCTCCTTGAAGGCGATGCTCTGCAGCTGTCCGGTCACCTGAGTCTTGACGGTTACGGTCGCAAGAGGGGTTACGGTGCCGAGCGCCGGTATGCGCACGGCGATGTCGCCGGTGGCGGCTTGGGCGACAGAAACGGCGATCGGCGCCTCATCGCCCGAGAACCCTTGTGCAAAACGTGCGCCGCCACGCTCACTCGAAGGAGCGCGATGCAGCCCTCTCACGATGAAAAAAGCCAGGAGCACCACCACCACCGCCGCGACGATGATGGCAATGCGCCGACGACGCTTGCCGCCGTCGGGCGGCTCTCCGTTCGGGCCGGCGGGGTTCTCGGGGATACCGTTCGGACTCTCAATGATGTCCGGCGGGCTCGACTGCGGGGCTTCCCGCAGGACCGCCGGCGCCTCGTTCTCCCGCTGTTCCGGCTGAGTCAATGCGTCCACTCAAGTCCTCTTCGAATCGAAGGTCGAAAGACTACCGGAAAACAGCTTCCCGAACACCCGGCCCACGGGAAAAATGCATGATGAAAGGCAGCCAAATCCGTCGAAAGTTCAATGAGCCGCCGTTCGTCACAGTTGGTAACATTCGCGCTCTGCCTGGACGAGCGAAGGGGCGCTGAATAATGACGAGGTCCGTCGATATCGTGGCGATCGGCTCGGGACACAACGGCCTCGTGGCGGCCGCTTATCTCGCGGCCGCCGGTCGCAGCGTGCTGGTGCTCGAGCGCAATGCGTGGCTCGGAGGCGGCGTCGTCACGCGCGAGCTGACCGTTCCGGGGTTCCGGCACGATCAGCATTCGATGGCGCACATCTTCATACAGGGTAATCCGCTGCTCAAGAACGACGAGCTCGGCCTGAAGTCCAAATACGGGCTCAAGTACATCGTGCCGGATGTGCCGATGCTTTCGATTTTCGAGGATGGGGCGACGCTTGCCCTGTACCGCGACCGTGAGCGGACGCGCGCCGACATCGCAAAATTCTCATCACGCGATGCGGAGGCGTACGTGCGGCTGGCCGAGGAGGCCGCCCGCTGGCGGCCCATGATCGAATCCACGCTCTACAGCGCGCCGGCCCCGATGGGTGCTTCCACCGCGATGATGGATCAGAGCCCGGAGGGCCGGACACTCTGGCGCCTGACGCAGATGAGCACCCACGATCTGCTGTGCCAGTACTTCGAGCACGACCGCGTGCGCATGCACTTCGCGCGCGTCGCCGGCGAAAACCTGGTCTCACCGGATGAGAAGGCGACAGCGCTCGGAGTGTTCGTGTTCGTCGGGTTCCTCGAGGCGTACGGATTCGGCGTGCCCGCAGGCGGCAGCGGGCAGCTCACCGAGGCGCTCGCAGCCTTCATCCGCGATCACGGAGGCGAAATCCAAAGCGGCGTCGACGTGCAACGGGTGCTCGTCGAGGGCGGGCGCGCGCGTGGCGTGCGCACCCGGGACGGACGCGAGATCCGCGCGAAGGAGTGCGTCATCGGCGCCATCCACCCACATCATCTCGGGCAGATGGTTGAATCGATCGATGCGCGCATTGCGGGGGCTGCGGCCGCGACGGAGATCTCCCCGAACGCCTGCATCACGGTGCATGCGGCGCTCCGCGAGCCGCTGCGCACCGTCGCGGGCGAGCCGATCCGCGCCGTGATGAACGAGCTGCTGCCGAACGATTACGAGACACTCAGGCGCTCATTCGATGAGCTGCGCTACGGCCAGCTCGAGCCTTATCCGCTCGTCGGACTCGGATCGCTCTCGGTTTTCGATCCCTCGCGCGCGCCCGCGGGCGCCGCAACGCTACATGCCTGGGATTATGTGCCGTACGTCCGCCGGGACGGGCGCTCCTGGGACGAGGCGAAGGGAGAATATGCCGAGCGGATGCTCGCACATGCACGGCGCTTCCTGCCGAATCTCACGCCCGCGAACCTCATCGCGTACCACTGCGACAGCCCGCTCGACATGGAGCGCACCTCCTCGAGCTTCGTGCATGGCGACCTGCACGGTATCGCGACCACGACGTATCAATCGGGCGCGCACCGGCCGATACCGGAGCTCGGTCGCTACACCGTCCCGGGCATCGAGCGGCTCTACCTCGTGGGGCCCTTTCAGCATCCCGGTGGAGGCGTGTTCGGCGCCGGGCGCGCGACCGCGGTGAGGGTCTGCGAGGACTTGAAGATCGATTTTGAGCGGGCGGTCCGCAATGTTTGAGACGGCGCCGCGGGCCGTGCGCACCTCGACGTGCGTATTGCTCGCCGCGAGTGCCGCAGGTGCTGTGGGCCTGGCAAGTGCTGCGAGCGATGCGGGCGCCGCGGCGACCGCCGCGGCTCACGCCGCAACGGCTTCGGCTCCGCAGAACGCGACTGTCGCCGGTGATTTCTGGGTCGAGCCGCCGACGCTCGTCTCGCTCGGCTTCGAGTGGCGCATCGCAGGGGATGCCGACCGCAATGCGACCGCGAAGGTCTCCTACCGGAGAGTCGGTGAAACGCGGTGGCACGAAGCGCTGCCGCTTCTTCGCTTGCAGGGGGAGTCGGTCCTCGGTGGGCTGCCGCGATACGGCGGCCCCAATCACTTCTTTCACTACGTCGCACCCGACATGTTCGCCGGGAGCATCCTCAATCTCGAGCCCGATACGGCATACGAAGCCCGCTTCGAGCTCGCCGACCCCGACGGCGTGCAGGGTGAGCGCGTACGAATCGTCACGGTTCGTACCCGCAAGGAGCCGCTTACTGCCCCGAGCGGCGGCACCGTGTACAACGTCTATCCGTTCGGTTACACGGGGCCGAAACAGCAACCGGCCTTCACGGGGCTGCTCGCCGCGTATTACCTGGGATCCGACGAGTCGGACCACTCGCGCGCCAATGCGCCGCGCGTGAAGCCCGGCGACACGATTCTCGTGCACGCCGGTCTCTACAAGGACAACCGCTTCGTCTACAGCGGATTCAACCGCAGCATCGCGGCATACGGAACACCCTTCGACGGAACGTACTATCTCACCGTAAGCGGCACGCCCGACAAGCCGATCCTCATCAAGAGCGCAGGCGATGGCGAGGTGATCTTCGACGGCGACGGATGCGACAACTTGTTCAATCTGATGGGCGGCAATTACAACTATTTCGACGGCATCACGGTCCGCAATACGAACGTCGCCTTCAAGCTCGGCATCAAAGGGATCGCGGGCTCGAGCGGATTCACGCTCGAGCACAGCCTGGTTTACAACGTCGGCCGCGTCGTCGAGGCCGGCTGGTCGGGCTCGAAGGACTTCTACATTGCCGACAACGTCTTCATCGGCAAACACGATCCGCAGCACCTGCAGAGCTGGTTCACTCCGGAGGTCTGGGCCAAATACCCGGGATACCCGGCGCTCATCACCTCGGAGTACGCGGTGAAGGTCTACGGTCAGGGCCACGTGATCGCACACAACTATGTTGCGAACTGGCACGACGGCATCGACGTGGACACTTACGGTGATCCCGACGGCACACCGCAGGAACTGCGCGACCGCGTGCCCGTCTCGATCGACATCTACGACAACGACATTTACAACGTCGCGGACAATTGCATCGAGGCGGACGGCGGCGCGCACGACATTCGCGTCTTCGAGAACCGCTGCTTCAATTCGGCAGGCGGAGCTCTGAGCGCGCAACCGATCTTCGGCGGTCCCGTGTATTTCTACCGAAACGTCGTTTACAACACGACAACGGGTGGGTATCTGAAGCTGGTCGATACCCCGGCCGGGGTGCTGCTCTATCAAAATACGTTCATCGGCCAGACGCGCTTCTTCGGGCCGGCATCCAACGTGCACCTCCTCAACAATCTCATCCTCTCGGACGGATGGTCGGCGCAGGTGCTCGCGTTGAGGACGTACACGAGCTACTCCTCCTCGGATTACAACGGCTTCCGGCTCGCACCCGGCTCAGCGGACGCGTTCGAGTGGGACTCCCCGCCGAGCGGGGTTGCAGCCGATTTTCTCGGCAAGCTCGAGACCCGCCGTTTCCGCACGCTTGCGGAATATCGCCGCGCGACCGGCGAAGACCGGCACAGCATCCTCGTGGACTTCGATGCGTTTCGGAACGTGCGCGCACCGGACAAGAGCGACCCACAACATCTCTATGATCCGGAGGATTTCGACTTCCGGCTGCGGCCGCATTCGCGGGCGGTCGATGCCGGAGTCAGGCTTCCAACCATCACGGACGGCTTCACCGGACGGGCGCCCGATCTCGGGGCCTACGAGATCGGCCGGCCATCCCCGCACTATGGACCGAGAGTCTGGCCCGCCGGCAGCCGCAAGGCGGGTGAGCCGAGATCGGTGCGCGGGCCGGCGCCGCAGTAGGCGGGCGTGCTCGCGCGGCCTCATGCGCCCCGCGTAATTTCAATCAGGCGGGCGTTTGCAGCGTCTCGATGAGCCACGCGGAAATGTCTGCGATCTCCTCACCACAGACCTGGTGCTGCATGGGGTAGTCCTTCCATTCGACGCGCCAGCCGTGGTGCCGCAGCAGATCGCGAGAGGTTTCCCCGAGCGTCATCGGGAGCACGGGGTCGAAGCGGCCGTGGCACATCAGAATGGGAGCATGCCGGCCGGCACCGAAGCCATCCGGGAGCGATGCGCGCAACGGCAGGTAGGTGGAGAGCGCGAGAATGCCGCCGAGCGTCTCGGCCTGGCGCAGCCCCGCAAAGAGCGCGATGGCACCTCCTTGGGAGAAGCCTGCGAGGATGATCCGGTGTGCCGGGATCCCCGCTGCGCGCTCTTTTGCGATGAAGTGGTCCGCAAGTGCGGCGGATGCGCGAATTCCCGCCTCGTCCTCCGCAGCATCCCGCGAGAATCCGAGGATGTCGTACCAGGCCCGCATGCGCATGCCATTGTTGATCGTCACCGCGCGAACCGGCGCGTGCGGGAACACGAACCGCGGAGCGATCTTCTCGGGTAGCCGCAGCTCCGGCACGATGGGCACGAAGTCGTGGCCGTCGGCGCCGAGGCCGTGCAGCCAGATGACGGAGGCGAGCGGCTCGATACCCGAGCCGCGTTCGAGGACCACGGCCTCGTCGGATTCCTGTTGAAGATATGTCATGACGCGAGCATAGCAGCGAGCGGGAGCTGACTGCCGCCTGAAGGATCACCGCCTCGTCGGATTCGTGTTGCGGGCGCGTCGTGTGGCGAAGTCCCGCGCGATGCGCGCGGCCACGAGCTCGCGGTGTACCCCGGGCAACTCAGTCGTGTGTAGACGCTCGAGGAGCACCTGCCGCTCGGTCATCCTGTGCCGGGCCAGCTCGCGCGTGAACTCCAGATCCTTCTCGCGAGCGGCGACGTACTTGGAAACGGCAAGGTCATGCACCTCGAGGCATAGGCCGGCGATGCCGTTCGTGTTCGGATTGTCGATGCGCACCAACCGATCGCGCCAGCCGCTCGGGAGCGTCGCCGCGCGCTCATCGACTCCTTGCGCGTAATAGCCGAACTCCTGATGGAAAGTCGATCCTTCGCCGATCTGGATGTCGATCAGGTCCGCGCGCTCCGGGTGGTTGCGCGGGAACACATCCGCCTCGGTGGAAGCCAGCAATTCGGCAGGCGCCCGTGGAAACTGCCCGAGAACCGACTGGCTCCCGATGATGATGATCTCCGAATCCTTTGCAATGCTACCGGCCGCCCGAATGATGTGCTCAAGCTCGAAACGCGTCATAGACCCTGCGTCTCTCCTGCGGCGTCAGAACGCCCGCGAACGGCGAGGATTGCCGCAACCGGGCCGCACGTTCGCTCGGCTCACTGATCAGCGCAGCAATCTCTGGCCAGGGGCGCCTCAGAAGCGCCTGCCACTCGTGATGCCACCGGGGCCGCGGCTCGCTCCGACGCTTCGCCCAGGATTCTAGATTGTGACGGGCAATCTCGAGCTTTCGCGGATCACTTGCGATCCGCTCCGCAATGAGCGAGTGCATTGCGAGGCTGCGGGCTTCCGCGAGGCGGTGCGAGGAGTAGACCGGCGCCGGCGCCTCACCCGCCGGCACCCAGCGCGAGACTACTTTCAAGCCCGCACGCTTACGCCGGGCTCGCAGCCGGCGCATGCGCTGCGCAGCGCTGAAAGCGCCCGGACGCTTGGGACGGCCGCGCTTCTTTTCAGTCTTTGCACCCATGTTATTTATCGTAACGTGTTACGAAAATGAGCGCAATCCAGGCGCAACTGAAGTCCATCGGCCGGTAATCCACCGAAACTCGACGCTTTGGTGACTTTTGGGGCGTGACGCAGCCGCAGGCGAAGCGCTCCAATCTTCCCATGAGCGAGCTGCAATTTCCCACCTCGGCCGCGCGACCGCGCGCGGCTCGGCGTTTCCTCGAGCTCGGTGCATACGAGGCGCTGTGGATGCGGGACCGGGCGAGCTTCAGGTCATTGGCGCGCCTGTTTCGGTTGAGACCCGGTGCGTTGCCATCCGACATCGTCCCGCGAGCGGAGGCGGAGAAATATGGCCGGATGGCACTCGCGCTCGCGAAACACGCGCACATCGGCGCATTCGATCTGCTCGTGCACGGCACGCGCTCGTACCCCAAGAGGCTTCGGGATGCAGCGCATCCCGTCGAGGTGCTCTACTGCCAGGGACGTCCCTACCTCCTCGAGCTGCGATCCGTCGCGATCGTCGGTACACGATGCCCCTCGCGCATCGGACAGGAGCTGACCGAGCAGCTTGTCCGACACCTCGTGCGAAGCGGACTCGCAATCATCTCGGGACTCGCCGAAGGTATTGACTCGATCGCCCATTCCACTGCCATCGCGGCGGGCGGTTCGACCGTGGCCGTATTGGGTACACCGCTCACCATCGTGTATCCGCGCGCCAATGCAGCCCTTCAACGCGGGCTGGCACGGGATCACCTCGTCGTGAGCCAAGTGCCGATGGTGCGCTATGAGCGGCAGGACATGAACGCGAATCGCCAGTTCTTCCGGGACCGGAACGCGACGCTCGCGGCACTCGCCGACGCTGTGGTAATCGTCGAGGCGAGCGATCGCTCGGGCGCACTCATCTGCGCGCGCCACGCGCTCACGATGCGTCGGCCGCTCTTCGTGTCAAACCGGTGCTGCGGCGATGCGAGCCTAGGCTGGCCGGAGCGACTCCTCCGGCAAGGCGCGCTTCGTCTGCGATCCATCGAGGACGTCGATGAGCGGCTCGCGATCTGAAAGTGCGGCGGACCTTGCGACCTTTGCCTGGATCGATGAGACGAGCCGCGGGGATCACTGGCTGCTCGCGCCTGACGATCATTGCCTGTTCCTCGGTGAATATTTGCCGGGTCGAGGCTGGGGTGCAGGCGACTTCAACAATCTCATCCTCGACTTCAAGCGCTCGCCCGCGCGCATTCGCGCGAGTTCCCGCTCAGCGGCCGTCCGAGAGTTCAAGGAGCGCGCGATCGAGACTGTCGCCGGGGCGCTGCGTCGCGGATTTGGCCGAGCGGCGGTCGAAACGGCGCTGACCTTCGTACCGATGCCCGCCTCGAAGCGGCCCGGCGATGACGACTATTGCGATCGGCTGCTGCGCGCGCTGAATTGCGCATTCGAAGGCTGGGATGCGGACATCCGGCCGCTGCTCCGTCACAACGGCGCTATGCACCCCGACCACGAGCGCCGCGGCGAGCGTTTGCGACGCGCCGATCTGATGCGGCTCATGGAGCTCGATGGCACGCAGCTCATGCAGCCGCTGCGGCCCGTGGTCGCGCTGTTCGACGACGTGCTCACCTCGGGAAAGCATCTGAGCGTGGCGAAGGCGCGCATCCGTGCACGTTTTCCGGACCAGGCCCTAATTGCCGTGTTCGTGGCGCGGGTGTCGCGAGTGCGGCACCGGTGCTAGCACGGCAGTTGCTGAGAGCCGGCATGCAGGTCGACCCGGCAGGCTCGAGGCGGAATGAGCCCCCGCCAAGCACAAGCTCGGCCGCTGCGTCCGTGCAGACGCTGTTGCCGGGGACCGCGAGCCACTCGCGGAAGGTCGTCTACGCGGCGACCGCGGCGAACCTCGCCATTGCCGCGACAAAGTTCGCGGCGGCGTGGCTTTCCGGCAGCTCGGCCATGCTTTCCGAAGCGATTCATTCGGTGGCCGACACCGGCAACCAGCTGCTGCTTCTGCTCGGGCTGCACCGCAGCCAGCTGCCGCCGGATGAGTCCTACCCGTTCGGCCACGGCAAGGAGCTCTATTTCTGGAGCCTGATCGTCGCGATTCTGCTGTTCGGCGTCGGCGGCGGCATGGCGCTCTACGAGGGCATCTCGCACGTGCTCGAGCCCCGTCCGCTCGAGAACGCATTCTGGGCGTACGTGGTCCTCGCAATCGCGGCGGTGTTCGAGTCATGCTCGCTGACGATCGCCGTGCGCGAGCTCATGCGCCGCCGCGGCCCGCGGCCGTTCTGGCTGCGCCTCCATCGCAGCAAAGACCCCTCCGTCTACACGACGTTCTATGAGGATTTCGCGGCGCTGCTCGGCCTCGCCGTCGCCTTCCTCGGGGTCTTCCTCGGGCATCAGTTGCACAGTTCCTACTACGACGCTGGTGCGTCCATGTTGATCGGCGTCATCCTGTGTGTCGTCGCGCTCACTCTGGTGTACGAGAGCCGCGGTCTCCTCATCGGCGAGAGCGCCAATCCGGAGATCGTGGCGAGCATCCGGGAGATCGTCGATGCGGACCCGGCGATCCGCGCAGCGCGCACCCCGCTCACCATGCACCTCGGTCCGCTCGACGTGCTGCTCAACCTCGATGTGGAATTCGAGCCGGGAATCACCGCGCGCGAGCAGGTCGCGGCCGTGTCGCGCATCGAGGATGCGATTCGCCGCCGTCATCCCGCCATCCGTCGCATTTTCATCGAGGCGAGGCGACTCT
Source organism: Steroidobacteraceae bacterium (assembly GCA_035606175.1). Taxonomy (GTDB): domain Bacteria; phylum Pseudomonadota; class Gammaproteobacteria; order Steroidobacterales; family Steroidobacteraceae; genus JASHUC01. Next base: position 81,243 of record DATNFW010000052.1, on the reverse strand, counting down.
CGGAGGGCGAGCCGCGATGAAGCGGCGAGCGCACGCGCAGGAAGCGCGGGCGGGAAGCGCGGCCATGGATGGGCCCTATGCGAGCCGACACCGGCGCGACCTCCCGAGTAGTGCCGCCGGACCTCAGAGTCGCGCTTGCGGGCAGCCCCTGCTGCGCGGGGCGCTCCTGATGGGCGCCGTCTCCTGATACGATTGCGCGCGCCGTAGTTCATGCCCGCCCGCGGGGCCCCGGTGAGTCGCTTGCCCAACTCCACCCTCGACTACTCGAGCGCCGGCGTCGACTATCGGCGGATCGATGCGCTCAAGGTGCGTGCCCAGCAGGCGGCCCGTGCAACCTCGCGCCATCTCGCAGGCCACGGCTACCGCGAGATCGAACGTTCGCGCGGTGAGTCCGCATATGTCGTGGAGGCGGGCGGGTTGCTCCTCGCCTCGGTCACCGAATGTCTGGGGTCGAAGGCGCTCGTGGCGGATGCGGTGCGGCCAATCTCCGGGCGCAGCCACTACGACGCCATCGCGCAGGACACGATCGCGATGGCCGTCAACGATCTCATCACCGTAGGAGCCACTCCGCTTTCCGTCCAGGCGTACTGGGCGGCAGGCAGCAGCGACTGGTTTTCCGATGTCGAGCGAGCCGCCGATCTGGTGCGCGGATGGGAGGCGGCTTGCGATGCCTGCCGCGTCGCCTGGGGCGGCGGTGAGACGCCGGCGCTCGCCGGCGTCATCGAGTCGGAGCGCATCGATTTGGCGGCGTCCTGCTTCGGGATCGTACCCGCTCACGCGCGCCTCACGCTCGGAGAGAGGCTCGGGGCGGGCGATGCGATCGTGCTGCTTGCCTCGAGCGGCATCCACGCGAACGGCGTGAGTCTCGCACGCAAGCTCGCCGAGCGGCTGCCGCAGCGGTATGCCACCGCGATCGGCGGCGGGCGAGGCTTCGGTGAGGCGCTGCTCGATCCGACGGTGCTCTATCCGCCAGTGCTCGAGTCGGTGTGGGCCGCAGGTGTCGTCCCGCACTACTGTGTCAATGTAACCGGCCACGGCTGGCGCAAGCTCATGCGCCATCCCGCAAGCTTCACGTATCGGATCACGCAGGTGCCGCCCGTTCCAGCGGTGCTCGAGTTCATTCAACGCGAAGCGCCGCTCGATCTGCGCGAAGCCTATGGCAGTCTCAATATGGGCGCGGGGTTTGCGCTGTTTGTCGCCGCGGAGGACGCGCAGCCGGCCGTGCTCGCTGCCCGCAGCGCCGGCATCGAAGCGTGGATATCCGGAACGGTCGAGGCCGGACCGCGCCGGCTCATCGTTGAGCCGCTCCAGCTCCGCTATGAGGCAGCCGACCTCGAGCTGCGAGGCTGAATGCCGATGTATGCCGCTCTGCAGCCGCTTCTGATGCGGCTCGATCCCGAGCGCGCGCACGCACTGACGCTCGATCTCCTCCGCATTGCAGGCGAGCTTCATCTGCTCCGGCAACCGCGCCCGGGCGCCGGGTCCGTGCAGCGGATGGGACTCGAGTTCGCGAATCGTGTGGGCCTCGCGGCAGGATTCGACAAAAACGGCGCCTGCATCGATGCGCTCGGGCGACTCGGATTCGGATTCATAGAGGTCGGGACGGTGACGCCGCGGCCGCAGCCTGGCAATCCGCGGCCGCGCGTCTTCCGTCTCCGCGAATCGGGCGCCGTGGTGAATCGCATGGGCTTCCCGAACGAGGGTGTGGAGGCGCTCGTCGAGCGTCTCGCTCGTCGGAGCTTCCGGGGCATCTGCGGCGTGAACATCGGCAAGAACGCGGCGACGCCGCTCGAGGCGGCGGGCGATGACTACGCCGCCTGCCTGCGCGCGGTGTACGCGCGAGCGGACTACATCGCGCTCAACATCTCCTCGCCAAACACGGCGCGGCTGCGCGAGTTGCAGCAGCAATCGCGGCTCACGCCGCTCCTCGAATCTATCCTCGAGCTGCGCGGTCGCCTCGCGCTCGAGCACGGGCGACATGTACCGTTGCTCGTGAAGTTGTCTCCGGATCTCACCGAGGAGGAGCTGGCCGCAACGGCGCGGATCATCGGCTCGCTCGGCATCGAGGGTGTCATCGCGACGAACACGACGGTACGGCGGCCGGGCCTCGAAGCTCAACCAGGCGCCGCTGAGCAGGGCGGCGTGAGCGGCAGGCCGCTGCTCGAGTTGTCGCTCGCCGCGGTACGTCGGCTGCGCGCCGAGCTCGGCGATCGCGCGGCGATCATCGGAGTCGGGGGCATCGATTCGGTCGCCGCGGGACGCGCGATGCTCGCTGCGGGAGCGGATCTCATCCAGGTGTACACCGGAATGGTCTATCGGGGGCCGCGCCTGATACGCGAGCTCGCGCGGGTCTGAGGCGCGCGTCGGGACGATCGGGACGCGCTTCACGATCCGCGGGCGGAGTTCTGTCAAACTATCGCGGATGAAGATCGCAGTCCTTTTCGGCGGGGCGAGCGAGGAGCGCGACGTGTCGATCGCAAGCGCCGCGCAGATCATCCCCGCGCTGCGCGAGCTCGGCCACGAGGTCATCGCCATCGACACGGCGACGGGGCGTCTGCCCCACGCCGCAGAGCAGAGACTGCTCACGAGCTCGGTTGCGCCGGAGCCTCCCACGGAGACCGCTCTGGCACGTCTCGGCGGCTCAGCGCTCGCGCTGGCTTCCGAGGCGGCGGACATTCGCGGCATGGATGTCGTCTTCCTCGCGTTGCATGGCGGAGCCGGCGAGGATGGCCGCGTGCAGGCGGTGCTCGACCTGGCCGGCCTCGCCTACACGGGAAGCAATCACATCGCGAGTGCCGCCGCGATGGACAAGGACCTCTCCAAACGGCTCTTTCGTGCAGCGGGCGTTCCGACCGCCGATTGGCTCATGGCGCCGGTTTCCATCGAAGAGGTGGAGCGTTCGCTCGGCTGGCCCGTCGTCGTGAAGCCGAACAAGCAGGGCTCGACGGTCGGGCTCACGGTGGTGCGCGATCGAGAGGCCCTGTCAGGCGCGATCGAGCTCGCCCGCCGTTACGACGACGAGGTCATGATCGAGCGCTTCGTGCCGGGCCGGGAGCTCACCGTCGGTATTCTCGAGGGTCAGGCGCTGCCGGTCGGCGAGATCATCCCGCGGGGCGAGATTTTCGACTACGAATCCAAATATCAGAAAGGCGGCGCGCGCGAGATCTTTCCGGCCGATCTGCCCTCTGCTTTGGCCGCGGAACTGCAGCAGCTCGCCATCCGCGCGCACCACGCATTGAAGCTCGGCGCGTACAGCCGCATCGATTTTCGATTGGATCCTGCGGGCAAGGCATGGTGCCTCGAGGCGAACTCACTCCCGGGGATGACCTCGGGGAGCCTGCTGCCGCAGGCCGCGCGCGCAGCCGGGATCGGCTTTCCCGAGCTCTGCGAGCGAATCTGCCGCGCAGCCCTCGCGCGGGGCGCCCGCCCCAGCCGCTGACCCCGTCCGACGCACGCGAGTGTGACGCACGTCGCACTCGCGGAGCCCTGCTGCCGATGGGCGCGCAGGGACCGTTGCGACCGATTGCTCATGACGAGAAAGCGCTCGCAGAACTCGCACGCCGCGCTTCCGGCAAGCTGAAGATCGTGTGAAGGTTCGACCCCGGCAGTGGGCTCTTTTCCGCCGCAGGGAGATTGGATCTTATGCAAAGTATCACCGTCTACGCGCCCGCACCGCACGGGTTCGAATTCACGACGCTCGCCGCTTTCGGCATCACGGCGCTCGTGATCGGCATGGTCGTCTGGCACGTCGTCGCACGGATGCGCGCGTTTCGACAAAACGACCAGCTCGGCCATCCGGGCCACTGACAGGCACCGAAGCCGCGGAGCCCCGCGGCGTTATCGCACCGAATCGAAGTCGTCGGCCCGCATGGGCGGACCGGCGGCTGCCTCGTACTCGGCGATCGCGCGCCGCTCAAGCGGCGCGCAGCACCGCGCTCAGCGTCTCGAAGATCTGACCGATCTGTGCCCGCTCGATGATGAGGGGCGGCGAGAGCGCGATGATGTCTCCGGTCTGCCGCACGAGCAGGCCGCGCTCGAAGCACTTCACGAACACATCGAACCCCCGGGCACCCGGCTTGCCGGCGATCGGCTGCATCTCGAGGCCAAGGATCAGTCCGTAGTTGCGCACGTCGATCACGTGCGGCAGCCCGCGCAGCCCGTGCGCCGCCTCTTCCCAATCTTTCGAGAGCGATTTCGCGCGCGTGAGCAGCCCCTCGCGCGCGTAGATGTCGAGCGTCGCCAGTCCTGCGGCGCACGCGACCGGATGCGCGGAGTAGGTGTACCCGTGGAAGAGCTCGATGCCGTCCGGTCCTTGCATGAAGGCATCGTGCACGGACTTCTTGACGATGACTCCGCCCATCGGCACGCAGCCGTTCGTGAGGCCCTTCGCGCAAGTGATGAGATCGGGCGTAACGCCGAACTCCTGCGAGGCGAACGGTGAGCCCGTGCGGCCGAAGCCCGTGATCACTTCGTCGAAGATGAGCAGAATGCCGTGTTTGTCGCAGATCTGGCGCAACCGCTCGAGATAGCCGCGGGGAGGAAGCAGAACGCCGGTCGAGCCGGCAATCGGCTCGACGATGACGGCGGCGATCGTCGAGGCATCGTGCAACGCGACGATCCGTTCGAGCTCGTCCGCGAGATTTGCGCCGTGCTCCGGCTGACCGCGTGAGAAGGCATTCCTGGCGAGGTCGTGCGTATGGGGGAGATGGTCCACGCCGGGCAACAGGGCGCCCGCCCACATCCGGCGGTTCGGCGCGATGCCGCCGACCGAGATTCCTCCGAACCCGACGCCGTTGTAGCCGCGCTCGCGTCCGATGAGGCGCGTGCGCGCGCCCTCGCCGCGGACGCGGTGATAGCCGATCGCGATCTTGAGCGCGGTGTCGACCGCCTCGGAGCCCGAATTCACGAAGAACACGTGATCGAGGCCGGCGGGCGCGATCTCACGGATGCGCTCGGCAAGCTCGAACGCACCCGGATGTCCCATTTGAAACGGCGGTGCGTAATCGAGCGTCTCGAGCTGATGCGCGACCGCGTCGCGAATCTCCGGCCGGCCGTGGCCGGCATTGACGCACCACAGGCCCGCTACCGCATCCAGTATCTGTCGCCCATCGGAGGTGTAGTAGTGCATCCCGGATGCCCGCGCGAGGATACGCGGCTTGGCCTTGAACTGGCGGTTCGCGGTGAAAGGCATCCAGAAGGCTTCGAGGGATGGCGTGTTCGACATGGTTCGGGCTCGAAGAAGGGCCTAAAAGGGGGCCTGAATCATACACGAGTAGCGTCGTCTCTCCCGCTAAAATGCCCCTCGCAATGGGCGCGCTGTACGACGAACCGGTGGTGTTCGTGGACCTCGAGACGACGGGCGCCTCGCCCGCCTCCGCGCGCATCATCGAGGTGGGGCTCGTAGCCGCGGCAGGCGGCGCGCTCGAGCGCGAATGGACGACGCTCATCAATCCCGCGACTCCCATTCCGCGGATGATCCAGCAGTTCACCGGCATCACGGACGAGATGGTGCGCGATGCGCCTTTTTTCGAGGACATCGCGGACGAGGTGCTCGCGCATCTCGAGGGGCGCGTCTTCATTGCGCACAACGCGCGTTTCGATCACGGATTCCTGCGCCGCGAGCTCGGGCGAATCGGCCGCAAGCTCTCCTCGCGCGTCATCTGCACGGTGAGGCTCTCGCGCCGGCTCGATCGCGAGGCGCGCGAACATCATCTCGATGCGGTGATCGAGCGGTACGGGCTCGCCTGCGACAGACGGCATCGGGCGCTGCCCGATGCGCAGGCGCTGTGGCAGCTCTGGCGGGCCCTTCCGGCGCGGCATGCGCGTGAGGCGATCGACCACGCTCTCGAGGAGATCGTCAACGCTCGGGCCGTCCCCGCCCATCTGCCGCCGACGCTCGCCGATGAGCTGCCGGAGCTCCCGGGAATCTATCGCTTCTACGGGGAGGAGGGCGCGCTGCTCTACGTCGGCAAGGCGGGCAACATCCGCGAGCGTGTGTTCCAGCACTGGCATGCGTCGGTGCGCGATGGGCGCGAGCAGCGCCTCGCCGCCGAAACGCGCAGCGTCGATTGGATCGAGACCGCAGGCGAGCTCGGGGCGCTGCTCGCCGAGGCGCGTCAAATACGCGAGATGAGACCGCTGTACAACCGGCAGCTGCGCGGCGCACGCGAAGTGTGGACGTGGGTGATCGCAAGTGATGGAGCAGCCCCGGAGCTCGCCCCACTCGGCCAGGTGCCGCTGTCGTTCGAGAGTGCGGCGGATTGCTTCGGCTTGTATCGCACCGCAGCCGCGGCGCGGCGCGCGCTCGAGGCGCTTGCCCGCGAGGAGCAGCTGTGTCTGAAGGCGCTCGGCCTCGAGACGGGCCCAGGCTCCTGCTTCGCCCGTCAGCTCGGGCGGTGCGCCGGGGCCTGCGTCGGTCTTGAGCCTTTGCGCCGGCATGCCATGCGTTTGCAGATCGCATTCGCCGCCGCGCGATTGCGGCCGTGGCCGTTCGAGGGGCCCGCCGCAGTGCGCGAGAGAGGATCGGGCGGGCGGACGCAACTGCACGTGTTCGACGACTGGCGACACCTCGCGACGATCGCGAGTGACGAGGAGCTCGGCGATCTGGAAGGCATCGGCGTCGCGAGGCGGGCACCGTTCGACCTCGATGTGTACCGGATACTCTGCCGGCAGATGCGTCGCGCACGGCCCCTCAATTGGGTGAGGCTGGGCAGCGCGCCGGGCAGGGTGCCGGACGACGCGGCCCGCGCCGTCGCGAGCGGCAAGGAGGAACTCGGCGAGGCGATCGAGTTGCGCCGTGTCCTCGAGCCCTGAGGTATCGACATTCACGGTGAGCTGTCCGCGCGGGCTTGCCGACCTGCTCGCCGCAGAGCTCGAATCGTTCGGCGCGTTGCAGGTGCGCGAGCGCTCGAACGGTGCCGGCTGCGTGGGCTCCCTCGAGTTCGCTTATCGCGCCTGCCTCGGATCGCGGATCGCAAATCGTGTCCTGCTCGAGATCGCACGCTTCGAAGCCCGCGACGCGAATGAGCTCTACAGTGCGACTCGCGCGCTCGACTGGACGGGCCACATCGGCCCCGATGCGACGCTCGCGTGCGACTTCAGCGGTCGGCATCCGTCGATCACGCACACGCATTTCGGGGCGCTGAAACTGAAGGACGCCGTGTGCGATCGGTTGCGCGAAGCGACGGGGGTGCGACCCGACGTGCGGCCCGAGCGCCCGAGCGTCCGGCTTCACGCGCATGCACGGGGTACGCAGATCGCGCTATCCATCGATCTTTCGGGCGAGAGCCTGCACCGGAGGGGCTATCGAGCCGGCGCAGGGGAGGCCCCCCTCAAAGAGAACGTCGCGGCCGGCATGCTGTTGCGCGCAGGCTGGCGCGAGCTTGCGGCGCGGTGCGCCGAGTTTCTCGATCCGCTCTGCGGCTCGGGCACGCTCGTCATCGAGGCAGCGATGATCGCGGCCGACATCGCACCGGGCTTGGGACGGGACTACTTTGGATTCCTCGGCTGGAGCGGTCACGACGCGGTGCTTTGGGACGCTGTCCGGCGCGAAGCGGAAGAGCGGGCGCGGCTCGGGCGCGCGGCGGCGAAAGATCTCATCGTGCGCGGCTCGGATCGCGATCTACGCGCCGTTCAAACTGCGCGGCACAACGCGGAGCGCGCGGGCGTTGAGGAATTCGTGCAGCTCGAGACCGGGCCGCTTTCGCAGGCGAGGCCGCTCAGGGCCGTCCACCCCGCCGATGCCGCATCCGCGCATCCTCCCGCGGCGGGCCTTCTCGCGACGAATCCGCCGTACGGCGTGCGGCTCGAGGATCGAGAGGCGGCGCGGGCGGTGCATCGCGAGCTCGGTGCCGTATTGAGAGAGTGGTTCGAGGGTTGGGACGCGGCGGTGCTGACCGGCGCTCCCGAGCTCGGCAGAGAGCTCGGGATTCGCGCGCATCGCACGCACACCTTGTGGAACGGCCCGATCGAGTGCCGACTGCTGCGAATGCACGTGGCGCCGGAGAGCCTGCGGGAGCCCGGGCGCCTCGCGAAGCCTCGTGCGGCTGCGAGCGCCGGACCGGGCGCTCGCATGTTCGAGAACCGGATGGCGAAGAACTTCAAGCGGCTCCGTCCCTGGGCGGAGCGGTCCGGCGTGTCGTGCTACCGGCTCTACGATGCGGACATGCCGGAATACGCTTTCGCGATCGATCGTTACGAGGAGGTTGGGACGGGAGCAATTTGGCTTTACGTGCAGGAGTATGCCGCGCCCTCCGAGATCGAGCCCGAAGCCGTCCGGCGTCGCCGCGGGGAGGTGCTCGCGACGCTGCCTGAGTCGACAGGCATTGCACCCGAGCGCATTCGAGTGCGGACGCGGCGCCGCACCAGGCGCGGGGAGCAGTACGTGCGGCTCGATGAGCGAGGCCGCTCTCACATCGTTGCCGAGGGTGGATTGAAGTTCGAGGTGAACTTCGACGAATACCTCGACACCGGGCTGTTCCTCGATCACCGCTCGATTCGAGCGAGACTACGTGCCGCCGCATCGGGCGCACGATTCCTGAATCTGTTCGCATACACCGGGACTGCGACCGTCTATGCGGCGGCGGGCGGTGCAACGTCTACGACATCCGTCGATCTGTCGCGCACCTACCTCGAGTGGGCGCGGCGCAATCTCGCACTCAATGGACTCGCAGGGTCCCGGCACGCGCTCGTCCAGGCGGATTGCAGGGAGTGGCTCGAGGGCCTCGATCCCTCTCGAGAGCAGTTCGATTTGATCTTTCTCAACCCACCGACCTTTTCGAACTCCAAGCGCATGCAGGGCGTGCTCGACATCGTGCGGGACCATCCGGAGCTGCTTGCAGCCTGTGCTCGGGTGCTGGCGCCCGGCGGGCTCATCCTGTTTTCAACCAACGCTCAGCGCTTTCGCGTGGCCGAATCCGTCGGAGAGCTTTACGCGCTCGAGGACATCTCGGCTGCGACGATTCCAGAGGATTTCAGCCGCAATCCACGGATTCATCGCGCGTACGAGCTGCGTTTGGCGCCGCGTCGATCACGTCACGGCTGAGCCTCGCCCCCGCCGCCATAATCGCGGCATTCATCAGGGGGGCGAACGTGACGTACCGTCATGTTGCGAGGGCGCTTGCGTGCCTTGCGAGCGTGATCCTCGTCACACCGGCCAGAGCGGGGGCTTGGAGCCCGCCCGAGATCGCGGAAGAGAGCCTGTTTCAGGCGATACATCTGATCGATCTCGGTCAGACTCTCGACATTCACCACCATGACAATATCCAGGAGATGGGGATCTCTCAGGGCGGATGCGCTTGGGCGATCGGCCATTATCCTTCCGAGCCGCGCATCTACGCGTACATGGGCGCCGAGGCGGTGATGCACTTTCTGATCACGGACCTGCTCGTGCACTATGGAAGACCGTGGATGGTGCACACGTTCGAGGCCGCGACCATATCGGTCAACGCGCTCGTCATCGATGACAACGCGCGCCTGGGACTGACCGTGAAGTTCTAATGTCCTCCCTGCACCAGCAGGCCGGCGTCGCTCAATCGAACTGCAAGCTCCTCCTCGATCCTCTCGGCCTCAGCCCGGGAGATGCGCTGCAAATGCAGCGTCGGACCGGTAAGCACTTCGAGTCCACGTTTGAGCACACTGCCGGCGGCGCGGATGCCCGCCTTGTGCTGATCGAATCGCTCGGCGGGCGTGTATTCGCTCATCCCCACGTAGATGCCGTGGGGGCCGCCGCGGCGATCGCGGTAGTCGAGCAGCACCAGATAGATGTTCGCTCGTCCCTTGCGCCGCGCCTCGAATCCGCCGGCGACTTCGTACGCGACCGGCAGCCACTCGATGTGCCTCATCGGCAGCCACTCGGGTATCGAGCGAGCCGCGGCCTTCCACAGGCGCTCGAGCTCCGAGTCGATGTCCGCACCGAGCTCACGTCGCATCCAGAGCTCGTGGATGCAGTGCGCGCCGCCCGCGCCGTCTGCGGCCGCCAGAGCCGTCGCGAGGCGGCCGCGGATATCCGCGCCGCTCAGCGCACGAAGCGGCCGTAGCCCGGGAGGAGCATCGGTCCAAACTGGTTTCTCGCGGCGCCCAGTCATTCGTGCCGGTGAGATTATCGACCACGGGTCCGCTATATTCTGCATCCGGAGCGTACGGCGAGGGGAATACCATGAACCGATTCGAGAAGGCCGTGTACGAGTGCATGGAGCCCACTGCAAAGCTTCTGGCAAGGACGACCGATCCTCTGCATCGGGCGATCCTCCTCAATTTTTGGCGTCACGTTCATCTCGAAGGATCCGGAGACTACGACAGGATTCTCGCGCCGGACATGATCGTGGACCACCCCGTGTACCGAGTGAGCTGGGGCGCGAATCCCGCGGTGATCGAGGGCAAGGACGGCGTACGCGCTTTCTACAATAGTGTCGGGGAGGCGGTGTTGTGGCACTCCGACGATTGCCTCGCGGTCGCTGACTGGGGAGTCTGCGATGAGATCACGTTCCACCAGCTCGCATCCGGCGCCGATCTGCGGGCCATCGGCTATCAGGTAGAGCGGGCCGATCGGCTCTACCACGTGTACAGTCGCCAGGCGTTCATCTGGCCGTACGACGAGCGCGCCCGGCTCGTGGGCGAGCACCTGTACGAGGACAAGACGAGTCTGAGGATCGAGGAAGTCGACCCCTCTGAGGCGATCACGCCGGCGCGTGTGCGGGAGATCCACCGCGAGCAGCTGCGCAAGCTCGAGGCGGAACGCGGAGCCAATTTCTGGGTGCTGCGGAAATCTTGAGACCGCGCTCGGCTGCCGCTCGCCGGACCGAGGGTTGCAGAGCGTGCCAACGTATCTGTTCAGTGTTGCGAGCCCGCAAGCGCAGATTGCGTTCGCCGTTCTGATCATCGCCTTCTGGGGCTCGGAGGCGGTCATCGCGAGTCGAGCGCGTGCGCGAGGTATGGATCGCACGAATCACCGCGGCTCGCTGCGCCTGGTCTCGATCGTGTTCCCGATCTCCTGGTGGGCCGGTGTCGCACTGATCCGGGTGCCGCACGCATCCTTCGGCAGCGCGCGCATTTTCGATTCGGGATTGCTCCTCATGGCCTCCGGGCAGCTGCTGCGCTGGTGGTCGATTGCGACGCTCGGCCGGCTGTCGACCGTGAAGGTCTCCGCAGCGGATCGCCTTTTGATCGACACGGGTCCTTACCGGTTCGTGCGACATCCCTCCTGCACGGCTATTTTGCTGGTGCACCTGGGTGCAGGGCTCTGCTTCGGCAACGTGCTCACGGCCGCCGTTCTGGTCCTGCCGGTCGCGGCCGCACTGCTCTATCGGATGCACGTGGAGGAAACCGAGCTCTTGCACGAGCTCGGGCCCTCATATCTCGACTACATCGCGCGCACGCGGCGGCTGATTCCGCTCATTTACTGAGAGCGCTACTCGCGTGAGTTGAGCTGCGTGCAGCCGGTGATCGTTGTTGCGGTGATCGTGGTCGCGACAACCGCGGCCAGTGCGGTCAGCCTCGTCAGTATCATCGCGGTGGCTCCGCATACGGCCAGGCAATGGCAAAGCATGGCATTCAGCTCATTGCAAACAAGCGCCCGTACCCCTTGGCGCGCCCGCTCAAGCCGAGGAGCCGCACACCCGCACGCAGAGCATGCGGCAAGCTCGAGACCACCGGCACTCCGCAGCGTTGCTCGAGCGGCGCCAGCATATCGAGAGTGTGCAGCCCCCCGCACGAGATCAGAAGCGCGTCCGCGCGATCTGCAGACTCGAATACGTCGGTGCTGAATTTCATGAGGCCCGCACGCGTTACGCTCTTGATATCTTCGACCCTCTCGACTCCCAGGCCCCGAATGACCCGCACATCGAAGCCTTCCTCGTGCAGAAAGGTTCGCAGGCGTTGGTTCACGTCGGCGTCATAGGCGGTGGCGACCGCGAGCCGCCGGGCACGAAATGCGCGTAGCCCATCGCATACTGCGGTGCTCATGGTGGTCGCAGGCCGACCGCTCGCGACGTGGATGCGCCGGGCAAGCTCGCCGTTGAAGCTCGCGCCCCGATAGAAACTGAGCGAGGTGCCCATCAGCACGATGGCATCGGCACCTGCGCGGGCCAGCGCTTCGGCCGTTGGGGCAATGTGCTCGAGGACCTGATCGTAGCCCTCCGGCGTCATCGTCTTGAGCCCGACGCTGAGCGCTTGAAACCGCACACCCCTCGGGTAGAGCGCGGCGGCTTCCGCCGGAACGGATGCTTCGACTGGCTGGATGAGCCCGAGTACCGGGGTCGCCGAGCGGCCGAGCGCCGTGCTCGCCGCACCGGCCAGAGCGATCTTCAGAACTTGACGGCGTGAGCTCACGGCTCGGATTCTACGCCCATCAACTGAGCAGGTCCTTGATGCGGTAGTAGAGCATCGCGAGCACGAGCGCCGGCCGGCGCAGCAGCGCCCCGCCCGGGAAATCGCGGTGCGGGATGCGTGCGAAGACGTCGAAGCGCTCTGCCTGCCCGGCGACCGCCTCGGCGAGCAGCTTGCCTGCGATACCGGCGAGCGCGATTCCGTGTCCGGAGAATCCCTGCAGAAAATAGACGTTCCGACCGAGACGCCCGAAATGCGGCGCGCGATTCATCGTGATGTCGAGATATCCTCCCCAGGCGTGCTCGACTTTTGCATCGGCGAGTTGCGGAAACACATTGACGAGCCGACGGCGTGTCGTCGCAGCGATACGTGACGGATCGAAGCCCGAATAGGTGACGCGCCCGCCAAAGAGCAGTCGGTCATCGGCTGTGCGCCGGAAGTAATCGAGTACCCAGTTCATATCGGACACCGCGGCGTTGTTGGTGATCAGCCGCCGCGCGCGCTGCGGGCCGAGCGGCCCCGTCGTGATGACACAGGTGCCGACGGCCATGATCTTCGAGGCGAGCTCGCGGGCGGTTCTTCCGAGGTGCGCGTTTCCGCAGAGCGCCAGCTGAGAGCAGCGCACCGTTCCACGCGCGGTCCGCACGCTGAGCGCCGCGCCGGCGGGGGTGTGCCGCTCGAATTCGAGCGCTCGCGTGCCCTCGAAGATGCGGGCGCCGCGTCTCTCGGCCGCCGCAGCGAGTCCGAGCGTGTAGTTGAGAGGATGCAGATGTCCGCCCCGCTCATCGAAGAGCGCCGCGATGTAGCGCTTCGTGTCGAGGATGGATCGGACCTCCTCGAGCGGCATGTAGCGCGCCGTCGAGTACCCGAATCGTTCCGGCAGGTCGCGAGCGATCGCGCGCAGCTCGCCGTCGTGACGCGGTGTGATCGCAACCTGCATATGACCGCTCACCCAGTTGCAATCGATGGCGTGGCGGGCGATGAGTGAGCGTACGAGATCGACGCCTTCGACCGAGATGTTCCAGACTTGCCGCGCGACGTTGAGTCCGGCGAGCCGCTCGATCTCGAGGGGTCCGGCGGCTGTGCCCGGCAGCACTTGGCCGCCACTGCGGCCGGAGGCGCCCCAGCCGATGCGATGCTCTTCCACGAGCACCACGCGATAGCCTCGCTCGGCGAGGTGAAGCGCGGTGGAGCAGCCGGCGATACCACCACCCACCACGCAAACGTCGCAGTCGACATCTCCCGCGAGTTGAGGCCGTGGCTCGGCGGGGTGCGCAGTCGCCAGATAGTAGGAGCTGACTTGCCGCAGAAAGGCCATGAGGCGGATCGTGAGGCCCCGGCGAGCCTGGCTGCAATGGCCGCGCGAACGCCCGACCCCGCCGGCGCCCCTAAAATGCGCGCCCGGCGCCCGGCCACTGCCCCGAAATGTAATAATCGCCGACAGCTCGAGCGGACTGACAGCTGCCATGAGTTTCCGTCGCCCCGTCATTGGACTGCCTGCGGACCGCCGTATGATCGGCCGGCACCCCTTCCATGCAGTCGGGGAAAAATACATCCGCGCCGTCGTCGAGGCGGCCGGCGCCATTCCATTCCTCATTCCCTCTCTTGGCGAGGAGCTCGATCTCGAGGAGGTGCTCGAGCGCCTCGACGGCATTCTGTTCACGGGGAGCCCTTCGAACGTCGAGCCGCACCGTTACGATGGTGAGCCGAGCGTGCCCGGAACCCTTCACGACCCGCACCGGGATGCGACGACGCTGCCGCTCATTCCGGCCGCGGTCACTCACGGGGTGCCGGTGCTCGGCATCTGCCGGGGCTTTCAGGAGATGAACGTCGCCTTCGGCGGGACGCTGCATCAGCGAGTGCACGAGATCGCCGGCCTCATGGATCACCGCGACGATGAGTCCCAGCCGCTCGAGACGCAATACGGCCCCGCTCACGAGGTGCATCTGGAATCGGGCGGGCTGCTGCGCCAGCTCGCAGGGACCGATCGCGTGCGCGTCAATTCGCTGCATTCGCAGGGTGTCGATCGGCTCGGCGCCGATCTCACCGTCGAGGCTCGTGCCCCGGATGGACTTGTGGAAGCGTTCCGGGTGAAAAGCGCGAGCCGCTTCGCGATCGCGGTGCAGTGGCACCCCGAGTGGAAGGTGATGAGCAATACGTTCTCGCGGGCACTCTTCGCGGCGTTCGGGGCCGCGAGTCTCGAGCGCGCACAAACGAGGTGATTCGTGCCGGTGACGCATGTCGAGTGACATTCAGCAGTTCTTTCGCGATCACAGCATCGATGAGGTCGAGGCGATCATCCCCGACATGGCAGGGATCGCGCGGGGCAAGATCATGCCCGCCGAGAAGTTCGCCGAAGAGGAGGGCATGCGCCTCCCGGAGAGCATCTTTCTGCAGACGGTGACGGGCGACTATCCGGCGCAGATGGCAGAGGCTATGAGCCCGGCGGAGATCGACATCGTTCTCAAGGCGGACGCGAAGACCGTGCGGCGCGTGCCCTGGGCGGCCGAGCCCACCGCGCAGGTCATCCACGACTGCTTCTACTCCGACGGGCGCCGCGTCACGATGGCGCCCCGCCACGTGCTGCGCAACATCATCGAGCTCTATGCGCAGCACGGGTGGGAGCCGATCGTAGCTCCGGAGCTCGAGTTCTATCTCGTCGAGCCGAACACGGACGCCGATTATCCGCTCAAGCCGCCCATCGGCCGCTCGGGTCGGGCGGAGCCCGGACGCCAGTCGTACAGCATCGCGGCCGTCAACGAGTTCGACCCGCTGTTCGACGACATCTACCAGTTCTGCGAGGAAGAGGACATCGAGATCGACACGCTGATCCACGAGGACGGCCCGGCTCAAATGGAGATCAATCTCATCCATGGCCCGCCGCTCGATCTCGCCGATCAGGCGTTTCTCTTCAAGCGCACGGCCCGCGAGGCCGCGATGCGGCACAAGATGTACGCGACCTTCATGGCGAAACCGCATGCCAAGGAGCCCGGCAGCGCCATGCACATCCACCAGAGCATCATCGATCACAAGACGAAGAAGAATATCTTCAGCAGCTCCGATGGGACGCCGACCCCGCTGTTTTTCGCGCACATCGCCGGGCTGCAGCGCTATCTGCCTGCGGCGATGGCGCTGCTCTGCCCGAACGTGAATTCCTACCGCCGCCTGACGCGCTCCCAGACGGCGCCGATCAACATGCACTGGGGATACGACAATCGCACGGCGGGCTTGCGGGTACCGATGTCGAACCCCGAGTCTCGCCGGGTCGAGAACCGGGTGGCCGGCGCGGATGCGAATCCCTACATCGCGATCGCAGCCTCGCTCGCCTGCGGCTATTTGGGGATGATCGAGGGCCTGCAGCCCTCCGATCCGATCACCGGAAGCGCCCACGAGCTGCCGTTCGGGCTGCCGCGGAGTCTCGACGAGGCGCTGCGCGAGCTGCGCGCGTGCGAGCCGCTCGTGAAGCTCCTCGGGGAGACGTTCGTCGCCGCTTTCACGATCGTGAAGGAGGCCGAGTACGAGGTGTTCCTGCAGGTGATCAGCTCCTGGGAGCGCGAGCACCTGCTGCTCAATGTTTGAGGAAGCCGCGGCAGTCGATGAGGAGAGCGCTTCCGATCGTGTCCGCCGCGGCCGCTGTGCCCGCCGCCCCGGCCGCCCCGACCGCCGCGCTCGCCCTCGCCGCTCTCGTGATTGCCGCGCTCGTCTTCGCCATTTCGTTGCTCGCAGCGTGCTCGGGCGGCTCGGCCGCCGCGGACAAGGTCGTCAATGTCTACAACTGGTCGGACTATATCGACCCGGCGGCCATCACGGCGTTCGAGAAGCAGACGGGCGTGCGCGTCAACTACGACGTATTCGACTCGAACGAGGTGCTCGAGACGAAGCTCCTGACGGGCCATACGGGCTACGACGTGGTGGTGCCCTCCGGGCCGTTCCTCGAGCGCCAAATCCGTGCCGGCGTATACCGCAAGCTCGACAAATCCCGCCTTCCAAATCTCAAGAACATCGACCCGGAGGTGGCGAGCGCGACGGCGCTGTACGATCCCGGCAATCAGTATGGCGTCGACTACATGTGGATCACTTCGGGACCGGGCTACAACACGGCGATGATCCACAAGCGGATGCCGGATGCCCCGACGGACAGCTGGCGAATATTCTTCGATCCGGCGGTCATCTCGCGATTCCAGGATTGCGGCGTCGCCATCATCGATGCTCCGACCGAGGTGGTCGCGACGGTTCTGCTCTATCTCGGCCGCGATCCAAACAGCGAAGCGCCTGCCGATCTCGATGCCGCCGCCCGCGTGCTCATGGCGATGCGCCGGTACGTGAGATACGTTCATTCCTCGCGCTACATCGACGATCTGGCGAACGGGGAAATCTGCCTCGCACTCGGCTGGTCCGGCGACGTGAAGCAGGCGCGCAACCGGGCGCGCGAAGCCGGGAAGGGCATCGACATCGCGTACTCGATCCCGAAGGAAGGCGCCATCCGCAATTTCGACATGCTCGCGATCCCGGCGGATGCGCCGCATCCCGGCAATGCGTACCTCTTCATCGACTATCTGCTGCGGCCCGATGTGGCCGCGCGCAACTCGAATCTGATCAAATACGCGAACGGCGATTCCGCCTCCCTACCGCTCCTCGATCCGGACGTGCGAGACGATCCCGGCATTTATCCGCCGCCGGCAGTGCGGGCGCGGCTCGTTCCCGAGCGCGCGAAGTCTCCTCAGTTCACGCGGCTGCTCAACAGGATGTGGACGCGGTTCAAAACCGGGCAATGAGCGGGTGGGCGCGCCAGTGACATCCGAGGAACAGCGTCGCTCTAGGCCCGATGAAAGACCCGCTGATAGGCCCGGTGATCCCTACGTGCGCGTCGAACGGGTCACCAAGCGCTTCGGTGAATTCGTGGCCGTCGATGAGGTAACGCTCGAGATCGAACGCGGCGAAATCTTTTGTCTTCTCGGCGGCTCGGGGTCCGGCAAGACGACGCTCCTGCGCATGCTCGCCGGCTTCGAGCGGCCGACCTCGGGCGCGGTGTACATCGATGGGCAGGACATGAGCAGCGTACCGCCGTACGCCCGCCCGGTGAACATGATGTTCCAGTCCTATGCGCTCTTTCCGCACATGAGCGTCGAGCGCAACGTCGCCTTCGGCCTCGAGCAGGAGAGGCTCGCCCGCGCCGAGATCCGGGACCGAGTCGCCGAGATGCTCGAGCTCGTGAAGATGACGCCGTATGCGGCGCGCAAGCCGCACCAGCTCTCGGGCGGACAGCGCCAGCGCGTCGCGCTCGCCCGAGCGCTCGTGAAGAGGCCGAAGCTGCTGCTGCTCGATGAGCCGCTCGCCGCGCTCGATCGCAAGCTCCGCGAGTACACCCAGTTCGAGCTGCTCGCGATACAGGAGCGCCTCGGCATCACCTTCGTCGTGGTCACGCACGACCAGCAGGAGGCGATGACGATTTCCTCCCGCATGGGCGTGATGAGTCAGGGCAAGATCGTCCAGATCGGGACGCCCGCGGAGATCTATGAGCGTCCGGCGACGCGTCTGGTCGCCGACTTCATCGGCAACGTCAATCTGTTCGAGGGCCGCGTGGTCGAGTCCGTTGCGAGAGGCAACATTCGCATTGCGTGCCAGGAGATCGGAGAAATCGAGGTGAGCTCGAGAGAGGAGGGACCCGAGCAAGCCTCTCGTGCCCTGCCACTGGAGGTTCGGCCCGGCGCCACGGTGTGGGTCGCGATCCGCCCCGAGAAAATCGAGCTTTCACCCGCCCGCGAGGCGCCGGGCGGTGCGACACCGGCCACCAATTGCGTGCCGGGCAGAGTGCGCGAAGTCGGCTATCGCGGCGAAGTTTCCGTCTTGCTGGTGCAGATCCCATCGGGGCGGCTCGTGCGCGTGACCTGCCCCAATGTCGGCGGCGGAGTCGGTCCGCGCGTGGCCCGCGATGCGGCCGTGAGTCTGTTGTGGCATCCCACGAGCCCTGTCGTGCTCACCCGCTAAACGTGCTCACCCGATGACACCATTCGCTGATCGCACCGGCCGGCGCCTGATCGCCGGACTGCCGACGATCTGGCTCGTCGCGCTCTTTCTCATTCCCTTCTTGATCGTGCTCAAGCTCTCCTTCTCGGAGATGCGGCTTGCGATTCCCCCTTACGCGCCGTTCATCGAGTGGCGCCACGGCTGGCCGGTGCCCGCGCTGCATCTGTCGAACTATGCGTTCCTGTTCACGGACCCGTTGTACGTCCGCTCGTATCTGTACTCGCTGCGCGTCGCAGCTGTCTCCACGGCGATCTGCCTCGCGGTGGGCTATCCGATGGCGTACGCGATCGCGCGCGCGAGTCCGGCCTGGCGCACCGCGCTCCTGATGCTCGTGATGCTGCCGTTCTGGACTTCGTTTCTGCTGCGGGTCTATGCGTGGATCGGCCTGCTGCAGAATGACGGACTGGTGAATCACGTCCTGCTTGCGCTCGGGCTCGTGCACCGGCCCGTGAGGCTCCTGCAGACCGACTTCGCCGTGTACATCGGTATCGTCTACGCGTACCTGCCCTTCATGATCCTGCCCCTGTATGCCAATCTCGAGAAGCACGATCCGGAGCTCTTGGAGGCCGCGGCGGACCTCGGCGCGCGACCGTTCAGACGTTTTCTGCGGATTACGTTGCCGCTGTCTCTGCCGGGCATAGCTGCCGGCGCGCTGCTCGTCTTCATTCCTGCCGTGGGCGAGTACATCGTCCCCTCGCTCCTCGGACGCACGGATCAGCTCATGATCGGACGCGTGCTGTCCGATGAGTTCTTCGAGAACCGCGATTGGCCCGTTGCGAGCGCGGTCGCGATTCTCATGCTGCTGCTGCTCGTCGTACCGATCCTGCTGCTGCAGCGGCTCGAGCGGCGCGCGCTGGAGGCACCCAAATGAACGCTGCCGGGCGCTTCCCGCGAACGATGCTCGCGATCGGCCTCGCGTTCTTGTACGTGCCGATCGCCTCGCTGATCGTCTACTCCTTCAACAACTCGCGCCTGGTGACGGTCTGGGACGCGGCCCACTCCCCGACCCTCAAGTGGTATTGGGCGCTCCTGTCGGACGATCAGATCGTGCGCGCCGCGTGGCTTTCCATCCGCATCGCACTCCTCGCCGCCACGGCGGCGAGCGTGCTCGGCACGCTCGGAGGGGTAGCTCTCGCGCGGCTCGGGCCATTCCGGGGGCGCGCGCTGCTCGCGGGGCTGGTACCGGCGCCGATCGTCATGCCCGAGGTGATCACCGGCCTTGCGCTGCTGCTGCTCTTCGTCGCACTCGAGGAGGCGATCGGCTGGCCGCGGGGCGTGGGTGTGGTGACGATCGCGCTCGCGCACATCACCTTCTGCATGGCGTACGTAGCGGTGGTGGTACAGTCGCGTTTCGCGGGTTTCGACGAGTCTCTGGAGGAAGCGGCGATGGACCTCGGTGCGCGGCCGGCGACGGTGTTCATGAGGATCACCTTGCCGCTCATCGCACCTGCGGTCGCGGCAGGGTGGCTGCTCTCGTTCACGCTGTCCTGGGACGACCTGGTCATCACGCAATTCGTCGCAGGGCCGGGCTCGAGCACACTGCCGATGGTCATCTTCTCGAAGGTGAGGCTCGGGGTGAGCCCGGACGTGAACGCCCTCGCGACGCTTCTGGTGCTCGCCGTCGCGATCGGCATAGGAGCTACCGCGGTGCTGTTGCGTTATCGTGAAAGACGGCGCGTGCGCGATGTGCAGCTCGCTGCCGCAGATTCGTGAGCGGGAACGTCATGGCGCAAATGGTGGTCGGGGTGGACGTCGGCGGCTCCTCGATCAAAGGCGGAGTCGTCGATGTAGAGACCGGTGAGCTCGCAGGAGAACTCGTCTCCGTGCCGACGCCTCAACCGGCGAAGCCGGAGGCGATGATTCCGGCGATCGCGCAGCTCATCGCGCGCCTCCCCGCAACGAGCGGCACGATCGGATTGTGCTTTCCGAGCGTCGTGAAGCAGGGGCGCATTCGCACGGCCGCCAACATCGATCACGCCTGGCTCGGTATCGATGGCGCGGCGCTCGCCGCGAAGGCGCTCCGTCGCCCGGTCGTGTTCCTCAACGATGCCGACGCTGCCGGGCTCGCCGAGATGCGCTGGGGCGCGGGTCGCGGACTCGAGGGGCCGGTCGTCATGGTCACGCTCGGCACCGGCATCGGCTCGGCCCTGTTCATCGGCGGACAGCTCTTTCCCAACACCGAGTTCGGCCACCTGGAGATGCGCGGCATGGACGCTGAGAAGTGGGCATCGGCGCACGTACGGACCGCGCTCCGGCTCGATTTTCCGGCGTGGTGCGAGCGAGTGAACGAATATCTTGCGCGACTCAACGCGCTCCTGTGGCCGGACGTGTTCATCCTGGGCGGAGCGGTCACGGAACATTTCGCCGAGTTCGCGCCGTTGCTGAAGAGCGAGGCGGAGATTCGGGTTGCGCGCTTTGCCGGTCAGGCGGGTATTGCGGGAGCCGCACTCGCCGCTGCAGGCGGCGCACTCGCGGCTGCGGGGGCGGCGCCCTCGGCTGCCAGCGCGGCGCGCTCGGCTCCAGGCGCGCAGTAGCGGAACGCAGTCCGAGCCCCTGCATGCGCAGCAAGCTGCCCGAGGTCGGCACCACGATCTTCACCGTGATGTCGCGTCGTGCGCGCGAGCTCGGCGCGCTCAACCTCGGCCAGGGCTTTCCGGACTACGACATCGATCCGGCCCTCACGACGCTCGTCGCGGCTGCCATGAGCGCCGGTCACAATCAGTACGCGCCGATGGAAGGGGTGATGTCGCTCAGGGAAGCGATCGCGGCGAAGCTTGCCAGGAGCTACGGAATCCGCACCGATCCGGAGGCGGAAATCACCGTGACGCTCGGTGCCACGGAGGCGATCTACTCGGCCATTCAGGCGGTCGTCGGCGTGGGCGACGAAGTGATCGTGTTCGACCCGGCCTACGACTCTTACGAGCCGGCCGTGCGGCTTGCGGGTGCCCGCTGCATCCGGCTGCCCCTCGTGCCTCCGGACTTCACCTACGATTGGGAGCGCGTGCGGACCTCGATCGGCGAGCGCACCCGGCTCGTCATCGTAAACAGTCCCCACAACCCCGCCTGCACGATGCTCTCGCGTGCGGACCTCGATCGTCTCGCCGAGGCAATCCGCGACCGCGACATTCTCGTGCTCTCCGATGAAGTGTACGAGCACGTTGTCTTCGATGGCCGCGAGCATGCCTCGGTGCTCGCTCACACCGAGCTCTCGGGCAAGAGCTTCGCCGTCTTCTCCTTCGGCAAGACGCTGCACGCGACGGGGCTGCGCGTCGGTTACGCAGTCGCTCCGGCGCCGCTCACGCGCGAGCTGCGCAAAGTGCATCAGTTCAATACCTTCAGCATCGCAAACCCCCTGCAGCACGCGATCGCCGCATATCTCGCGCAAAAACCCGCGATCGGGGACGAGCTCGCACCTTTCTTCCAGGCGAAGCGCGATCGGCTGCGAGCGGCTCTCGCCGGTAGCGCCTTCACGCTTCCGCCGGCGCGGGGCACATTTTTCCAGCTGCTCGACTTCGGCGCCGTTGCACCGCCAGGCGATGTGGCGTTCGCGGAGCGGCTTTTGACCGAGGGGGGTGTTGCAACGATCCCGCTCACACCCTTCTACGAGCGGCCGCCGGCGCTCACCGTCGTGAGACTGTGTATCGCGAAGCGCGATGCGACGCTCGATCAGGCCGCGGCGCGCCTCGCGAGATTCGCGGGAGAGCTCGCATGAAGAAGGAAACGAGCGTCAACCACCCGCCGCGCGTCGATTTGCCGCCCGGGAACCGGGCGGTCGTGGCGCCCATCTATCAAACGGTGAAGTTCGAGTTCGAGGATCTCGAGCAGACACTCGAGTATTTGAACGGCGGGCGCCCTGGGTTTTTCTACACTCGCGCTTCCAACCCGACCGTGCGGCAGCTCGAGCTCACGCTCGCACAGCTTCAGGGACGCGAGGACTGTCTGACGACCTCCTCGGGCATCGGCGCGATTGCACAGACGCTCATCGCGCTCACGAAGCAGGGCGATCACATCCTGTGTTTCATCGAAACCTACGGCCCGACCCGCTATCTCGTGCGCAATCTGCTCGCGCGGTTCGGGGTCGCGCACAGCATGCTCTCGATCGAGGATATCGAAGGGGCAGGGCGCGTGCTCGCGAGCCGTCCGACGCGCCTCGTCGTTTTCGAGAGCCCCACGAATCCCGTAACCAAGATCGCCGATATCGAGACGCTGACGAAGCTCGCGCGCGCTCGCGGCGCGCTCACCGTGCTCGACAACACCTTCGCGGGACTCCATCAGCACGGCGAATACGACATCGACGTGTTCCTGCATAGCCTCACCAAATTCGCCTCGGGCGCCGGAGATGTGATGGGCGGCGCCGTGATCGCACGGAGCGAGCTCATTCGCGGCCTGCGCGCGGACTTCGGCACGCTCGGCGGGGTGCTCGACCCGCATGCGGCGTTTCTGATCCAGCGGGGACTCAAGACGTATTTCGTGCGCTACAGCGCACAATGCGCGGCCGCGCAGCGGATCGCGGAGCTCCTCGCCGCGCACGCCGCGGTGGAGCGCGTGCACTACCCCGGTTTGTCGAGCCATCCGCAATACGCGCTCGCGCGCGCTCAAATGCGTGAGCCCGGCTCCATCGTGACGTTCGATCTGCGCGGCGGGGCCGAGGCCGCCGGTCGGTTCGTGAATGCGCTCGAGCTCTTCGCGCTCACGCCGAGTCTCGGATCGACCGAATCGCTCGTGGTCGCCCCGCAGATGATGACGGTACGGGATCTGTCCCCGGAGCAGCGTCGGCTTGCGGGAATCGGGCCCGGGACGGTGCGCCTGGCGATCGGGCTCGAAGACGGCGAGGACCTCGCCGCGGATGTCACGCGTGCGCTCGAGGCGGCGCAGGCCTGAGGCGATCGCGCGCGAGCCTCAGCGGCGGAACAGCCATGCGAGCAGCGAGAGCACGGCGCTCACGATGAGCATGGTCGTGATGGGGAAGAAGAACTTGAATCCGGGGCGATCGATCACGATGTCGCCGGGCAGGTGAAACAGCGACATTCGCCTGAGCCACGGCCAGGTGAGGCCCGCGACGATGAAGATCGTGCCGAGGACGATGAGAAAACGGCTCATGGCCTCAAAGTATAGAGGGGCAGGAGGAATCGTTTGTGAGAACCTTGATGATCGGTGCTGTCCTCATTACCCTCGCGACGATGGCGCAGGCGCAAGTTCCACCCGTCGCAAGCTCCGATCAGCTCGCCATGCTGAGGAGCGCCGATCCGGCGCTTGCGAAGAACAAGCGGCTGGTGTTCGATTTCTGGCGGATCGTGTTCGAGGGCGGCCACATGGACCGCGCGCCCGAATTCATGACCGAGAGCTACGTCCAACACAATCCGAACGTCGAGTCGGGGCGGGCCGCTTTCATCGCAACGATCGGCAAGGTCCGCAAGCCGAAGCCGGTCGAGCCGCTGATCAAAGTTCCCGTCGTCTCCATCACCGCGGACCGGGATATCGTCACCGTCGCCACGGTGCGCAAGGTGCGGGATAGCCGCCACCCCGAGCACATCTATTACATGACGTGGTTCGACATGTTTCGCATCGAGAACGGCAAGATCGCCGAGCACTGGGACTCATCGCCCCTGTGGGAGGACGGCCGGCCGCTCGGGGCGGAATTCCTGCCTTGACGCCGGCGACACTCGCAGGGAGCACCGCGGGCCAGCAGCCGCCGGTGTCGACCGCGCTTGCCGCGCTCTTCACGCCGCTTGCGATCAAGCGCTTGACGCTGCGCAACCGGTTCGTGATGCCGGGGATGCAGCGCGGGCTGATGGATGATGGCGCCCCCACGGCGAGGATGATCGAGTACATGCGCCGCTGCGCAGCGGGCGGTGCCGGTCTCATCATCAGCGAGTCCACCTCTCCCGATCACCCTTCGGCGTACTGGCAGCCGGTCATGGGGCGCCTGGAGCCTGGGACGCTCGGCGCGTGGCGGCGGGTCGTGGACGCGGTGCGCTCGGAGGGGGCGGCGTTTCTTCTGCAGCTCTGGCACCCGGGCGCGATGCGCAAGGTGGCGCCGGATCACCCGCTCGCCTCCTATCCGGCGTTGAGTCCGTCGGGGCTCATTCAGGCGGATCGCCCGAACGGCCGCGCCATGACGCGCGCAGACCTTGAGGAGCTGAAGGGCGCTTACTCGCTCGCCGCCGAGCGGGCGCAGGGACTCGGCGCCGACGGCGTGGAGGTGCATTCGGCGCACGGCTACCTGCTCGATCAGTTTCTATGGGCAGAGACCAATCGGCGCGAGGACGAGTACGGCGGCGCGACGCTCGCCGAGCGTGCCCGCTTCAGTGCGGAAATCGTCGCGGCGATTCGCCGGACGGTAGGCACCGATTTCGTCATCTCCTACCGCTTCTCCCAGTTCAAGGAGGTGGACTACGGAGCCGCGGTCGCCTCCGGGCCCGAAGAGCTGGGTGGGATGCTGGGACTGCTGCGCGGGGCCGGCGTCGATTTGTTCAACGTCTCCTCACGCCGCTTCTTCAAGCGCGAGTGGCCCGAGAGCGCGCATCCGGACTTCACGATCGCGGAGTGGGCCCGCGCGCTGACCGATGCGCCCGTCATGACGTGCGGCAGCGTGGGGCTCAACGTCGAGATGTTCGCGAATCTGTTCGATGACGAGGAGCCCTCTGAGCTTTGCATCGAGCGGGACCTCGCCTTCCTTGCGGAGCGCGTGCGCCGTGGCACGATCGACCTCGTCGGGGTGGGGCGGATGCACATTGCGAACAACGATTTTGTCGAGAAAATACGCGCCGGTCGCCTGCACGAGCTCGCGCTCTTCAACAAAGGCACTCACCTCGCCGAGGCGATGGAGGCGCTCGAGCCGGGCGGGTTCGTCGAGGAATCCCGCAAGAGCCAGACGGGGGAGTAGCCCCAGGGCCGCGGGCGATCCGAACTCCTGTGGACCTGTCAAATTTTCAAACGGCGCGGCGCCCGGCCGCCCCTGCGGAACACATCCTCGATCCAGCTCAGCGCTGCGGTGACGTTCGGGAAGCCGATCGTGCTCGTGACGCCGATCAGCGCATGCCGGATCTCCTGCGGCGTCGCCCCCGCCTCGAGCGCGCGCCGCGCGTGACTGTGAACGGCGCCTTCCGAGCGCAGCGCCGCCGAGGCGGTGAGCTGCACGAGATGAAGGGTCTTGTCGTCGAGGGGACCGGCTTTCCTCGCGGCCTCCCCGAGGGCATCGAGCGCGGCGAGATATTCCGGGAACAGCTTCTTGGTGCGGACATAGTGACCGGGCAGTGATCGGTCGGACACGGCATCTACTCCTTACGCATCGGGGGCAGCTCGGAGGATTCCGGCAGCCGCGGATCTGCGCGCAATGGCAGTACGCCCGCGGCCGGCGGGACGTCCCACCTGGAGGCAGTATTACAGAAGCGGGTGCAGCGGGGTATGCGGTGTGCCGTTTGGCGGGGGATGGTGCCGGCATTGAGCCCGAGCAGCCGGTGGTCTACGCTGTCGCGCGCCGTGAGGATGACCGCCGAACCCGCTTCCCGGAAATGATCCGCTTTCATTTCGCACGTCCATGCGGCCGGATAGGGTGCCTCGGACTGGTCGCGATTCTGCAGCTCGCGGCGGGCTGTGCGGCCTATCATCCTCTGCCGCTCGCCACGGCCCCGCACCTTGCGGAGCGGCCGGGCGATCTGACGGTCGAGTACGCCCAATCTGCCGGCGAGCGTGGGCAGCGGGGTGTCAATCGGCGCATCGACGTGAGCCGGCCGCTGTCGCTCGATGACATCGGCTGGCTCGCGCTCCTCAACGATCCGGAGCTCGCCGCGCAGCGCGGTGCGCTCTCCTCGGCTGAGGCCGATCTGCTGCAAGCCTCGCTCCTTCCGAATCCTTCAGCGAGCGTGAGCTATTCGGTGTTGATCGGGGGTCCCGGCGACACACCGGCCTGGTCGGCGTCGCTCACCGAAGACATCGCCGCGCTCGTGACCTATCGGCCCAGGCTGCAGGCGGCCCGCGCGGCCGCGGGGCAGGTGAATGCTCAGCTGCTCTGGGAGCAGTGGCAGGTCGCCGAGAAGGCGCGCCTCACCGCGCTCGATCTGTACTGGGCCGAGCAATCGCTCGGGGCCATGTCGCGCGAGCGGGATGTGCTCGCGACGGAAATTCGCGAAGTGCGCCGGGCTCTCGCGGCGGGCGATCTCGACTCCTCCGCGCTTGCGCCTCTCGAGGCCTCTCTCGCAACGGTCGAGCAGTCGCTCGCGACGCTGCGGCTCGGGGAGCTCACGAGCTGGCAATCGCTCGATGCTCTGCTCGGCCTTGCGCCGGACGTGCGCTTTCAAATCGCTCCTCCTGCGTTGGCGGAGCCGCCCGCAGATCCGCGCGCGCTCATCGCGAGCCTGCCGCGGCGACGGCCCGATCTGATCGCGCTGCAACTCGGCTATCGGTCGGCGGATCGGAGCGTGCGGGCCGCAATTCTCGGGCAGTTTCCGGCCCTCGTACTCGGGGGCACCTGGGGGCAGGATACGACGAACGTACGCTCGGCAGGCCCCACGGCGACGTTCGACTTGCCGATATTCAACCGCAACCAGGGACAGGTCGCGCAAACGCGCGCCACGCGCCTCACGTTGCATGAGCAATACCAGGCGCGGCTCGATGCCGCTTCCTCCGAAGTGCGCGGTCTCGATGCGCAGGCCCGACGGCTCGCGACCGACATCGCTTCGGCGCGCGAGGCGGCGGCGAGTGCCGAGTCGCTCGAGCGCGATGCGCGCGCCGCGTACTCTCAAGGCAACCTCGATCAGCGCACTCTCACCGACTATCAGACCGCAGCCCTCGAGCGCGAGATCGAGCTGCATACCCTCGAGCGCAGCCGCGGCGAAGTGCTCATCACACTCACCGTGTCGCTCGCACTCGGACTTCCCGAAACTTTGATCATTCCGCCCGCGAAAGCGAGATTGCCATGAGCGGACGCTCCGCACGTTCAGCGATCCTGTTCGCGATGACCTGCGCTGCGCTGCTCGCAGCGGCGTGTTCGCACGAGGAGTCATCGAGCGGCACGCAAAGCGTGCTCGTCGAGGAGACTCCGCTGCGCAAGGGGAGCTTGCCGAGCGTCGTTACGGTTTTCGGTATGGTGCAGGGAAGTACCGCATCCCGACAGACGCTGATGGCGCCGACCGCCGCCGTCGTGGCGGACATCCCCGTGCGAGTCGGTGAAAGCGTAGGAAAGGACACCCCGCTCATCCGGCTTGCGCCGACTCCGCAGACCGCAGCCTCCTATGCTCAGGCCCGCTCGGCGCTCGCCGTGGCGACGCAGCTCGCCGAACGCACTCGCCAGATGCTGTCCCAGCATCTCGCTACGCGCCAGCAGCTTGCGGAGGCTCAGAAGACCCAATCCGATGCGCGCACGGCGCTTGCCGCGCTCGAGGCGCAGGGGGCGGGAGGCGCCAACACGCTGCGCGCGCCGTTTCGTGCCGTCGTCACTGCGCTTTCGACAGTCCGCGGCGCCGTCGTTTCGGAGGGCGCACCGCTGCTCGAGATCGCAGGCGCGGACGATCTCGTCGTGCACGCCGGGACCGTACCCTCCACAGCGTCCGCAATCGCGCGCGGCAATCGCGCGCTCGTTCTCTCGGTCGATGGGAAGCGGTCGGTCCAGGGGCACGTGGTGCTTCGCGGCGCCGCGGTCGAGTCTGCAACGGGGCTCACGCCGATCGACATCGCGATCCCGCAAGGGAGCCTGCAGCCGGGCGAGATGGCCGAAGCGCGCATCACGACCGGGCTTGCAAGCGGATATCTGATACCGCACGAGGCTGTGCTCGTCGATGACTCCGGGAACCCCTATGTCGTGCAGGATGTGAAGGGCGCAGCCAAGAAGGTGTCGATTCGCCTGCTCGCCTCCGAGGGCGCTCGCGACCTGATCGACGGCGAGCTCGACGCCGAAGCATCTCTCGTGCTCGCCGGAAACTATCAGCTCGAGGAGGGGATGAAGATTCGCGTCGAGCAGCGCGCGCAGCCGCCCGGCGCGGCGCAGCCTGTTGAGAGCGCACAGCCAGTCGGTTCCGCGCAGCCAGCCGCTTCAGCGCAGCGCTCCAGCGGTGCGACGTCACAGTCGGCCGGCGCGCAGCAGGGAGCGGCCGCGCGATGACGGTCGCCGCATGGATCGAGCGCCATCGCCGCTCGATCCTGTTCGTGACTTTCGCGCTCGGTCTAGCAGGTCTCGTCGCGGTCTTCGTGCTTCCGGTCGGGTTGTTCCCGGTGACGAGCTTTCCGCGGATCCGCGCCGAGATCAGCGCGGGCAGCATGCCGGCGAAGCAGATGCTCGTCGATGTGACGGAGCCGCTCGAGGAGGTTGCGCGCGCCGTGCCCGGCGCGATCGACGTGGAATCGACGACCTCGCGCGGCACGGCGGAGATGTTCATCGATTTTCCGTGGCGCTACGACATGACCAGAGCGCTGCTCACGGTCGAGGCCGCGTTCGGTCAGAAGCTGCCCGACCTGCCGCAGGGCACTTCGTACGACATCATCCAGATGAGCCCGAACATTATCATGCCGTTCGTATCGTACGCGCTCATCTCCAATCGCGTGCCGCAGTCGGAGCTCAAGCGCATCGCGCAGTATCAGATCACGCCGCTTCTCAGCGGAATCGCAGGCGTGCGCCGCGTGGGGGTGCTCGGCGGACAGACTCCCGAGGTGCAGGTCACCGTGCGGCCGGATGCGCTTGCGGCACACGGGCTCACGCTCGCCGATCTCGCCCAGGCACTCTCGAGCACGAACGTCGTGACGGCGGTCGGCCGGCTGCAGGACAACGATCTGCTCTTTCTCGCGATCAGCAACAACACGTTCACGTCTTTGCAGTCGGTGCGTGACGTGACGGTGCGCGCGGGCAAGTCGGGGCTGGTCCGGGTCGGCGACATTGCGCAGGTGGAGATGGGCTCGATCCCGCAGTGGCTGCTCGTCGAGGACAACGGCCGTCCGGCCGTCACCTTCGACGTATACCAGCAGGACGATGCGGACTCCCTCACGCTCGCCAAAAAAGTGGAGCAGGCGCTCGCAGGATTCATGAAAACGCAATCGCCGGCGATCGAGCTCTACCGCTGGTACGATCAGACCGAGCTCGTACGCTCATCGGCTGCGGCGGTCGCGGAGGCGATCGTCATCGGCCTCGTCTTCGCCGGCTTCGTGATCCTCGGATTTCTGCGCAACTGGCGCGCCACGATCGTCGCCATGATCATCGTGCCGATCTCGGTGCTCGTCACCGTGCTCGTGCTCTACACGCTCGGCCTTTCGTTCAACATCATGACGCTCGGCGGCATTGCGGCGGCGATCGGGCTGCTCATAGACGATGTGATCGTGATGATCGAGCACATCGCGCGGCGTGCGGGCGCGCCCGGCATCGAGAACCCGCGGGCAGTCGTGCTCGCGGCAGCCGAGGAGTTCCGCTCTCCGCTCATCGGTTCGAGCCTCGCGAGCGTGATCGTGTTCATCCCGCTCGCGTTCCTCACCGGGATCACCGGCGCGTTCTTCAAGTTCCTCTCGCTCACCATGGCGGCGGCTCTCGTCATCTCCTACGCGCTCACGATGTTCGCCGTGCCGCTGCTCGCGCGGGGTCTCATCGATTTCGACGCTTGGCAAGACCCGGCGCAGCGGCGCGAGGGCTGGCTGCGCCGCACGCACGAGCGGGTGCTGCGGCGCCTTGCGGCGCGGCCGCTCTACATCGCGCTCGGCGTCGCGGTGCTCATCGCCGGGGGATACTTCGCCTACCGCAATGTCGGCACGGGGTTTCTGCCGCGCATGGACGAGGGCGGCTTCGTACTCGATTACTACACCAAACCCGGTACCTCGCTCGAGGAGACGAACCGGGAGCTCGGCGAAGTCGAGGCGATCCTCAAGGCGAATCCGAGCGTCTATACGTACTCGCGCCGCACGGGTGCAGGGCTCGGGGGCGATATGAAGGAGAGCTATCAGGGCGATTTCTTCGTACGGCTCGTCGATCCCGGCAAGCGGCCGCCGATCTGGAGCGTGATGGACGACATCACCGCGAAGATCACGAGCGACGTGCCGGGTGTGCAGTTCGACATTCACGAGCTTCTCTCGGACATGATCGGCGACATGGTCGGACGGCCTCAGCCGATCGTCGTGAAGCTCTCCGCCAGAGACCCGGATGTGCTCGGAGACGTTGCGACGAAGGTCGCTGCGGAGATTGCGAAGGTGCCCGGCATCGAGCCTCCCTCGGTCAACAACGGGGTCGTGCCGGCAGGCGATGCGCTCGAGGTGCGCGTCGACCCGGCAGCGGCTGCGGCGGAGGGCCTGACGGCGTCGGACGTGACCGATCAGGTGTCCCACTATTTGGGCGGTGCCGTCGTCACGCAGTATCTCGGCACGGTTCAGGACGTGGGTGTGCGGCTGTGGCTCGGGGCACCGCAGAAGCGCATCCGCCGCGACGAGGTGGATCGTCTGCCGATCCGCTCG
The DNA here is from genome assembly GCA_035606175.1 of Steroidobacteraceae bacterium. Lineage (GTDB taxonomy): Bacteria > Pseudomonadota > Gammaproteobacteria > Steroidobacterales > Steroidobacteraceae > JASHUC01. The sequence continues at coordinate 50,469 of DATNFW010000052.1, read as the reverse complement.
GCAGACGGTCGGCTGATTCCGCTCGGCACTGTGGCAAAAACGCATTTCGTCGCCGGGCAGCCCGAGCTCACGCGCGACAACCTCGCGCAGATCGTGGCAGTGACCGCGGAGATCGGAGGCGCTCACGACCTCGGCTCGACGATCGCGGCCATGCGCCGCGTGCTCGACCGTCCCGGCCTCATTCCGACGGGTGTCAGCTACACGATCGGCGGCGCGTTCGAGCAGCAGCAGCTCGCCGCACGCGGCATGATGGAGGTGTTCGCGGCCGCCGTCGTCGCGGAGATCATCCTGCTCCTGTATCTCTATGAGCGCTTCGTACTGCCGCTCGTCATCATCGTGAGCTCGATCGTCTCTACAGGGGCAGTTTTCATCGGGCTCGCGATCACGGGGGTCGAGCTCAATATCACCGCCATGATGGGCATGGTGATGATCGTCGGCATCGCAACCGAAATGGCGGTGTTTCTCGTCTCCGAATACCAGGTGCTCGCGCGCGAGATGCCGCGTCGGGAGGCCATTCATCGCGCTGCGCTCGACCGGCTGCGGCCGATCGCGATGAGCACGCTCGCGATGATTCTCGCGCTCGTTCCGCTCGGAGCCGCGATCAGCGGCTCGGGCGACCAGATGCTGCAGCCGCTCGCGATCGCGATCATCTCGGGTATCTGCCTGCAGCTGCCCCTCGTCCTGCTCGCGATGCCGGTCGTCATCGGAATCGTCGATTCGGGCGAGTGACGGTGCGTACGCTTCGCAGCACGCCCGCCGATGATGGCTTTCGAATGCCGAGCGAGCTCGATCGGCATGCAGGCTGCTGGATGCTCTGGCCGGAGCGGCCCGACAACTGGCGCGAAGCCGCCGAGCCTGCTCAGCGCGCATTTGTCCGGCTCGCGGCGGCGATCGCCCGCTTCGAGCCGGTGACGGTCGGAGTGTCCGCGACGCAGTTTGATCGTGCGCGCGAGCGCCTCGCGCCCGAAGTGCGGCTCGTCGAGATGTCGCACGATGATTGTTGGATGCGCGATGTCGGTCCGACGTTCGTCGTGAACGCAGCCGGCGAGCGTCGCGGTGTGGACTGGCGTTTCAACGCCTGGGGTGGTCGTGAGGGCGGGCTGTACGCTCCATGGGACGAGGACGAGCGCGTCGCACGCAAGGTGCTCGAGATCGAGCGCTGCGAGCGCTACGTTGCGCCTTTCGTAAACGAGGGCGGTGCAATCCATGTCGACGGCGAGGGCACCGTGCTCGTCACGGAGCAGTGCCTGCTCGATCCGCACCGCAACCAGCGCATGGGGCGGCGACGGGCCGAGTCGCTGCTCGCCATGTACCTCGGAGCGAGGAAGGTCGTCTGGCTCGGCGAGGGCGTCGTCAACGACGAGACGCGCGGCCACATCGACAATCTCGCGTGTTTCGCGCGCCCAGGAGTCATTGCGCTCACGTGGACGGATGATCGCCGCGACCCGCAGCATGCAGTTTCCAGCGATGCGCTCGAGAGGCTGCTCTCCGAGCGCGACGCGAGAGGCAGGCGCTTCGAGGTCGTGAAGCTTCCGATGCCGGGACCGCTTGCGATGACGAGCCGGGAGGCGCGCGGGGTCGTGAGGCGCGAGGGGACCAAGCCACGCCGCTCGGGCGAGCGGCTTGCGGCGAGCTACGTCAACTTCTATCCGGCAAACGGCGCCATTGTCATGCCCCTCCTCGACCGGCGCACGGATCGAGCGGCGGCCCGGCAGCTCAGACGGCTCTTTCCACAGCGCCGCATCGTGGGAGTCCCTTCACGCGAGCTGCTGCTCGGCGGCGGCAACATTCATTGCCTCACGCAGCAGATTCCCGCGACCGCTCAGCGGGCAGCGAGCCGCTCCGCGAGAACGAGCCAGTCGCGCTGGGCGCGGCGGTAATGAGCCGGGGCGATGCGCGCCTCCTCGAGAAGCTCGCGTGCCACGGTTGCCGCGCGGGCATGGTCGCCCTGGGCTGCGAGAAGCTGGGCGTATCGCACGGACGCCTCTGCCCCGGGGTACGCCGGCGCGAGCATCTGATAAGCCTCGAGCGCTTGGGCGATGCTGCCTTCGGCCTCGAGGGCACGGGCGTGGAGCAGCTGCGCCTCGGGTGAGCGGAAATCGGGATTCTGCCGGGTGAGCTCATCGAGCGTCGCACGCGCTCCGCTTGCATCGCCTTTGCCGAACTGCGCGCGGGCGATTCCGAGGAGCAGATTGGGGTCGTGGGCGTAGAGGCCCTTGAGAGCTTCGTGGTAGGTCGCGATCGCCTCTTCGAATCGGCCGTGCCGTGCGAGCTCGTCGGCGTAGCGCTGCAGCGCCGCGACACCGCCCGTGACCCGCGCCTGCTCGCCGTATTTGCGCAGCTCCGCGCCGGGATCGAGCGCCTTCTTCATGCCTCGCGCGGCGCGGCGCGCCGGTGTGCTGCGGAACAGGTCCGGTATGATCTCGACCGCGATGTAGGCGATGCTTCCGAAGAATGCGATGTACGGCAGTATCAGGACCCAAATCCAGAGCCAGTTCCGGCCGGTCTTGATGCAGTGAATGATGAGCACCACCTGAATGACGATGGAGACAATACCCAGCAGACCCAGTGAATACATGTCGTTCCTCGGCGACTTCCGGCATAGAGCTTAACTCACGCAGCCGCGCTGGGCGCTGGGGCGCTCGGTCCGAGCTGCTATTCTTGCGCCGTGAGGTTCTCACGACGGGTGGTCGGGCGGCGCTTGCGTACCGCGAGCGCCGCCGCAGCGCTTCTTGCAGGGCTCGCGCTCGGCGCGGCAGGCGCGCGCGCGCCGGCGGCAGACGCAGCACCGCAGGCGCAGGCAACAACGGCCGCATTCGCGGCACCGGCGGCAGCGTCCGCACCGATAGCAACGGGGGCATCCGCCGCAACGCCTCCATTTACGGCAGCGGCGTCATCCACGGTAACGCCGGCGGCATCCCAGCGGCGCCCCCGCATCGGTCTCGTGCTCTCCGGCGGCGGGGCACGGGGCGCGGCGCACATCGGTGTGCTCGAGGTGCTGCACGATCTGCATATCCCGATCGATGCAATCGCCGGCACGAGCATGGGCGCGGTCGTCGGTGGGCTTTACGCGAGTGGCCTGTCCCCGAAGGAGATCGCGGCTGCATTGACATCGATCAACTGGCAGCGGGCGTTCAGCGATCGGCCGCCGCGCAATCAGTTGAGCTTCCGGCGCAAGGAGGAGGACCGCAACTTCCTGGTGAAGCTGCCGCTCGGTATCAGCGGGGGCAAGCTGCGTCTGCCGCGCGGCCTGCTCGAGGGCGAGACGCTCACGATGATGCTGCGCTCGCTGACCCTTCCGACCGAGCGCATCAAGGAATTCGATGATCTGCCGACGCCGTTTCGCGCCGTCGCAACCGACCTCTCGACGGGCGAGCCGGTCGTCATGCGTGCGGGGGATCTCACGACGGCGATGCGTGCGAGCATGTCGGCGCCGGGTGTGTTCAGCCCGGTCGAGCGCGAGGGGCGGCTGCTCGTCGACGGCGGTATCGCAGAGAATCTGCCCATCGACGTGGCGCGCGAGATGCACGTCGACGTGCTCATCGTCGTCGATGTGGGCTTTCCGCTCTACACGCGGGAGAAGCTCGGCAGCGCGGCGACCATCTCCAATCAAATGCTCGCGATCCTCATCCGCCGCGAGTCGCAGCGCCAGCTCGCAACCCTCACGCCGCACGACGTGGTCATCACTCCGCAGCTCGGCGATGCGTCCTCATTCGATTTCGGCATCGTCAAGCGCGCGATCGCGGCGGGAATCGCGGCAGCGCGCGCCGATGCCCCGGAGCTCGGCAGATTCGAGCTGAGCCCGGCGGCCTACGATGCCTACGTCGCGCAGCGCGAAGCGAAGCGGGACGGCGTTCAGCCGGTCATCGACTTCGTCCACGTAACCGCAGAGTCCCGGCGCTATGCGAAGCCGTTGCATGCGCTTTTCGACGATCTGATCGGCCACCGTCTCAGTCCGCGGGCGGTCGATCGCCGCATCACGGACCTCTACGGCCGCGGCGATCTCGAGACACTCGATTACCGCATCGTGAAGGAGGATGACCAGTACGGCCTCGATCTGACCGCGCACCGCAATTCGTACGGACCTAATTACGTACGCTTCGGGCTGTCTCTGCAGGATGACTTCCAGGGCAATGCCGTCTACAACGCGGCCGCGCGTTTCGTCATGTCAGAGCTCACCTCGACGGGTGCCGAGTGGGTGTGGGACCTTCAGGAGGGCGTCTCGCCTCATGCGTATACGGAGTTCTTCCTGCCGTTCTCGAACTACTGGGACTGGTTTCTCTTGCCGCACGCGCAGTACAGCGCCACCAACGTGCCGCTCATCGATGCGGACGAGCGGGAGACGGCGGAGTTCCGGTTGCGCAGCTTCGCCTACGGCCTCGATTTCGGGCGGCAGCTCGGCAACTGGGGCGAGGCTCGGGTCGGGCTGCTGCACGATGAGGGCAGCTCGAGCGTGCGCATCGGCGATCCGGCACTGCCGCAAACGCATTTCCGCGACAACGGCTACTTCGTCCGCTTCTCCTACGATCGCCTGGACGATGTCGACTTCCCGCACTCGGGACAGCTCGGCACGGTCCAATGGCAAAGCGTGCGCAGCCGTGTGCTCGAGGCGAATGCCTCGCCGGTCGAGAATCCGCTGAACCAAATTACCCTCAACTGGCTCACCGCGCGCTCGTTCGGACGCGAGACCGCGCTCCTTTGGGCGACGGGCGGCACCACACTCAATCAGATCGCACCGCTCGACCTGCACACGCAGTTCACGCTCGGTGGATTGTTCAACCTCTCGGGGCTTCCGCAGGATTCGCTCGCGGGGTCGAACTTCGGGATCGCGCGGCTGCTGTTCTATCGGAAGATCGGTCAAGGCGGGGAGGGGGTGCTCGAATTTCCGGCGTACCTCGGGCTTTCGGTGGAGGCCGGCAATGTCTGGAAGGACCGCCAGAGCATCGACTTCGGCTCCGTGCGTGCGGATGGCAGTATTTTCCTCGGATTCGACACCCTCATCGGGCCGCTCTATCTCGCGACCGGATACGACCAGAGCGGCAAAGAGGCGTTCTACCTTTATCTCGGTCGAACGTTTTAGGAGCGGGGAAGTGCCCGCCGCCGGATTTGCGGCGTGCCCGCCGCCGCAGGCGGGGAGCTACAGCCCGCGGCTCTCGGCAAGCTTCTCGACCTTCTCGAATACGAGCGACGGCCGATCGCCGGCCCGCGAGTACTCGTGCCGGCGACGCATCTCCTCGAGTGCCGCGTCGCGCTCCCCCGGTGTAGCGTACCAGTGGACGCGGTGCCACTCCGGACCGAGGAGCTTGCGAAACGGATCCCCGTTGGGGAGGCTCACGCGCACGCCATAAGGCCGCAGCCTCTCGATCGGCGGTGTGCGGAGATTGTGTGCCTGACTGATGCCCATGGCGTGAAGATTATCACGCGTCCCTGGCGAACCGGCGATGATGGCGCAGGAGCTGCTGATCGCGGTGGATGATCGCGAGGCTCCTCAGCAGAACGGGCGAGTTCGGCGCGATCTTCAGCCCTGTCTCAATGTCCGTCGCGGCGAGCTCGTACAGGCCCTGGGCGGCGAACACGGCCGCCCGATTGTTGTACGCGCGCCAGTTGGTCTGGTCGAGCTGGATCGAGAGGTTGCACTCGGTGAGGGCCTCGCCGTAGCGGCCCAGGAGCACATATCCCGCACAGAGATTGGCATGGCCGGCCGCGACATCGTGCGGCGGGCTCGCCTGCTTGAGCCCTTCGAGTGTGAGACGGACACCTTCGGCGGCGTGGCCGGCTTCGAGCGCTTGAGCACCCTGAGCGAGCAGCGGGTTCTCGGGGCCGAGCACCGTGGAGCTCATCGGGCGCTCGCCGGAGTGCACGGCCGCGCGGGCGTGATCGCTCGGCTCGATTCGGCGCTCGCCGCCCGGGGATCTCGCAGGAGCCGTCGCACATGCTGCGATGATCGCCGCAAGAAGCACGAGCAGGACGACGACGGGTCTCATGATGCCGGGTTCTTTGCCCTCGCCTCGAGCAGATAGTGCAGAACCGGGCCCGCGTCAAGAGGGTAGAATGAGCTTATCCTTCGAGCTCGGCTGAGGGCACATGGCCGAATTCACGATCTACCACAACCCGCGGTGCGGCAAGAGCCGCGCGACGCTCGCGATCCTCGAGGAGAGCGGCGTCGAGCCCGAGATCATCGAGTACCTGAAGACGCCGCCGAACGCGGCGGAGCTGCGCGCGATCATCGCCAAGCTCGGTGTCGATCCCGAGCAGCTCGTGCGCAAAGGCGAAGATGTGTATCGAGCACAGTTTGCCGGAAAGAAGCTGAGCGGCCCAGAGTGGATCGAGGCCATGGTGAAGAACCCCATTCTCATCGAGCGGCCGATCGTGGTGCGAGGCGAGCGGGCGGTGCTCGGCCGACCACCGGAGAGCGTCAGAGAGCTGCTCGGAGGCGAGCGCCGCTGAGGTGGGCTCGGTCATCGAAACATAAGGAGAGACTTGCCATGGCTTTGCTCCGCACCAAATCCGAAATGCCTTCCCCGAAGCAGGCGCTGCCCGGGCGACAGACGCCGATGAGGGTTCCTGAGACGCACCACGTCAACCGTCGGCGCATCGTGCCGCCATTTCCGATCGGGATGCAGGAGGCGCTGTTTGCGCTCGGTTGCTTCTGGGGCGCGGAGAAGCATTTTTGGGAGCTTGCGGGTGTGTACTCGACGGCGGTGGGATACGCCGGCGGCTACACTCCGAATCCGACTTACGAGGAGGTGTGCACAGGCCAGACCGGGCACGCAGAAGTCGTAAGGGTCATCTTCGATCCGGACAAGATCTCCTACCAGAGGCTGCTCGAGGAGTTCTGGGAGAATCACGACCCGACGCAAGGCATGCGCCAGGGGAATGACGCGGGCACGCAGTATCGCTCGGCGATCTTCGTGATCGACGACGAGCAGCGCCGCGCCGCTGAGGCATCGAAGAAGATCTTTCAGCAGAGGCTCGAAGCCGCGGGACACGGCAAGATCACGACGGAGATTGCCGACGCCCCGGCCTTCTACTATGCCGAGGACTACCATCAGCAATACCTCGCGAAGAATCCGGGCGGGTACTGCCCGGATCACTCGTGCGGCGTGTCGTTTAAATCTGCGGAGTTACGAGCGGAGCAGAAGGCGTAGGCTGCGGAATGACCCTGACTTCCGCGGAGTCCGAGGGGCTATCGGCGCCGACGCGGAAGACCCTGCGTCTTTTTGCAGAAAGATGCCGTGTGATTTCGTCGTTGACGGTCTACCTGAGGTCTACTGAGGACTCGCCGCTAAAATAATCCGCGACGATATTAAACCTCTTACTGGAGAGACTCATGAATAGTCCGTTCAAACTGACAGCTGTCCTGGCACTCGTCCTCGCCGCAAGCGTGTACGCCCTCGCGGCTCCGACCGCGGCATGGGCCGCTGGGCCGGATTCGGAGAAGGCGCTATTGCAGAAGCTCGTGGACCACCAGGCGATCGAGGATCTCATGACGGCGTATGGGATGACGCTCGATCATCGCGACTTCCCGGCATTCGGTCGGTTGTTCGCCGAGGATGCCACCTACGGTGGCAGCCGGGGCGAGCCGACCCGCGGCCGGGCCGCCATTCAAGCGCAGCTCGACAAGACCCTGACGAGCAACGTGAATCACCTCCCGGAGCCCGGCCATCACGTCTACTTCGATCCGTTGATCGAGATAGACGGCGATCACGCGACGGGGCAAACCCTGGGCGCCTACGCGGTTCCCGATCCGAGCGCCAGCTTCGGCTGGCGGCTGACATTCTTCATCACCTATGAAGACAAGTTCGTCAAGCGCGAGGGACATTGGCTCTTTCAAGAGCGGATGCTTGTTGCGGCCAAGGCTCCGTCGGCAGCGCAGGGATCCGCGCCAGCAGGGCAGGCACCGACGCGGGCACCCACGGCGCCGGCGCGCTAGCCGCACACAACGACGGGGTTTCGCTGTGGGGGAGGGGGCGGAATGGTGACTGATTCTTTTTCGGCGTTGAGCCGGACTGCCCTGTTGGGTGTCATTCTGGGCCTGCTGTCGCTCGGCGTATCTGCGTTTGCGTACGCTGCTGAGCCGCAGACGCTCTCCGATCTCATCCGTGCCGGGAAGCGTGATGCGGTGATGGCCGCGATCACCTCACCTGATATCGACGTCAATGCAGCAGATCCCGATGGTTCCACCCCGTTGATGTGGGCGACCTACGCGGTCGATCATGAGATGGTCCGCGCGCTGCTGAAAAAGGGCGCCAAGGCCCGGGTCAGCAACCGCTTCGGCAGCTCGCCACTGGAGGAGGCGGTCAAGGTTGCGGACGCCGACCTGGTGAGGATGCTGCTCGATGCGGGGGCCGATCCGGAATCGCCGAACCCGGATGGGCAGACCGCCCTGATGCTGGCCTCGAGCCTGGGTTCATTGCCGATCGCGCAGATGCTCATTGCTCGTGGCGCAGACGTGAACACCGTGGAGCGGTTCCGCGGCCAGACGGCGCTGATGTGGGCGGCCGCGGAAAACCATCCTGACCTCGTCGATCTGCTGCTCAAACACGGCGCGAGCAAGCAGATCAACCTGCGCGCGAAGTACGATGACTGGCCGCGACAGATTACCTCTGAGCCACGCGCGCAGTTCCGCCAGGGCGGCGGGTTCACCGCGCTGCTGTATGCGATGCGTGCCCGCTGCTACCGCTGCGCAGTATCGCTGGTCAAGGCGGGTGCCGATATCGAGGAGCCCAATCCGGAAGGCATCACACCGCTGCTCAACGCCCTCGACAATCGCGCGTGGGACATTGCCATGTTCTTGCTGGATAGGGGAGCCAATCCAGGCGCATGGGACATGTACGGCCGCACTCCGCTATATGTCGCCGTGGACATGAACTCCTTCACCGGTCCCTGGGGCTTTGGGCCACCCGATCTCTCGTTCGGACACCAGCCCGACCGCAATCCGCCCCCGCCGGGTAAATTCAAAGGCATGGACGTGGTGAACCGTCTGCTGGCCATGGGGGTTGACCCGAACCACCAGCTGACCCGCATGCGGCCGAACACGAACGGCCGCGGCCGCTTCGCCGACTACATGCTGCGCGGTGGCGCCGGGCCGCTGCTGGTTGCGACGCTGAGCTACGACGATGTGGCGATCAAGGCGCTGCTGGCACACGGCGCGGAGCCGGACCTGCCCAATGTCTTCCGGCTCACCCCTCTGATGCTGGCCGCCGGCTCGAACGATGAGATCCGGATCATGCAGCGGAAGCAGCCGGACCTACAGGCCCGCGCCATCAAAGTGGTTGACCTGCTGCTGGATGCAGGCGCCAACATCAACTATCGCGTCACGGACAGCCGGACCCACACCGCGCGGGTTGCCGGTAGGCGAGATGTCGAGGCGGAGGGCCAGACGGCGTTGATGGCCGCGGCAAGACTGGGTTGGGACCAGATGGTGAAGCACCTGCTGGAGCGCGGGGCAAATCCAACGCTGCGCGATGCCACCGGTAAGACCGCTCTCGACTTTGCGCGCATACCCGCGCCGGAGGTCGGGGGGCGCCAGGGTCCGGCGGATCCGGGTCGCGTCGCGACCGTGGGAATTCTGGCAACTGCGGCGCCCAAGTCCTGAACCGGAAGTAAATTCGCGCACTGAGAGAGGCGCAGCACGCGCAATTGCAGTAGATACGAGCAGAGGACTGACCTGCGCCGCATGAGGCGGACGACTGACGCCACCTCGGTACGAGACGGCGATGCGCCAGAACGGACGCCAGAGATGTTCGCCCGCGCTGTGGCCCGCAAGGGACTGAAGCCGGTCTCCAAAAGGCATTGCTATCACTTCGCGGGCCCGTCGATCTGTCGCTGGAGTGATATCGCCGCTCAGGGACCCGTAGGCGGCAACGCGACACTTTCCTGATGCAGTCCGGCAAGCGCGTCGGACACCCAGCCGCTATCCCACGAGTGGGTCCGCTGCACTTCTGGCGGGGTCGTGTGCGCCATACCCTTCGAAGTGAGCAGCGCGTCGAAGTCTTCGACGTCAAGCTGGAAGGCCGCATACCCTTCTATCCAGATCCGATCCTGTGTTAGGAACGGGGTCTTGTGTGCATCCAGGAACGTAGCTGTGAGTCGGTAATTGGATTGGAAATTGGCATCGCTCCCGTAATTTCCGTCCGCGCCGTATTGAGTATAGCTAGACATGTCTGCAGGGAAATCCCACGCCGCCGCAAGCGTGAAGAGATCGGGATGCTTGAGTAGGAGATCCATCGCGCCGAGACCGGATTTCGAGAACCCAATCAGCCAATGCTGCTCGATGCCAGTCTCTGCGAGATTGGCCCTCGCCCACGGCTGCAGCTCGCTCGCCATGAAAGTCTCGTACTGGACGTTCGGGTCATTCGAGCTGTCCGCAAACCACGGTGCGATACCGAACGACGGTTCGATGATCGTGAGGTTGTATCGATTGGCCGCATCCAGTGCGCGCAGGGTGTCGAGGCCGTCCCCCCACGTCGTGCCGCCCTCTTGCTCGACAGGCAGCGTATACACGAAATTGTGCGCCATGCCCGCAGCGGCATTGGTCGGCCGCAGGACGCGCAGCGTGTGCGCGCCGTAGCCGTCGTAGGCCGAGATCATGTCGTATGTCTCGACGCCGTTGGCATCCGTGCTCAAATAGTGCACCTCGAATCCCTGAGTGCCTCCCGACCAATTGTCAGCGGCTACTGCGCCATTAGTAACGATGCCCGGCGCGCCGCCGAGCAGGGCGCCCGGGTCATACGCCGTGACGCGCTCGGTGCCGTTCACCAGGAGCGCTAATGTCGAACCCACCACTTCGAGCTTGAGCGTCGACCCCGGAGCGAGCGGCGCGCTCGCGACGTTCGGACCCAGGCTCTCCCAGTTACCGCCTACTCGTTTGTAGATCCCTAGAATCGGGGAGCCTCCATTGCTCCAATAGATTCCGGTGTACAGATCCTGGCCGCCATTCTGTGCGCGCACGACGGGGCCGATCCACTGATCGCCGGAGAGTGCAGCGGGTATGGTGATCTGTGAGAACTGATTGCTATCGAAGGCTTCGCCAGTCCGCATCTCTCCCGGAAAGGCCCCGGCGGCACCGACTACCGTCTGCGACGATATCGTCATCGGCGCGCCCGTCATGGCTGTCCAATTGGCGCCGAGGTCGCCATTGCCTCGGTTGAAATCGTCGCTTGCACTCGCGACCGTCTGCACGGTGACGCACGTGACCGCAACATCGGTAACATCCGCCCCCGCTACGGAACCGCTGCCGTTCTGTACGCCGCAGTTCTGCGATGTCGGCTGGCGAAACACCGTGATCGAATATCGAGTGCCGTCGAGGACGGTGAAACTGAACGCACCATTTGCCGATATGCTTTCCGTATTGCCGTCGGCGTTTTGCAGGACGAGTGTGCCCGTAAGCCCCGAGACCGTGCCGCCAACCGTGTAAGCGGAGGGTGGGGGCGAAGACGGAAGATCGCCCGCCGACCAATCATCGATCTGATTGCCACCGTAGTACATCCAGATGCCCGGGCTTCCGTCTGCATAGGTACTGTCAGTCGTTTGGACGACGAGCGTGCCATTCTGATAGCCGCGCAATGTCGAGCCGCTCGCTTCCAATCGCCACACGTCCGTGGCCGGATTGATGACCAGATTGTTAGGGCTCGCCCCTATCTCACTCCAGGAGCCGGCGTTGTCCATGCGCCAGATCGTCACCTGGTTCGCGCTATTGCCGGACCATAGGATGTAGCCACGCGAATTCGCGGCGCGCACCATGAGTCCCGGACCGGTGTATGTGCCGGGGCCGGAATTCGGCAGACGCGCCTGGACGAACTGATCATTGGCGAACGTGTTGCCGGTCCAGAATGCGCTGTGAAGGGAACCTCCCTCGCCGTTGGGCACGGTTGCGAGATCGCCGACGATCTGCGGCGCGAGCGTGCCGGCCATCGTCGTCCATTGCGCACCGAGGCTGCCGTCGGCCCGATCGAAATCGTCGGAAGCGGTGGTCGCCCCAGTGCTGCTCGACGATGACGATGACGATGACGATGACGATGACGAAAGATCGCCCGCCGACCAATCATCGATCTGATTGCCGCCGTAGTACATCCAGATGCCCGGGCTTCCGTCTGCATACGTAGTGTCGGTCGCTTCGACGACGAGAGTGCCATTCTGGTAGGCGCTCAACGTCGAGCCGCTCGCTTCCAATCGCCACACATCCGAGCTCGGGGTGATGACCAGATTGTTCGAGCTCGCGCCGATTTGACTCCAGGAGCCGGCGTTGTCCATGCGCCAGATCGTCACCTGATTGCCGCTATTGCCATACCACAAGAGGTAGCCGCGCGAATTGGCAGCGCGAACGATGAGTCCTGGACCGAAGCTCGTGCCGGGAGCTGAATTCGGTAAACGTGCCTGGACGAACTGATCGTTGGCGAACGTGTTGCCGCTCCAGAATGCGCTGTGAAGGGAGCCTCCCTCGCCACTCGGCACAGTCGCCAGAGCGCCGACGATCTGCGGCGCGAGCGTGCCAGCCATGGTCGTCCACTCCCCACCGAGGCTGCCGTCGGCGCGGTTGAAGTCGTCGGAAACATCGGTAGCCGCTCGAGCGAGCGCAGGCAGAGCGCCAAGCATCATCACGAGCAGGATGGTGAGGTGCGCGCGGCTGACGGGTGGCCGATGATGCACGGGCATTCTTTGTTCCTTCTTCTTCTCCCGCTGCGCTCGATCAGAACGATCGTAGAGCTGCGAGTTCGGCGATCTTACACCAACATCCGCGCGAGCCTTCGGCTAAGCGCTTGAATCACTTAACATATCTTGGCCATTCGCCAGCCCGCCACCGCGAAGACCCAACGGCCTATTGCCCCAGCCATTCCTGCGGGGTTACATAAGCACTGCTCGATCGCACGGGACGTGGTAACGGGTAAATGAGCGCAGAGAGGTCGACTTTCCCGTCCAGGATGCTTCTAGTCGGCGCAAGCATCGTTCTGGCGGTGCTCGCCGATCCTGCCCGCGCGCACCACTCGTTTTCGATGTTCGACGCCAAGCAGTCCGTCACCCTGCATGGTGTGGTGAAGGAATTTCGCTGGACCAATCCGCACGTGTTCATCCAGTTGATTGCGACAGGCGATGGAGGCGTGGCAGCCGGAGAATGGAGCATCGAGCTCACCAGCCCCGAGCATCTGGTCCGCGCCGGCTGGAAGCCCGGAACTCTGAAGAGCGGCGATCGAGTCATCATCGTCGTGCACCCTCTTCGTATCGGCAGTATGGGCGGTCAGTTCGTCTCCGGGCTTGCGGCAGATGGAACTCCGATCGGGGCTGCACCTTCTGCCCGCGCGACGGAGTCGAAATGACGGTGTGGGTGCGAGCGGGGCAGGGTCTGCTGATGGCGTTTGCGCTCGCGCTGTTTGGTTTGCCGGCGCAAGCGACATCGGCGGGACAAGAGCGCGCGCACGCATTCGAGCAGCACCTTCCCGACTGGACGGGTCAATGGGAGATTGTCGGTGTCACGCCCGATGCCTCCGGCGGCTTCGTGCAGTCGCTCCATCAAGTCGTGCAGGCGATGCGCAAGTGGGGGCCGCCGCCGTACAAGCCGGCCGTGCAGATCTCCTTCGACCGAGCGCGGGACGCGATCAGGAAGCGCGTCGCGGCGGCAGACAACGGGACCAGCGAGCCGGACCCGGGTTTGCGGCCCGCCTGCACGTTCGGCTTTCCCATGCTGATGGTGTTCTCGCCGCTCATGTTCGAAATCCTGACCACGCCCGAGGAGACCGCGATGATCTTCTCGAGCCGTGAGATTCGCCACGTCTACACGGACGGTCGCGCCCATACGCCGAAGACGGATCTGTGGCCCACCCCGTGGGGCGACTCGATCGGTCATTGGGAAGGCCAAACGCTCGTCGTCGACACCATCGAGGTGAATAACCCGCCCGGCCTCGGTGGCGGCGAGGGGCCGGTCATCGTGGCTGGCGGCGGCGACAGCGACGAATATGAGTTGATTGCCGTGTTCAGCTCAGAGGCGCATTTCATCGAGCGTATTCGGATGCTCGATGAGAACCATCTGGAAGATCGGATGACGATCGAGGATCCGAAGGACTTCACGCGCCCCTGGCATATCACCAGGCAGTATCAAAGAGTCACCCGCATCCACCGGATGGTCTACGAGGACTGCGAGGGTGAGGAGCGCAATCCCGTCGTCGACGGTCGGTTCACACTCACGCCGCCGCCCAAATCACCGTCCGAAAAGTAGATATGCTACTTGGCGGTCGTCTGTGGCCGGGGCGGCGGCGCGCGGACGGGCTGCTCGCCTGGGCCGATGACGCTCGCAGCGTCGAGCGTCCGAACGGCGGCTGAATCGAGTGTGAGCTCCGCCGAGCGGGCCAGCTCCTCGAGCTGCGCGAGCTTCGTCGCGCTAGCGATCGGCACGCACCCTTTCGCGCGCAACCAGGCGAGGGCAACCTGCGCAGGCGTGGCATCGAGCCCCTTCGAGACGCTATCGAGCGCCTGCAGGATTCGCATGCCGCGCGCGTTCATCATGTCCTTCACACGGTAACCGCGCGCCGAGCCGGCGAGGTCGGCCTCCGTGCGGTACTTGCCGGTCAGAAATCCGGATGCGAGTCCGAAATAGGCGATCACGCCGAGTCCCTCGGCCCTTGCCAGGTCTTGAAGCGGACCTTCGAAGAGATCGCGGTCGTACAAGTTGTACCAGGGCTGCAGCGTCTCGAAACGCGGCAGCCCACGGACGCTCGCGAGCTCGAGCGCTTGCGCGAGCCGTGGCGCGCTGTAGTTGGAGGCGCCGATCGCCCGAACCTTGCCGGCGCGGATGAGCTCTCCGAACGAGGCGAGCGTTTCCTCGATGGGTGTCTCGGCATCATCGATGTGAGCCTGGTAGAGATCGATCACATCGGTCCTGAGCCGCTCGAGCGAGCGCTCGATCGCCCCGCGCATATAGGCTCGCGAGGTTCCCTTGCCGTCGGAGGTCGGGACACCGAGCTTCGTGGCGAGCACCACCTTTTGGCGGCGGCCGCCGCCTTGGGCGAGCCACTCGCCGATGATGGTCTCGGATTCGCCGGTGGGCCGCCCGGGCGGGTACACGTCCGCCGTGTCGATGAAATTGAATCCGCGATCGAGGAAGGCGTCGAGCAGTCGAAAGGCGGTCGGCCGATCGACCGTCCATCCAAACACGTTTGCGCCGAACGCCCAAGGAGCAACGGTGAGTCCCGAACGGCCGAGTTGCTGGAGTTGCATCGTTTCGCCCTTTGAACTCGCGCTCAGCTGCGAACATTGACGGAGTAACCGCCGTCGACTGCGAGCTTTGCGCCATTGATGTATGCCGCGCGGTCGGACGCAAGAAACAAGACGGCGTCTGCGACTTCACGCATCGCTCCCCAGCGCCCGCAGACGATGCCCCAGTCCCGGCAAGTCCGGTCGAGGAACTGTTGCTTCGAGAGCTGCCTCTCCCGCGCGCTGCGCTCTGCCCAGCCTTCTCGCCATTCGGTGGCGATGAGCCCGGGGACCACGGCGTTCACCGTAATGCGCGCCGCGGCGAGATCGGCGGCCATATAAGAGGTAACGTGATTCATCGCGGCGTTGTTCAGCCCGTGCGTGAGCGCCGACGTAAGGACGCTCGTGCCCGCGATTCCGCTCACGTTGATGATGCGGCCCGTGCCGTCCGTGGGCATGTGAGGGATCACGGCTCGGGTGATGCGCAGCATGCCGAGCGTCTTCGTGTCGATATCGTCGCGCCAGTCGGCGTCGGGCCAGGTGATCTGGCGCTCGGGCCGCTTGATCGGCCCGCCGGCGTTGTTCACGAGGATGTGCAGGGGGCCGAGCTCGCCGGCCGCGTGCTCGACCGCGCGCGTGACCGCATCCGGGTCGCGGATGTCGGTCGGTAAGGCGAGCACGCGGGTCCCGGCCGCCTTGCGGATCTCCGCGGCGGCGGCCTCGAGCGTCGTGCCGGTGCGGGCAAGCAATGCGAGATTCACGCCTTCTTCGGCAAACGCACGCGCGATGGCTTTACCGATGCCCTTGCTCGCACCCGTCACGATCGCGGCTCGACCCTTCAAGTGCAGGTCCATACGTGCGTCATACTACTGCCGAGGCGATGCCCCCCGCACCCGGTGATGAGCGGGACGGCCTCCCACAGGGCGGTCGGGTGCCGCTCAGCTCGGCCTTGACCTCCGTCCACCCGTAGACCACATTGAGGCGGCCGCAGCCCGACATATCGGCTCGGGCAACACACAGGGGGAATGTTCAATGAGATGCGCTGTTCTTTTGTCGATGGCAGTACTCGCTCTCGGTTGCGCGCAGCTGCGCGCCCAGGAGCCGGTGGTCGGCGTCGCCGATCCGGATGCGCTATTCCACAGTTCCGATCCGACGATCAACAGGAATCTGCAAGCGACTCATCACATCTACACGGACCTCCTCGAGGCAAACCACTGGGACCTGGCCGGGCAATATCTGACGGACCGCTACATCCAGCACAACCCCAATGCGGCCTCGGGTCTGGCCGGTGTCGTCTACTTCTTCACCAAGGTCCTCAAAGTCAAACCCAAGCCGATCCAAGAGAAGATGCGCACCAAGGTCGTCTCGGTACTCGCCCAGGGCGATTTCGTCGTCGTGGCCACGCCTCGCAATTACAAGGACCCGAAGACCAACAAGTGCTATATGACGACTTGGTTCGACATGTGGCGTTTCGTCGACGGCAAGGCCGACGAGCACTGGGATACGGATACCCGTAAGCGCCCGCAGAACTGTCCCGCGAAGTAGCGCTACCCGTCCGGAGAATGCGCGGACTTTCGGCGCCGGGGAGAACAGTGCCTCGGCGGCCGAAGGTCCCACGCATGCTCGGCGTCCGCCCGAATCAGCTCTGCAGGAACCGATATCTGAGATCGCCCTGCGGCTGACGCTCGACGCATCCGGCGGATGTGCCCGTGAAGTGCGCCGGGAAGAATACGGCACCTGAGTCGGCGTATCGATCGAGCAGACGGTGGCGCGTGGCGCTCGCCTTGCTCGGGTCCTCGTCGGCGAAGAACGCCGCATCCGGCCGCACGAGCTGCACCGGGTGGTGGAAACAGTCGCCGGAGAAGACGGCACGTTCTGCGCCGCATTCGGCTATCACGCAGAGATTGCCCGGCGAGTGGCCGCTCGCGTCCTCGAGCCAAACGCCGTCGCCGATCTCCCGGTGAACGCGCGCGCCGACATCCACGATATCGGCCCTACCGGCATCGAGGATGGGGGCGACGCTGTCCTCGAAAGCCTCGCGGTGCGTCGCTTCGTGACGCTGCGCGCTGAAGAATTCGATGTCTCGCTTGCCGAAGAGATAGCGCGCGTTGGGAAACGTCGGCACCCACCTGCCGTTCTGCAGGCGGGTGTTCCACCCGACGTGGTCGAAATGCAGGTGAGTGCACATCACGAGATGGATATCTTCCGGCCGCAGACCGGAGCGCTGGAGGTTCTCCAGGTACGAGGTCTTGAGCTGGCTCACAGAGGTGAGGCTTCTCTGCTTGTCGTTCCCGCAGCACGTGTCGACCAGCATGTTGCATCCATCGACGCGCAGGACATAGCTGTGGACGCTGATGCGCATGCCGGCGCTACTCGGGGCGTCCGCGAGATCCGGGTCCCAGTACCAGCTCTTCAACCGTCGCAGATCCTCTTCCGTAACGCTCGGCAGCGCGACGGCGAGCGGAATTACCGCGTCCCCTTCGTAGACGCGGGAGACGTTGAGGCGACCCAGAGCGATATCTCTCATCGCCGCATTTGAGCAGCGATCATCGCGGGAAAGCAAGGGTGCCGCATTCGCGGCGCTCGCAGCCCGCATGCAGCGCATCAGAGCTTCGCCCGAGGGATTGGTATAGACTCGCGCGCTCTGGCAGGGGTCCTCAAATGAAACGAAGAACCTTTTGCACTTCGGCGCTCGCGCTGGCTTCCGCGGGTACATTGTCGATTCGCCAGGCTCTCGCTGACGGTTCATCGTCTACCGAGATCCCGATCGTTCGAGGCGATGGCAAGTCGGGAAGCCTCACTGCCTCCGACGTAGCGGACCTCAAGGCCAGCCTGCGGGGTCGGCTCATCCGCCCCGGCGATCCCGGCTATGACCAGGCGCGGAAGCTGTGGAACGGCGCCTTCGATCGGCACCCGGCTCTCATCGCCCGCTGCGCCGGCACGGCCGATGTGGCGAAAGCCGTGACGTTCGCCCGCGCGCACCAGTTGCGGGTCGCCGTGCGCGGCGGCGGCCATAGTCTCTCCGGCCAGTCGGTCTGCGATGGCGGCCTGGTGATCGATCTCTCGCCGATGAGGAGCGTTCATGTCGATCCGATCGCCCTGCTTGCGCGCGTTGAGCCCGGAGTCTTGCTGGGTGAGTTCGACCGCGAGGCGCAATCGTTCGGCCTGGTGACGCCTGCCGGAACGGTGTCCGACACCGGTGCGGCAGGTCTTACCCTCGGCGGCGGCTACGGCCGACTCACGCGGCGATTCGGACTGGCTTGCGACAATCTGGTGGGTGCCGATGTGATCACGGCCGATGGCCGTTTCGTCCGGGCGAGCGAGTCCGAGAATCCCGATCTTCTGTGGGGACTGCGGGGCGGCGGCGGCAACTTCGGCGTCGTCACCTCCTTCGAGTATCGGCTGCACCCCGTCGCTCCCATGATGTTCGGCGGGCGATTGATGTTTTCGCCCGCGGATACCCCCGAAGTTCTCAGATTCTTCGCGGGCTTCGTCGCCGACGCACCCGATGAGCTCTATATCGACGGGGCGCTCGCGGTGGTGCCGAAGGTGGGTCGCGTCATGATCTGCGACATCTGCTACAGCGGCCCCCTGCAGAAGGCCGAGAAGGTGCTCGAGCCATTGCGGCGCCATCGCAAGCCCCTCCAGGATGCCCTCGCACCTGCGACGTACGTCGCGCTGCAATCGAGCGGCGATGCCGGCAGCCGCCCGGGACGGGGCTACTACGAGCGCTCCGGATTTCTCCGCGGCATCGAGCCCGGCCTGATCGATGCATCCCTTGCCATCATGGACGAGCCGAACGCCATTGGCGACCTCGTCTACTGGCAGCATGGTGGCGCCGTTGCTCGCGTGAAGCCGGATGCTACTGCCATCTGGCATCGCGATGCCGCGCGCTCATTGCTGGTGGATTCGGACTGGGACGACCCACACGATCAGAAGGCGCGCGATGCCGCGATCGAGTGGGCACACGCGGCCTGGCGCAAGCTCGAGCGGTTCACGGACGGGTTCTACGTCAACACGATGGCGGGCGACGATCCGCACCGGCGGGTCCGCGCGACTTACGGCGGCAACTATCCGCGGCTCGTGAAACTCAAGGACAAATACGACCCGACCAATCTCTTTCGCCTGAACGCAAACGTGCCGCCGAGCAAGGCGAGCTGAGAACAGGTGAGGCGAGCTGAGCGGGCGGGCGGGCGGGCGAGCGGAGCCTGCCTCCTGCCTCACTGCATCGTCACGTCGCGGGCATGGTCGGACATGCTCTCCTCCCAGGTGCTCCACCCGGAGTTCATCCGGTAAGGCACGCGGTGCAGGACCGCCTCGATCTTGTGAATCTTGCCGCCTGACACTTTGAATAGCTCGGCGATCTCCCAGGTCCAGGGCTGCGTGGGACCGGCGGTCACGATGCGACCGTCCGGGACCCGGAACGTGCGGGTCGTGCCGCCCGAGTGATCGAAGAACCCGAACGCGAACACGATCCCGCGTTCCTCGTCCACCGCGACGTAGCGCCGGTCCCTGATCCGGGTGACGAAGTGCAGCAGCCCGGACTTGAACTGCTCCATGCAGCTCCATTGCCCGGAGTACGAGAGGGAAGTCTTCGGATCCGGACGTTTCTGTCCGGGCGGCGTCGGCACATTCGTCGCCTGGGAGCCGTTCTCGATCCGATTGCAGTCGTTGGCGAACGGATAATCGCCCTTGCCGTCGTTCTGCTGCATACCGGTGAAATACTTGTCCGCCGTTGCGATCAGCGCGGCGCGCGACATTCGCTTGGAAACCGGTATGGCTTGCAGGTACACGGGATTGACCGTCATGTTGTCGACGCGCTTGCCTGCGGCTTCATCCCGAACCACGATTTGCTCGATCTCCGCGATCTGCAGATTCCGCACCTTGAGCCGCAGCGCAATGATCGCCGGTGAGCCGAGGTTGGGATCGCGATTCTGCTCCTCGATCGCGCCGAAGAAGGCGACCTGTCCTGCGGGGACATCGGTCACGAACAATCGATAACGGCCCTTGGCGCGCATGGTGCGCCAGAGTCCGTCGCCGATGACGAGCTGCTGTCCATCCTCGGTGAATCGCACGTCGGGGGCGAGTGGTACGAGACTCGGCTGATGGGCGACCAGGGCATCGAGATATCGATCGACGTAGCTCTCGAGACAGGCCCGATCGCAGCCGCCGGCCGCGCGGACCGCGGCGCTCGGGATGGCGAGCGCAAACATGATCACGATCGCGGCGAGAGCGGCCGGGAGCCGCTGCGGTCTCGAGCTCATCATCATCCCCCCTCATCGGCCGGCAGGCTGCCTTCGTCTCGATCTCGCCGCATCATGCCTGGGGTGATTGAGAATTTCACCCGCCGAGAGCCTTCTCAATCGGGCAGGATCATGCCTTCGCTGATCGAGAACTTCATCTGCACGCCCGCAGCGCGCTCGAGACCGGGTCGGGCGACGGGCTGACCCCCGCCGACCCATGCTTCGACGGCCCCCGGGGCGATGCGATGTTTGCCCGCGGGATCGACGATGCCGAGCGCTCGGCCCCGGAGCGTGAATTCGACGACCCGCTTCTCGCCCTTCGCGAGGTGGATGCGCTGGAACGCCGCGAGCGAGCGGATTGGCGCTCCCGGGACGCCGCGATGCGCGAGATAAAGCTGCACGACCTCATCGCCGTCCCGAGCCCCGCTGTTCGTCACCTCGACGGACAGCTTCACCTCGCCGTCAGGCCCAATGCTCGTCGGGGTCACGCGCGGATTGCCATATGTGAACCGGGTGTAACTCAGCCCATATCCAAATGGATAGAGCGGCTGGCCCTTGAAGTAACGATAGGTTCGGTTCGCCATCGAGTAGTCGGAGAAGGGCGGCAGCTGTTTGACCGACCGGTAAAAGGTCACGGGTAGCCGGCCTGCGGGACTGAAATCGCCGGCGATGAGCGCCGCCACCGCAGAGCCGCCTGCCTCGCCCGGATACCACGCCTCGATGATTGCAGGCACGTGCGCATCGGCCCAGTTGATGCCGAGCGCGCTGCCGTTGAGAAGCACGAGCACGAGCGGCTTGCCGACACGCTGCAGTTGCTCGAGGAGCTGCCGCTGCGGCGCCGGGAGCTCAATGAGCGTGCGGTCGCCGCCGGAGAAGCCCTCGGCGTGGATCTTCATCTCCTCGCCTTCGATGCGCGGTGACAGGCCTCCGACGAAGATCACGAGATCGGCAGCTCGAGCAGCCTCGACGGCGCGCTCGGGCGAGGAGGCGGGGGAGGCCGGCGCGACGGGTCCAATGAGGCCCGTGCCTTCGACATACGTCACTTGCGCCTGAGGGAAGCGCTGACGGATGCCGGCGAGAACGGTCACCGGATGCGAGGGCGTTCCATTGTAGTTGCCCTCGAGCGCATCCAGGCTGTCGGCATTCGGGCCTATGACCGCAATGCGCGCCGGTGAGCGTTCGAGGGGCAGCAGGCCCCTCACGTCCTTGAGCAAAACGAGCGACTCCTCGGCGACGCGCAACGCCGCCTCGCGATGAGCCGGCGTGTCGTTTTGCGACGGTGGGATCTTTGCGTACGGGTTCTCGGCGGGCGGGTCGAACAAGCCGAGCTCGATGCGTGCGGTGATGAGACGCCGCAGCGCGCGATCGATGACCGCTTCGGGCAGCAGGCGCTCGCGCACGGCCGCAACGATCGCGTCCTTCTCCGTGTTCCAATTGTGGCGGTAGTCCCCGCAGATGAGATCCATGCCGGCCTTGAATGCATCGCTGACGGCCATCGCGGGATTCGGCGCGTAATGATGGCCCTCGCCCGGGGGCAGATAGATGTCCGCGGCCGCGCCGCAATCCGACACCACGTAGCCTTCGAAGCCCCAGTCCTTGCGCAGGTGCTGCTGCAGCAGCATCGTGTTTGCGCAAGCCGGCTCGCCGTCGGTCGCGTTGTAGGCGCACATCACCGAGTGCACCTTGCCCTCGATCACCGTCGCGCGGAAAGCCGGCAAGTAGGTGTCTTCGAGATCGTGACGCGAGACGAAGACGTCCGCCTCGTGGCGGGTCGTTTCCGGTCCGCTGTGCACCGCGAAATGCTTCGAGGTCGCGATCGTCTGCAAGTACTTCGCATCATCGCCCTGCAGTCCGGTGACGAATGCGACTGCGAGCCTCGAGGTGAGGTAGGGATCCTCGCCATAGGTTTCCTGACCGCGTCCCCAGCGCGGGTCCCGAAAGATGTTGATGTTCGGCGACCACACGGTAAGACCCCGATACAACTCGGAGCTGCCGTCGGGGTGGACGGCCGCGGCGTATTTGGCGCGAAACTCAGTGCCGATGATCGTGGCAGTGCGATGCATCTGCGGCACGTCCCACGTCGCCGCCATGCCGATCGCTTGAGGGAATACGGTCGCGATTCCGGCGCGGGCCACGCCGTGCAGCCCCTCGCTCCACCAGTTGTAGGCGGGAAGCCCGAGGCGCGGAATCGCCGGAGCGTCATGGCCAAGCTGCGCGGCCTTCTCCTCGAGCGTCATTTGGGAGATCAACGCATCGGCGCGCACGGGCGCATCGAGGGCGGGATTGCGGAAGGTCGCGAGGGCGGATGAGAGCGCCGGCTGCGGAGTCGCCGCCGTCGGGCTCTGCGCCGCCGAGGCGCCCGCTGCGAGCGCAAGTCCGATCAGCATGCCGAGGGCCGAGGCTGCATTCGTTCTCATGGATCGAGGTCTCCGGCCGATGGGAGCGCTACCATTGGCGCTCGCGGAAGGATAGACCTGCCCAGCGGCCGGAACAATGCTCGCTGCGCTCAGCTCCGCGAGCCCCGCTTGCGCTCATCGAGGGCGGGTGGGGCGGCGAATTGCGCGGCCTGCTCGAACAGCCAGGTGCGAAACGCCTCCAGCTTTTTCAATCCGCGCGCTTTCGGCGAGCAGACGAAATAGTATCGACGCCCGAAGGGGGTGATGCGCCGGCTCGCGATTGCGAGTGTGCCGCTGCGCACCTCCTCGGAGATCAGGCTCCAGCGCGCCAGGGCGAGGCCCGCGCCGGCTGCGGCGAGTCGCACGATCGCGGCGGAGTCATCGAACCCCAGTCCCGTATCCGGCCAGCGCGCATTCGGCAGGCCCGAGAGCCAGATCGTCCAGGGCTCGGTCGTGCTGTGCAGGAGCCGGTATCGCGGCAGGTCCGCATGGGTCTCGACCGGCCCGAGCTTCTCGAGCAGATCCGGGCGACACACCGGCACCAGCCACTCATCGAGGAGCTTCTCGGTATATATCCCTGGCCAGTCTCCGGCACCGAAGCGCACGGCGGCGTGAATGCCCGTCGCGGCGAAATCGACGGCTACGTGCGAGGCTTCGACTCGCAGCTGGATCTGCGGATGGCGCTTCTCGAAATCCTGCAATCGCGGCGACAGCCACTGGACGACGAACGAAGGCAGAGCGCTGATGTGCAGTGTTCCGACGCCGCGAGCGGCCCGCGCGTCGTCGATCGCGAATTGCAGCGCTGCCAGCCCCTCGCGAATTCGCGGCAGGAGCTGTGCCCCCTCGGCCGTCGGCTCGACGATGCGGCCGCTGCGCCGCAAAAGCGGCAGGCCGAGATACTCCTCGAGCGAGCGCACCTGCATGCTCGCGGCGCTGACGGACACCCCGAGCGCATCCGCAGCGAGCGTGAAGCTGCGGCACTCCGCGACCATGACGAACACGCGCAGACTCCCGAGCGGGAGCCTGCGCGCGATCGCGGCATCCTGCGCCGGTTCCCGGCGCGTGCGTGTCTTACCCGGCATCGCTCCCCATTTCAGCCGCGGCGTTCGGCAGCGCGCGCACTCCCTGTGTGCACGCTTGCCGGGGTTCGGGTGACGGCGGCTGCTGTCCGCACCGCGCCCGCCTTCGCCTGATGGTACGCACTCAGCCGTGCGTCGTGAACATCCCGCACGGCCCGCTCCAGGGCTTCGGCGACGCAGCGACGGTAGCGCATCTGCCGTTCGACGTCTCTCGAGTCAAAGCTGTGGCAGACATCCCGGGCCGCATTCTCGAGGCGCTCGTGAACGCGGGCGATGCCCTTGGTGTTCAGAAGCTCCGCAGCGTAGATCTGGACGGCTTCCGCCGGACGATCGCCAGGCAGGTCCGCTGCACGCGCGGAATGCAGTGCCGGCAGGCCCCCTGTGACGATGGCCGCGAGGCTCAACGCAATCAGATATCGGCTCATGGTCGTTCTCCTTCGAAATGGCGCGGCGTGGGTTGTAGTCCGCGATGCACATGCTGGCGCACGCCGAAGGGCTCACGTTGCGAACTCCTGCAGAGGCGTTAAGAGAAACTGAAACCGCGGAGTCGTTCAGTTGACTTGGGCGAGGGGCAGGCCGAGCATGATCGTTCGCAGCGGCTTCGGACGGAGAAGACCCATGAGCGAGTACAAGACGAGCTGCTTCTGTGGCGCGGTCGAATTCACGGTCACGGGCGAGCCGGTCGCGATGGGATACTGCCATTGTGAATCGTGCCGCCACTGGTCGGCGGGGCCCGTCAACGCGTTTACCCTCTGGCAGCCGGAGGCGGTGCGCGTGACGCGCGGCGCCGAGAACGTCGGAACGTACAACAAGACCCCGGTGAGCTACCGCAAGTGGTGCAAGCGTTGCGGCGGGCATTTGTTCGCAGAGCATCCGCCGCTCAAGCTCACCGACGTGTTCGCCGCGATGCTGCCCAGTCTCGATTTCCAACCGGGCGTGCACGTGAACTACCAGGAGTCGGTGCTGCGGATCAGGGATGGGCTGCCGAAGTTGAAGGATTTTCCGAAGGAGATGGGCGGCTCGGGAGAGACGCTGCCGGAGTGAGCGCCTTCCTCGTGTAGAATGGTTCTCATTGCCTAAAGGGGGGCTGCAGGGTAGGCACATGTCGGAATCTCAGCTCTCGGCGGCCGCATTCGCGGGACGGCGTCCGTGGGACGCCCGACTCGCACGCCGGCTCGTCGCGCCCTGGAGGGACAGCTGGGTCGCGCCGAACCATCTCACGACACTCCGGCTGGCAGTGGGGCTCGCCGGTGTGGCCGCGTTCCTGCCTGGGACTTATCTGTGGTCGAACATGGCGGCGCTGCTCCTCGTGCTGTCGAATTTTCTCGACCATGCGGATGGCGAGCTCGCGCGGATGAGCGGCAAGAGCAGCCGTTTCGGACACTGGTACGATCTTGCGAGCGACGCTGCGGTGACGATCCTGCAGTTCGTCGCGATGGGGATCGGCATCGCTCAGAGCGATAACCCGCTGGGTGTGCCTTCGCCCGTGCTCGGCGCCGTGGCGGGGGTCGCTGTCGCCGTAATCTTCGTTCTGCGGATGCGCATCGAGGAGATGGCAGGGAAGGCCGCGACCCAGCAGGGGTTCCTCGGTGGATTCGAGACCGAGGACATCTTGTATCTGCTCCCGCTCGTGACCTTGTTCGATGGCGTGAACACGTACGTGGTCGCCGCGTCGATCGGCGCTCCGCTCTTCGCCTTCTGGGTCATCGTCGATTATCGGCGGATGGTGCGCCGGCCTAAGCCGGTGCCGACCGGCCGGCCCTCGGGAGCGGGGCTCGTCTGACGGAGCCGACCGCGAGCCCACTCAGCACGGCCGTGGCGCCCCTGCGCGATTCCCAGCGTCAAGGGCTGCGGGACGCGTTCGCGGCTCAGGGCTCGTTCCTGTTCGTCCCCGATTTCCTGACTCCCGAGGTCACGGCGCAGCTCGTCGCGGCCGTCGCGGCCGTCGAGCCGGCACTCAACCGTAACTATCTGCCGGGTCACAAACAGGGCGGCAGCGTTAGCCGGCATACGATCGATGAGCGGGCGCCCTTCATCGCCGAGCTGTACCGTTCGCGCGCTCTGCTGCAATGGCTGGAGGAGATTGCAGGCGAGCGCCTGCGGCCGTCGCCCGACGATGACCCGCACGCGTACGCGTTGTACTTCTACACGCGTCCCGGAGATCACATCGGCTGGCATTACGACACCTCGTACTACGAGGGGCGGCGCTACACTCTGCTCCTCGGCGTGATCGACGAATCTTCCTGCTGCCTCGAATACCAGCTGCATACGCGGGAGAAGGGCGCGACCGTCGTATCGGGATCGATTCGGCTGCCCCCAGGAGGGCTCGTCTTCTTCGATGGAGACGCGCTGCGCCATCGGATCACGCGTGCCGGCGCGGGGGAGAGGCGGGTGTCGCTCACGTTCGAATACCTGACGAATCCTCACATGCGCCGCGGGTGGAGGCTGGTCTCCAATATGAAGGACGCGCTCGCTTACTTCGGATTTCGCCAGGTCTTCGGTCGTGCCGCGGGCCGGAAAGACGAGCGCGCGCGCCGGGCGCATCCGTAGCACCCATGAGATGGCCATCCGTCGGGCTGCTCACGGCGGGACTGCTGCTCCTCATCGGCCTCACCGTTTGGCAGGGATTCACCGCGGTGTTCGCGGCGCTCGCCGCCGCGGGCTGGACACTGCTCCTCGTCGCGCTATTCCATCTGCTGCCGCTCGTAATCGATGGCGCTGCGATTCGAGTCCTGTTCGTCGAGGGAACACCCGGCGGCTCGTGGCGGGACACGCTGCTTGCGCGCTGGGCCGGCGAATCCGCAAACAGTTTGATGCCGCTCGGGCAGGTCGCTGGACCCGTCGTGATGGCGCGCGATCTCTCGCGACGCCTCATGCCCATGCCCGAGGCTGCAGCCGCGGTTACGGTATCGACGACACTGCAAGCGCTCGCGCAGATCGCCTTCGGCCTGATCGGCGTCGCGCTGCTCATCGCCCGTGAGAGTCTCGGCGGGTCACATCCAGCGGGACACGCCCGAAGCGAGCTCGTTCCCGCGGCGCTCGCGGCAAGCGGCGTGCTCGCAGCGATCCTCGTGTCCTTCTACTGGGTGCAGCGGCGCGGCCTGTTCGGGAGTGCCGTGCGTACGCTCGCGCGGTTTTCGGGACGCCACGGCGAGCGCTGGTTGAGCGGTGCCGAAGCGATCGACCGCGCGGTGGAGAGCACTTATCGCCGCACCGGG
Source organism: Steroidobacteraceae bacterium (assembly GCA_035606175.1). Classification (GTDB taxonomy): domain Bacteria; phylum Pseudomonadota; class Gammaproteobacteria; order Steroidobacterales; family Steroidobacteraceae; genus JASHUC01. Next base: position 23,347 of record DATNFW010000052.1, on the reverse strand, counting down.
CGTGCGGCGGCGAGCTTCGCATTGAGTCTCGCAGGGTGGTTGGCCGGGACCGGAGAGGTGTACCTGGCGCTCCGGTTCATCGGCAGCCCGGTCGGCTGGCTCGATGCGCTCATGCTCGAGAGCCTCGGTCAGGCGATCCGCGGAGCGGCCTTCGCAGTCCCCGGTGCGCTCGGAGTGCAGGAAGGCGGCTTTCTGCTGCTCGCACCCGTTGCGGGGATCGCGCCGCACGCGGCGCTCGCGCTGTCGTTCGCGAAACGCGCACGGGAAATTCTTCTCGGTCTGCCCGGACTGGCGTATCTGCATCGCTCGGAACGCAGCCGCCGCCGCATGCGCGGCGAGGTGGCCGAGGACTCTCCCTCTCGGCCCTGAATGGGTCCCGGTGCGATCCTGGTAAGATCGATCGCAGTCAAGAGAGGGGGGCCATGCGAGCCATCATTCTCGCCGCAGGCCGTGGCACGCGGCTCGAGCAGACAGCCGATCGAGAGCTGCCGAAGTGCCTGTTGAGATTCGGCGACTGCAGTCTTCTCGAGCGGCATTTGCGGCTGCTGCGGGCGGCCGGAGTGCAGGACGTCGTCCTCGCCCTCGGCTTCCGTCACGACCTCATCGAGGCCGAGCTCGCGCGCATCGGCTGGCAGCCGCGTCCGGAAGCGGTGCTCAACCCGCGCTACGAGCTCGGCAGCATGCTGACGGTTCACACCGCCGCCCAGGCGCTCACTCGGGGCGGGGACGTGCTGCTCATGGATGCCGACGTGCTCTATCACGAACGCATCATGGCCGCGCTCACCGACGGTCGCAGACCCGTGAATCGCATATTGATCGACCGCGAGTTCGAGGCCGGCGATGAGCCGGTGAAAGTGTGCGTGCGGAACGGCGTGCCGATCGAGCTGCGCAAGCAGCTCGAGGCGGGACTGGAGTACGACACGATCGGGGAGTCCATCGGGTTCTTCCGTTTCGATGAAACGGGGGCCCGGCGCCTCGCGGCGATCGTATCGGACTATATCGGGAGCTCGCGCTCCCATCTGCCCCACGAGGAGGCTGTGCGCGATCTGCTGCGCGAGCGCAGCCAGGTATTCGAGGTCTGCGATGTCACGGGCGCGCCGTGGATCGAGATCGACTTCCCCGCCGATGTCGTGCGCGCGGAGAACGAAGTGCTGCCGCAGCTCGAGAGTTTCAAATGAGCGCCAGTCCGCAAGTCCCTCGAGCGCCGGCCTCGGTCGAGCCTGCGAGCGCAGGCACGCAGCGCAGAGCGCCGACGCACAGCGCCGCCCTGCGCGCGATGCTCGTGAGCAGCCGGCTCGCGTTCCTGATGGAGGCGCACAACGGCCTCTCGGCGCGCATCGTGCGCGAGGCAGGCTTCCAAGGCATCTGGGCCTCCGGCCTGTCGATCGCGGCGCAGTTCGGCGTGCGCGACAACAACGAAGCGAGCTGGACGCAGGTCGTCGAGGTGCTCGAGTTCATGGCGGACGCCGCCGATCTGCCGATCCTGCTCGACGGCGACACCGGCTACGGCAACTTCAACAATCTGCGCCGTCTCGTGCGCAAGCTCGAGCAGCGCGGCATCGCGGGAGTCTGTATCGAGGACAAGCAGTTTCCGAAGACGAATAGTTTTTTGAACGGCGGCAGGCAGCCCCTCGCCGACGTGGGAGAGTTCTGCGGGAAGATCGCAGCCGGCAAGGACACACAGCTCGATCGCGACTTCTCGATCGTAGCGCGCGTCGAGGCTCTGATCGCAGGCTGGGGAATCGATGAGGCGCTGCGCCGGGCGGAGGCTTATCACCGCGCCGGCGCCGATGCGATTCTCATCCACAGCAAACGCTCGAAGGCCGACGAGATCCTCGCATTCGCGCGCGAATGGGCGGGTCGGGCCCCGCTCGTGATCGTGCCCACGCGCTATTACAGCACGCCGACGGAGGTGTTCCGGAAGGCGGGCATCAGTGTCGTCATCTGGGCCAATCACATGCTGCGGTCGTCGGCGGCCGCCATGCAGAGTGTCGCGCGCGAGGTCTTCGTGAGCGAGACCGTCGTCAACGTCGAGGACCGCATCGTGCCGGTCGAGGAGGTTTTCCGCCTCCAGGACGCCGACGAATACAGCGCTGCCGAGCGGGTCTATCTCGCGCACACCCTCGCCGCCCCTCGCGCAGCGGTGGTGCTCGCCGCAACTCGCGGCCGGGGTCTCGAGGCGGTCACCGCCGACCGTCCGAAGGTCATGCTGCCGATCGCCGGCAAGCCGCTCCTGCGCTGGCTCGTGGAAGCGTTCAAAAAGGAGCACATCGATGACATCACCGTCGTCGGCGGCTACCGCGCCGACGCGATCGACACCTCAGGCGTCGAGCTGGTCGTCAACGAGCGCTATGCCGAGACCGGCGAGCTCGCCTCGCTCGCCTGCGCGATGGATGCGCTCGATGCGGACACCGTCCTGTCCTACGGCGATCTGCTCTTCCGCAGCTACGTGCTGCGAGATTTGGTGGAGAGTCGCGCGGATTTCGCCGTGGTGATCGATTCCGCGCCCACCGATGCAAGCAATCGAACGGTGCGCGATTTCGCGTACTGCTCGCGCGGCGACGATCGCGGATTGTTCGAGACCCCGGCCCTGCTGCAGCGAGTGTGCAGCGCAAAGGGAAATGCAGACGCCGCAGCGCCCGCCGATCCGCCGCAAGGTCGCTGGATCGGATTGCTAAAGGTGAGTCGCGACGGCCTCGACCGGCTCAAGGCGACGCTGCGCGATCTGCGCGCCCGGCCCGACTTCGATTCGCTCGATGTCCCCCACTTGTTGAATGCGCTCATTGCGCAGGGCGCCGCCGTCGAGGTGCAGTACGTGCACGGGCACTGGCGAGGTGTGAACGACCTCGAGGACTTTCGCCGCGCTGCAGATTTCGCGCACGGACAGCGTCGCTTCGGCGTCTCGTCCGAGACGGACGGAGCGCAGCCGGCGGGCTCATGATCGAGGCTCGCGATTTCGTCGAGGCGGCGCGCGAGCGCGGCTTCGCGTGGTATGCCGGCGTGCCGTGCTCGTATCTCACGCCATTCATCAATTACGTTCTGCAGGATCGGTCGCTGCGCTATTTCTCGATGGCGAACGAGGGGGACGCCGTCGCTTTGATCGCAGGGGTTGCACTCGGCGGCCGCGATCGCGGCATCGCGATGATGCAGAACTCGGGGCTCGGCAACGCAGTAAGCCCGCTCACCTCGCTCACGTGGACGTTTCGTCTCCCGCAACTGCTGATCGTCACCTGGCGCGGGGAGCCGGGAGTCGCGGATGAGCCCCAGCATGCGCTCATGGGTCCGATCACACCGGCGATGCTGAGCACGATGGAAGTCCCCTGGGAGCCCTTTCCGAGGGGGCGTGAGGCGATCGGCGCCGCCCTCGATCGCGCGACGGCGCACATGGATGAGACCGGGCGACCGTATGCGCTCGTCATGTCGAAGGGCAGCGTCGCGCCGCATGCGCTCGCTGCGGGCTCGAACGGCGCGCCCGGTGGTGTTCGCGGATCGTCCGCGGGTCCGCGTGGATCGCGCGCTTCGGCCGTCGTGGATGCGCTCCAGCACTCGGCCGAGGACCGGCCATCGCGACGCGCCGCGCTCGAGACCGTCGTCTCGCACACCTCACCGGCATCGACGGTCGTACTCGCCTCGACAGGATTCTGCGGGCGTGAGCTGTATGCGATCGCCGACCGTCCCAATCACCTGTACATGGTGGGCTCGATGGGCTGCGTCGCGCCGCTCGGCCTGGGGCTTGCGCTCGCGCGGCCGGACTGGCAGGTGCTCGCCATCGACGGTGACGGGGCGGCGCTCATGCGCCTCGGTGCATTCGCGACCGTCGGCGCCTACGGTCCACCCAATCTGCGCCATCTGCTGCTCGACAACGGCGTCCACGATTCGACGGGTGGACAGGCGACCGTCTCGGCGTGTGTTTCCTTCGCCGAGGTCGCCGCAGGGTGCGGATACGCTTCTTCCATGGAGACCGACGATGCGGCACGGATCGCCGACTGGCTGAAGGCGCCGCCGGCCGAGGGTTCGAGCTTCGCTCGCCTGCTCACGCGCGCCGGGACCTCGCCGGGACTGCCTCGTCCATCTGCGGGCCCGGCCGATGTGAAGCTGCGGCTGATGCGGCATCTCGGAGCGCGCTGATGCGGTTGCTCAACCCGGGTCCCGTCTCTTTGAGCGAGCGGGTACGGCGCAGCCTCCTCAGACCCGACCTGTGTCATCGCGAGAGCGAGTTCTTCGACCTGCAGGACGAGGCGCGCGAGCGGCTGCTCGCCGTGTACGCGCTCGACCCTGCCGAATGGTCGGCCGTGCTGATGACTGCCTCCGGTACCGGCGCGGTGGAGAGCATGGTCTCGACGCTCGTGCCCCAGGGAGGACGCGTCCTGGTGCTCGAGAATGGTGTGTACGGCGCTCGGATCGCGGAGATCTGCTCGCGTTACGGCATATCTCACGAGCGCACCGCGAGCGATCCGATGCGGGCGCTCGACTTTGCCGAGGTCGCTCGCCGTCTCAATGAGAGCGCCCGCAGCGGCGCGCCTTTCACCCACGCCGCGGTCGTCCACCACGAGACGACGACCGGGCGGCTCAACGAGCTCGCGCCGCTCGCTGCACTGTGCCGGCAGCACCGCGTCGCGCTGCTCGTCGATGCGGTCAGCAGCTTCGGTGCGGAGCGGCTCAACTTCGAGGACGGGAGTCTCGTGGCTGCGGCGGGCACGGCGAACAAATGCCTGCACGGAGTGCCGGGCGTCTCGTTCGTCATCGTGAGGCGTCGTGCACTGAATGAGGCGGGGAGCCGGTGCTACTACCTCGATCTGATACGGCTCGCCAGCGCACAGGAGCGGCGCGACACGCCGTTCACTCCGGCCGTGCAGGCGCACTATGCGCTCGTCGAGGCGCTCCGCGAACACGCAGAGCAAGGCGGGCTCACCGCGCGCCGCGAGCGATACGCCGCGCTTGCGGAACAGGTGCGCGCCGGCTTTGCGCGGCTCGGCATCGCGGCGATGCTCGCGCCCGAGGAGTCCTCCGTCGTTCTGAGATCCTATCGGCTGCCTGCGGGCATATCCTATGCCTCACTCCACGATGCGCTGAAAGCGCAGGGCTTCGTGATCTATGCGGGGCAGGGGAATCTGTCGCAGACGATGTTCCGGATCTCGACGATGGGCGATGTGACCGCGGCCGATATCGACAGGCTGTTGAGGTGCGTCCGCGACGTGCTGCGGTGAGGGGCGTTCCGGTCTTGCTCGCGCTGCTCGTGCTCGCACCGTGCGCCTTGCCTCGCCATGCCGCCGGCCAGGTGCCGGCCGTGCCTCCGCCCCGGCAGGAGGGTCCCCCGGCAGGTCCCCCGCCCACCCTTCCGCAGCCGCCGGTTTCGAGCCACGGAATCTCGAGCTGGTTCAATCCGGCCACGGCACCTTTCCTTCCGATTCCAGAGATCGTGGAGGATCCCGACAGCGGTACGACCCTCGGAATCATTCCGACGTGGCTGAAGACGGACGAGCAGCACCAGATTCGTCAGATCATTGCTCCGGATGTCATGCACAACACCTACTTCGGGTGGGGCGTGCACGGCAGGATCTACGGCTATCCCACGACCGACGAGCAATGGTCTTTCACCGCCGAAGTCAAACAGCGCGTCGAGCGCGGTGTCGATGCCGAGTACCAGCTGGGGCGGCTGCGCGATCGACGCTGGTCGATCAATCTCAGCTTGATCTACGATCGCGATGGGACCCAGCGGTTCTACGGGATCGGCAACCGCTCACCCGAGGCGGATCAAACGAATTTCACCGACGAGCAGGAGCTCTTTCAGGCGCAGGTCGGGCTCAATCTCACTCGAGCCTGGCAGCTTAAGTACACGCTGCGCACGCGCATCGTCAATGCCGAGCCCGGAACGCTTCCGCGGATCCCCTCGACCGATGTGCTCTTTCCCGGCCTGCGCGGCCTCAACACGAGCAAGGAGTTCCTGAACCGCCTGGCAGTGGTCTACGACGCACGGGACGATCCCACCGTGCCGACGCGCGGCATGGAGTGGCTCGCATATGGCGGCATGGCGAGCCGAGGGGGGCTCTTCAATGACTCGCTGTATAGCGAGGCCGGTCTCGACGGCCGCGCGTTCTGGCCCATTGCGCACGGCACCGTCCTCGCCGCTCACATCGCGCTGCGGTACATGCCGCGCGCCGATCGCGCACCCTTCTGGGCCCTGAGTACGCTCGGCGGCGGGCAGAGTGTGATCGCCGGCGCGCAGCCGTTGCGGGGATTCGGGGCGGGCCGCTTCTACGATCGCAATTCCTTCTCTGCGACGGTCGAAGCGCGCCACACGCTGGGCACGCTGCCCATCGCCTCGACGCGTCTCGATCTCGAAGTAGCCCCGTTCATCGACCTCGGGCGGGTGTTCTCGTCGCTCGGCACCTTTCCTGTCTCCGACCTGCACAAGGTCTTCGGCGTCGGGTTCCGCGGCGTCGCGCGGCCGTTCGTCGTGGGCTACGTCGATGTGGGCTACGGATCGGAGGGCGCAGCCGTGTTCACGGGCATCAACTATCCATTCTGAGCCCGGCGCTGGGAATCGGCTTTGCTTGCTTGCCTGCGGAGGACCCACCGTTGGATGAGCGCGTCAAATCGAGGGAACCGGGCCTCGAGCCCGTCGAGGCCGTCGAGCCCGAACCTGTCGAGCCCGAGGTCAGGCCTGTCAGGCGCATCGCCCTGCGCCGGATCGCCAAATGGGCGGCGCTCGTAGTCGTCGTCGGTGCCGCAGCCTTTTTCGGCTGGCGCTATTGGCAGCACAGCGAGCGCTACGTCACGACCAACGACGCCTACGTGAATGCCAACGTCGTGCAAATCGCAGCTCAGGTGTCCGGTCCAGTCGAGCGCGTCTACGTCGTCAATCAACAACATGTCCGCGCAGGCGATCCGCTCATCGAGATCGATCCGCGGAGCTTTCAAATCGCACTCGACCAGGCGCAAGCCAATCTCGCGCTCACCCGCCAGCAAGTCGCCGAGCAGAGCGCAGCCGTGAAGGCGGCGCGTGCGCAGCTCGCGCAGCGCCAGGCCGAGTACCGCAATGCGCAGTGGAACGATCGGCACACCCACGCGCTCATCTCCCAAGGCTACGTTTCAGCGCAGTCCGGACAGGCGACCCACGAGCAGGCCGTCTCAGCGGCTGCCGCCGTGAAGGCCGCGCAGGCATCTCTCGCGCAGGCGCAGAGTGCGCTCGGCACTGCAGGCCTCGAGAACGCGGCGATGCGTGCGGCCCAGGCGCGCGTTGCGGCGGCAGAGCTCGATCTGCAACGCACGCGAATCCTCGCCCCGACTGCCGGCACCGTCGCGAATCTCACGCTGCGTCCGGGTGCACCCGTTCAAAGCGGGCAGCCGCTCTTCTCGATCGTCTCGAGCGGGGAGTTCTGGGTGGATGCGAACGTCAAGGAGACGCAGCTCGGCCGCATTCATCCCGGACAGCATGCAACGGTTACGCTCGATATGTATCCGGGACATCCGTTCAAAGGAGAGGTCGAGAGCTTGAGCGGCGGAGCCGGCACCGCTTTCTCGCTGCTGCCGCCCGAGAACGCGACCGGCAATTGGGTGAAGGTCACGCAGCGCGTGGCGGTGCGCGTGCGCATCGTCGATCCCGATCCAAAGCATCCGCTGCGGATCGGCACGACGGCGACCGTTGCGATCAGAGTCGCCTGAGGCCCGAAAATATGTATCGCAAAGTCCTGCTCTGCTACGACGGGAGCGCCGAGGGCCGCAAGGCACTGCGCGAGGGAGCCGAGATCGCCTATGCGACCGGCGCGGAAGCTCATCTGCTTGCGATCTGCCGCAGTCTCATCTCGAGCTCGGTGCCCGAGGGTGTGACGCCCGAGCTCGTCGCCTGCGAAGAGGATGCCGCACGCTCGCTCCTCGAGGAGGGCGTGCGCAAGCTCAATGAGCACGGCGTGAACGCGCAGGGCTCGCTCGTCTTCGGCGATCCGATCGTGCACATCCCCCGTTTCGCGGCGAAGATCGGCGCCGATCTGATCGTCGTGGGTCACCGGCCGCGCGGCCGGCTCACCCGCTGGTGGTCCGACTCGCAGGAGCACACGCTGCTCGATCGCGTCTCCTGCAGCATTCTGGTCGCAATGCGCTCGGAGGCCGGTGAGTAGCTCCGCCTCGCCACCCGGCCGGCCGGCCGCCGCGCCGCTGTCCGCTGCGCACGGTCCGGCAAGCGGCGCTGGCCGGCTCCTGATCACCGTCGCCGTCATGTCGGCGACGCTGATGCAGGTGCTCGACACGACGATCGTCAACGTCGCGCTGCCCTACATGCAGGGCGAGCTCGGCGCGAACTCCGACGAGGTGAGCTGGGTACTGACGAGCTACATGGTCTCCTCGGCGATCTGCATGCCGCTCACCGGCTATTTCACGGACGTGCTCGGGCGCAAGCGCTTCCTGCTGCTCGGCATTGCGGGGTTCGTGGCCTCCTCGGCTCTCTGCGGGATCGCACATACCCTCACCGAGATGGTGTTCTTTCGACTGCTGCAGGGCATCTTCGGCTCGGCGCTCGTGCCGCTCTCGCAGGCGATCATGGCGGATGCCTACCCGGCACACGAGCGCGGTCGCGCGATGGCGCTTTGGGGGCTCGGAGTAATGGTGGGACCGGTGCTCGGACCGACGCTCGGGGGCTGGCTCACGGAGGTCGCGAGCTGGCGCTGGACGTTCTACATCAATGTGCCGGTCGGTGTGCTCTCGTTTCTGCTCGCCTGGCAGTTCGTGCCGGATACTGCGCGGCGCAAGCGCTCGATGGATTGGATCGGATTTTGGGTTCTGAGTCTCGCGATCGCCTCCCTGCAGTACATGCTCGATCGCGGCAACGAGCGCGACTGGTTCAGCGCGCGCGATATCCAGGTGGCGGCGATACTCGCCGCGGTGTGCCTGCCCGCGTTCGTCGCGTACAGCCTGCGCCGCGGCCGCGGCGCGGTGCTCGACGTGCGCATCTTCAAGGATCGCAACTTCGCGACCGCATGCCTCGTCGTCGGGGCCCTCGGCCTTGGCATGTTCGGAGCACTAGTCATCCAGCCGATCCTGCTCGAGAGTCTGCTCGGCTACCCGATTCTCACGACGGGGCTCGTCATGGCCCCGCGCGGCATCGCGACCGCGGTGATGATGATCTTCGTCGGCCGGCTGATCGGGCGGATCGATGTGCGCGTGCTGGTCGGCGTCGGGATGCTGCTCTCGGCTGCGGGCTCGTACGCGATGACGAGCTATTCCCTCGATATCGATCCGTTCTGGATCATCTGGCCGGCGGTCTTGCAGGGACTCGGGCTCGGCCTGATCTTCGTCCCGCTTTCCACCGTCGCTTACGCGACGCTCGAGCGAGCTCGGATGGCGGAGGGAGCAGGCATCTACAGTCTCGTGCGCACGATCGGGGCTGCGATCGGCATCTCCATCTCGACGACCGTGCTCACGCGTCGCGCGCAGGTGCTGTGGAATCAGTTCGGCGGGCATATCACGCTCTACAACCCCGCGCTCTCGAGCTACGCGCACCGTCTGGGCGTTACAGCCACGAGCCCCCTCGCGGCTGCGATTCTCGGCAGACAGCTCGGCACGCAGGCCGAGCTCGTCGCGATGCTCAACGTGTTCGAGCTCATTGCCTGGAGCTTCGTGGTGATGCTGCCGCTGCTGCTGTTGCTCAAGGGATCGGCGATCGGCGACTCGCGAGTTGTCCCCCGTGCCAGCCCCCGTATTAGAATTGGCCATGATCACCCTGCGCACCCGACCCGAGCCGCTCGCCGTAGCGCTTGAGCAATCGGCCGTCGTCGTTGTGGACATGCAGAACGCCTTCGCAAGCCGCGGCGGTCTGCTCGACCTCGCCGGCCTCGACATCTCGGGCGCCGATGCCGTCGTGCGTACCATCGCCCCGGTGCTCGATGCGGCGCGTGCGAGGGGGGTGCCGATCGTCTACCTGCAGACGGGCTACAAACCGGACCTGAGCAACGGCGGCGGCGCGGGCTCGCCGAATCCGCGCAAGGAAACGGCCCTGTGTCTGATGAGGGCGCGGCCGGAGTTGAAAGGCAAGCTCCTCGTCGAGGGGACGTGGGATTTCGAGATCGTCGAAGCCCTGCAGCCGCAGCCCGGCGATACGGTGGTGCTGAAGACGCGCTACAGCGGCTTTGCCGGCACGACGCTCGATTCGGTGTTGAGAGCACGGGGCATCCGCTATCTCTTCTTCGTCGGCATCGCGACGAACGTGTGTGTCGAGTCGACGCTCCGGGATGCGTATTTCCACGAGTACTGGCCGGTGCTCGTGACCGACGGGACGATGCAGGCGGGTCCCCCCGCGGCGCATCAGGCGACGATCTTCAACGTGGAGTCGTTCTTCGGCTGGACGATGCCCGCGGCGGGGTTGATCGAGAGCCTCGAGGCCGACCGCGGGGCGGCGAGTCCGCCCCGGGTCGCCGCCTCCCGGTAGCTGCACCGATCAGCCGGGGCTCACCGGCGGCCGGTGCCCGCTGATCTCCGCGCCCGCATCCGGCGCGAGGCCGCCGTACGCTATCAGCGCGAACGCGCCGAGCAGGGCTGCCAGCACGAATGCGATGCGAAAATCCTCGATGCCGAGCGTCGGCGCATGGCGCACGAGGCGGCTGAAATTGAGCATCAATGCGCCCACCGCGACGCCCATGCCCATGCTGATCTGCTGCGCGAGCGAGGAGAGCACGCTCGCGGGCGCACGCTCGTCCGGCTCGATGTCCGCAAACGCGATGAACGTAATTCCCGTGAACTGCATCGAGCGGCTCGCACCGGCGGCGAGCAGGATCGCGCCGGAGAGCACCCACGGCAGCGATGGTGAGATCAGGGCGCAAGCCGCGATGCTCGCCGAGGCGATCGCTCCGTTGACGACGAGCACGCTGCGCATGCCGAAGCGGCGCAGGATCGGATTCGTGACTGCCTTCATGCCGAGGTTGGCGCTCATGTAGATGAGCAGCAGCACGCCGGCCGCGACCGGGGAGAGGCCGAAGCCGACCTCGAACATCAGCGGCAACAAGAAAGGCGTGGTGCTGATGGCCGCCCGCGAGAGCGCGCCTCCCGAGACGCACGCGACGAAGAACGTGCGCACGCGCAGCACTCGCAGATCGACGACCGGCTGCGGCGATGTCGCGAGATGGCGCACGGCGAGAATGCCCGCGACGATCGCGGCGGCAATCAGGCCGACTGCGAGCGGCGCATTGATTTCGCGCGTGCCGATCGCATCGAGGCCGTAGGTCAGGCAGCCGAGCGCGACAGCGAGCAGCGTGAAGCCTCTCCCATCGAACGCCGTGCGCTCGGCGGCGCGTTGATTCGGGACGAACGCGAGCACGAGCCCGATGCCTGCGAGCCCGAGTGGCACGTTGACGTAGAAGATCCAGCGCCAGGATGCAGCGCTCGTGATGAAACCGCCGAGCGGGGGACCGATGACGGGTGCGAACAGTGCGGGCCAGACGAGCATCGAGAGCGCCTGCATGAGATCGCGCTTCTCGGTGGTTCTGAGGACGACGAGCCGGCCCACCGGCGACATCATCGCGGCCGCGGCACCCTGTGCGATGCGGGCGACGATGAAGGTCGCGAATGAGGGCGCGGCGCCGCAGGCTGCCGAGGTGAGCGTGAATATCCCAATGGCCGAGGCGAACAGGTTCCGGGCGCCGACCCGGTCGGCGAGCCAGCCGCTCGCGGGAATGCACGCCGCGGTCGCAAGCGCGTAGGCGGTGATTCCGAGGCTCATGCGGCTCGCGCTCGTCGCGAAGCTCTCCGCCATCGGCGGAAGCGCGGTCACGATGATCGTCGCATCCAAACTTTCCATGAAGAACGCGCACGCGACGATGAGGGCGATCCGCATCGAGCGGTTGGAGAAATGCGCCGCCGCGGCGCGCACTCAGCCGAGCCGGCGCAGGATGTCGTTGAAAGTCGCGCTGGGGCGCATTGCCGCAGCGCATTTCGCAGGATCGGGGAGGTAGTACCCGCCGATATCGACCGGCTTTCCCTGCGCCGCATCGAGCTCGGCGACGATCCGCGCTTCGTTGCGGCTCAGCTCGGCCGCGATGGGCCCGAACAGGGTTCCGAGGGCTGCATCCTCGGTCTGCGCGGCGAGAGCCTGAGCCCAGTAGAGTGCCAGGTAGAAATGGCTTCCGCGGTTGTCGAGCTGCCCGGTGTCGCGCTTGGGGGAGCGGTCGTGCTCGAGGACTTGGCCATTCGCCGCATCGAGCGCGCGCGCGAGGGCGAGCGCCTTGGCGTTGCCGCTCTTGCGGCCGAGATCCTCGATGGACACCTGCAGCGCGAGAAACTCCCCGAGCGAGTCCCAGCGCAGATGACCTTGCTCGAGGAACTGCTGCACGTGTTTCGGTGCCGAGCCGCCGGCGCCCGTCTCGTACAGCCCACCCCCGGCGAGCAGCGGAACGATCGAGAGCATCTTCGCGCTGGTGCCGAGCTCGAGGATCGGAAAGAGGTCCGTGAGGTAGTCGCGCAGCACATTGCCGGTGACGGAAATGGTGTCCTCGCCGGTGCGGACGCGCTCGAGCGTCGCGCGCATCGCGGCGACGGGCGACAGAATGCGGATGTCGAGGCCGGCCGTATCGTGCTCGCGCAAATAGCGCCGCGTGCGCTCGATCAGCATGCGGTCGTAGGCGCGCGCCTCGTCCAGCCAGAAGAGCGCGGGCGATCCCGTCGCGCGGGCGCGCGTCACCGCGAGCTTCACCCAGTCCCGGACCGGCAGATCCTTCGTCTGGCACATGCGCCAGATGTCGCCGGCGCTCACCTCGTGCTCGATCAGCACGCGTCCGCCGCTATCGAGGACGCGTACCGTGCCGGCGGCGGGAATCTCGAAGGTCTTGTCGTGCGAGCCGTACTCCTCGGCTGCCTGCGCCATCAGGCCGACGTTGCTGACGTTGCCCATCGTCGCGACGTGATACGCGCCGTGCTGTTTGCAGTCCTCGATGACCGCCTGATAGATGCCCGCGTAGCAGCGGTCCGGGATCATCGCCTTCATGTCGTGCAGCCGCCCGTCCGGCCCCCACATGCGGCCCGAAGCGCGAATGGCGGCCGGCATCGAGGCATCGATGATGACGTCGCTCGGAACGTGGAGGTTGGTGATACCGCGATCGGAGTCGACCATCGCAAGCGGGGGGCGCTTCGCGTAGGTCGCCGCGAGGTCCGCCTCGATGGCCTCGCGCTCGCCCGCCGGGAGCGAGGCGATCTTCGCGTAGACCTCGCCGATGCCGTTGTCGGGGTCCACGCCGAGCCGCTCGAGCGTTGCGGCATGCTTCGCAAACACCTCCTCGAAATACACACTCACCGCGTGTCCGAACAGGATCGGGTCGGACACTTTCATCATCGTCGCCTTCACGTGCAGCGACAGCAGCACGCCGCGCGCCTTCGCGTCCTCGATCTGCGCCCGATAGAACGCGCGCAGGGATTCACAGCGCATGAAGGTCGCGCTCACGAGCTCGTCCTGCTGGACGGGGACGGACTCCTTCAACACGCGCGTGCGCCCGCCGTGCTCGGCCAGCTCGATTCTGAGCTTGCCCGGCTCAGCGATCGATGCGGCCCGCTCGTTCGCGTAGAAATCGCCCTCGCTCATGTGGGCGACATGGGTGCGGGAATCCGACGACCAGGCGCCCATCGAGTGAGGATGCGACTTGGCGTATTGCTTGACGGCGTTCGCCACGCGTCGATCGGAGTTGCCCTCGCGCAGAACGGGATTGACGGCGCTGCCGAGCACGCGGGCATAGCGCGATCTCACATCCTTGTCCCGCTCGCTGCGGGGCTCCTCCGGATACTCGGGAACCTGCAGCCCCTGCGACCTGAGCTCCGCGATGGCGCTCTTCAGCTGCGGAATGGAAGCGCTGATGTTCGGCAGCTTGATGATGTTCGCATCCGGGGTCTTGGCGATCTCGCCGAGCTCGGCGAGATCGTCGGGCCGGCGCGCGGCAGGCGTCAGCTCCTCCGGAAATGCGGCGAGGATACGGCCTGCGAGGGAGATGTCGCGCGTTTCGACGGCGATCTCGCCCGGACGGGCGAACGCCTGCACGATGGGCAGGAGCGAGTAGGTGGCGAGCGCCGGGGCCTCGTCCGTGAGGGTGTACAGAATCTTCGCGGATGGCATCCGCAGATGATATCAGTTGAACGTCAGCGTGAGACCGCCGAGCACGTTGAACCCTGGCGCGGGCTCGAAGTAGCGGCCGTTCCCGTCGTCGGTGATGACAGAGCCCGCGTAGCGACGGTTGAGCACGTTATTGAGGCGGAAGAAGGCGCTCAAGCGCATATCGCCTCCGAGCCTCGCAGCGTAGGCCGCGCCCACATCGAACACCGGATAGGCCGGTGCGTATTCGGTGTTCGCATCGTTGACTGCGATCGCGCTCACGTACTGCGCGGTGACATCCGCCCTGAAGCCGAGGTCCTTCCCCCAGCCGAGGCGCGCGTAGGCGTCGCTGAGCGGCACACCGGGCAGGCGATTTCCCGAGGTGATGAGCAGTGCCGTCGGGGAGCAGGGCGTGATGTTCGGCGCTGGCCGGCACGGGACACAGGGTGCGCCGGAGCAGGTGATATAGGCGTCGCTGTAGATCGCCTCGACGTAAGTGTAGGCGAGCTGTACGCGCCAGGCGTCCGCGATGCGGTAATCGAGCGATGCCTCGGCGCCCGTGCGGCGCGTGCGCCCCGCGTTCTGGTAAGTCGATCGGCCGCCGAGATTCGAGGCGACGACGATCTCGTCCCGCGTCAGTGTCTGGAACACGGCGAGCTCCGCATTGAGTGTCGGGCGAACCTGAAGCTTCACGCCGACCTCGCTGTTGTCGCTGCGCGCGGGCCGTAGCGCGAAGTTGATTCCCGCTCCGCCGTCCGGCCGGTACGCGAGCTCCGAGCCGAGCGGTGTTTGAAAGCCCTGACCGTACGAGGCGTACAGGTGCAACCACGGGCGCAGCTCATAGAGGATACCGGCGACGGGCGAGGTCGCGGTGAAAGTCACCGAGCCGCTGTCATTGCCGTTCGTCGGAGTGATGTAGTGGTCCTCCGAATCGAAGCGCACCTCGCTGTGGCGCACGCCGGCGGTGAGCGTCCAGCGAGGCAGAAATTGCCAGCTCGCCTGCGTGTACTCGTCGAGATCCCAGGTGATGTTGTCCTCGTTGCGCCGCATCGCCCCGATCACACCGAGTGTGTTGCCGATGAAATTGTTGTAGCCGCGGCGCAGCTCATCCTGCGTGTCGTAGCTCAAGCCGGCGACCCACGAGAGAGCACCGCCGGCAAGCTCGGTCTGCCAGGTCCAGCGGGCATCGCCGCCGCCGAAGTTGCGATCGAGATCGATGACGCCTCCGGCACTCGTCGCCGGTGCCTGCGCGAATACGGGTATCGAGAGGAACTGCAGCACCGAGCGGTGGCCGTAATACCCCATCAGACGGATCGACTGGGAGTCGGTGATCCCGAGCTCGTAGAGGAGCCCGCCTTGCTGCTGCTGCAGACTCTTGCGCGTGTTGAATTGAGTTGCGGCGGAGGCCGTCTGATCCGGATCGGCGGCGAACTGTTCGGCGGTGAGACCCAGTGGGTCCTCAGCGTCGGGCCGCGAGACGACGTTCGCGATGAACGTGAGCTTGTCGCGGGGGGTGAACGTGTAGTCGAGCTTGGCGTTGAACGACTCGTTGCGGGCGCTCTCGTGCGGCCGGTAGCCCTCGACCGAGAAATGGGTGAACGCCACGTTGTAGTCGAATGCTCCGATCGCATCGCTCGCATCGACCCCCGCCCGGAATCGTTCGAAGCTGCCGTACGCCACGTCCGCCCGTACTTCGGCCGGCGCAGTGCCCGGGGCCGTGAAGATTTGAATGACCCCGCCGGAGGAGTTGCCGTATAGCGCGGAGAAGGGACCGCGGAGAATCTCGACGCGCTGCGCGGATTCGAGATTGAACTGCGAGACCTGCCCCTGCCCATCCGGGCCCGTCGCCGGGATACCGTCCTGGTACACGCGCACGCCGCGAATGCCGAACGTCGAATTCGCCCCGATGCCACGGATGGAGATCTGCTGGTCCTGTGCGTAGTTGTTGCGGTTGCGTGCGAGGAGCCCCGGGACGAATCCGATATCGTCCGAGACGTTCACGCCGAGTGCGTCTTGGCGGAGCTCCTCCCCGGGCACGCTGCTGATCGAGGCGGGCACGTCGAAAGAGGGCGCCTCGACGCGGGTTGCTGTCACGACGATTTCGGGGCTCGGCGGCGCCTCGGCCGCCCGCGCGCGGGACGGGAGCAGCGCGGCGGCAAGGCAAAGGACCGGGAGCGCATGCGAGGCGGCCCGGAGAGGTCGGGAGAGTCTCATCGTTGCGGTGGGTTCGCTCGGCCGAGCGGCGGCCGCCATCTGCAGCCGAGTCTATGACGGCCGCGCTGCGCCGCGAATCGAGATTTTCTTGAATCCTTTCGTGCGAAAGCGCCTCGCGTGCACTGATCTGGTGCGGTGCTGCCCAGGACTGGTGCAAAAGAGGGCGTGGCCGGTTGTGGGCGGAAGGCGCCTGTACAATCCGCGCGCGCTCGCCAAGGGGCGCGAATTCAGAAAGCCGGCATCGCCGCCGGACACTCGAGGGGGCTCAATGCTCAACACCGGGGATACCGCCTGGCTCATCACCGCTACGGCGCTCGTGCTGCTCATGACGCTGCCCGGACTCGCAGCTTTCTATTCGGGACTGGTGCGCACGAAGAACGTGCTTTCGATCTCGACCCAGTGCTTTGCGATTGCATGCCTGGTCAGCGTGCTCTGGTTCGCGGGGGCCTACGGGCTCACATTCGGCATCAAGGGCGCCCCTGGCGCACTCATCGGGCCGCTCACCGATATCGGCTTCGCGGGAATCGGTCGCGATTCCCTCCGGGGTACGACCCCGGAGGCGGCATTCGCGATGTTCCAGCTCACCTTCGCGATCATCACCCCGGCGCTCGTCATCGGCGCCTTCGCCGAGCGTATGAAATTCAGCGCGGTGCTCTGGTTTGCCGGCCTCTGGCTCCTCATCGTCTACGTGCCGATCGCCCACTGGGTCTGGGGCGGCGGATGGCTCGCCCAACGGGGCGTGGTCGACTTCGCCGGCGGCATCGTCGTGCACACGACGGCAGGTGTCGCTGCGCTCGTCACGGCGCTCGTGATGCGCGAGCGCAAGGGCTTTCCGCATCACCCGATGCCGCCTCACAACATGCCGCTCACCGTGCTCGGGGCGGGCATGCTGTGGGTGGGCTGGTTCGGATTCAACGGCGGCAGCGCGCTCGCGGCGAACGGCTCGGCCGCGATGGCGATCCTCGTCACGCACCTCGCCGCATCGACCGGCGCTCTTGCATGGATGGCCATGGAATGGCTGCGCTTCGGCAAGCCGAGTCTGCTCGGCATCATGACGGGGATGGTCGCCGGGCTCGGCACCATCACGCCCGCCTCGGGCTACGTCGGCCCCGAGGGCGCGCTCATCATCGGCGCGATCGCGGGGATCGTGTGCTTCCTTGCGACGCAGATCCTCAAGCGCGCTTTTCACATCGACGATTCACTCGATGTCTCGCCGGTCCACGGAGTCGGGGGCATTCTCGGTACGCTGCTCACCGCCGTATTCATGGGATCGGCATTCGGAGGCGTCGGATATGCCAAAGGCATGACGCTCGGCTCTCAGCTCGGGGTGCAGGCGATGGGCGTGTTCGCCTCCGTTGCCTGGTGTGGGCTCGCGACGTTCATCATCCTCAAGGTCCTCGATGCAGTCCTTGGACTGCGCGTCACCGAGGATCAGGAGCGCGAAGGCCTCGATCTCGCCCTGCACGGCGAGCGCGGCTATAGCGAATAGCTATCGCCTGCTTTTGTCCAGCCCGTGCCCGTGATGCCCGTGCCCGTGCCGCGGGCCCCGAGCACGAGCGCGTCAATCCGCGCCGCTTGCGCCGAGGCTGAGCGAGACGTGCCAGCGGCGCACGGACAGCAAGTGCTCATCCTCCTGCCGAAGCGCCTCTCGAAACCGGGTAACGATATCGCGCTCACCGAGCTCATCGGCCATCGTGATGAGCAGCTCCCAGCCCTCGCGGTCGATGAGCTCGGCGGCGAGGAGTGCCTGCAGGGACTGTGTGAGCGAGGTGCGCGGGTCCGAGACGACCTGAAGCAGTCCCAGGGAGGCAACCCCGATCACATCGGCGCTCGGGGTCTCGACGGTCGGGTCGGCGCCGAGCGTCTCGATGCACTCGGAGACGAGTGCGAAGTGCTCAGCCTCTTCCGCGCGCATACGCACGAGCCGTTCCTCGGTGAGGTCCGTATTCGCGGCGATGTTGCGGCTTGCTCTGGCTTCGGCTGCAAATTTGGCGAGCAGCGCCTCGTAAAGGCGCGTGCCGCCGCGCTCGAACGCGGCTCGTTCCGCGAGCTTGTCGATGAACACCTGCGGGCGCAGGCCCGCAACCATCTTTGCTCCTGATTTGAGGACGCCCTTGAGCGTCGCCGGAGCCGGCAAGGTGCCGAGCGGGTCGGCTTCGGCGATGTAAGCGCCGCGCGCAGCGGCGAGTGCTTGCCCATTTTCCAACGGTATCGCCGCGCCTGCGCTCTCGACCGTCTCGAGCAGCTCCCGCGCGTGTCGCGGGGATAGCTGCATCCCGGTGCGATTCTTCAGCGTGAGCTCGGAAGATTTCTCCATTTGGGCTGCTCCTTGCCTAGAGGTTGACGGCACGCAGGTTGAGCTCGGTGCCCGGCCGCCAGTGGTAGCCGGCCGCCACGATGTCGGTCGGCGAGCCCGCGGAGTTGAGCTGCGCGCGATAGTCGATGGAGGCTCGGCTCTCGTCCGAGCGAGGCACGAAGTCGAGCCCGCGCTTGGCGAGCTCGAGCTCCCGCCCGAGCACCTCGCGCACGAAGTTGCGGTTGCTCTCGTACGGGAACAGCTCGGGGAGTTGCTCGGGAAAGAGCTCTGCGGGATCGCGCTTCTCGTACCGCTTCATGCACTCGCAGGCGAGCCGGAAATGGCCGAGCTCGTAGTCGAGCATCCGCTCCCAGATCGCCTTGATGCGAGGGTTCGGCTCCTGCTGCGCGCACCCGTAGTAGAGATACGCCTCGTTCGCCTCGTGCAGCAGCCATTGCTCGATGAGGCTCTGCGTCGGATCGAGGAGCGACTCGTACTGGGTCACGTGCTGCTCCTCGATCGAGGCGATCTCGGCATAGGTCTGGCGCGCAATCGGGTCGGCGAACATCGGGCCGACGTTCATGTAGTAGTCGTGCGTCTGCTGCTCCCCGGCGGTGATGGTCATCGTGTGGAGCTTCGTCAGCGGCGCGGCCGTTCGTTTGTCCCAGGGCCGAGCGAGATCGTCGTGCGGCGCGCGGTGCTCGGCCGAGGTCGGTCGGCCGGGCAGAATATCCGTGTAGCACTGCAGGATGTTGTTCGGGTCCATCCCGGTCAAGCGATCCATCAGCGCCGAGTAGCGATAGAGATGATCGAAGTCCTCGAGCATCGCGAAGCGCAGCGCCTGGGCCACGTACGGATCGGGTTCCGTGCGCGCGAGCGCGGCAGTCACCTCGATCGCGACTTGCTCATAGCCGATCGTCGTCTCGAGAGGGGAGTGGTCCGCGCCGAGGAGCCAGTTGACCATCGTTTGCTGGTGTTGCTCGATGCGTCTTACGGCAGCGAGGGGCTCGCGCAGCTCCGCGGACATCCGCGCCGCATTGTGGCCGAAGCGCAGCGCTTCGGCCTCTATCCCGTTCATGAGAATGATGCGGACGCGCGTGAAGGCGTCATCGTCGAGCTTGCTGATCGGTTTGCCGACCAGCTCGCGCCACGTGAACCTCTGCCGCTCGAGCGGCGTTCCCTTTCCATCGAAGAGGCTGAGCGCCATCGTCGTTCTCCTTGGCAGTCGGGGCCGGACGCGGTGGATGCGACCGCAAAGCAAGAATCATGCGGCCCGACGGAATCGCCGTGCGGCAGGGTGGAATCAATCTTGCGGCGAAGGCGACGCCCCGCTCGCGGAAGGCGTGCGATTGAAGCACAGGACACAAGGAGCTAAGGAAATGAGGATTGCCCAGGTTGCACCGCTCGTCGAGGCTGTTCCCCCGAAGCTTTATGGCGGGACCGAGCGGATCGTCTCTTATCTCACGGAGGAGCTCGTTCGCTCGGGTCACCAGGTGACGCTCTTCGCGAGCGGAGATTCCGAAACGAGCGCAGAGCTCGTCGCTTGCCGCGAGCGCGCCCTGCGCCTCGACGCGGGGGTGCTCGACCCGCTGCCGCATCTTCTGGTCATGCTGGCCGAAGTACACAGCCGCGCCGCCGAGTTCGACGTGCTGCATTTCCACGTCGATCTGCTGCACTTTCCGATCTTCCGCGATCTCGCCGCCCGCACGCTCACGACGCTGCACGGACGCGTCGACCTGCCGGACCTGCCGCCCCTCTACCAGCATTTTCCACAGTTCCCGCTCGTCTCCATCTCCGACGATCAGCGCCGTCCACTCGCCTCGGCCAACTGGATCGGCACCGTCTATCACGGACTGCCGCAGGACCTGCTCGACTTTACCGCCCGCCCGCGCGAGAACTATCTCGCGTTCCTCGGGCGAATGTCGCCTGAGAAGCGACCCGATCGGGCGATCGAGATCGCGCGGCGCACGGGCCTGCCGCTGCGGATTGCGGCGAAGGTGGACCACGCCGATCGCGAGTACTTCGAGCGCACCGTGGCGCCGCTTCTCGATCATCCGCTCGTCGAGTACATCGGGGAGATCGGGGAGACAGAGAAGAGCGCGTTCCTCGGCAACGCACGCGCGCTGCTCTTCCCGGTCGACTGGCCCGAGCCCTTCGGCCTCGTCATCATCGAGTCGATGGCCTGCGGTACTCCCGTCATCGCATTCCCCTGCGGCTCCGTGCCGGAGGTCATCGAGGACGGCGTCACGGGTTTTATCGTCGAGAGCGTCGAGGAAGCCGTCGGGGCCGTCGGGCGGCTCGATCGCTTGGACCGACGCACGATTCGTGCGAGCTTCGAGCGGGAGTTCTCGGCGGAGCGCATGGCACGCGACTACGAGGCGCTCTATGCGAAGATCGCGCGCGCAACGACACCGAAGCTGCGCGTGGCTTAGCCGTGGCATCGCAATCGTGGCAGCGCACCCCGACGACGAGGTGCTCGGCCTCGGCGGCCGCATCGCCGAGCTCGGCTCGCTCACGCTCGTGCACCTCACGGACGGTGCGCCACGCGACTTGCAGGACGCGCGGAATGCAGGGTTCGAGACGCGTGAGGCGTATGCCCGCGCACGGGCCATCGAGCTCGACCGCGCCCTGACCGTTGCCGGAGCGAGGGTCCAGCGCCGCGTCCCACTCGGCGTGGCCGACCAGGAGACCCTCTTCCAGCTCGAGGCCATCGCACGCGAGCTGATTCCGGTCCTTGCGGACGTCGAGTGCGTGATCACCCATCCGTACGAGGGCGGCCATCCGGATCACGACGCGGCTGCGTTCGCGGTTGCCGCCGCCTGCGCTCGACTCGTGCGCTCCTTGGGCCAGGCGCCGCGGCGGCTGGAATTCCCGAGCTATCACGCCGTTGGCGAGACAGTATCGCGGGGTGTCTTCTGGGACGATCCCGCTCGCCCCGAGACCGCGTTCGAGCTCAATTCCACGCAGCGCGAGCGCAAGCGCGCCGCCCTCGCCGAGTTCGCCTCACAGCGCGCCGTGGTCGCGGAATTCCCGATCGCGATCGAGCGGGTGCGGAGCGCACCGGAGTATGACTTCACCTTCCCGCCGCCCCCCGGTGCAGCTCTCTATGACCGGCTCGACTGGGGAATCGAGAGCGGGGAGTGGCGCTGCGAGGCAGCGCGGGCGCTTGCCGCGCTCGAGCTCGGGTGACCGCGCTCACCGTGCTCAGTGTGGCTTTCCCGCTTGCGCCGGTCTCGCGCGATCCGGTGGGCGGTGCCGAGCAGATTCTCGCCGCGCTCGATGGCGCACTCGTCGAGCGCGGACACCGCTCGATCGTCATCGCGCGGGCGGGCTCCCGCACCGCCGGATCGCTCGTAGAGATTGCCGCGGAGCCCGGTCCGTTCGATCCCGCATGCCGCGCACGTGCTCAGGCCCGCGTGCGGGCCGCGATCGCGGAGGTGTGTGCTCGCGAGCCGGTGGATGTCGTCCATTTGCATGGTCTCGACTTCGCCGCCTATTTGCCGGCGGCCGGTCTGCCCGTGCTCGCGACGCTGCATCTGCCGGCCGCGTCCTATCCCACCGAGGCGCTGAATCCCGCGCGTCCCAATACGTGGCTCGTTCCGGTCTCCGCCGCGCAGGCGCGCGCCATTGCAAGCGCAGCGCTCCTGCCGGCGATCGACAACGGAGTCGAAGTGCCGCCGGCCCGGCCGCATGCGCGGCGCGGCTACGTACTCGCCCTGGGGCGCATCTGTCCCGAGAAGGCCTATGACGAGGCGCTCGATGCCGCAGCCCTCGCAGGCAGGCCGATGCTGCTCGCCGGACACGTGTTTGCGTATCCGGAGCACGAGCAATACTTCCGTGAGCGGATCGCTCCGCGACTCGATGCGCGGCGGCGCTGGATCGGACCCGTCTCGGGCGCACGCAAGCGCCGCCTGCTCGAGGGCGCCCGCTGCCTCCTCATACCGAGCCGCATCGAGGAGACCTCCTCGCTCGTCGCCATGGAGGCGCTCGCGGCAGGCACGCCACCGATCGGCTATCGAATCGGCGCGCTCCCGGAGGTCATCGAACATGGCGTCTCGGGATTCATCGTGGACGATGCAGCCGGGATGGCCCGCGCCATCGAGGCGGCCATGCAGATCGACCCCGAACGGTGTCGCCGCGCCGCACGCGAGCGCTTCGGCCTCGAGCGAATGATCGAGGCCTACCTCGGCCTATATCGCCGGCTCGCGCAATAGTGCGACGCACATCGCATCAAGGACGATGCGGGTGGGCCGATAAAGTGCTGCATGTCCCAGAGCTCCACGGCCCTCAGCGGATCGCCCCTGCGCCGACTGCGGGCACTTCTTACAGGTTGCCTCGACAGCCGGCGCCAGCTCGCCGCGTTCGGCCGCATGCTCCCCGTGATCGAGTTCGACATGCAGGGCAACGTCATCGGCGCGAACGAGAACTTTCGGAAAGCCTCCGGCTACTCGCGCGAGGAGCTGCGCAGCGCGCACCACCGGATGTTCGTCGATCCCGAATACTCGAAGACCGCGGCCTACCGGGAATTCTGGGAGAAGCTGCGGCGGGGTGAGGCGCAGTCGGCTCAGTACCAGCGGCGCGGCAAGGATGGCAAGCCGCTCTGGGTGCAGGCGACTTACTATCCGATCCGCGGCGCATTCGGCCGGCCGTACAAGGTCGTCAAGCACACGGTGAACATCACCGAGCAGATGATGAAGCTCTCCGACGGTCTCGGGCAGCTCGCCGCGATCAGTAAGGCGCAAGCCGTCATCGAATACGAGCCCGACGGCACGATTCGT
>DATNFW010000051.1:0-8577 GCA_035606175.1 Steroidobacteraceae bacterium | reverse complement strand
GATCGAGCGCGTAGTCCGCATACCGGAATCCGCGCGGCGTGATCGGGAGGGGTGCGGTGCCGGGACGTTGCGCGTGGAGTCTCTGATCGGGGAAGTGGCTGAAATACAGTGTGCCGTCGCGGGCCACCGTGTACGGCCGCCCGCCGTACTCGTGCACGCGCGTGCGGGCATTGAATCCGGCCGGCGTGCACTCGACGATGTCGCCCGAGGCGAGCGGCTCGCCGCGGTATGCGCCGGCGCGATCCGGCGTCACGATCACGTGGCGGCCGCCCTCGGTGGGGCGGCTCTCTATCCAGTACGGCGTGCCGCCGGCGACCTGCAGATCATCGAGCGAGATCGCGGAACGGGCGAGATCGGCGACGGCGATGGGCGATCGCCACGTGCCGCAGGCTGCTCGTTCGGCCATCAATACCCCACCGCCATCCCGGTCTCGTTGCGGAAATCGCTGGCCCCGAGGCGCTCGCCGGTTTGAAGGTCGATCTCGATGCATTCACCGTCGCCGTGGTCTCGCGGGATGATCCGGTAGCCGGCCTGCTCGAGCAGATGCACGGTGTCGGGCGAGAAGCGGTTCGGCTCGAGGAACAGCCGGTCCGGCATCCATTGCTGATGGAACCGCGGTGCGTCCACCGCCTGCTGAATGTCGAGGCCGTAGTCCTCGACGCCGAGGAGGATGTTTGCAACGGTCGTGATGATCGTCGGGCCGCCGGGGGAGCCGAGCACCAGCCAGAGCTGGCCGTGCTTCAATACGATCGTCGGAGACATCGAGGAGAGCGGGCGCCTGCCGGGCGCAATGGCGTTCGCTTCGCCCTGGATGAGGCCGAACATGTTCGGTACGCCGACTTTCGCCGCGAAGTCATCCATCTCATCGTTCATGAGAAAGCCGAGCGCACCGATCGTCACCCGCGACCCGTAATACCCGTTGAGCGTCGTGGTGACGGCGACCGCATTGCCTTCGGCATCGACGACGGAGTAGTGGGTGGTGTCATTCGACTCCTTCCCCTGGGCGAGGATTGGGTGCTTGGCGGCGTATTCGGTCAGGTCGTGGAAGCGCGTCGGGCGCTCGAGCGATTCGTTGGAGCTCGCACGGTCCGGGTCGATCGAGCGGCGCCAGTCGGCGGCATAGCGCTCATCGAGCAGCTGATCGACGGGCACGCCGATCGCCTCGGGGTCGCCGAGGAACTGAGCGCGATCGAAGAACGCTCGGCGGTAAGCCTCGGCGATCAGATGGATCGACTTCGCGGAGTCGCGGCCGCTCGCGGCAAGATCGAATCCCTCGACGATATTCAACGACTCGATGAGCGCGATGCCTCCGGAGGAGGGCGGCGGTGCGCTGATTACCTTCAGATCGCGGTAGGTGCCCTCGACCGGAGCGCGGTCCACCACTTCGTAATGCGCAAGATCGCGCACACTCACGAGGCCCCCGCCGCGCTCCATGTCCGCGGCGATCTCCCGCGCCATCTCACCGGTATAGAAATCATTGGGCCGCTGAGCGATGCGCTCAAGTGTCCGCGCCAGGATCGGCTGCTTGAAGACATCGCCCGGCTTCCAGCCCTTGCCGTCGTTTTGGAAAATGCGCCGCGACGCCGGGAACTGCGCAAGGCCCCGGTCGCGGGAGAGCGAGCGGGCTTCCCCCCAGCTCAAGGGGAAACCGTTCCGCGCGAGACGGATGGCAGGCGCCATGACCCGCGCGAGCCCGAGCTTGCCGAAGCGCCGCTCCGCCTCGACGAGTCCCTTCACGGTGCCCGGTACGCCGGAGGCGAGGTATCCGATGCGGCTCAGAGAGGGGACGACTTTCCCCTCGGCATCCTGGTACATCGTGGCCGTCGCCTTGCCGGGAGCGGTCTCGCGAAAGTCGAGGAAGTGTTCCGTTCCATCGTGCAGGCGGATCAGCATGAATCCGCCGCCGCCGAGGTTGCCGGCCTCGGGATAGACCACTGCGAGCGCAAATCCGGTCGCGACCGCGGCATCTATCGCGTTGCCGCCGGCCCGCATCATCTCGACGCCGGCATCGGAGGCGAGCTCATGAATGCTCACGACCATACCGTGCTCGGCGTGAACGGGGTGCAGCCCACCGGCGGCGTAGCAGGCCGGGCCGCACGCGATGACGAGCGCGCAGAGAAGGATTCGGAGCAGTTTCACTCGAGAGTCCCGGATGGTCTTTGGCACAGGGAATAGTAGTATAGGGCGCGACCGGGCCGCTCGAGCCCGGGTGAGCGGGCATCGGGGGTCCTCACCAGTGATTCATCCGGCGCGTTTCGCGAATTGGGCGCTCGTGACCGTGCTTGCCGCAGGGCTCCTCGGATCGTACGGGGCTTCCGTGCTCGCGGCCGAGCCGCCAGCGGGCGCGGCGAGCTCGACCGCCGCCGCCGTACCGGAGAGCGTCGAGAGCGGCGTCGTCAAGGTCTTTGCGACCATGCGCTACCCGGACCCGTTCCGGCCGTGGACCAAGCAGCCGCCGCGCGACGTGACGGCCTCCGGCGTCGTGATCGACGGCAACCGTATCCTCACCAATGCGCACGCCGTGCTCTACGCGAGCGACATTCAGGTGCAGGCGACCGAGGCGGGCGATAAGGTCTCCGCCTCCGTCGCCGCGATCGCCCCCGGCATCGATCTCGCCGTGCTCAAGCTCGACGATCCGACATTTTTCGCAAAGCACACACCCGTCGCGCGCGCGAGCGTCCTGCCGAGCATCAAGGATCCGGTGCTCGTGTACGGATTCCCCGAGGGCGGGAGCACGCTTTCGATCACGAAAGGCATCGTCTCGCGCATCGAGTTCGTGCCCTATAGTTTCGATACTTCGGGGCTGCGCATCCAGATCGACGCCGCGATCAATCCGGGCAACAGCGGGGGACCTGCGATCGCGGACGGGAAGATGATCGGCCTCGCCTTCAGCCGGCTCGGCGGCAACTCGCAGAACATCGGCTACATCATCCCGAGTGAGGAGATCGAGCTGTTCCTCAAGGACATCGCCGATGGGCACTACGACGGCAAGCCTGGGCTGTACGACGAGCTGCAGACGCTCGAGAATCCGGCGCTGCGGGGCTTCCTCAAGCTCGACAAGTCCGTGACGGGAGTCGTCGTTCATCATCCGATGCGCAGCGACGCCGCCTACCCGCTCAAGGAATGGGACGTGATCACCAAGATCGACGGGACGTCGATCGACGATCAGGGAATGGTGAGCATCGCCCCGGGCGCGCGGCTCGGCTTCGCCTATCTCTTCCAACGGGTGGCTCGGGACGGGAAGGTTCCGCTCACGATCATTCGCGATGGCCGGACGCTGCAGGTGGAGCTTCCCGTCGTCACGCGCCGGCCGATGTTGATTCCGGACCTCGAGGGCGAGTACCCGTCGTATTTCATCTACGGTCCGCTCGTATTCTCCCGGGCGAGCACTGCCTTTCTCGCCGCGATCAACAACAACGCGAACTTGCTCAATGCGCTCTCTCTGACACGCAACCCGCTCATCACGCAGCGCGTCGATCCGCCCGACGCCCAGCATCAGGAGCTGGTCGTCATCTCGTCGCCTTTGTTTCCGGACAAGCTCGGTGAGGGCTACGCCAACCACACCGGATCGATCGTGTACTCCGTCAACGGCACACCGGTCCGCAGCCTCGCACATCTGGTCGCGCTGCTGCGCGGGCTGAAGAGCGACTACGTCGTCTTCGAGCTCGACGGCCGGGGAGGAGAGGCGATGGTCTTTCCGCGCAAGGAGATGCTCGCCGCGACCGATCGAATCCTCACGGACAACGGCGTGCGCGCTCAGGGATCACCCGACATGCTCGCCGTGTGGGAGGGACACGCCGCGCGTTAGCAGCGTGCGCACGCGCCGATGATCTCGTGCAACCGGCGCACCCCGTCGGTCAATGCCGCGGGACCGGGCTGCAGGATGTCGCACGATTTGATCTCGAAGAGGCGCCCGTCGCGCACGGCGGGAATCGCGTTCCAGCCTGGACGCGCGCGCACCTTCTCCGGATTGAAACGCTTGCCGCACCAGGAGGCGATCAGGACCTCGGGTGCGCGGCGCACGACCTCCAGCGGCTCGCCGATGATGCGCCGCTTCGCCAGCGGCTCCGCGGCGAGCTCGGGAAAGCAGTCCTCGCCTCCCGCGATGACGATCAGCTCGGATACCCAGCGGATGCCCGAGATGAGCGGATCGTCCCACTCCTCGAAGTACACGCGCGGCCGGCGCGGCAGGCGCGCGGCCGATTCGCGGATCGCATCGAGCCCCGATTCGAGCTCGGCTGCGAGCGTCTCGGCGCGCGACTGAACGCCGAGCATGCCGCCGAGCACGCGGATCGATCCGAGGATCTCGGCGACGCTGCGCTGATTGAAGATGTGCACCGCGATCCCGGCCCGGATGAGGTCCGCGGCGATGCCGGCCTGCAGGTCGGAGAAGCCGAGAACGAGGTCGGGCTCGAGCGCGATGATGCGGTCGATCTTCGCACTCGTGAAGGCGGAGACGCGCGGCTTCTCCTTCCGCGCGCGAGCCGGCCGCACGGTAAAGCCGGAGATACCGACGATGCGGTCCTCCTCACCGAGCCGATAGAGTGTCTCGGTCGTCTCCTCCGTGAGGCAGACGATGCGCTGCGGATATGAGGTCATGGCGCAAGCAGTGCGGCTAGCGCGCGGGGGTTCGACGGCCAGTAGAAATGAATGTACGAGGCCGTGAGGCGACCTCGGCGGAAGAGCGCCTCGCCTTCGGCTCCGTATTGCGTGCGGGCGCGTGCCGCGGGCGCGAGCGGCGTCGCGAGTCGCGAATGATGAAAGCTGTGCCCGCGCAGCTCGCCTTGCTCGAATGTCACGCTCTGGAGCGAGAGGGCCTGCAGCCGCGGCTGCATCGCCGTCTCCCCGGGCAGAAGACCGATCATTCGATGCGCGCGACTCTCGAGATCGATGAGACGCTCGAGCAGCAGCATCATGCCGCCGCACTCCGCCAGGATGGGCTTGCCGGCGCCGGCGTGTGCGCGCAACGCCTCCTGTAACGGGCGGTTCGCCGCAAGCCGCTCGGCATGCAGCTCGGGGTAGCCCCCCGGCAGATAGACGCTCTCCGCTTCCGGCAGCCGCTCGTCTCTGAGCGGCGAGAAGAAGTGAATCGTCGCCCCGAGCGAGCGCAGCACATCGAGGTTTGCAGGGTAAATGAACGAGAGTGCCTCATCGCGCGCGACGGCGACGCGCACGCCCTCGAGGAGCCGAGGGGGCGCGTTTGGCGACTCGGGCGGCACGGGCGGCACGGGCGGCTCGGGCGACTCGGGCGGCTCGGGCGGGAAGCTGACGCGGGGCAACCCATCCAGGGGCTCTGTCGCCGCGAGTGCATCGGCGGCCCGATCGATCAGACGGTCCAGGCCTTCGATCTCGCCGGCTGCAATCAATCCGAGATGGCGCTCGGGCAGAGCGAGCGCCGGATCATCCGGAACCGCACCGAGGAACCGCGGGGGTCGGGGCAACGCGCGCAGGCTCGCCGCGAGCATGGACGCATGTGCCGCGCCGCCCACCCGATTCGCGAGAACGCCATGGAAAGGTACGTCAGGCCGAAAGTCCCGCAGACCGAGCGCGAGGGCACCGAACGTCTGGGCCATCGCGTTTGCATCGATGACCACCGCCACGGGAATGGCGAGCAGGCGCGCGAGCTCCGCGCTCGAGGGCTCACCATCGTGAAGGCCCATGACACCTTCGACCAGCAGCAGATCGGCTTCGGCCCCGGCTGCTCGAAGCAAGCGCCGGCAGTCGCGAAGTCCGCCCATCCATAAATCGAGCTGATAAACGGGCCCGCCCGAGGCTCGCTCGAGAATCGTCGGGTCAATGAAGTCGGCGCCGGCTTTGAATGCGCGCACGCGCATTCCGCGGCGGCTCGCAAGTCGCGCCAAACCCGCGGTGAGTGTCGTCTTCCCCTGTCCAGATGCGGATGCCGAAACGAAGAGCGCGGAGACGGAGCGGTCGGGCGGGATCATCGCGGCGCGGGGCGGCGACACGGACAGGCAGGCAGTCGGCTCATGCCCTGCGGAGCGGAGCGCGCCCGGTGCCGCTGTGCACGCCGATGCCCGCGTAGATGACGGCGAGCAGTCCGGTCACGAAGATGCCATCGAACGTACCGGCCCCGCCGATCGAGGCGACGGGGGCGCCGAGTCCCTGAATCGGCCCGAGATTGAGCAGATCGGCACCGATCAGGGTACCGAGACTGCCGGATACATAGGCGAGCGGGGCGGCGTAGCGTCGCGAAAGAAGAATCGCGACGATCGCCGTGACGATGGGCGGTATGAAGACCGGCTCGACGATGCCCAGCCCGGGGACGGGCTCGGCGAGCGCGTGACAGACGAGCGCGACGATCAGGATCGCGATCGCAGCGAGTCCGTAGAAGCCGTTTCGCACTATGAGATAGATCGAGAGCAGCGCCGGAATGATCGCGCCTCCGACGTTCACGGCGATCACCGTCGCGGGCCAGTGGTGCACGACTGGCACCACATACTGGACGCCGAAGAAGCTTACGACGGCGGCACGCTGGATTTCTCGTCCAGGCAGATACGCAACCGGAATGTTGATGTAGCTGCCGAGCAGTGCGAGCAGCAGGATGGTCAGCATCGTGCCGGGCCGCAGTCCCATGCTGGCGGAGGCGAATCGCACGACGCCGAGCACGACAACGATGACTGCGAAGGCAAGCAGCCCCGCGAGCACTAGCAGCACGGGCCAGGCGACGGGGAAGTACTGCATGCTCGAGGAGTTCATGGGCGGAGAGGTTACGGCAAAGCTGCAAGGGCCGCTCGAGCGTGCAGTCGTCGCAGCCTCCGCGACGCGCGCGAGGCTACCGCCGCTGCGGCCGCGAGGCGAGGCCTGCCAGGACCTCGACGAGCGTGCGAGAAGTCGCGCACGCGCGCCCCGCCTCGGCCGCGAGGCGCTGGGGCGCTTTGGGCGCCGCGGGCGAGGGGCGCTACGGCTGCGGCGTCGCCTTCGGAGCGGCTCCGGGAGCGCTTGCCGGGCTCGGCGCGGCGACGCTCAGCAGCTCCACGTCGAATTTCAGCAGCGAATTCGGCGGGATGGGCGGTGAGGAATCCTTGCCATAAGCGAGATCCGGTGGGATGAACAGCTCCCATTTGGAGCCCGGCTTCATCAACGGGAGCGCTTCCTCCCAGCCGGGGATCACGCGATCCTGATCGAGCACGAACGTAAAGGGCTGGCCTCGAGCATAGGAGCTGTCGAACACCGTGCCATCGAGGAGCGTGCCGCGGTAATTCACGGTTACTTTGTCCTTGGATTGCGGCGGCTTGCCGTTGCCCGGGTTCAGCACTTTGTATTGCAGCCCGCTCTTCGTCGTCTTCACACCGGCACGCTTGCCGTTTGCTGCAAGGAATCGATGCGCCGCGGCCTCGTTGCGGTCGGCCGCGGCGGAGCGACTCTGTTTGAGGAGCTCCTCGACCTTCTGCTCGTCCGCTGCGGAGGGGTGCACCTTTGCACTCGTCACGTCCTTCAAGCCCTGCGCTATCTTGTCGAAGTCGACCGCGTCACCCTCGAGGCCGAGCTGCGGCAGTCGCGCGCCGAGAAGCACGCCGAGGCTGTGAGGCGCCGCAGCGTTCTTTTCGCCGGCTCCGCTTTGGCTTCGCTTGATGAGTCCCTGCACATTCTGCTGATCGGTCTCGGTGGGATGCACCTTGCCGCTTACCACCTCCTTCAAGCCCTGCTCCACCTGCGGAAAATCGCTGTCCTGCAGGCCGAGCTGCGGCAGTCGTGAGCCGAGGAGCAGACCGAGGCTGTAGCTCGCCTGAGATTTCACGTCACCGGACACCGAGGAAGCCTGCGCGGCATGCTGCGTCGCGTGGGCGCGTGCTCGGGCGGAATGCGCCGGCGCACCGCTCTCCTGTGCAACGGCGGTCGCGCCCGCGAATGCGCTCGCGACGAAAACGGCGGCGATACCAACGGTCGTGCGTGCAGCCACGGAGCTACCTCGAGCGGTGCGAAAAGGGCCGCTAGTGTGGCGGTTTGCCCGCAGCGCTGCTCGGGAATTTGCGGTCACGCTCGTGTTCGGCGCAGGGTTGCGCCGCGAGCGTGGCGAGCTCCGCCGGGCTAGAGTAAGCATCCAGATCGCATCCGTGGAGGCTGCCGATGTTCGAGCGACTCGAGCGCATGCCCGATGATTCCATTCTCGGCCTGATGGCCGCCTATCGCGCCGATTCGAGCCCGGCGAAAGTCGATCTCGGGGTCGGTGTCTACCGCGACGCTCGCGGGGATACTCCGGTGCTCGAGGCTGTCCGGGCAGCCGAACGCGCGGTGCTCGAGGCTCAGACGACCAAGTCGTACGTCGCCGCGGCCGGCAATCCCGCATTCAATCAGGCGATGGAGCGCCTGAGCTTCGGCTCCGGACATCCCGCGCTCGGGGCCGGAAGGGTGCGTACCATCCAGGGCGTTGGCGGGTGCGGCGCGTTGCGCTTGGGCGCAGAGCTGATTCGTGCATCCTCGTCACAGGCGGTCATGCACGTGAGCACTCCGACGTGGGCGAATCATGCGCCCCTTCTCAGCGGATGCGGGCTTGCGCTCGACCGCTATCCCTACTACGACGCGGCGACGGGAGGTGTGCGGATCGATGCGATGCTG
>DATNFW010000050.1:0-42507 GCA_035606175.1 Steroidobacteraceae bacterium | reverse complement strand
CCGGCCATCGCCATGAGCGCTCGCCATGCGCCGTGGCGCGACTGCACCCCGCCGATGTGGCGGGCGGTTTCCTCGTCCGCCAGCATTGTCGCCAACGGCGTGAGGTCCGCGAGCCGTGGCGGACGCAGGATCAGGCGTTCGGTGTGCAGCTCGATGTCCATCAACAGGCGAGCCCCGCGGGACATTCGATGGGCCTGGTAGGATTCGAACCTACGACCAAGGGATTCACTTCGCCCCTGCGTTTCCGCCGGGAGTGGACTATCTCTTCACCCGTGAAGGACAGCGGTCCGGCGCCGCGTGGGCGACGCGCGAAGCGCGCTACTCTCCGTGTGGGTGCGGGATGCTCTTGCCTGTCATCAAGGGCGCTCGAGCCCTCAGGTAGTCTCTGCACCTTCCGGCGGTGCACCGCCGGCTCGGCTCAGGATCGCCATGAGCTTAAGCCTCGACAGCCGCAGCCCGAAGGGTTCCCTGAATTCATCCCGTCCACTGCGCGCGTTTCCGCGCGCAGGCACCATTTAATGATGAGTCCCCTGCACTAACCGCTGTGCTACAGGCCCAACCGACGCCATTGTACTCACAGCTGCTATGATCCGCGTGCTAGCCGAGTTGCCTCCTATGACCGCGATCGCGAGCACCCAGAAGCAATACCGCGTGGCCCGCAGCGGCGCTCACGCCCCCTTCGCCTTGAGTCTCGCGGACGCTCCGGTTCGCACTCCGGGTGAGCACGAAGTGCTCGTCAGAGTTCATGCGACCTCGCTCAACCGACGCGACATCTTCGTGCTGCACGGCCAGTACGCGACCGGAAATCGGGACAGCCTCGTGCCGCTCTCCGATGGCGCCGGCGAGGTCGTGGCGGTCGGAACCGGCGTCACACGCTTTCGCGTCGGCGATCGCGTTGCGGCGAGCTTCTTTCAGGCCTGGCTGTCCGGGCGCCCGGGCCCCGAGGTGCTGAGCTCGGCGCTCGGCGGTCAGCTCGACGGCATGCTCTCAGAGTATGTGACTCTGAATGAGCAGGGCCTCGTCGCGATCCCGGCCGATGTCACGTACGAGGAGGCGGCGACCCTGCCCTGCGCGGGTGTGACCGCCTGGAATGGGCTGTTCACGCGTGGTCGTCTGCAGCGGGGCGACACGGTGCTCCTCGAGGGCACGGGCGGTGTGTCCGTGCTCGGGTTGCAGCTCGCGGTCGCAGCCGGTGCCAGGGCAATCATCACGAGCTCGGACGATGGGAAGCTCGAACGCGCACGCTCACTCGGAGCTTTCGGCACCATCAACTACACGAAGCATCCCGACTGGGAAAAACAAGTCCGGGAGCTGACCGGCGGTCTCGGTGCCCAGGAGATTCTCGAGGTGGGCGGCAAGAACACTCTCCCGCACGCGCTCGCGAGCCTCGCGCCCGGCGGACACATTGCGCTCATCGGAGGACTCAGCGGATTCGGGGGCGAGGTGCCGGTCATGTCTCTCATGGGCGCGAACGCGACGGTGTCCGGACTCTATGTCGGCTCGCGGGCGGATCTAGAGGCATTGCTCGACTTCGTCGCGAAGCACCGCATGAAGCCGGTGGTCGATCGCGTCATTCCCTTCGGCGACGCTCCAGAGGCGTTCAAGCTCATGGAATCGGGCGAGTTCTTCGGGAAGATCGTCATCCGCGGCGAGTCGCCGCCGGCTCGACCACACCACGCACCAGCCAGTGCCGATCACCGGCACGCTCGACCTCGAGCGTGAGGCCCGCGGCCTGCAGCTGCGCTTGGACTTCCTCCGGAGTGAAGGCTGCGCAGAGCGAATCGTAGAAATCGTCTTTGAGGAGCGGATGCTCGCGGCTCGCGACGCGCTCCACGATCTCGCGCGCCTCGAGTGGCGAGGACGGGCGGATGAGATCCATCACCTGCAAAACGGCGCCGGGCCTGGCGAGCCGCAGGCACTCGCTCCACAGCACGTGCGGGTCCGGCAGATGGTGGAGCATGTCCTTGCTCACCACGGCATCGAAGCCGTGCTGCGGCAGATCGAGTCCCGGTACGCGCCCGAGATGCAGAGCGATCCGCTCCGTCAGCCCGGCCGCTCGCACGGCTTCGTGCGCGAGGCGGAGCATCTCCTCCGCTCCGTCGACACCGACCACTTGCGCGCGATGCAGCTTGCGCGCGATCCGGATCGTCACGTCCGCCGGTCCACAGCCTAGGTCCACGATGTGCAACGTGCCACCGCGTTTCGCTCGTCCTTCGAGCCCCGCGGCGATCCGATCTGCGAATGCCTGGTTGGAGTCCGAGAAATCCGCGCGCGCGTACGCGGCATCCGCGTCGCTGTCGTTCATGATCTCGGGCTCCAGAACTCTTTCCATCGGGGCGCACCGCCGGTTGACGGCCCGGTCGGGCCGCCCGCCATGTTGCCCGACCGCCTGGCCCGTTGCGAGCGCGAGCCGCAGTCGATGCGATCAGGAGACCCGCGGCCTCAGCGGCCGGGATGCGCCTGGGTGGTGCCGGCCGCGCCCGGTGCCCGCATCGAGGCGCGTCGACGCAGCTCGCTCTCGGGGCTCAGCGTCGGGTGGCGAGGTGCCCCGTTGCGAGGAGTGCACCGGGGCTGCCTCCGCTTGCGCGGCGCTCGTTCGGGATGCGTCGGCTCCGGATGCGTCGGCTCCACCACTTTGAGGCTCGGTGTCCCGGCCCCCTCCGCGCGGCTCCTCGGGCGGGGGGCCGAGCGCCTCGAGCAGAAGCGCGTTGAGGGTGCGACGCTCTGAGGTCCAAAAGGCTCGTGCGATGGCGGCGCGCAGCCGTGCGATCGTCTCGCGCTCTCGCGCGAGCTCGCGGAGCGCGGCGATCGTGTCGCGCGCGAGATGCTGCAGCGTGTGCGCCGGCGGCAGTGCACTCTCGTCGGTGCCGTGCCAGCGGATCAGCTCATCGAGCCGCTTGGGCGTGATCTCGACTTCCGACGCGCGATTCTCTGCCGCACTCGCACCGATCTTCTCGTCCATCCTGTCTCCTCGAGTGGAGCGGAGCGGCGTGTCCGAGTCGATGCCGTCCGCCGATCTACGTCCTCTAAGCAAGCGGCGCACCGTCTCTGCGCGGCGCGGCACAGAAAATGCGAACACCCCGCCATGTGCCGTCCCTCCAGATATCGCCCGCCCGCGTGCCGCACCACTCACGGTTCCACGGCGCGATCTGCGGAGGGGCTTTGATTCGCGCGGTGTACCGCACGGCCGGTGAGCCGAGCCGGATCATCGGGAGTCTCGAGCCGCCCGAGTGGCGGCTCGCCTTCGCGAGCCGCAGCCACCGTGCGAGCCGCGCTAGGCGCGCGGGCGCACTCGCCGCGTCGGCTCGGCCTCGAGGGGATTCTCCGGCCAGTGATGCCTGGGATATCGGCCTCGAAGGTCCTTGCGCACCTCCGCGTAGCCGCTTCGCCAGAAACTCGCGAGATCACGCGTGATCTGAACCGGCCGCTGTGCCGGTGAGAGCAGCTTGAAAGTGATCGGCACGCGGCCGGCGGCGATCCGGGGCGTCTCCCCGAGGCCGAACACCTCCTGCAGCCTGACGGCAACCACCGGGGCATTCTCGTCGAGGTAGTCGATGCGAATGCTCGAGCCACTCGGCACGACGAGGTGCGTTGGCACGAGCGCATCGAGCCGGCGGCGCTGCTCCCACGTGAGCAGACCGAGCAGCGCCTCGAGGAGGGGAATGCGCGCGAGGTGCTCTCGACGGGTCATCCCATCGAGCCACGGCGCAAGCCATTGATCGAGAGTCGCCGCGAGTGCGCCGTCGCTCACGTCCGGCAAGTTTGCGCGGTCGCCCTCGAGCGCGAGCGAGCGGGCGAGCTCGATCCGGGCCTGCAGCTCGCGCGCATCGCGTCCGAAAGGAAGCGCGCCGAGGCCCATTCCGCGAATCCCCTCGAGCATCGCGGCCCGAGCCGGCTCGGGCGGAACCTCCGGCAGCGGCTTCTCCTCGAGCACGAGCGCCTCGAGCCGCGTCGTGCGCCGCGCAA
This sequence comes from Steroidobacteraceae bacterium, assembly GCA_035606175.1. Classification (GTDB taxonomy): domain Bacteria; phylum Pseudomonadota; class Gammaproteobacteria; order Steroidobacterales; family Steroidobacteraceae; genus JASHUC01. The sequence continues at coordinate 38,541 of DATNFW010000050.1, read as the reverse complement.
CGACTGCCTGCTCGCGTGCGCTCCATTCGATCGATCGAGCGGTCTCGAGCCGGTCGGCGAAGCAGGTCTCGATCTCCGCGCGCGTGATCGGCGCAGCGAGCCGGATGCGCGCGTCGCGCTCGCGGTCGTCGAGCTCGACCGCGACGATGAATTCCTGACGAGAGAGAGACTGCGCGCCGATGAACGCTGCGCCTCGGCCGTTCGCGAGGCGATAGCGGCCGTCGTCGCCGCGGCGCTGTCCGATGCGGTCGGGGAAGGCGAGCGCGAGCAGCACGCCGGCACGCGCCGCGTCCTGCTGCTCGATCGAGGCGCGGCGCTCGGTCGAGGCCACCTCCTCGCGCGAGTCCGCGTTCGGAAGCGCAGTCGCGCGCTGCCGCGGCGAGGGCGAGGGCGCATCGAGGCTCGCGAGCTGCCGGGTCAGCGAGCGCGCGAGTCGATCGATGCGCTGCGCGGCGTAGCGTGCTCGCCCAGACCCGCGAGCGTCGGCGAGTTGCGCGAGTCGCGAGCGGATGTCTGCATCGCCAGTGCCCCGCAGCAAAACATCGCGCTCGGTGAGCAGGGCCGCGAGTTCCGCCGCAGCGCTCGCGAGCCCGAGCCGGCGCGACTCGAGCAGCATGTGCGCCAGGCGCGGATGAACGGCGAGAGTGGACATCTCCCGCCCGTGGCGGGTGATGCGATTCGACCGATCGAGCGCGCCGAGCCGAGCGAGCAGATCGTGGGCGCTCGCGAGCATTGCGGCCGGCGGCGGATCGAGCCAACGCAGCCCGCCCGTAGAGCCTGCCCCGGGCATCTGAGCTCCGCGCGGCCCTGGCTGCGTGCCCTCACGGGCGGCAGAAATTTCCGACTCGAGAGCGCCCCAGTGCGCGAGCTCGAGCGCGAGCGGTGTGAGATCGGCCTCGACGATCTCCGGTGGGGAATAGGGTGCGAGCGATCGGTGCGCCTCCTCGCTCCACAGGCGATAACAAACGCCCGCATCGAGCCGCCCTGCCCGGCCGCGACGCTGCTCGGCGGATGCGCGCGAGATGCGCCGCGTCTCGAGCCGGTCCATGCCGGTTGCGGGATCGAACAGGGCTCGGCGCACGAGGCCGGAATCGACGACGACACGAATGCCTTCAACGGTGAGGCTTGTCTCGGCGATGTTCGTGGCGAGGATCACTTTGCGATCGCCCGGCGCAGCCGGAGCGAGGGCCGCATCCTGATCCCCTGCCGGCATGTCACCGTAGAGCGGTAGCACCCGTACGTGTGAGCCGGTCGCGCGCGAGCCGGTGAGCAGCGCCTCGACCCGGCGGATCTCCGCGCCGCCGGGCAGGAACACGAGCACGTCCCCCTCCGCCTCACGCAGCGCGCGCTCGACAGCCTGGGCCGTCAACCGCTCGGGCGACTCGCCGCGCTCGATACCGCTCCCAATCGGCGGCAATCGCGGTGTACCGCGTCCGATGTACCGCGTCTCCACCGGAAACACGCGCCCCCTCGCCGCGACGGGCGCCGCGGCACCGAGCCAGGTCGCGATCGCCTCGGCATCGAGCGTGGCGGACATCACGAGGAGCTTCAGGTCCGCGGCGATCGTCGCTTGTGCATCGAGCGCGAGGGCGAGGCCGAGGTCCGCTTGCAGGCTGCGCTCGTGGAACTCATCGAAAATGACGAGCGCGGTGCCCTCGAGCGCGGGGTCGCTCTGCAGCATCCGGGTGAGAACGCCCTCGGTGACGACCTCGATGCGCGTGTGGCTCGAGACGCGCGTATCGAACCGCATGCGCCAGCCGACCGTGCGGCCCACCGGCTCGCCGAGCGTCGCGGCCATTCGCTGCGCGACGGCGCGCGCCGCGAGCCGCCGCGGCTCGAGGACCACGAGCCGCTTGCCCAGCGCCCAGGGCTCTTCGAGCAAAGCGAGCGGCACGACGGTGCTCTTGCCCGCTCCGGGTGGGGCCTGCAAGACGACGTTGCCCGCCTGTGCGAGCGCGGCGCGCAAATCCGGCAGCGCCTCGTCGATCGGCAAACCCGATTGCAGCGCGGGCCTCGCTGACCGCTCCATGCGCCACTCGCTCCCGTCAGCCGGGAACGAGTACCGGCCCGTCCTTTCCGGCAGGCGCCACAATCCCTGCGCGCGTCAGCGCCTCGGCCAGATGCGCAGGCAGATTTGCGGCCCTCTCGCGCTCCGTGCCGGCCGGGAAAGTCCGCAACGAGAGACAGAGTTGAACGGCGCCCGTCTCCGATTTCGTGACGAAGCAGCCCGCACCGTCGGCGCCGAGCGAGTGTGCGAGATCGAGCGCGGCGGCACGCGCTCGTACCAGATCCGCTCGAGCCACCCAGAAGTTGACCGCCGGAGCACCCCCGCGCGCGTAAGCATTGAGATTGATCGCGATCTGACTGATGGCGAGACTGTTCGGCACGATGACGCGGCGCCCGTCTTGCGTTCCGAGAACGGTGTAGCCGAGCGACAGCGCCTCGACGGTGCCGATCTCGGGCCCCGTCGGACCGCTGATCTGCAGCAAGTCGCCGAGACGGAACGGCCGATAGATCAGGATGGAGATGCCGGCGACCAGATTGCCGAGCGTGCTTTGTGCGGCGAGCCCGAGCACGATCGAGGCGATGCTCGCGCCTGCGAGCATCGCCGTTCCGAGCGAGCGCAGCGCCGGGATGAGGTGCGCGTATGCTGCGAGCACGAACACCCAGATGAGGAGCACGCCGAGCTGGCGCAGGAAGTTCGTAGCGGTGCGATCGACGTGCTCGACCGGCGTATGGCTCACCGCGGTCGCGATGGCGATGCGCAGCGCGCGGGACAGCACGGCCGCGAGCAGGCAGAAGAGGACGAGGTAGCCGATGGCCCCGACGAAGGTATCGGGCTGCAGCCAGCCCTCCAAATCGTTCATGCCCGGCAGGTGACTCATGCGCCGGTGTTGAGCGTCCCCCGCAGCACGGCAACGGCGAACACGATCCAACCCAGAATGAGAGCCACCCCGCCGATGGGTGTAATCACGCCGATGATCCGCGGTGCGCCGAAAGTGAGCGCATAGAGGCTTCCCGAGAAGAGCACGACCCCTGCGATGACGAGAATTGCCGCCGGGCGAATGAGGCCGGAGTCGATCATGCGCGCGGCGAGGCCGATCGCGAGCAGTCCGAGCGCGTGATAGAAGTGGTAGCGCACGGCCGTCTCGTAGACTTGCAGCCGCTCCGGTCCAAGCCGCGCCTGCAATGCGTGCGCACCGAGCGCGCCGAGGACCGTTGCCGCGGCGAGCAGCAGCGCGCCCGCCGCGAGTATCCAGCGAGCACTCAACTTGAGCTCTGCCCCGCAGCTCCCGCCGGTGGAAGCGCGCCGGGCGCTCCGCGCTGCAGTAGCGGCGCGATCAGATCGAGCGGCAGCGGAAAGGCGATGATCGTGCTTTTCTCCGTCGCGATGTCGAGCAGTGTCTGCAGGTAGCGCAGCTGCAGGGCGCGCGGGTCTCGCGCCATCTCGAGCGCGGCCGAGACCAGCGTCTGCGCCGCCTGCTTCTCACCCTCGGCATTGATGATCTTCGCGCGCCGTGCGCGTTCGGCCTCCGCCTGCCGGGCCATCGCGCGCACCATGGTCTCATCGAGGTCCACGTCCTTGATCTCGACGTTCGCCACCTTGATGCCCCAGGCATCGGTGTTCTGATCGAGGATGCGTTGAATATCCGCGCTCAATTTCTCGCGCTGCGAGAGCATCTCGTCGGTCTCGTGCTGACCGAGGATCGAGCGCAGCGTCGTCTGCGCGAGCTGGCTCGTCGCCTCGTACGGATTGGCGACCTGGATGATGGCCTTCTCCGGAGCGACGATGCGGAAGTAGACGACCGCGCTCACCTTGACCGATACGTTGTCGCGCAGGATTACGTCCTGCTTCGGCACCTGCAGAACGACCACGCGCAAATCGACTTTGGTCATCTGCTGCACGAACGGCCAGACGAGGATGATACCGGGACCCTTCACACCCCCGAAGCGGCCGAGATTGAACATCACTCCGCGCTCGTATTCCTTGAGCACGCGCAGGCTCGTGAAGACGAACGCAGCGATGATGACGATGACGACGACCCAATAGACTGGCATCGGCAACCCCCTAAGAGCGGCGCGGCGGCTCGCGCCGGCCTGCGGCCGGCTCGAGCCCCGGTGTGGCGCCCGGCTCGACCCAAAGCTGAAGTCCTTCGATCTTCACGATGCGTACCGTTTCGCCCGCTCGCACGGGCCGGCTCGTGTATGCGTTCCACAGCTCGCCTCCGAAGCGTACACGACCGTGCTGCTCGAAGTCCTCGAATGCCTCCGCGAGCGCCCCCACCATCGCTTCCTTTCCCGTGACGACCGGCCGGCGCATCGAGCGGCTCGTAAGATAGACCAGGCCGATGAGGATGAGCCCGCCTGCTGTCGCAACGCCGGCGATGACCGGCAGCGCCAGGTGCAGCTCGTTCACGTCCGTATCGAACAGGATGATCGAACCCACGACGAATGCGATGAGGCCGCCGATCCCGAGGGAACCGTAGGTCGGAAAGAAGAACTCTCCGATAATCATGCCGATGCCGAGAGCGACGAGGGCGAGCCCGGCGAAATTCACCGACAGTATTTGAAACGCGAAGAGCGCGACCAGGAGCGAGATGACGCCCACCACCCCCGGCAGCATCGCCCCGGGGTTGTAACCCTCGAGCAGCAGGCCATAGATGCCGATCAGCAGCAGCCCGTATGCGATCGTGGGGTGCGTAATGACCGCGAGCAATCGCGTGCGCCAGTCGGGGTCGATCTCGACCGTCGAGACTCCGCGCGTCGCGAGCACGACCGTCTCGCTGCCTACTTTGACCTGCCGCCCGTCGAGCTTTGCGAGCAGGTCCGGCACGTCGCGGGCCATGAGATCGATCACATGCTCGCGGAGTGCGACGTTCGCGGGCAGGCTCGCCGCGCCCCGGACCGCTTGCTCCGCCCAGTCGGCGTTGCGCCCGCGCAGCTCTGCCAGGCCACGGATATACGCCACCGCATCATTGATCTGCTTGCGCTCCTCGGTGGTGAGGGCAGGGGAGCTCTCCCGGCCCGCGCCATTGGCGCTCTCGGCGCTCGAGCTCGATCGCGCGCTCGAGCGCGCGCCTTTCCCCGCGCCCGATGCCGCCCCGGCCGATCCTTGCGCCGAGTTCTGCCCGGCGGCCTCCGGCTCGCGGCGCGGCGTCGATGTGCCGCCGATCTCGATGGGTGTCGCCGCCCCAAGATTGGTGGCGGGTGCCATCGCCGCCACCTCGCAGGCATACAGAATGTACGTGCCGGCGCTTGCGGCGCGCGCCCCGGGGGGCGCCACGAAACCGATGACCGGAATGGGCGAGGCGAGGATGGCGCGAATGATGTCGCGCATTGCCGTATCGAGCCCACCGGGCGTATCCATCTCGAGGATCACCAGCCGATCGTGGTCGGCCTGCGCCGTCGTCAGCCCACGCTCGATGTACCGGCTCGTCGCCGGGCCGACTATCCCCGTGAGATGCAGGACGGCAGCGACGGGGCGGTGCTCCGTTGCGTTTGGAGCGGCCGCACGCACCCCCGCCACGACCCCGAATGCGATCGCGACAGCGACAATGGCGATGAGCGCGCCGAGCCCTGCCGGTCCGGCCCGCCGCAAGCGTCGCGGTGCTCTCGTCCCAGAGCCCATCCTGCAATGGTACCCCCGCCAGCGAAGCGACATCTGCAGGGTATGGGGGATGCTGGCGGCAACCTGCCGGCCCCTGCCCCGGGGGCTCCGAGGAGACGCGCCCAGGTGAATCCGATCGGCTGGTGGGTCATCGCCGTGCTGCTGATCATGGTGGGATTGATCGGCACGCTCGTGCCCGCGGTTCCGGGCGTGCTCGCCGTGTTCGCCGGCATGCTGCTCGGCGCGTGGATCGACGGGTTCAGGCGTGTCGGCTGGACCACGGTCACGATCCTCGCGCTGCTCACGGCGCTCTCGCTGCTGGCCGATGTGGCCGCAGGAGTGATCGGCGCCAAACGCGTCGGAGCGAGCCGGCTCGCCCTCCTCGGCGCTGCCGTAGGTTCGGTGGTGGGGCTCTTCTATGGGCTGGTCGGGCTCCTGATGGCTCCGTTCTTCGGCGCGGCGGCCGGAGAGCTGATCACGCGGCGGCGCCTCGGGCAGGCGGCGCGCGTCGGTGTGGGCACGTGGGTCGGTTTTGCGCTGAGCCTGGTTGCGCGCGTGGTCATCGTGCTCACGATGCTGATCGTGTTCATCGCGAGCTATCTCATCTGAACGGCGACTGGTAATCACCAGCGAGCCGCTCGTATCTTTCGTGTTTTACTCTCTCCGTCCTCGGGGCACATTCCGCAACAAATTCGGGGAGAGGCGCCATGTTCGTCCTGCGCATGGTCCTGTTGTTCTCTGCGCTGCTCGGCGCCGCATCGGCGTATTCGGCCGACTCGCACAGGGCGCGTCGTTTACATCGGCGGGGGCCCGACGCGGCGCGGACGGTGCCCGCATCGTCTTCACGATGGGCCGATACGGTCTTCGTAATCCGAATACGCCTGCGCAGCTCGCCCTGGTTCGCTTCGACGGCTCGGATCTCAAGATTCTGACCCGAGGAGCGGCCAATAGCGGTTATCCGAGCTTCTCACCGGACGGCAAACGGCTCGTCTACCGTGTGCTCGGAAGCGAACAGGGGCTTCGTATCCTCTCTCTGGGCAACGGCAAGGTCACGAAGCTCACGACAGAGTGGGACAACTTTCCCGCCTGGTCGCCGCGAGGCGATCGCATCGTCTTCACCGGCTTCCGCACCGGAGATTTCGAAATCTATACGATTTGTCCGGATGGCTCCGGTCTGCGCCAGCTGACGCATGATCACGGCAACGACGCGCATGCAGTGTGGTCTCCGGATGGAAGCTCGATCCTGTTCACTTCGTCCCGCATGGGATGGAAGGATGAGACGCTGCTCGGGGGAAGCCGCAATCCGCAGTCCTACGGCGAAGTCTTCGTGATGCAGGAGGACGGCACACGCTTGAGGCAGCTGACCGACGATAAGTGGGAAGAATCCGCCGACGCCTGGCTCGCGGCAGACCCGAGGTGAGCGACGGCGTAGTGCAGCCCTAGAGGCTTGTGCAGGGCCAACGGTTCCTGAACAGGGAGAGATCGAACGAGGCACTCCGGTGGGTCGCAAGATCGGCCAGGATCTCCCCGACGACACTCGCGAATTTGAATCCGTGCCCGGAGCAGGGACTGGCGATCACCACGTTCGCATGCGCAGGGTGCCGGTCGATCCAAAAATGTCCGTCCGGCGTATTCGTGTACAGGCACACGGCCGCCGAGCGCAATGCACCATCGGCGTTGGGAATGAAACGTCGCAGAACGCTCCGCATGTTGTCGATCTCGGCTGCATCGATCTCGCGTTTCAGGCTCTCTGCGGAGCCGGAGACGCCACCATGGTGGTGCGCCACCTTCACCCCGTCGCCGAGATCGGGAAATCCATAGACGAACCGGCGCTCATCGAACTGCCATAGATGCACCGGACAACGATCTGCAGAGAAGCTGGCGTGCTCCCGCAGCGGATCGAACCAGAATTGGACCTGTCGCTCCACGGTGAGCGGCGGCGCGAGATCGGCAAGCAACTCGCGAGCCCAGGCGCCAGCTGCGATCACCAGATACTCCGCGTTGTAAGTCGCTCTCTCCGTCCTGACGGACACTCCCGTCGTCTCCGCCGTCCAGCCGAGCACGGCTTCGTGCGTGTGAATCTCTGCTCCGTGCGATCGTGCGAGCTCGAGATGCGCGCGCACGCAGACTTCGGGAAAGAGAATGCCCGCGCGCGGTTCGTAGACGGCGATCATGTCCGCCTCTGGATTCAGGCAGGGGAAACGGCGGGCAACCTCATCTGGGGATAGAACCTTGTGATCGAGCCCGTGCCTGGCGGCGCTGAGTTTCGCGCCCGCAATCAACTCCGATTCGTGCCGGCCGATCATCAAGCCGCCGGTTTTGAGCAGCAGCGTCGCCCCAGACTCGTCCTCGAGCTCGCCCCAGAGCCGATACGCGCGTTGCACCATCGGCACATAGGCCGGATCCTCGAAGTAAGCCTCGCGAATGATGCGTGTCTTGCCGTGCGATGAGCCGAGTGTGTGCGGCGGCGCGCAACGGTCGAATCCCGCGACGCGAATGCCTCGCCTGGCCAGGTGAAATGCCGCGGCGCTGCCCATTGCGCCGAGACCGGCAATGATTACGCCGTGGGTTGTCGCCATCGGGCGAGCAATGCGTGCGGCTCATCGTCGGTGGCCGCGCGCAATACGGTCGAATAGCCGAATTTCGCCGCGAGGTGCATCGACCGGAGGTTCTCCCGGTGAACGATGCAAACCGTTCTCGTACCGCTCAAGTGGGTATCGCCCCACTCGATGACCTTGCGCAATGCTTCCGTTGCGTAGCCCTTGCCTTGCGCGTGCACCGCGAGCGCCCAGCCGATCTCCGGGATACCGTCGATGCTCGGCTCGATATCGCGGTGAAAATCCGCAAACCCGAGCTCACCGATGTACTGGCCGGTGGCTTTGCATTCGACGGCCCAATACCCGAACTCGAGCAGCGCCCAGTGTCCGCGGTAGGCGAGCAGTCTCTGCCACGTGCGCTGAGGGGGCGATGCACTGCCGATCGTGTACTTGACCACCTGCGGATCGCGCCACATCGCCGTGCAATCGGGAAGGTCGTCGACCCGGTGGGATCGCAGGATCAATCGGTCGGTTTCGAGCCGCGGGACCTCGCGAGCTCGCGTGGGCCGGGGCTGCCTCAACGCTTCCCTCGCCCGGATCGCACGCCCTTGAGACCGGTGTGTTGCGTACGAAAGGGAGTGCCCCCGCCAGGCGCATCCCCCGTTCCCCTCGGTTGCCACGCCGGAACGAGCTGGTGCTTTGCATTGCCGATCAAATCCGCGCGCCCCATCCGTCGCAGCGCCTCGCGCAGCAGCGGCCAGTTGTTCGCGTCGTGATAGCGGAGGAACGCCTTGTGGAGCCGGCGGACCTTCAATCCTTTCGGGATGTGCACACGCTCGCTCGTCGGCGTGATGCGCTTCAGGGGATTGCGGCCGCTGTGGTACATCGCCGTCGCCGTCGCCATGGGCGACGGCAGAAACGCCTGCACCTGATCCGCGCGGAAGCCGTTCCGTTTGAGCCACAGAGCGAGCTGCAGCATGTCCTCATCCGTCGTCCCGGGATGCGCCGCGATGAAATACGGGATGAGATACTGCTCCTTGCCCGCCTCGCGAGAGAAGCGATCGAACAGCGCCTTGAAGCGATCGTAGGCGCCGAGACCCGGCTTCATCATTTTCGACAGCGGTCCCTCGGAGATCGCTTCCGGAGCGATCTTCAAATAACCCCCGACGTGGTGCTGCGCGAGCTCCTTCACGTACTCCGGGGACTCGGCGGCCAGGTCGTAGCGGACTCCGGAGGCGATCAGGACTTTCTTCACGCCGGGAACGGCGCGCGCCCGCTGGTACAAACGAACGAGCGGTGCGTGATCGGTGTCGAGATTCGGGCAGATGCCGGGGTACACGCACGAGGGACGCCGGCATGCGCTCTCGATCTCGCGGCTGCGGCAGGCGAGCCGGTACATGTTGGCCGTGGGGCCGCCGAGATCGGAGATGACGCCCGTGAAGCCCGGCACCTCGCGCACACTCTCGATCTCGCGGATGACCGAGTCCTCCGAGCGGCTCTGAATGATCCGGCCTTCGTGCTCGGTGATCGAGCAGAAGGTGCAGCCGCCGAAGCAGCCGCGCTGGATGGCGATCGAGAAGCGGATCATCTTGTACGCGGGGATGACCGCGCGCCCATAGCTCGGATGCGGCACGCGGCTGTACGGACGCTCGTACACCCAGTCCATCTCGCGCGTCGTGAGCGGAATCGGCGGCGGATTGAGCCACACGTCGGTGTCGCCGTGGCGCTGCACGATCGCGCGCGCATTACCTGGATTGGACTCCATGTGCAAAATGCGCGAAGCATGCGCATAGAGCACCGGGTCCTCCGCGACCTGCTCGAAGGAGGGCATGCGGATGACACTGCGCGCGCGGTCGGCGTTTCTCACGCGACGCACGAAGCGGACGACGGTCTCGCTCCTCCCAGGCAACGCTCCAGCGGGGACGGCTTGAATCGGTGGTGCCGCCGCGCGCTCCGGCTCCGTGGCGTAAGGATCGACGGGCGGATTGAGCGGCCCGGGCGTATCGAGATGCGTGGAGTCGATCTCGATCCACTCCGCAGGCGCGGCCCGCTTGACGAATGCCGTGCCGCGCACGTCGGTGATCTGCTCGATGCGCTCGCCCGCCGCGAGCCGATGCGCGATCTCGCAAATCTGCCGCTCCGCGTTGCCATACACGAGCAGGTCCGCCTTCGCATCGAGCAGGATCGAGCGCCGCACCTTCTCCGACCAGTAGTCGAAGTGGGCGATTCGCCTGAGCGAGGCTTCGATGCCGCCGATCACGATCGGCACGCCGGCATAGGCTTCCCGGGCGCGTTGTGCGTACACGATGACGGAGCGGTCGGGTCTGCGCCCGGCCGCACCGCCCGGTGTGTAGGCATCGTCGCTTCGCACGCGCCGGTCCGACGTATAGCGGTTGACGAGCGAGTCCATGTTTCCGGCGGTGATGCCGAAGAGCAAATTCGGCCGGCCGAGCGCCATGAACGGCTCGGCACTGTGCCAGTCGGGCTGCGCGAGGATGCCAACGCGAAAACCCTGCGCCTCGAGCACGCGGCCGACGATCGCCATGCCGAAGCTCGGGTGATCGACGTAAGCATCGCCCGTGACGATCACGATGTCGCAGCTGTCCCAGCCGAGCTCGTCCATCTCCGCGCGCGAGGTGGGCAGGAACGGCGCCGTGCCAAAGCGCTCGGCCCAGTAACGGCGATAACTCGTGATGTCGCGTGCGGTCTGCATCCGGCCGCAAATTAGACCCGAACCGCGGGCGTTTGGCGACGGTCCGATCGCCGTCCAGGCAGCGCCGCGCGCCGAGACGGGCCGCCCGGGGGCGCCAGCCCGAGCTTGCGCATGAGACTCTGCGCATCCGCCGGGGCCCTGAGCTTCGCATCGGTATTGTCGAAATAGCAGTACACATCGCGGGGGGTGGGCGAGCGGGCACCACCGTCGCGGCTCCCACCGCCGCCCCCACCGCCTGGGGCCGGCACGATCCGCAGTCCTCCCGTCGACTCCGAACCCGCGTGCCACGCGCGGATGCGCGCCGCCCAGCGAGCGAGGGCCCGCTCCGAGTAGCCGCTGCGATACAGCTCCTTGTCTCCGTGCAGCCGGATATACAGAAAATCCGCCGTCACATCGTGAGGCATCGGCCATCGCCCGGCGGACTCTGCGATCACGAGCGCGACTCCCTCGGCGCGCAGCAGCTCGATGAAGGATCGATCGAGAAAGCTCTCGTGGCGAATCTCGATTGCATGGCGCAGCGGGCGAGGCGCATCGATCGCGAGGCGCACTCGGCCTTTCATCCATGCGGAGCGCCTTCGCGCGAGGGCGAGGGCCGCCTCGGTATCGCGCGGCAGGAAGCGGAGGAAGCGCTCGATGCGATCCAAATCGTGTTTGAACTGAGGCGGAAGCTGCCATAGGAACGGTCCGAGCTTCTCCCCGAGAGCGAGCACGCCGGATGCGAAAAAATTCGCGAGTGGCTCCTCGATGCGGCGCAGCTTCAGCATGTGCGTGACGTAGCGCGGGCCCTTGACTCCGAAGACGAAGCCTTCGGGGGTGTCGCGGTACCAGCTCGCATAGCTCGCGGGCCGCTGCAGCGAGTAGAACGATCCGTTGAGCTCGATCGTCGGGAACCGGCGCGAGGCAAATGCGAGCTCGGAGCGATGCGGCAGATCCCGCGGATAGAAGACTCCGCGCCACGGGGCATAGCGCCAGCCCGACACACCGATGCGGATCGCGGCCATGCCGCAAACAGAGCAGGGATTGCGCCCGCTCGAACGCCGGCTCAGCCTTTGCCGTAGGCGGCACTGTTCTACTTTGCGGCGACGGTGGGCTCTGCAGGCAACTTCCCGAGCGCACTCATCCAATCGAAGGGAGCGACCGCCGTCGCGGCCCTGCCCGTCCCGGTCATGCCGAGCGGGGCTTTCGTCACGGGGGGCTCAGCTCCCCAAAAATTCCGCCATTGCCCGCGTGACCGCCGCCGGCTGCTCGAGCGTCGCCAGATGTCCCGAGTCCGGAATCGTGACGAGCCGCGCACCGGGGATGCCGTTCGCCATCTCCTCGGCATGCTCGGCAGGGACGAGCACGTCGCCGTCACCGACAATGACGAGCGCCGGACAGCGGATCGCGCGGAGCCCGGGACGGGAATCGGGCCTGCGGCTGATCGCCGTCTGCTGCCGAACGAATCCGTCGGCGCCGACCTCCTGCGCCATCGTTCGCACGATCCGTTTCAATGCCTCGTCGCCCCAGCGGCGCGCGTGCACCCAGCGCGGAAAGAGCATATCGACCACATCGCCCAGGCGCCCCTCCTGCGCCGTCTGCATCTGCGCGCGGCGCTGTGCGGATTGCTCCGGGGTGTCGGAGCGCGCGTTCGTGTCGAGCAGAACGAGCTTCGCTACGCGCTCCGGCGCCTGCCGCAGGATCTCGAAGGAGATGTATCCGCCCATCGAGAGCCCGGCGAGCGCAAAGCGCTCCGGGGCAGTCGAGAGTATCCGGCGAGCGATCGCATTCATGCTGTCGTCCCGGTTGTGGACCGCGACGGTAACCGGTCCGAGCCGCCACAACGCCGGAAGCTGATCGGCATACAGGCGCGGCGTGCAAAGCAGGCCGGGAATGAGCACGGTCGGAAGCGGCTCAGCCGAGCGCATGTTTGAGCTCCGCGATCAGATCGTCGGCGCTCTCGATGCCGACCGAGAGCCGCACGAGGCCGTCGCTGATTCCGAGTTGCGCTCGCATCGCTGGCGGCAGGCCCGAATGCGTCATGAGCCCCGGGTGCTCGATGAGGCTCTCGACCCCGCCGAGGCTCTCGGCGAGCGAGAAAAGCTCGCACCGCTCCAGAAATCGCCGGGCATCCTCGAGCGTTCCCTTCAGCTCCGCGCTCACGATCCCGCCGAATCCGCCCCGCATCTGTCGTTTCGCGAGCTCGTGCTGCGGATGGCTCGCAAGGCCGGGGTAGTGAACGCGGGAGACCTTCGGATGGGACCCGAGGAAGCGGGCGATGGCGAGCGCGTTGGCGCAGTGCCGCTCCATGCGCACGGCCAGCGTTTTGATGCCGCGCAGGATGAGAAAGCAATCGAATGCGCTCGGCACGTTCCCGAGCCCGTTCTGCAGAAATTTGATCCGTTCGGCAAGATCGTGGTCCGCCACGATCGCGGCGCCCCCCAGCGCATCGGAGTGTCCATTCAGAAACTTGGTCGCCGAGTGCACGACGACATCGATCCCGTGCTCGAGGGGTCGCTGCAGGTAGGGCGTCGCGAAAGTATTGTCGCAGACGCTCACGAGCCCCCGCGCCTTCGCGAGCCGCGCGACCGCCGCTAGATCGACGAGCGTCAGCATGGGATTGGTCGGCGACTCGACCCAGATCATGCGAGTGTTCGGGCGGATCGCCGCCTCCACCGCCGCGAGGTCCGTGAGATCGACGAAGCTCACGGAAAGCCCGGCGGAGCGCTTGCGAATGCGTTCGAAGAGACGATAGCTGCCCCCATAGAGATCGTGCGTCGCGATGATGTGCGAGCCGGCATCGAGCAGCTCGACCACCGTCGATGAGGCTGCCATCCCGGAGGCGAACGAGAACGCAGCGCACCCGCCCTCGAGGCTCGCGAGGCTCGCCTGCAGCGCATCGCGCGTGGGATTGCGCGTGCGCGCGTAGTCGTACCCCTGGTGCACGCCGGGGCTCGATTGCCGGTAAGTGGAGGTCGCATAGATCGGCGTCATGACGGCGCCCGTGAGCGGGTCCGCCCGCTGGCCACCGTGGATGACGCGTGTTGCGAACGCGGTCGTCTTAGTGTCTGTCACCATCTCTCCGATCGTTTGAGCCGGGTGCCGTCCGGGCAGCCGCCCGGCGTGAGTACCGCTACGCCCTGCGGCGCAGCCAGTTGAGAAGATCGATGCGCGTGATGAGGCCGAGGAACTCGCCGCGATCCATTACGATCGCGACCATGCCGCGCCTGAACACTTCCATCAGCTGCGGCAGGGGAGCATCGGGCGCCACGGTCACGAGGTGGCTCGCCATCACGCGGCTCACCGGCTCGTTGAAGCGCTCCGGATGCTCGAACACCTCGAGCAGCAGGTCTTCCTCATCCACGATGCCGACGATCTTTCCGTCGCGCATGACCGGCATCTGCGAGACATCGTAGAGCTTCATGCGCCCGTGCGCGGCGAGCAGCGTCTCGCTCGCCGCGACGGTGATATCCGCCCCCTCCGTGTGTCGCCGCGCGATGAGGTCGCGTAAGTCGCCGTGCCGCGGCAGCGTGATGAAGCCCTGATCGATCATCCAATAGTCGTTGTAGACCTTGGAGAGATATTTGTTGCCGCTGTCGGGCACCAGAGAGACGACCCGCTTCGGCGCCTTCTGCTCGCGGCAGTAGCGCAGTGCCGCGGCGAGCAGCGTGCCGCTCGATGTGCCCGCGAGGATCCCCTCGCGCGCCAGCAGCTCGCGGCACGTGCGGAAGGATTCCGCATCGCTCACGCTGTAGGCGTGCCTCACTCGCGAGAGATCGCAGACCGGTGGGACGTATTCGCCACCGATCCCCTCGATGAGCCAGCCGCGACCGCTCGGCTCCGCCTTCCCGGTCCGCACGGCGCCGGCAAGCGCCGAGCCCTGCGGGTCCGCCAGCACGATGTCCACCTGCGGGGCCTCGCGAGCGAAGAAACGCGAGAGCCCCGTCAGAGTGCCGCCGGTGCCGACGCCGCAGACGACCGCATCGAGTCGGTGCTCCATCTGCTCCCAGATCTCGGGGGCCGTCGTCTGCTCGTGCGCGAGGGGGTTCGCCTCGTTGCTGAACTGGCCCACGTACCAGGAGTTCGGCGTCTCGCGTGCGAGCCGGGCGGCGCGGTCCTGGTAGTAATCGGGGTGCCCCTTGGGCACGTCGGAGCGCGTCATCACGACTTCCGCGCCCATTGCCTTGAGGTGGAAAATCTTCTCCCGGCTCATCTTGTCGGGAATGACGAGCAGCAGCCGGTAGCCCTTGCGCCCGGCGACGAGCGCGAGACCGAGGCCGGTATTGCCCGCGGTCGCCTCGATCAGGGTCGCCCCGGGCTTGATCCGGCCTTCGCGCTCGGCGGCCTCGATCATGTAGAGGCCGACGCGATCCTTGATGGAGCCGCCCGGGTTCTGGTTCTCGAGTTTCAAGTAGAGCTCGCACGGGCCTGCGTCGAAGCCGCGCACGGCGACGAGCGGCGTGCGGCCGATCATCTCGAGAAGATTGCGCTGGGGTGAGGGTGCCCTGGGGCTCAAGCTTGCTCCTTCCGCGGGCGCCGCAAGAGGCCGCAAGAGGCCGCGAACACTTCCATCCAGTATTGGCGCTCTAATGATACTGGACGCGGTCGGATCCCGCATCGAACGTGCCGGACCGGTCCGTCCGCGTGTCGGGCTGCTTTATAATGGTCCGTTCGGCCGCACGCTCGTCGTCGCGCCGTATTCGAAGCCACGGAATCAAGATGTCAGACGCCATCCGCGTGCAAGGTGCGCGCCAGAACAATCTGAAGAATCTCACGGTCGAGATTCCGCTCAACGAGCTGGTGGTCGTCACAGGGGTCTCAGGCTCCGGAAAATCCTCGCTCGTCTTCGACACCTTGTACGCAGAGGGGCAGCGCCGCTACGTCGAGACCTTCTCCCCGTATGCGCGGCAGTTCCTCGACCGGATGGACAAGCCGCAGGTCGATTCGATCTCCGGGATTCCTCCTGCAATTGCGATCGACCAGACGAATCCGGTGCGCACCTCGCGCTCGACCGTCGGCACGATGACGGAGATCAACGATCATTTGAAGCTGCTCTTCGCGCGCGCGGCCGTGCTCTTCTGTCAATGCTGCGGCCGTCCCGTGCGGCGCGACACGCCCGAAAGCATCTACGCGGATCTCGTTGAACGTGCCGCGGCCGCCGGAGATCCACGTCTGGCGCTCTGCTTTCCCGTACCAGTGCCGAAGAATTTCGACGAGCGCGAAGTGCGCGACCTGCTCGGCAAGCAGGGCTACACGCGCTACCTCGAAGCATCCCCTCCGGGGCCCGCAGCCACGGCCACACGCGCATCTCCCGCACCCGGCTCCGCCTCATCGAAACGGAGCGCGACCGCCAAGGCACCCGCAGCTCGCGATGCGCGCCGCAAGAAGGAGGCCACCGCTCCGCCTCGGGTGCTGCAGGTGATCCAGGACCGTTTCCGCGCCTCGAGCGCCGAGCGCGGCCGGGTGCTCGAGTCGCTCGAGGCGGCGCTGCGCGTCGGGCGCGGCCGCGTAAGCGTGCACGCCGTCGATGAGGGCGACCCGCCCCGCAGCCTGACGGTGTGGCGCTACTCGAGCGATCTGCATTGCGCCGAGTGCGACATTTCCTATCGGGAGCCGAGCCCGAGCCTGTTCTCGTTCAACTCACCGATCGGCGCATGCGAAACCTGCCGCGGCTTCGGGCGCACGATCGGGATCGACTTCGGCCTGGTGATCCCCGACGAGAGCAAGTCGCTGCGCGAGGGTGCGGTGAGGCCCTGGCAGACCGAGTCGTACAAGGAGTGCCAGGAGGATCTGGTGAAGTTCGCCAAGCGGCGCGGCATCCCGCTCGAGCGCCCGTGGCGCGAGCTCAACGCCGATCAGAAGGCGTGGGTGATCGACGGCGAGGGCCGCTGGGAGGACGGCGTCTGGTATGGCGCGCGCCGTTTCTTCAAATGGCTCGAGACCAAGGCGTACAAGATGCATGTGCGCGTGCTGCTGTCCCGCTATCGGGCGTATACGCCCTGCGAGGCGTGCGGCGGGGCGCGGTTGAAGACCGAAGCACTCTTGTATCGGCTCGGCAGCCACGATCTCGCCGAGCACGTGCTCGCGGGCACCCCGCGCTTCCGGCCGCACGGCGTCGAGTGGAGCGATGAGACGCTCGCCTCGCTTCCCGGTCTCACGCTGCACGACCTGATGCTGTTGCCGATCGAGCGCGCGTGCGAGCTCTTCCGACGGATCGTCCTGCCAGCTCCCCTCGATGAGGCGACAGACCTCTTGATGCGGGAGATCGTGAGCCGCACGGGCTACCTGGTCGATGTGGGGCTCGGCTATCTCACCTTCGATCGCCAGTCCCGCACTCTCTCGGGCGGGGAGGTCCAGCGCATCAATCTCACGACCGCGCTCGGCACCTCCCTCGTCAATACGCTGTTCGTGCTCGACGAGCCCTCGATCGGCCTGCACCCGCGCGACATGCAGCGCGTCATCACCGTCATGAAGCGGCTGCGCGATGCGGGCAATTCGCTGCTCGTCGTCGAGCACGATCCGCAGATCATGCTCGAGGCCGATCGTCTCCTCGACATGGGCCCCGGCGCAGGCGAGCGTGGCGGGGAGATCGTCTTCGCCGGCACGCCGCGTGACATCCGCGATTGCCGCAGCTCGCTTACCGGCGACTATCTCAGCGGGCGACGCACGGTGGCGCCTCCGTCGAGGAATGTCACTGATGTCCAAGGTGGTGTCGCGGCCGTTGTCGCGGCCGGTGTCGCGGCCGGTGTCACGGCAGAGGCGGTTGCCAACAGGTGGTTGCAGATCAGAGGCGCCCGCGAACACAACCTCAAGAACATCGATGTTCGGATCCCGCTCAAGCGCCTGGTATGCGTGACGGGCGTGTCGGGCTCGGGCAAATCGACGCTCGTCGAGGATGTCCTGCATCCCGCAGTCCTCAAATATCTCGGCCGGCCGACGGAGGCGCCGGGCGATTTCGGATCGCTCCGCGGCGCCGAGCTGATCGACGATGTGGTGCTCGTCGATCAAACGCCGATCGGCCGCACGACGCGCTCGAACCCTGCGAGCTACGTCGGCGCGTTCGATATCGTGCGCGAGCTCTTCGCAGCCGAACCCGCCGCCCAGGAGCGGCGTTATACCGCGGGCACCTTCAGCTTCAATTCCGGCAACGGCCGCTGCCCGACCTGCAGCGGCAACGGCTTCGAGCATGTCGAGATGCAGTTCCTCTCCGACGTGTACCTGCGCTGCCCGGACTGCGACGGGCGCCGCTACCGCGACGAAGTGCTCGATGTCAAACGTGAGGGCGCGAACGGCCGCCGCGCAAGCATTGCCGACGTGCTCGACATGACCGTGACGGAGGCGCTCGCCTTCTTCGCCGAGTCGCGCGAGCTTGCGGCGCGGCTGCGCCCCCTCGCCGATGTCGGGCTCGAGTACTTGAGGCTCGGCCAGCCCGTGCCGACCCTCTCGGGCGGTGAAGCGCAGCGTCTGAAGCTCGCGGGCCACCTTGCCGCTGCCGCGGACGCCGGCGCGAGCGAGACCACTCACCGCGGAAAGCTGTTCCTGTTCGATGAGCCGACGACCGGGCTGCACTTCGACGATGTCGCGAAGCTGCTGCGCGCATTCCGCAAGCTGCTCGTCGCAGGGCATTCGCTGCTCGTCATCGAGCACAATCTCGATGTGGTTCGCGCCGCCGACTGGATCATCGATCTGGGCCCGGACGGCGGCGAGCGCGGCGGCCGTATCGTCTGCACGGGCACGCCCTCGGAGGTGCGTGTGCACGCCGAATCGCACACGGGGCGGGCACTCGAGGCGTACGAGCGCTCACTCGCCGGCGTGGCCGATGCACCGCGCCCCGGCGCAGCGCAGTTGCGCGATCGCCCCGTCGTGCCGGCGCACGACTCGGTCGTCATTCACAACGCACGCGAGCACAATCTCAAAAGCATCGACGTGCAGATCCCTCGCGATCGCTTCACCGTGATCACGGGCGTCTCGGGCTCCGGCAAGTCCACCCTCGCCTTCGACATCCTGTTCAACGAAGGCCAGCGCCGCTACCTCGAATCGCTCAACGCCTATGCGCGGCAGTTCGTGCAGCCCGCCTCGCGCCCCGATGTGGACGCGATCTTCGGGATTCCGCCGACGGTCGCGATCGAGCAGCGCACGAGCCGCGGCGGCCGCAAGAGTACGGTTGCGACGCTCACCGAGATCTATCACTTCCTGCGCGTGCTCTTTATGAAGCTCGGTGTGCAGTACTGCCCGGACTGCGAGACGCGCATCGAGCCGCAGAGCCTCGGGTCGATCGCGGCGAGGCTTCAGAAGGACTTTCGCGGCGAGCGCGTAACGCTGCTCGCGCCGCTCGTCGTCGCCCGCAAGGGCCTCTATACCGACCTCGCCAAATGGGCCGCAAAGAAGGGCTACAAAGAGCTCCGGGTCGACGGCACGGCGCTGCCCACCGCGCGCTGGCCACGCCTCAATCGGTTCAAGGAACACACGATCGAGCTGCCCGTGGACACGCTCGAAGTGAACGCGCGCAACGACGGCGCCTTGCACGAGGCTCTTGCGCGCGCGCTCGACTACGGGCGAGGCCTCGTGAGCGTGCTGCCGGTGAGCCGCTCCGCCGATGCCGGCGCGTCCGCCGACGTGCCATCCATCCCTCGCGGGAAGGCACCCGCGGCCGCGCGCCGCGCCGGCCGGGCTCGCGCACCGGCCGGCAGCTCCTCCGGCGCCGTCATCTTCTCGACCAAGCGTGCATGCCCCTCCTGTGGCCGCAGCTTCGCCGAGCTCGATCCGCGGCTGTTCTCGTTCAACTCCAAGCACGGTTGGTGCGAGAGCTGCTTCGGCACGGGGCTCGAGATGGCGGGGTTTTCGGAGGAACAGACGGGCGAGGAGATCTTCTGGAACGAGTGGTACGACGGGGAGCCCGCGCGGTGCGCCGCTTGCGAAGGACAGCGCCTGAATCCCGTCGCGCTTCACGTACGCTTTCGCGACCGCGCGATCTCCGAGCTCGCGGCGCTTTCGGTGGCCGAATGCGCGGACTTTCTCGCCCGACTGCGGCTCGAGCCGCGCGAGCGCGAGATCGCGCGCGACCTGCTCGCGGAGCTGCGCTCGCGGCTCGGATTCTTGATGCGCGTGGGGCTCGGCTATCTCACGCTCGATCGCGCCGCCCCGACGCTCTCGGGCGGTGAAGCGCAGCGCATCCGTCTGGCGGCCCAGCTCGGCTCGAATCTGCAGGGCGTTTGCTACGTGCTCGATGAGCCGACCATCGGTCTTCATCCGCGCGACAACCGCGTGCTGCTCGATGCGCTCGGGGAGCTCGCCTCGCACCGCAACACACTCGTCGTCGTCGAGCATGACGAGGAAACGATCCGGCGCGCCGATCACGTGCTCGACCTCGGCCCCGGTGCGGGAGTGCACGGCGGCGAGCTCGTCGGCTCCGGCACCGTCGAGGAGCTCATCCGCAATCCGCGCTCGACGACCGGGCGGTATTTGAAAGCACCGCTCGAGCATCCCGCACGGCCGCGCCGTGCAACCACTGCGCTCTCGCCCGCACTCGAGCTCGACGGCGTGAAATTGCACAACGTTCGCGGCGTCGATGTGCGCGTGCCGCTCGGGCGCCTGGTCGTCGTGACGGGCGTCTCCGGCTCGGGCAAGTCGACCGTTGCGCGCGACGTGCTCTATACGAATCTGCGCCGGCTCCTCGGGAGCTCGGAGGAAGCGCGACGCGGCAATCGCTCGAGTGCTCGCTCGGGAGGCCGCGCCGCGCGGCCGCCGCTCATCGGCTGCCGGGCCGTGCACGGCGTCGAGCTTCTCGATCGCGTACTCGAGGTGGACCAGACGCCGATCGGGAAGACCCCGCGCTCCTGCCCGGCCACTTACGTGGGCTTCTGGGACGACATTCGCGCGATTTACGCCGGCACGACCGAGGCGCGCATCCGCGGCTACACCGCGAGTCGCTTCTCGTTCAACACGGCCGGCGGCCGCTGCGAAGCGTGCGAAGGCCAGGGCGTGAAGACGATCGAGATGAGCTTTCTGCCGGACGTGAAGGTCGTGTGCGATGTGTGCGGCGGCCGCCGCTTCAACGCCGAGACTCTATCGGTTCTGTGGCAGGAACGGAGCATCGGCGATGTGCTCGCGATGAGCGTCGACGACGCGGTCGAAATCTTTCGAGCGCACGCGCGCGTGCATCACGCGTTGAAACTGCTGCAGGACGTGGGCCTCGGCTATCTCACGCTCGGACAGCAGAGCCCGACTCTCTCGGGCGGCGAGGCACAGCGCATCAAGCTCGTGACGGAGCTCGCGAAAGTGCGCGGCCCCGGGCGTCTCGGGCCGAGGCAGCGTCCGAAGCACACGCTGTACGTGCTCGATGAGCCGACGGTGGGCTTGCACATGGCCGATGTGGAGAAGCTCGTCGCCGTGCTTCACCGCCTGATCGAGGCCGGCAACACCGCGGTCGTGGTGGAGCACAACCTCGATGTGATGGCCGAGGCCGACTGGATCATCGACATGGGACCGGAGGCGGGCGAAGGCGGCGGCCGCATCGTTGCGCAAGGCGCCCCCGCGGAGGTCGCAGCGCGCGGAGCGCGCTCCCACACCGGCCGCGTTCTCGAGGAATTCCTGCGCGACAGAACCTTGCGCGAAGGCTCGGCCACCGGCGCCGCGGCGACCGCCCGCAAGATTCCCGCACGGGCGTAGGATCCGGCGCATGGTCCACGACCTCGTCTGCTGGAAATGCGGCGCATCGCTCGCCGCTCTCTCGCTGCCGCTGCGCAGGCTGGATGAGTGCCCGAAGTGCCGGGCGGAGCTGCACGTGTGCCGGATGTGCGTCGATTACGACATCCGAGTCGCCAAGCACTGCCGCGAGCCGACCGCGGAGGAAGTGCACGAGAAGACGCACGCGAATTTCTGCGATTTCTTCAAGCCGCGCGCCGCAGCCTACGTTCCGCCGAACACCGCCGAAGTGAATCGCTCGCTGAGCGAGCTAGAGAAGCTGTTCGGCCGAAAATAACCGATCGCCGCAGCCGATCGCCGCGCCTATCGTCCCCGCGCGCGTTCGGAGAGCCGGTCGAGCAGGCGCGTGAACGGCGAGTTCTTGCGAACCTGCACCGAGAGGTGGCGCACGCCCGTGTCGTTCAGCGTCTCGCCGCGTCCCTGATCGATCTCGAGCTGATCCGCACCCAATATCTCGAGCGTCTCCTCGAGCGTCTGCGGCGAGCGCCGATCCCGCGCTCGCACGCGACCTGCGGGAGTCCTGGGGCCGCGTTTGGCAGTCGTGGCACCCCCGGCTCCCTTGGGCTTCGACGGCGATTGGGACGTGGCGGCTGCCCGCGCAGTCGGTGTGCGAATCGCGGTCGACGTTGGGCGAGCGCCTGGTGTCGTGGCCGCATCCGCATCGGTATGTGCCGCGGCCGGCGCCCTGCGCTCGCTGGGTTCATCGTCGATGAGCTTGAATTCCGCGGTCGGCTCGGGCAAGCGGTCTCTCAGCGGGGACCGGGGCGGCTTGGGTGCGGCGACCGTGCCCTCGGTGCCTTCGCTCGCGCGGCCGCGTTCCTGTGGACTGACCGGCACGACCGCGACCGAGTTGAATTCCGAGCGGACGTATTGCGCAACCTGCTTGGCCGAGATCGCGTCGCTGAAAAAACCGAGCCGCAGACCATACCACCGCCGCCCTTCACGGCTGCCCTCGACGGTGTAGAGCGTGTAGGCGCTGAAGATCGCAAGCGGCGGCACTTTCGCAATGTCGATCGATTGCACGGACCACTGCAGCTGAACGGCGAACGAGACGGGCGCATTGCTCGTGACCGCCTCTTTGAGCGCACGCCGCGTGCCGGTGTCGTCGGGTTTGAGCAGCGAGATGCCGCGGTCGACTTCCGCGGGAGTTCCATCGGCGCGGCGGCCCTCGAGGAGCTTCAATACCTGGGTATCGGAGAGACTCGCATCCGTAGCGACGTGCGCGGGTCGCTGTGCGACATGCGCGAATTTCTCCGCAGCATGCGCCGGTTTCTCCCCGGCATGCGCCGGCTTCGTCATCGGAGGGGACGTTTTCTCCAGAGGGAGCGCCGGCATTTGCCGGGTCGCGCCGGTCTCGTCGAGCGCTGCCAAAACCTCGCGCACATTGGACAGCGGGAGACGGACCGCGGCTGCCTTTTGTTTTGCGCCCGAGCTCGAGCTCAAGCTTTGGCTTGCAATCGGTTTCGCCCCCGAGGCCGGGCTCGGGGTGCCGTTCGCCGCTCCCCGCACGCCAGCCGAAGGTGACTGAGCTGCCATCGCCGGGGGCGGCTGAGGGGCCGGTCGACGCGGCTCTCGCATCGGCGCCGCGCCGACCGCACGCGACGCGGTCTGCGCTGGAGCGGGTTGCAACACTGGAACATTGCGGGGAATCGCGGAAGCTGGGATCGGGGTTGCAGCGCGCGGTGCAGCGGGCGGTGCCGGAGCGCGCGACGGCATGGCGGCGGGCGCGGCGGCGCCGGCGGCCGCACGGCGCGCGCGCCCCGAATCGTTCATCCGCGAATCGGCGGCCGTGCGCGCATCAGACGCCGGCGCGCCGACCGCAGCGGTGGCCGCCGCAGCGCTCGCCGATCCGGCCGGCTCGGGCCCCCGCGCCTTCAGGCGCTTGCCGGGCGCCTCGCCGGCCCAGGCGCCTGGATAGATCTCGCGCACGACGGCGAGCCACTCCTCGGCCTCCGCGAGCGTCTCGAAGAACCCCATGTGCAGGCGGAAGCGCTCGCGACCGTCCTCGAGCCGTCGGCTCATGAAGAATTTGAAGCGGGCGAGCGCGGGATCGTTCGGCTGCGAGAGCGCCATCGGCGTCGTCGACGAGCGCAGATTGATGACGAAGGGGCCCTCAGCGCCGACAGCGGCGGCGACAGCGGTACCGGCCAGGGGTCTCTCGATCGAGACTGGCCGTGCTTGCGGTGGTGTCATGCGCGTTCCCCGGAACGATCCATCGCGACGCCGCTCGAGAGGATGCGCCGATCGGCAGAGGGGAGAGCCCGAGCGCGCGACGTGCGAATCGCCGGTGGCAACCCCGCCGTCATAGGAGCGAATCCTTTAGACCGGTGGCTTTGCGTCCCCGTCTTTCGACGGGTTTGCCTTTACACGTAGAGGAGTGTCGGCAAGCTGCAACGGGCCGTCAAGTGCAGATTCTGTGCAATGACTCTCAACTAGCGTCGGCGCTCGCCGACACCGGCGCGCCGCTGCAGCCGAACGAACATAACCCGCGCTCGCCTCACCATAATCAACCGGCCTCGCGCGCGGTCGCCTCGCCGGCCGCTCCTCCCGCGCGCGCGAGCAGCAGGTCCATGAGTGCACCGGCTGCGAGCGGACGTGCGAGATAGAACCCCTGCGCCACATCGCAGTGGCGCGCGCGCAGATAATCGAGCTGCTCGATGCGCTCGATGCCCTTGGCGACGATCCGCTTGCCGAGCGCGTGGGCCATGCGGATGCTCGCCTCGACGAGCGCGCAGGATTCTCCATGGTGCGGCACATCGCGCAGCAGCGCCCGGTCGAGCTTCACGACGCTCACGGGGAGGTGCTTGAGCTCGCCCGCTCCGGGCTGTTCCGCGTTGAAATCGTCGAGCGCGAGACACACCCCGAGCTGCACGAGCCGGGCGAGCGACGTAGAGCTCGCATCGGCCTCGAGCGCAGCGTACGTGACCTCGAGCTCGAGCAGGTCGGCGGGCAGCGCGTATTTGTCGAGCGCGCGGCGCACCGCGCGCGCAAACTCCGTGTCCTCGAGCTGCTGTGCACACACGTTGACCGACAAGCGCGGTGGGACGATCCCGCGCTCGCGCCAGATTCCGAGCTGCGCGCATGCCGCATCGAGCACCCAGCCGCCGATATCGACGATGAGCCCGCTCTCCTCGGCAGCCGGCACGAACTCCTCGGGCTGCCGCAGGCCCTCGCGAGGGGAATGCCAGCGCAGCAGCGCCTCGACGCCGGCGAGAGCGCCGTCGTTCACCGCGAATTGAGGCTGATAGAACAGCGAGAATTCGCGCTTGCGCAGCGCTCGATGCAGCCCCGTGCTGCTCGCCGGAGAGGGCAGCGTGCTCATGCTGCCGCGATCGAAGATCATGAAGCGCCCGCGGCCGAGCTCCTTTGCACGGTACATCGCGGAATCCGCGTTGCGTACGAGCTCATCGATGGACGCGCCGTCCGCCGGGAAGAGCGTCACGCCGACGCTCGCGGAGACATGATGCTCGTGCATCCCGAGAACCACCGGAGCCTCGAGCGATTCCGCAATGCGCATGGCGATCGCGGACGCCGCTGCGGAATCGGCGACCTGCTGTAGCACTACCGCGAACTCATCTCCGCCCAGGCGCGCGATGAGATCGCTCTCCTTGATGCAGGCGCTCAGACGCTGTGCAATTACGGTGAGGACCTGGTCGCCGACGGCATGCCCGAAGCTGTCGTTTACTCGTTTGAAGTGATCGAGATCGATATAGAGGAGCGCACCGCGCGCGCTGCCCGCGGACGCCTTCGCGAGCTGCTCGGTCAGCCGCTCGCGAAACAGCAGTCTGTTCGGCAGCGCTGTGAGCGGATCGAAATGCGCCTGCCGGAAGAGCCGCTCCTCGCGCGCGAGCCGCCCGACGGCGACTGCCAGGCGCGTCGCAAACGCGCTGCCGAAGCGTGCGACGTGCTCCCCCACCGCGTCGGCGCCCGTGAATCCGAGAGCGAGAATCGCCTCCACGCGCTCGGATACGATGACGGGCCAGACCCAGAAGATCTCTGCGCCCGCATCCCGGAGCGGCTGCAGGAAACTGTGTCGGCCGTCCTCGAAGCGAGCGACCGTCAATCCTTGCGGCGATCCGGCGAGCTTCGCCATCATGTCGACGTCGAGTGCGACGCGGCTCACCGGCAGGTCATCGAGCCCCGCCGCGGCGACGTACACGCGCCCGCGCCCGCGGGCGTCGCCGTCGCGCAGCGCGATGCCGACGCCGTGACAATGTGTGAGCGCACGAACGCGCGAGAGCATTGCCTCGAGAACGGGCTCGACTCCCGTGGACCCGAGCAGCAGATGATCGATCTCCTCGAGTGTCTCGATCGTTCGGAGACGCTCCTCGAGCGCCGATGCGCAGCTTGCGAGAGCTTCGAGCAACTCGCGCGGCTCATCCTTGCCGATCGCGAGCGGCGAGGCGAACCGGCGCTGCTCCAGGCCGACGATGCTTTCGCGGGCCGCGCGCAGCGCGGGCCCATAGCACCACATGAGGTAGCTGGCCGCGGCCGCGGTGCAGGCGGCGGCGCTCAGTACGGCCGCGAGCGGCGCATGCAGCGGCGTCGAGAGAGCGAGGGTCGCGAGCGGGAGAAAGGAGCACAGCGCCAATGCGACCGCCATGCGGCGGCCCATACGGCTCGACAACGACGTCCGCACCATTTGAAGAACTTCCGTGACGCTCCGAGCCGACCGTGCCGAGCGCGAGTGGCCAACACCACGCTCGAGCTCGAGGCGGCGAAGCCTCGCACGCAGCTCAGCCGCGTGATGTGAGCGCGATCACGTTACGCGATCGCGTGGAGAGCTCGCCGCGGCGACTGCTCGCGCAGGACCCGGCGTGCGCGCGAGTGCGCGAATTCCTGAATACGTATAACGATAGACGCCGCGACGTCCCGAGCGCGCGGCACCGAGCATCGCGGCTGCGACGATGCGAGCGGAGACCGCCCGATGCAGCTCGCGCGGGCCGGTCAGAACGGGCGTGAGAAGTGACGTTGCAAGTGCTCGCACGAGCCGTGGGAGTTGAATGTCGCGCCGCAGGCCGAGCAGCGGTCCCGGTTGCACGATGTCGAGCGAGGCAAATCCCAGCGTCTCGAGTGCCTGCTCGCATTCACTTTTGAGTCGCGCGCTCGGACCGCGCGCCGCCACCGCACCCGAGCACGAGAGATAGACGAAGCGCTGCGCACCGCCGGCGCGCATCGCACGCGCGAACGCGAGCACCTGATCGACCTCGACCGCGCGCCAGGCGCGCTCTGAGCCCGCCGCTTCGAGCGAGCTGCCGAGACAACAAAACGCGCTGTGGCAAGCGAGCCCTTTCAGTTGGGCCTCGAGCCGCTCGAATTGGACGATCCGGTTGGCCAGCCGTGAGTGCTCGCGGCCGAGCGCGCGGCGCGTCACGGCATACACCCGCGCAAAATCCGGCGCATCGAGCAGCGCCGCGAGCAGATGGGCACCGGTGAGACCGCTCGCTCCCGCGAGCACGGCGACCTTGTTGTCGTCTCCCATTGGCTCCCGAGTCGGCGCCGGTTCACGAACCCGGCGCGCGCCGAGAGCTTATCAAATCGGCACTTCGCAGCGGACGCTGATCGTCTGTACGCTCTCGCCGGGCACCACCGTCACATCGAGGCGCACGTCCCGGTAGCCGGCGCGCGTGCCGATCACGGTGTACTTGCCGGGCTTGAGATCGATCTCGCGGCGCGCGAACGTGCCGAACGACCCGATCTGCGGAATCTCGATCTCCGTCAGGTTGTCGGAGACGAGCGCGAGGTGAACCGGCTTGTCGTAGGCCGGCAGGAGGATTGCGAGGCGCGAGGCGAGCGATCGCAGCACGGCGCTCGAGGAGGGCATGGCTTCGGCCTCGCGGATCAGGCTCGCCGCATCGGCGCGAGCCGCCGCCGAATTGAGCCGCTGCGGATCGTCGACGAGGGTCTGCAGGCGGCCCTCGAGGTCGCTGCGCGCGCGATAGCGGGCCGCGGCCGCATCGCGCGTCTTGAGCGCCGCGGCCACTTGTCTCAGACCCTGCCTCGCCTCGCTCCCATGCGAATCGATGCTGCGGGCATGCTCAAAATCCTCGCGGGCCTCCTCGAGACGGCCCGCGCCGAGCGCCGCGAACCCCGAGCCCACGGCCTGCGAGTACTCGCCTGCCCCGAACGCCGCGTTCGCGCGGTCGAGGCCGGCTCGCGCAGGGGCATTGCGCGGATCGAGCGCGAGCGCCTGCGCATAGTCCTGCGCAGCGCGCGAGAAATCGTGTGCGGTCTCGGCGGCGCGGCCGTCCGACAGCAGCGACTGGAGCCCGGGATTCGGGCGACTGCGCTGCCGCGCCGTTGCCGATGTGGGCCGCGACGCAGAGGGGGCAGCGGCTGCAGCGGCAGCGGCACGAGGCTCTGGCGAGCCGGAGAATGGCGCACCCGCCGTCGAGGCCGTTGCCGGTGCGGGCCGCGGTAAGCTCGCCGCCGAAGTTTTTGGTTGCTCGGGTGTCGCGCGCGATGCCGCATCGTTTTGCGGCGGCGCATCGGCTCGTCCGACTGGCGATTTGGGCACCGATGCCGTCGCTCCTCTGCTCTGCGGCCCCGGACCGCTGCCTTGCATTGCACGCAGCGGGGCCTCGACTGCGCCGCGGACCGCCCGGACTACCGCGGGCGGTGCCAGCGAGCGCAGTTGATCGGCCGAGGGCTTCACCCAGGAGCTCTCGCTCCCCGCCTCGTGGCGCAGAAGGAACGCGGCGACTGCGACGGCGGCGATAGCCGCTGCAAATACCCACGGCCAGCGCGCGCGGCGGACCGGCTCGAGCTTCATCAAATTCGGCACACGCTCGACGCGGATGTCACCCCAGAGTGCCCGCAAGTCCGTCTCGGGAGTGCGCACTGCGCGAAGCGGGGCGGCCGCCGGCTCGGCCACGGGTGATGCGGCCGGCGCGAAGTGTCCCGCTGGCGCGAAAGGTGGGGTTGCCTCCGGTGTTGCGGCTGATGCCGGTGCGGCTGATGCCGGTGGTGCCCCCGTTGCCGAGGGTGCGGCTGGCGCCGACGGTGCGGCTGGCGGAGCGGCCGGAGCGGCTGTGGCATGCAGCGGGGCGGATCGAGCGCCGGACTGAGCGGATTGTCCGAGTGCGGTGATCAGAGGCGGCCGCGGCGGAGGCGCCGGCTGTCGCGAGCCGGCCTCTCGCTCGGGTGTGCTCGCACGCTCGGGCGGCGGCGCCGGACGCCGCTCCGGTGCGGCTGGCGGGCGCCGTTCGGGTGCAGCCGCTCTCGGCTGCACGCTGCGCGGCGCTGGGGAGACCGGCGGCTCCGCGTCCTCCTCCGGCAGCGGCGCGGAGTGCAGAAGCTCCCTTTTCGCCGCCAGCGCGTCGCGGCTGTCGTCATACGCGAAGGTGAGCGTGTCGTTCAGCGCCATGTCGAGCGTTTCGAGAACCTCTTTCATCGAGGCGGGCCGCTCGCGAGGCTGTTTGGCGAGCATCGCCATGACGAGCGCAACCAGCCTCGCCGGCGCCAGGTGCGCGGGCTTGAGCGGCGGCACCGGCTCCTCGAGAACGCGACGGCTGTCGAACCGCGGATAAAAAGGCGGATGCCCGCAGAGCAGCTCGTATGCGAGCGCGCCGAGACCGTAGATGTCGTCCGAGAGAGCGGGCGGCTCGCCTCTCAGCTGTTGCGGGCTCGCGGTGAACGGGGAGAGGGCCGAGGCCGGGGCGCCGAAATCTGCGAGCCGCGCGTGACCGCGGGCATCGAACAGGACATTCCCCGGCTTGAGGTCGCGATGCAGAACGCCGTGCTCGTGAGCGTGAGCGAGCGCCTGCGCCACCTCCATGAGGACGGGGACGATTTCGAGGTAGCTCACACCGCACAGGCGACGCAAGTCGCCGCCGGGCGCGAGCTCCATCGGCAATACCGCGGTCTCGCCGTCCCGGATCGGCGGATCGATCTTCAGGATGAGCGGATGATCGAGGTGCCGCGAAATCTCGTGCTCCCGCACCAGGGCTTCCCAGCTGCCCGGCCGGGCGGCGATCTCCGGACGCAGGATCTTCAGCGCCACTTCGCGTCCCTGCAAATGGTCGCGAGCGCGCCACACCTCGCTCTCACCGCCCTCGCCTAGTTTGCCGAGGAGCGTGTATCGATCGCCGATCCGGGTGCCATTGGCGGCGAGGGTCGTCATGTCGCTTCTTCTCGGGTCACGAAGCCGCTCCAAGCCTGAGGCTTAGCAGGTCGCGTGCCCACTCGGTACCGCGGACGGGATGCCCTGCCGATGAGGGTAGACCGGCGGCATGGGCCCGATGTTCCGGCCGGACGGCTTACAAGTCCAGGCTCAGTTGGTCGGTATGGGGCTTCGGGGGAAGGAAATGGGCCGATGACGGCGGGACGACACGCTCGCCGCCGAGCCCCCGGCGGCGGCAGGCGAGCTCGAAGCGAGCGCGCAACAACTGTGCGAAGGGGCCTGCGCCGAGCATGCGCGAGCCGAAGCGCGGATCGTTGTCGCGGCCGCCGCGCAGCGCTTGCACGATCGACATCACGTGCCCGACGCGATCCGGATAGTGCTCTGCCAGCCATTCGCGAAAGAGATCCTTCACCTCGTAGGGCAGTCTCAGCACGACGTATGCCGCCCAGCACGCCCCCGCCTCCGCGCCCGCATCGACGATGGCTTCGAGCTCGTGGTCGGTCAGCGCCGGAATTACCGGCGCGACCATCACCCCGGTCGGTACTCCAGCAGCCGCGAGCTCGCGAACGGCTCGCAGACGAGCCTGCGGCGAGGCGGCGCGCGGCTCCAGCACACGCTTGAGCTCCGCATCGAGCGTCGTGATGCTGAGGGCCACGTTGACGAGTCCGTCATGCGCGAGATCGGTCAGCAGATCGAGATCCCGCAAAACGAGCGCGCCCTTGGTCACGATCGTCACCGGATGGCGACACCGCGCGAGCACCTCGAGGATCGAGCGCGTGACGCGTAGCCTCCGCTCTACGGGTTGATACGGATCGGTATTGGTGCCGAGCGCGATCGGTTTGCAGACATACCCGGGGCGGGCGAGCTCGACCTCGAGCAGCTGCGCCGCATTCTCCTTGTAGAAGAGTCGTGTCTCGAAATCGAGTCCCGGCGAGAGCCCGAGATAGGAGTGGCTGGGCCGGGCGTAGCAGTTGTGGCTTACCACGCCGTTGGCAATGAAGTCGCCCGTTCCGGTCGTGATGTCGTAGAGGCGCATCGCGCCGTGCAACGGCTCGACGCTCACGACCTCCAATCGGGCCGCGCTCTTTACGACCTCATCTGCGCGGATTAGTCCGCAAAGGTATCCTTTCCGATACGCGAAATCCTTTTCCGGTGGCGCTTCAAAGGTACCAGTCCCCATCAGCTTGTTGTTTGCGGTCAAGTAGGGACGCTGAATATCGCTCGCCCCCATAGTTCCGGTAACGAACTTCCAGCCTCCCTCGGTGAGGAAGCGATGGTCGCCACTCGCAATCAGCTCTGTCCCATTCGCGAGCGTGATCCGGTACGCGGGCTTCACAACACACCAATGGGCGAGTACTCGTGTCTTCACATATCTGAGATACCAACCCTGCCGAACGGTACCGTAAATCTCGTCTCCGACGCGCAGGCTCTCGATCGCCCGGGCCGTACCATCACCCATCAGAATCGGTGTATCCCCGTGAATGCAATAAGGGCACGCATGAGCGCAGCCCCTGTACGGATTGATTGAATAATCGAACGGGACGTCAGGCGAATCGTTCGTCGTGATAATGGAACGAGCGTGATCCGGTTCCAGGAATTCTGGAATTTTGTTTGATTCTTCCTCTTCGGTGTACCAGCCGTCGCTCAAACGCTCGACCCACGTCCTATTGAATCGCCCCGGTGGATTGGAAAGCGTGCCGTGCCCCTTCGGACTCTTCGCCATTCGTGTACTGTACGTCCATACAGTCTAACGGTCAAGCGGTGAATTCCAGGGACCGCAACCGACCGCGACGAACCGCGACCGCTATTTCGGGGCGTATTTGCGGTACTCAGGCAGGTCTTTGAAGAGATCGCCGCGCGGAGTATTTGAATTTCCCGGACAGACGGTCCGCGTGCTCGTCGCATGCTCGAAAGCGGGCGGCGTTCCGAGGGGCGGCGGGTCAGATTCGATGTAGCACTTCTCGCTGACCCAGACGATTTTGTTGCCGAGCTCGTCGCGATACGACTCCCCGGCGTAGTGTGCGGGAGCTTCGCTTCGGGACTCGAGGTGCAGATCGATGCGGCCATCGTCTGGGCGATCCGTCGCGGCGCGCGATCTCTCCCTGACCACGCGCTCAGCCTCTCCCCACCAGTCGACAGGGGCACGCGTCCCGGCGATCGGCGCGACCGACGGCATG
Source organism: Steroidobacteraceae bacterium (assembly GCA_035606175.1). Taxonomy (GTDB): domain Bacteria; phylum Pseudomonadota; class Gammaproteobacteria; order Steroidobacterales; family Steroidobacteraceae; genus JASHUC01. The sequence goes on along the minus strand of DATNFW010000050.1, from coordinate 6,704 downwards.
ATTGGAGAAAGCGTTTCGGCGCGCGCGCGGGACCGACTCGCGACCGAGGGCGGCCTCTTCGATTTGGGCGGGTTCGGCCGCTTCGGACGCGCAGCGGGCGCGGGCAGCCAGATCAGTCTCGAGACGACTTCCCCCGAGATTGGCGCGGGCGATGTGCGGAAGGAGAGGATGAGCGCGATTCCGAGCGCCACATTGAGCGCAAGCGCGGCTGCCGCGGCACCGGGGCGGCGCGGCATCCACGCCGGAGACTCGAGCGCGCCGGTCCGCGGGCTCAATCGACCTCCCTACTGCCCTACGGCGCCGTGGTCGGTTGGAAGTAGACCGGCTCCCCGCGGGTTCGTTCCCGTCTGCGGGACGGGCCAGCTCAGTGCGGCCGTTCCCGCTGCTCGCTTGCGATCGCTCCCAGAACCTCGTTCAGCGCTTCCGGATCGACGGGCTTCACGAGGTGCTCATCAAATCCGGCCGCCCGCGCGCGCTCGCGGTCCGATTGCTGGCCGTACCCGGTGATCGCAACCAGACGCATGCTCTCGATGCGCTGCTCTGCCCGCAGTCTGCGGGCGACTTCATAGCCGTCCATGCCCGGCAGGCCGATGTCGAGCAGCACGAGATGAGGTTGAAACGATTGGGCGGTCTCGAGCGCATCCTGCGCTGCGTGCACGCTGCGCACCTCGTATCCCTCGAGCGACAGCAGCATCGCAATGCTTTCCGCCGCATCGACATTGTCGTCGACGACGAGCACACGCACTTGCGATCCGCCCGCTGCGGGTGTCGCCGCCGGCTGCTGCTCGGGGCCTCGCGCGGAGCGCCCGGCGAGCAGAGGCAGCCGCACGGTGAATTCACTGCCCTCGCCTTCGCCGGCGCTGCGCGCTTCGACCCTGCCCCCATGCATCTCCACGATCTTCTTCACGAGCGTGAGTCCGATGCCGAGCCCGCCTTGCGCACGATCGAGCGTGCGCACGCCCTGCGTAAACAAGTCGAAAATGTGCGGCAGCAGGCTCGAGGAGATGCCCATGCCCGAATCCCGCACCTTCAGGATGACCTCGTCGTTCGGCCGGTGCGCCTCGAGCCAGATGTGGCCGCCCTCCGGGGTGTACTTCGCTGCATTGATGAGCAGATTCGAGACGACCTGCGAGAGCCGCGTGAGATCGGCATCGAGCGGCAGCGGCTCACCGGGCAGGGTCACCGTGAGCTGATGCTTGCGCTCCCGCACGAGCGGTCGGCTGGTCTCGAGCGCATTCCGCACCACATCGCTCAGGTCGATCGGACCCTTCTCCAGGCTGATTTGGCCGCGGACGATACGCGAGACATCGAGAAGATCGTCCACCAGCCTCGTCAGATGCCGCGACTGGCGCTCGATGACCGAGCGTGCCCACTCGAGCTTGGTGTTGCCTTTGCCGTGCAGGCGCAGGATCTGCGCCGCGTTACGGATGGGCGCGAGCGGATTGCGCAGCTCGTGGGCGAGCATGGCGAGGAACTCGTCCTTGCGCTGATTGATTTCCTGCAGCGCCTGCTCGGCGAGCCTGCGCTCGGTGACATCGAGATGAATGCCGAACACGCGCGCATGCCGGCCATGCGGCACCGTTCCAATCTTTGAATGGATCCAGCGCTGCCCACGCGCCGGATGCGTGTACCGGTACTCGAGCTCCTCCGAGCCCGAGTGCCGGCAGGCATCGAGCGCGGACTGCACCGCCGGCAGATCCTGCGGCTCGATGTTGCGCAGCAGCTCCACGAGCCGATGCGTACCGCTCGGGTCGACACCCAGCAGCTCTCGGCACTCCGGCGAGAGAATGCACTCATCGGTCGCCGGGTCCCACTCCCACGCGCCGACGCGCGCCACGGCCTGTGCGAGGCGCAGGCGCTCTTCGCTCGCGGCGAGCTCACGGTCCGCGCGGGCCTTCTCGAAGGCGGGCCATACGACATCGGCCACACGTTCGGCGAGCTCGACATCCGCGGCGGGCCAGTCGCGCGGTTCCGTCGTCACGATCGAGAGCAGCGCAACCGGATGACCGCCGCGCAGCAGCGGCACGGAGATGAGCGACCCGATGCCTCGCGGCTCGAACTCGCGCGCATGCAGGTGCGCCGAGCGCTCATCGCTCCGGGTATCGCGGACGACTGTCGTGACGCTCTCGGGCGATTGCAGGGCGAGCAGCGAGAAAGAGGCGAGTGGGAGCGTCGAGACTTCGATGCGCGCGGGATCGTCCTCGCGCTGCGTGAGCAGAATCGCCTCTCCCTCGGTGTGATCGAGCTCCGCGAGCGTTGCGCGCGAGGCGCCGAGCCGCTCTCGCAGCCGCGCCATCGCGGTGCAGACCAGATCGTGCGGATCGGCGATGCTCGCAAGCTCCGTGGACAGGGCGAGCAGGAACGCGCTGCGCTCGTCGCTCTCCTTTACGTCATGCACGTCGGTCGCCATCCCCATCCAGCGCACGAGCATCCCGCGCTCATCGCGCATCGGATGGGCTTGAATGCGATGCCAGTGATAAACGCCGTCGCGCCGACGCAGGCGCGCTTCGAGACTGTATCCGGCTTCGCGACTGCGAGCGTCCCGCCAGATGTCGCGCACGCGACGGCGGTCCGCGGGATGTAGAGCTCGTGCAATGAGGGTCCGCGAGGCGAGGCTCGCGGGAGACAGGCCGGCGTAGGAGATGCCGCGGCGGTTGACGAACTCGATGGCGCCCTCCCGGTCCTGGAGCCACACGATTTGCGGCAACGATTCGGCAAGCAGGTGAAAGTCGGAGGCGACGGGTATGTGCGCCGCGAGCGAGTTCACGTCATGATTCTCAATCCCGCCGACGTTCTGCATGATCTCGGCACACGCTCGATTCGACGCGCATTCCGTTTGAGCGAAGACCTCATTAATCAACCGCTTATACGGAAATGCTCGCGAGCCACCAAAAAAAATGCGGAGGCCCCGAATGGGTTCTCGAAGCAATTCCCGTGCCTCGCACGGGCCGCGCGGCGGTGTTACGCCAGACCGGCGGAATCCGAGAGGATCATCGTGATCGCGAGCAGGAAGCATCCCGCGAGCGTCAGATTGCGGCGGAGCTGCAGATAGTCCTCGGGCAGCTCCTCGCCGATGCCGCGGTGCTCGTAGAGCCAGAACAGGCCGAGCGCCACGACGAGCAGCGCGAGCCCGCGCTCGCCGCCGATCACGACCGCCACGACGCCGCAGGCCGCACTCAGCGCGACGCCGATCGCACGACCGACGCTCCAGCCGAGGCGACCCGCGAGCGCGAGCCCCCAGTGAATGGCGCCGAGTGCCGCTAGAATGACGGCGCCGTAAGCTACGGCGACCTGCTGCGCGATGAATCGCTGTCCATATTCGGGAAGAAACGTGATTGCGAGCGGGCAGAGCACGAGCGGCACGATGCCGACGTACGCGACGATCTCTGCCCACGGAGGGAGCGATGGGCGCGGCGGGCGGCGAAGAGGCGGCGGATTCATGGCGTTCTGCGAGCTTGCACCGCCCACCGGAACATTGCACGCCGCCGGTTTGAAGCGCAGGGGCCCTCGTGAGCGCAGCCGCTCGCGAGCTCCCGTTGGATGAGGGCGCTTGACGCGCCCGCTCGACCGCGGCACGCTCCGGCTCGAGCGAGGTGCTCGAGGGCCGCAGGGCCAACGAGTAACACGGGAAGTCGGTGCAAGACCGACGCTGCCCCCGCAACGGTGATCGAGTGTCGGCGGATCAACGAGCCACTGCGCCGCGAGGCGCGGGAAGGCGATCCGCCCGAAGCGCCTTCGCGCTTCAACTCGGAAGCCCGGAGACCGGCCTCGCCTCAACCGATGGTGCCGCGGCGGGCGGCCTGGCGGCCGCTCGGGACTTGCGCCCTCCCGCATCGTCCCCCGCCTCCAGCCCACCCGATGCGGCGCTCACGCACGGGTGGTGCATTTGAGGAGCGGCAGTTCCCATGGCAGATCTCTTTCGCGCCCACGCAGGCGCGCGCACGTCATACTCGATCCTCTTCCTCCTTCTCACCGCGGCGCCGGCTTGCCGGGCGCAGGACGCTCAAAGGCCGCAGGTGCTGGTCACGGCCTCGCGCGTCGCGGAGCCGCTCGCCGAGGTGCTCTGGTCTGCGGATGTACTCACGCGCGCGGACATCGAATCGAGCCAAGCCCTCTCGCTTCAGAGCTTGCTTGCGCAGCTGCCCGGGGTGCAATACGACAACACCGGCGGGCTCGGCAAGCAGACTTCGCTCTTTTTGCGCGGCATGAACGCCAATCAAACGCTGCTGCTCGTCGACGGAGTCCGCGTGGGATCGGCGACGACCGGGCTGCCGCCCATCGAGCTGATTCCCGTGAATCAGATCGAGCGCATCGAGGTGGTGCGCGGGCCGCGCTCGACACTCTACGGCTCCGATGCGATGGGCGGCGTCATTCAGATCTTTACGCGCAGCGCAGCGCAGCCGGGTCTTAGCGGCGAGGTCAGCGCGAGCGGCGGGACCTATTCGACATTCAATGAGACGCTCAGCCTGCGAGAGAACTTCGGGCGCGCGTGGCTGGGCGCGAGCGGCGAGGTGCTCCACACGGCCGGCTTCGAAGCCTGCTCCGGCGTGCCGATCCCGGGCCTGCCCCCCACCGACTGTTTCGGCGGACCTGCGGATCGCGACGGCTATCTCAACCGGTCGGGCTCGTTCACGGCCGGCGTGCACTTCGGAGCGGGTTGGACCGGGGCACTCGACTCTCTGCTGACGAGCGGCCACACCGACTATGACGGGACGTATTCCGATTCGACGGAATTCGTCGAGCGCGTAGTCTCGCTCCATCTCGACGGTCCGATCTCGGCGCGCTGGAGCGTGCATTTGGTGGGCGGGCGAAACGTCGACGACGCGAACGACTTCCTCGCCGCAGCACCGGTGGACCGCTATGAGACGCGCCGCGACTCTGCGAGCCTGCAGCTCGACGGCGCAATCGCCCCGGCGCTGCACATCGTCGCAGGCTCGGATTGGTACGGGGATCGAATCGGGGCGGTTCAGATCTTCGACGACACGGTCTCGCCCATCTCGTTCGCGCGGACGAGTCGCGATACCTCCGGGAGCTTCATCGAGCTGCACGGCGCGACGGGTGCCGTGGCCGAGCTTGCGGGCGTGCGCTACGAGCACAACACCCAGTTCGGCGATCACGTGACCGAGGACGTGGGCGCGGGCTGGCAGATCAATCGTCATTACCGGCTGACGGCGACCTGGGGTACGGCATTTCACGCGCCCACTTTCAACGCGCTCTACTTCCCCTCGTTTCCCGGATTTCCGCCGTCGAGCAATCCGGCCCTGAGGCCCGAGACATCGCGCTCGGTCGAGCTCGGGCTCGAAGGGCGCTGGGAGACATTGCATTGGTCGCTGCATGTCTATCAGAGCGACATCCACGATCTGATCACCTATCCACCGCCCGACTACACGCCGATCAATCTCGATGAGGCGCGCATCCGCGGAGTCGAGCTCGAGGGAGCGTGGCACCACGGCAGCTGGGTGCTCTCCGGAGAGGCGACCGGCCTCGACCCCCTCGACCGCAGCCCGCGCACCGAGGGCAATCCGAGCACCTACGGCAATCTGTTGCCGAGGCGCGCTGAGAGCAGCGCTTCTCTCGATGTGCGGCGCACGCTCTCGAGCCGGGCCAGCCTCGCCGCGCGGGCTCGCTGGGAGGGACGCCGGTTCGATGATCCGGCGAACAGCGTTCCGCTCGGCGGCTACTTTCTGGTCGATCTCCTCGCCGACGCCTCGTTCGGCGAGGGCTGGTCGGTCGAGGGCCGCATCGCCAATGCGCTCGGGCGCACCTATCACACCGCCGCGAGCGAGAACCCGCCGAACCCGATCACCTACTACAACCAGATGGGGCGCGAGCTCGATCTGACCGTGCGGTACCGGTTCGGCGGCTCGTGATAGAGTAACGGAGGTTGAGCGGAGAGCTTCGATGAGCGCGGACGAAGCGTCGGATCGCGGCCGCAGCGAAGTCTCGGCAGATGAGCGGACATGGGGAATGGTCGCGCATCTCGCCGCGCTCGTGGGTATCGTCTTGCCGTTCGGCAATATTCTGGGACCGCTCGTCGTGTGGCTGGCGCGCCGCGGCGAGTCGTCGTTCGTAGACGATCACGCGAAGGAAGCGTTGAACTTCAATATCACCGTCGCCTTCGGGGCGCTCGTCTGCTTCGTGCTGGTGTGGCTGCTCGTCGGTATTCTGCTGTTCGCAGCGCTGGTGCTCTACTGGCTTGCGATGACGATCGTCGCGGCGATCAAGGCGAGCGAGGGAGCTCGCTATCACTATCCGTTCGTCCTGCGGCTCGTCACGTGACCCGCGCTCGCATACCGATTCTGCTTGCGCTGCTTTGGTCCGTCGCCTGGGGCCAGTCCATCGTCAAGTCTCCGGAGGGCGTCAAGAGCGCGCTCGCGGCCATGAGCGAGGTGGTGGAGCAGAGCGGCCGGCTGATCGCATCCCGTGATTACGCTCAGCTGCCGCGCGAGGCCAATGAGTTCGAGGCCCGGCTGATCGAGTTCGAGCAAGGGATCGGGAACCGGCCCTCGGAGCTCAAATCGACGCTCGAGCCGCTCATTGCAAAGGCGCGCGTGGCCTCGAGCGCGATGAGCGAAGCGGCGCAGTCGCATCGCGACTCGATGCTGCCGCTGACCCACCGGCAGCTCGCGAACGCCGTGGCCGCAATGATCGCCGCAACGCCCGCGAGCATGCGGCCGAATCCCGCTCCTCCCGCGGCTCAGGGG
>DATNFW010000049.1:0-6214 GCA_035606175.1 Steroidobacteraceae bacterium | reverse complement strand
TGCCGCGATCGAATCCGCCGTACGCGCATTGAACGGCGCGCCCGGCGACCTCGCGAGCTTCGATGCGCTGCACCAGCTCCACGAAGCCCAGGCCTATCGCCTTGCCTACTGGCGCGTCGCCTCGGACGAGATCAACTATCGTCGTTTCTTCGACGTGAACGATCTTGCGGCACTGCGCATGGAGAATGAGGCGGTCTTCGAGGCCACGCATCGCCTCGTCCTCGAGCTCATCGCCGCCGGCAAAGTGGACGGCCTGCGAATCGATCATCCGGATGGGCTCTACGATCCGGCGCAATACTTCCGGCGCCTGCAAGATCGGGTCGCCGCCGTGCGGGCCCCGCAGCAACCGGGCGCGGGATCCGAGCTGCCGCTCTATCTCATCGTCGAGAAGATCACCGCCGACTTCGAGCCGCTGCGCGAGGACTGGGCGGTGCATGGCACGACCGGATACCGCTTCGTGAACGTCGTCAATGGTCTCTTCGTCGATGGCGGTGCCCGCGCGCGTCTCGACCGGATCTATCGATCCTTCACCGCAGAGCATACGGACTGGAGCGACCTCGCGCACGATGCGAAACGGCGCGTCGTCGACACCTCGCTCGCGGCCGAGCTCAACGTGCTCGCCGGGGAGCTGGTGCGGATCGCGCGCTCGCTGCGGCGCACGCGCGACTTCACGCAACCGAGCCTGCGGCAGGCGCTCGCCGAAGTCATCGCATCGTTTCCCGTCTATCGAACGTACATTGCCGGAGACGGCGTAGCTCAGGAAGATCGACGCTATATCGACTGGGCGCTCGCGGTCGCCCGCCATCGCGACACCTCGACGGACGCGGCCGTGTACGAGTTCATTCGCTCGATTCTGCTCGCGGAGAGCCCCGTGGGGGCCGCAAGGCGCTTTACCATGCGCTTTCAGCAGCTCACTGCGCCCGTCACGGCAAAGGGTGTCGAAGACACGGCGCTCTATCAGTTCGACCGCCTCGTCTCGCTCAACGAGGTGGGCGGCGAGCCGGACCGGTTCGGAACGAGCGTGCGTGCCTTCCACGCCGATGCGCGTCAGCGCGCACTTCACTGGCCGCACGAGCTGCTCGCCACCTCCACGCACGATACCAAGCGCTCGGAGGACGTGCGCGCACGCATCGACGTGTTGTCGGAGATGCCTCGGGAGTGGCGCGCGATGCTCGAGCGCTGGAAGCAAATGAACCGCTCGCGACGCAAGGACGTCGATGACCTCCCGGCGCCCTCGCCGAACGACGAGTACCTGCTCTACGAGACGCTGATAGGGACTCTGCCGCTCGGCCTTCCCGCGCCAGCCGGCTCGCAAGCCGCGGCGCATGAGGAGACGCTGCAAAGCTATGTGGAGCGCATCGAATCGTACATGGTGAAAGCGCTGCGCGAGGCCAAGGTGCGCACCAGCTGGGCGAACGTCAACGAGGCGTACGAGGAGGCCGTCCGGCAGTTCGTGCGCTCGATTCTCGAGCCGCGACCAGGGAATCTGTTTCTTGCGGACCTCTTGGCCACCGTCGAGCGCATTGCGCGCTTCGGCCTGCTCAACTCACTGTCCCAGACTCTGTGCAAGCTCGCAGCACCCGGGGTGCCGGACATCTATCAGGGCACCGAGCTCTGGGATTTCTCGCTCGTCGACCCCGACAACCGCCGGCCAGTCGACTACGAGACCCGGCGCCGCCTGCAGCGCGAGATCGGACCACCGACAGAGGAAGCCACGGCGGCCGCGGCTGCGCGCGCGCTCGCCGATTCTCTGTCCGATGGCCGGGCGAAGCTCCTGCTGATCCGACGCGCGCTCGAGCTGCGCCGCGCGAATCCCGACCTGTTCGCACACGGGACTTACACGCCGCTGCGGGTCGCCGGAGATCGCAGCGCGCATCTGCTCGCTTTCATGCGGCGCCGGAATGGGAGCGTCGCGATCGCACTTGCGCCGCGCCTTTACTGGCGCCTGCAGCTCCGAGCGGCAGGCGCGGAGCTTTGGGGCGATACGTGCATAGAGCTGCCGCGTCGCATGCGACTCGATTCGCTGACGAATGTGCTCGACGGAGCGAACGTAAAAGCTCACGATGTGGGCGCACGACGCATGCTTGCCGCCGGAGAGATTCTGTCGAGCTTTCCCGTCGCGCTTCTCAACAACAACGAGAATGGATCACCCGATTGGAGCGCCCGCGCATGAGACCTCGCACCGTTGCCTACGTCCTCCTGCTCGTGATCCTCGTGGCACTCCTCGTGGCAAATCGGACCGCCATCGCCACTTCGACACCGCTCAATTTCCTCATCGCTCGGACTCAGGCGCCGTTTGGAATCCTGATCCTCATCGTTGCCGCCCTGATCGCAATCGTGGACTACATCGCCCACGCACTCTCTCGCTACGGGTGGCACCGGGAGCGGCGCAGTCTGGCAAGCGAGCTCGAGATGGTGCGCGAGCGGGCCGAGCAGGCCGAAGCCTCGCGGATTCATGAGCTCAAGGAGACCGTCGAGCGCGAGAGCGCAGAGATTCGTGCTCAGCTCGATCATCTGCTCGCCAACTTGCCACGCCGCTGACCGCGAGAGCGCATACGAGAAGCCGTAACGATGCTCGATTTAGAGGCGGGCCCACTCTCTCTCGTCTCAAAGAGCCGCTCAATGCCGAGATGAAGCGCTTGATGCTTCGGCACGCCTTCACGGCGAGCGGCGCCGTGCCGGGTTACGGGCCGTAACTCCGGGACATGCGCGGCGGGCGTGTCGCGTAGAGTGCCAGGAGAATCCCCGAGATCGCGAGCGTCGAGGCGAGCGGGTAGCGCCTCGCGAGGCGCAAACCCGCAGGAAGCAGCCGCGCACCGAGCCTGGCGACCGTCACAACCGCCGCCGCCCTGCCGAGCTTCGAGCGCGACGGATTTGCCGCCTGTGCCGCCCTCTCGACGAAGGCGCCCAGATGCGAGAGAGCCCGTCCGGAGCGGCGCATATCGTCGTGACGGATGCCCATGTCCATGCCCGGAGCAAGGCGCATTCCGGCGGCACGCTGTCGGCACGCTTAAGGTCCCGCTGACGCCGAAGCCCATATCCAAGCCCGCACCTGGGCTATGGCTTCATGCCATTCACGGCTTGAGCAGCGTTAGCTGCCAGATCTCCTTGCCGGTCGCCATCATGAGCGGACGCACCGCTAGCACGCCGGACTTGCCGATGGCACGCTCGAGGTGAGCAAGCTCCGCGAGCCGGTCGCGCGTCTCCGCGTCGAGGGGAGGCTCGGGCAACCCGCTCTCGCGCAGCAACAGGATTCCCTTGGCGCGCACGGCCAACTCACCGTGCACCCGCAGATAGCACAGCATGTCCGCCAGCTCCTCGCCGCGAAAGCGATCGCGCAGCGCCTGCAGGTAGCGTCCGGATACTCGAACGAGAAGACGACGACGACCACGATCTCCGCGATCGCGAGTACGCGTGTCGTCCAGTCGGGCAGACCTGGGATCGCCTCGAGCCCGATCGAGGCGACGCTGAACACGATGAGCCCCAGGATGAGCTTCTCGAATTGGTGGGCGTACGCCCCGCTGCCGAGCAAAAAGTCCGCCAGGCGATGGGCCGCGCGGCTTGCCGCGCGGACCGCCGAAGCCGGTGCGAAGCGACCTTCCCACGCGACCCGCGTTGCGCTCGGCATTGCGCTCGGCGTTGCGCTCGGCGTTGCGCTCGGCGCGGCGGCCAGGACTCGCGAAGAAAGGGATGGATCGTCCACGACAGGAGGGCGAATCTTATGTCCGGTCAGTAGGCCAAGGTGCGCGGTCGCCCACGTATTGTGCAGCCCCGGGACGCCGTGTGCGAGCCTCCGCGCATCAGGCGCTCCGCGCCGCGGCGCGGTCCAGCCGCTCGCGCGGGACCTCGGCGAACATCTTTTTCGCTGCTGGCCGCTCGTTGATGCGCTCGATCCAATCGATCAAATGCGGCGTGTCCTTGCGGTTCACCAGCTCCGCGAAGCCGTTCTGCATCCCGTTCGCGATCGCGAAATTGCAGATGTCCGCGAGCGTGTACTCGGGGCCGGCGAGCCACGGGCTTTCCGTGAGGCGCGCTTCGAGCTTCTTCACCGAGTAGGCGATCTTGCGCATCTCCTCCTCGAGCATCTCCTTGGGGAATCCGTTGCGCGCGCGGCGCCATTTGACCTGCTGCTCATAGAGCGGAATTCGTTTGACATAGGCCTCGAACTCCTCCTCGGTATATTGACGCGCCATGCGGCTCACCATGCGCTCCCAGCCGATCGTCGAGACGCACCAGCAGAAGTACTCGTCGACCCACTTGGTCCAGATACGCATCTGCGCCCTGGTGTAGGGGTCGTCCGGCCGCAGCCGCGGCGCCTCAGGGAAGACATCCTCCAGGTACTCGCAGATCACCGTCGACTCGGTGACGACCTTGCCGTCGTGATCGAGCGCGGGCACCTGCCCGTTCGGGTTGATCTTCTTGAACCAGTCCTCGTGGTGCTCGAAAGCTGCGGGGTTGAGCTGCCTGCGGGTGAACGTCAGCCCCTTCTCGTGCAGCGCGAGCAGCGGTTTCAGGGAATTCGCTCCGGGGCCGAAGCAATAGAGCGTAAGCATTCTGTGCACCTCCTGCGATCCGGTAGCCGCGGATCATAGCGCGGGCGAGTCTTGCGTGAGGCTCGGCAAGTCGAGCCCGAACTTCCGCGCACATGCGATCGCCTCCGGATAGCCCGCATCGGCGTGGCGCATGACCCCGCTCGCCGGATCGTTCCACAGCGCGCGCGCGATGCGCTTCGCGGCCGCGGGCGTGCCATCGCACACAATGACGAGTCCGGCGTGCTGGGAGAAGCCCATGCCGACGCCGCCGCCGTGATGGAAGGACACCCACGTCGCGCCCGATGCGGTGTTGAGAAGCGCGTTGAGCACGGGCCAGTCCGAGACCGCATCCGAGCCGTCGCGCATCGATTCGGTCTCGCGATTGGGCGATGCCACCGAGCCCGCATCGAGGTGATCGCGGCCGATCACGATGGGCGCTTTGAGCTCCCCACGCGCGACCATCTCGTTGAACGCGAGGCCGAGCCGGTGGCGGTCGCCGAGTCCAACCCAGCAGATCCGCGCCGGCAATCCTTGGAAGCGGATGCGCTCGCGCGCCATGTCGAGCCAGTGGTGGAGCGCGGCCGCGTGCGGGAGGAGCTCCTTCACGCGCGCATCGGTTTTGTGGATGTCCTCGGGGTCGCCCGAGAGGGCCGCCCAGCGGAACGGCCCCATTCCGCGGCAGAACATCGGCCGAATACACGCGGGCACGAATCCCGGAAAGTCAAAGGCATCCTGCACCCCTTCCTCGAGCGCCATCTGCCGGATGTTGTTTCCATAGTCGACGGTCGGCACGCCGGCGCGATGGAACTCGAGCATGGCGCGCACGTGCACTGCCATGGAGGCCCGCGCGGCCTTCGCCACCGCCGCGGGATCGCGCTCGCGCATCTCGTTCCACCGCTCGATGCTCCAGCCGATCGGCAGATATCCGTTCACCGGATCGTGCGCCGAGGTTTGATCCGTCAGCAGGTCCGGGCGCACCCCGCGCCCGAGGAGCTGCGGCAACACCTCCGCCGCATTCCCGAGCAGCCCGACCGAGACCGCCTTGCGCTCGCTCGAGGCGCGGCTCACGATCTCGAGCGCCTCATCGAGACTCTCCACGGCGTGATCGAGGAATCCCGAACGCAGCCGCATCTCGATTCTCGAGCGCTGGCACTCCACCGCGAGGCAGGAGGCGCCCGCCATCACGGCGGCGAGCGGCTGCGCCCCGCCCATGCCACCGAGCCCCGCGGTCAGGAGCCATCGGCCCGCGAGCTGTCCGCCGTAATGCTGCCGCCCCATCTCGGCGAAGGTCTCGTACGTGCCCTGCACGATGCCCTGCGAGCCGATGTAGATCCACGAGCCCGCCGTCATCTGGCCGAACATCATGAGGCCCTTGCGGTCGAGCTCATTGAAGTGCTCCCACGTCGCCCAGCGCGGCACGAGGTTGGAATTGGCGATGAGCACGCGCGGTGCATCGGCGTGCGTCTCGAAGACTCCCACGGGCTTGCCCGATTGAATGAGCAGCGTCTGCTCGGCCTCGAGCCGGCGGAGCGTGCCGACGATGCGGTCGTAGCTCTCCCAGTCGCGCGCTGCCCGGCCGATCCCGCCGTACACCACGAGCTCGGCCGGCCGCTCGGCGACCTCCGGATCGAGATTGTTCATGAGCATCCGGAGAGGCGCCTCCGTGAGCCAGCTGCGTGCGC
>DATNFW010000048.1:0-77433 GCA_035606175.1 Steroidobacteraceae bacterium | reverse complement strand
ACTTCCCCTCGGTCAGCGCGCGAGACGCGCGCTCCAGCTCCCGTTGGCTGTCCATGCGGGGGATTATGCCGCGCGCGGGGGGGTCGTGGGTGGCTGTGGCGCTCGTACGACAGACGGCTCGCCGCGTATGTGGCGCGCGCTCCAAACGGTCTCATGCCCAGTCCGCGCTATGGATTGGTGCCGCCTCGCGCCGCACTCGTTCTGCGGGGTCACGCGGCTTCGTCCTCCATGTTCGGCTCGGGCACAGCACCATTACTCTGCAGCCGTTCTGCGGGTCACCTGTATCCTTTCCGCCAAACCGGCTTTCTTTGTCGCAGCGCACTGTGTATCCTTCCCCCCACAAAACAGGCGACAGCGGTCCTCTTTGAGTGCCCGCGAGGCCGGGGGTCGTGTGTCGCCATTTCGACAACCCTTAAGTCCGGGAGGAGCATTCAAAATGGCTAATCAGGACATATTGCGTCGGGCCGTGCGCTACGCGCTCATGGTCAACGCGAGCGCGATCGCCGCCGTTCCGGCAGCCTTTGCGCAGGAAGCAAACGGTCCGGCACAGCCGCCTGCAACTGCAACGGCTGCGGCGACGCCGACTCAGGAAGTCATCGTCACCGGCTCGCGCATCATCGAGCCCGGACTCACTTCGGTGAGCCCGGTGGCCACGGTGGCGGCGCCCGAGATTCGGGCATCGGGCGCAACGCGCATCGAGGATATGCTGAATGCGCTGCCGCAGGTGATGGCCGATCAGGGCGCGGGCGTTTCAAACGGCGCAACCGGTGAGGCCACCGTGAACCTCCGCGGTCTCGGCGTGCAGCGCACGCTCGTTCTGATCAACGGGCGCCGGCTGATGCCGGGCGACCCCGCACCCCCGCAGCTCAACGGCTTCTCCGCGGCCGACCTCAACAACATTCCGGCGGCGCTCGTCGACCGGGTGGACATCCTGACCGGCGGCGCCTCCTCGGTGTACGGCGCCGACGCCGTCGCGGGTGTCGTGAACTTCGTGATGAACGATCACTTCCAGGGGCTGAAGCTCGATCTCAATACCTCGATCTACCAGCACGGCCAGCAGGAGGACTGGATGCAACAGACCGTGAAGCAGGCGAATTATCCGCTGCCTGCCTCGAACGTCTGGGACGGCAACAGCAAGGACTTCGCCGTGATCTTCGGCAAGAACTTCGCCGACAACACGGGCAATTTCACCTCCTATGTCACCTATCGCCGGGTCAGTGCGATCCTGGAAGCGGCCCGCGACTTCAGTTCCTGCCAGCCGACGCTCGACAACGCGAGTCCGACCGGATGGTCTTGCACCGGATCGAGCACGTCATATCCCGGACGTTTCGTGATTCTCCCGCCGGGTAAGGGCAATTTCACAATCGGGCCCGGCGGATTCATTCCCTTCACGAACGCCGACAAGTACAACTTCGCGCCGAGCAACTACTTCCAGCGCCCGGACGAGCGCTGGACCGCGGGAGACTTCCTGCACCTGGACCTCACGGACAAGATCCGGTTGTACCAGGAATTCATGTTCATGGACGACGCCACGATCTCCCAGATCGCACCGGGCGGCTCGTTCTTCGGACAGGGCACGGCGGTGGATGCCAACAACATTCCGAACGGCGCGATGCAGACCAACTGCGATAACCCGCTCCTCAATGGCAACCAGCTTGCGGCTCTGTGCCCTCAACCGGGCCAGCAGTTCGCGCAGTTCCTCCTGGGCCGCCGCGACGTGGAAGGCGGCGACCGCATCAACGACCTCGAGCACACGGCGTTTCGCGTCGTCCTCGGCGTCAAGGGGCAGCTGACGGATGCATTTTCGTACGACACGTACTTCCAGGAAGGCCGCACGCAGTACCAGAATTTCACGAGCGGCAATTTCTCCAAGACGAACCTGACGAACGCGCTCAACGTCAAATCGGGGCCGAATGGACCGGTGTGCGTCACGAGCGCGCCGGGATGCGTGCCGTACAACATCTGGAGTATTGGTGGCGTCACGCCTGATGCCCTGAAATACGTGGAGATCCCCTCGCTGCAGCAGGGCTTCACCGAGGAGCGGATCTGGGACGGCAACATCACGGCCGACCTCGGCAAGTACGTCAAGGTGCCCGGCGCGGACAGCGGGCTCCTGGTGAACTTCGGCTCCGAGTACCGTTCCGAGGCTGCCGTCCTGCATGTCGATGCGCCCAACGTGAACTTCGACGTATCGGGCAACGGTAGTCCCATCGAGCCTCTCGATGCCTATTTTCACGTCTGGGAGGGCTTCGTCGAGGCGGGCATGCCGTTCGTCACGGACAAGCCGTTCGCGAAGGAGCTTTCCGCTGAGTTCGGCTATCGCTATTCCTCGTATACCGAGGGATTCACGACCAACACCTACAAGTTCGGTCTCAATTGGGCGCCGACATCCGATGTGCGTCTGCGCGCCAGCTACAACCGCGCGGTGCGCGCGCCGAATCTGCAGGAGCTGTTCACGCAGAAGGTTCTCTCGCTCGAGGGCTCGTATGACCCGTGCGCCGGCTCGACGACGGGGAGCCCGACGGCTTCCCAGGCGCAGTGCATGCTGACGGGCGTGACGGCTGCGCAGTACGGGACCCTGATCCCGAACTCGGCCGGTCAGTACCAGGGACTGGTCGGCGGCAATCCGACACTGCAACCGGAGACGGCGGATACCACCTCGTTCGGCGTCGTGTTCACGCCGGGCTTCGTTCCAAATCTCAACGTGACGCTGGATTATTTCCATATCCGGATCAAGAACGTCATCACCTCCTACGGATTCCCACTGCAGTTGACGCAGTGTCTCGACACCGGCAATCCGTACTTCTGCGGTCAGGTCCACCGCGACGTGCTCGGCAGCCTTTGGATCGCGCCGACGGGCTACGTCGACGATCCCACGTTGAATCTCGGTGCTTTGGAAGCCCGGGGTGTCGATCTGACGGCTACCTATCGGCTCGACCTCGCGGCCGCCGGGAGGCTCGACTTCCGCTTCTTTGGATCGTACAACGCGCAGTTGATCACCGAGCCTGGTGGTCAGCTCGGCCTCGCGAGGTATGACTGCGCGGGCTATTTCGGCGCCACCTGCGGCCCACCCGCACCGAAGTGGAAGCACAAGCTCTTGGTCAACTACGAGACGCCATTCACGGGTCTCGGAGTCGGGCTGACATGGCGGTACATCGGCCAGGTCACTCAGGACGCTTACAGCCCGAATCCGCTGCTGAACGGGGGCCCTGGGTTCAACTCACCCCCGCAATCGATTGCGAGCTATCAGTACTTCGACCTGAACGCCTCCTACGCGCTCAACAAGAACGTGAGCGTCCGCGTGGGCGTGAACAACGTGATGGACAAGGATCCGCCGTTCGTCTCCGTCGGTTACTTCTCGTCGGCATTCGTCAACGGCAACACCTACTCGAACGTCTACGACTTCCTGGGACGGTACTTGTTCGCGAACCTGACGTTGCAGTTCTGATCGAGCACGACTGCTCTTTCCAGGCGGGCCCCACGAGGGCCCGCTTTTTTTTCGGCCGTATACTTTCGGGGTGGCTTCCCCTTTGTCGCCCAATTACTCGCTTCTCGATGCGGAGCTGCGCAAGGCGGAGGCGCTGCGGGCGGGCAGTGAGCTCGCCGCGGCGCTCGCCCTGCTGCAGCGGCTCGAGCCGCGCTACCCCAGATCGGGGCGGCTGCAACAGGAGCTCGCGCTGCTGCATGAGGCCCTCGGAGACCCCGCTTCGGCCCTGAGCGCATACCGGCGCGCCGTCGAGCGCAACGACGCGCTCGCGCACAGCTGGACGGCGCTCGCGAGACTCTGCCATGCGCGCGGCGATCTTCGCGGGGCTCAGGAAGCCGCGCGTTGCGCGCGCCGCCTGTCGCAGCTGCCGCCGCAGGTGGCGCTGGCCTCATTGCTCCTCAACGAAGGGGAGCTCGGCGCATCGGAGCAGGAGGTCCGGCAGTATCTGCAGCAGCACGGCGCGCACGTCGAGGCCATGCGAGTCCTCGCGCAGATCAGCATGAAGCTCAACGTCCTCGATGATGCGGAGATCCTGCTCGAGAACGTCCTCAAGATGCAGCCGGACTACGCGGATGCCCGCTTTGAATACGTGTACGTTCTCGCCGAGCGACGGCGTTACGAGGCGGCCCTGCCCCAGATCCTCGAGCTGCTGCGCCGGGAACCCCGCAATCCCATCTATCGCAAGCAGCACGCCCTCGTTTGCGATGGTTTGGGGCGGGCGGATGAGGCCCTGCAAATCTATCGAGAAATATCGCAGGAGTTCCCGCAGGATGCGGAGGTTCTCGTCTCGATCGCGCACATTCTGAAAACCCACGGAGCGACGGACGAGGCGGTACGGCTATTCGAGGCGGCAAGAGGCGCGCCCGGTTCCTTCGCGCCCGCGAGCCTTGCTCTGGCGAACACCCGCAGTTATCGATTCGAGGACGAGGAGGTCGCGCGCATGCGCCGGGCGGAGACGGCGCCGGGCACCGCTCTGGCCGATCGCTACCAGCTCTGCTTCGCGCTCGGCAAGGTGCTCGAGGAGCGAGGCGGGTATGAAGAATCGTTCGCGTACTACCTGCGCGGCAATGCGCTCAAGCGGTCGGAGATCTGGATCGACCCGGAGACCCTCATTCAGACGATGCGGCGGCAGTCTGTGGTGTGTACGCGCGAGTTCTTCGCCGCGCGCCGAGGTGTGGGCTCCCCGCGCCCGGACCCGATATTCATCCTCGGAATGCCGCGCGCGGGCTCGACTTTGCTCGAGCAGATCCTCGCTTCTCATTCGAAGATCGACGGCACGCTCGAGCTGCCCGATATCCCGAGGCTCGTACACCAGTTTCGCACCCGCGCCCCCGACACGCCGCCTCGCTATCCCGCGATCCTCGCAGAGCTCAGCCCCGAGGAGTTTCGCGGTATGGGCGAGGAATACCTCGCCGATACACGCGTTCATCGCAAGGGTGCGCCATTCTTCATCGATAAGCTGCCGAACAATTTCCGGGACATCGGGTTCATCCATCTGATCCTGCCGAACGCGCGCATCATCGATGCGCGCCGCGAGGCCATGGCATGCTGTTTCGGAAACTTCCAGCAACTGTTTCCCCGCGGAATGATATTCAAATACAGCTTCGATGAGCTCGCGCGCTACTACTGCCATTACGTGTGGCTGATGCAGCACTGGGACAGAGCGCTGCCGGGCAAGGTGCTGCGTGTGCAATACGAGCGAGTGGTCGATGATCTCGAGGGAAGCGTGCGCCGCATTCTCGATTTTCTCGGATTGCCGTTCGAGCCTGCCTGCCTCGAGTTCTACAAGACGGCACGCAGGGTACGTACATTGAGCACGGAGCAGGTGCGCCGGCCGATCGATCGCGAGGGGCTCGAGCGCTGGAAACGGTACGAGCCCTGGCTCGGGCCTTTGAAGGAAGCTTTGCGGCGCGAGTCCTCGGAGCTGGGCCTCACGCTCGACTAGCGCGCGCGATAGACGCGCGTGCTCATGTGAGGATTGGCCGACAGGAAATACGAGCCGAACATTGCCTTCGTGATCCGAACGGTATCCCCCGGTCGAATCGTGAAATCGGGTTCCGCGTCCACCTGACGCCAAACCTGTCCGTTCTCCAGAGTGAAATACCGGCGGCTGCCGACGTCCCCCGAAACGGAGCGAATCTTTGCGGTCAGCTCCTTCAGCTCCCGCGTCTCCTTAGAGCCTTCCAGCTTCAGGATTCGTGCCGGGTCCAATCCGATCCGTTGCTCCGGGCTCAGCACGGGGCTTGCAGGTGCTCTGGCTGCGCGCGTGGCCGCGCCCCGGGTCGGCTGCTGCCGCTGCGAGGCTGTCGGCTGCTGCTGCTCGGGCGCGGACTCGCGATCGAAACAGGCCAGGCGCTGCTTATCGTCGGTGATACGGCGACAAGAGGCGACACCGGATTCCGAAGCGCCCGCTGCCCACGCGCCGAGAGCCCACGCGTACGCCAGGATGAGGACACCACAGAGCACTCTCGCGTTGCGCATGACGTATTCTAGCCGCAATGAGCAATAACGACGTCTTGCGCCGAGCACATGCCTTGGACCAGCAAGGTCGGCTGGCGGAGGCCATCGAGGGTTATCGAGAATTCCTCGCGGTCGATCCGCGCAACGGCGATGTACTGCATCTTCTCGGCCTTGCCCTGGGGAGGCTCAACCGCACGGCGGAAGCGATCGATGCGCTCTCGCGCGCCGCGGCTCTGAAGTCGGGCAACTCGATACTGCTCGCCAACCTCGGCAATGCGTTCAACTCGGCGGGCCGCCATTCCGATGCGCTCGCAGCGTACGGGCGCGCCGTAGCGTTGAAGCCCGACTTCGCAGCGGCTCACAACGGCCGCGGCCTGAGCCTCCTGCGCCTCGGCCAGATGCCGGAGGCCACTCAGGCGCTCTCGCGGGCGGTGCAGCTGGAGCCGGAGAATGCGCGCTTCCTCAACGATCTCGCCGCGGCACTCGAGCGCACCGATCGCAAGGAAGAGGCGCTCGTGCACCTCGAACGCGCAACGCAGGTGGACCCGAGCCTCGTCGAAGCCCATCTCAATCGCGGACTGCTCCAAGCGGCTCTGGGCCGCCATGCGCTCGCTTTGGAAAGCCTCGACCGTGCGCTTGCTTTGCGACCGCAATCGGCGGCGACGCATGCCACTCGAGGCAGCGTTCTGGCCGATCTCGGGCGCGCGGAGGAAGCAATCGCAAGCTACGACCGCGCGCTCGCGCTCGACCCGCGCGATCACATCACACTGCGCAATCGGGGGCGGTTGTTGACGAGCATGCAGCGGTTCCCCGAAGCGCTCGCGGATCTCGCATCCGCGGTGAAGGCGGCGCCCGAGGACCCCGACGCGCGCTTCTTGCAGGGGGTCGTACTCGCGCACATGCAGCGGCACGAGGACGCCCTGCAGAGCTTCGACCGCGTGCTCGCGCTTCGTCCGCACTCCGCCGAAACGCTCAACAATCGGGGCGTGCAGTTGATCCAGCTCGGCCGACTCGAGCAGGCCTACGAGAGCTTTGCGCGGGCCCTCGGGGCCGCTCCGAGATACATCGAAGCTTATTCCAACGCAGCCAATACCCTCGCGACGCTGCAGCGCCACTCCGATGCCCTATCGCTCTTCGATCGTGCGCTCGCGATATGGCCCGACGACACCAACTTGAGGTGGGGCAAGGCGCGCACTCTGTTGAGCATGGGGGATTTCCGTCGGGGCTGGCCTCTGCACGAGTCGCGCTTGCAGCTCGAGTATCTGCGTCCGCTGCGGCGCCACACCGAGCTGCCACGCTGGCTGGGTGAGGAATCCATCGAAGGACGGACCGTCCTCGTGCACGCGGAACAGGGTCTCGGCGATACGGTGCAGTTCTGCCGATATCTGCCGTTGCTGGAGGAGCGTGGCGCGACCGTCGTCTTCGAGGTCCAGCCTGCGCTCGAGGGACTGCTGCACTCCTTGCCGGTGCGCGCGCAGATCCTGCCGTTCGATGCTCCGTTGCCGGCCTTCGATCTGTCGACGCCGCTCTTGAGCTTGCCTTGGCTCCTCGGGACGGAGTTGAACACGATTCCCGGCGGGGTGCCGTATCTCAAGGCGGAGTCCGCAGCGATCGCGGGCTGGATGGAACGCCTCAAGAAACTTCCGGGCCTCAAGGTCGGCATCGCCTGGCAGGGCAATGTCGAAACGGAACGACAGGGCGGCTTCATCGGCAGATCCTTCGCACTCGCCTCGGCAGCCCCGCTCGCTCGGCTCGAGTCCGTCACGCTGGTTTCATTGCAGAAAGGCGCCGGGTCCGAGCAGCGCACACAGGTGGATTTCGCGCCCCGAGTGCTCGAGCTGACCGATCCCCGGGAGATGGGAGCGAGCGAGCTCAAGGACACGGCGGCCTTGATGAGCGCGCTCGATCTCGTCGTGACGGCGGACACCTTGACGGCTCATCTGGCCGGAGCACTCGGCGTTCCCGTCTGGGTGGTCTTGAGCGCCTCTCCGGACTGGCGCTGGTTGCGCAATCGCGAGGACAGTCCCTGGTATCCAACCATGCGGCTGTTTCGACAGCGTCCGGGCGGGGGGTGGTCGGAGGTGTTCGAGCGCGTAGCCCGCGAGCTTACTCAATGGCATGCATCGCGTGCGCTCTCATCTTGACCACATGCGCTGCAGATTCGCGATCACATAGTCGAGCTGTGTCAGATTTTGCCACTCCATTTTGAGGCCCTCGAGCGCGCGCACCTCGCGGAGCGTATAAAGCAGGTCGCGCTGCAACTGGTCTGGGATATAGCTTTCGATGAACGTGATGAGGACCAGGCGCTCGCCCGAGCTGACCGGGGTCACCTCGTGCACGGTCGTCGAAGGATAGAACACGGCCGAGCCCGGCTTGCCGGCGATCCGGACCGTTTCCGAGCCCAGGTGGATGAGCAGCTCGCCTCCGACGTATTCGTCCGGCCGCGAGACGAATATCGTGCAGGAGACATCGGAGCGTAACGCCTGTGTGCCGAGAGGCAGGAACGCTGCATCCGTGTGCGCACCGTACTTCATCCCCTCGCGGTAGCTGCACAGCGCGGGAAGCGCCATCCGGCGCGGGGAGACGAAGTTCTTTGCCGGCTCGCAGCGTTGCAGGGCAGCCATCGCGATCTGGCCCGCCTGCTGGCCTGCCGAGTCGCCGGTCTCCGCGATCAGATTGACCTTCGTCGTGTTGTGCGGATTGGAGCGCCTGCCGTCGACGAAGCGTGCCTGCCGCGCGAGGCTCGCGATCGACTGCACTTCCTCGGCGGAGAGCAGATCGTCTATTTGAATGAACATCGGAGAATCGACATTGCGCGCTCCTCAGGAGAGGGCAGCATCACCGAGGGCGGGCGGCGGCCGGAGCGCTGAGGAGCGAATCGATCGCTCTCTCGAGCTCCGTCGCATGCGCATCGCCGATGTCCGCCTCGCCCGGGTCGCAGGCATACAGCAGTCCATCCCGCCCTATCAAACAGAAGGTCGGCCAGTATTGTATGTGTAGCGCGTTCCAGTACGAAGAGTCCGAATCGATCATGACCGGGTTGTCGATGCCGAGCCGGACGATGGCGTGGCGCACCGCACGGGGGTCCCGCTCCTCCGGGAGCTCGGGCCGGTGGACGCTCACGACGACGAGCCCGGAGCGCGCCCTGCTGTGCTCGAGCTGCCGCACCCAGGCGATGGAATTCAAGCAGTTCACGCATTTGAACGCCCAGAACTCGAGTAGCACGACCTTCCCCCTCAGTTCGGCAAGGGTCAGCGGTCTCGAGTTGGCCCAGTCGATGGCACTCTTGTGCGTGAACTCCGGCGCGACACCGGGAGCCGCGGCGGCGAGCGAACCCAGCGGAAGGATCAGCCATGGAGCGAGGCGCCGGAACAGCATGCGACGCGGTCACTAAGAAAAACGTGAGCCGATTATGAATGGGCACGGGGCGGGCTGTCACCGACCGGCCAAACTCACCGGCCGCTCGGAACGCTCCAGGTGACGCGATCGCCCACTTTGAGCCCGAGCAGCTGGGCCTCGCCACCTTTGAGCTCGACGACCGCCCCGACAGGTCCCGGAGCCGGAATGGTCGTCTCGTCGAAAGGATGCGCGCGCGCTGCGATCTTCGCGATCCGTCCGTCCTTGCCGACGAACACGATGTCGAGCTCGATGTACGTATTCTTCATCCAGATGCCTTCGCAGCAGTTGATGAACAGCATGCCTTCATTCTGCGGCAGATCGCGCACGAACATCAGTCCCTGCTCCTTGCGCGCGTCGGTGTCCGCGACCCATACGTCGAAGGGGTGCCGCTTCCCTCCGCTTACGATCTCGAGCGTCGTGCGCGGGAATGTCGCGAGGTCCTCGATCGTCTGTTGCGAGGGTTCGGCGCCGGCGGCGAGCGCCGCCCCGGGAGGCGGTGCGTCATTCTCCGGCTGAGCACGTGCCGCTGCGGCGAGCAGCAGCGTCGCGATGCCGATCGTGATACGAATGCCTGATTTCACGAGAACGGCTTCCTTTCTCGAATATGCGCGGCGGTAGTCTCCGCATTGGGTTTCGCGGCGCGGTTTGGCTTGTCGGAGCCGGCGTCATCGAGCGTGATGCGCCCCGAGAAATCGAACCGGCTGACGAGCACGCGCTCCGAGCCGGTGAGGCTCGTCGCCGGGCCGACGCAGAAGCCACGAGCGGCGACGCGATAGTCGCGGTGGCGCGCGGTGTGTCCGAGCGGCTCCTGGCGCAGATCGTCGATGGTGCACTGATTGTCACCGCGGGTTGAGAAGATGCGCCGCTCGCCCTCGAGGATCAGCGTGACGTTAGCCGGGAGCGCGCGCCCCGAGCGGCCCTCGCCCGCTGCCTCGATTCCGAAGATGAAACGCAGCCGGTGCACTGTGCCCGCAGCTCGCAGCGGGCCCGCGAAGCTCACGCGAATGCCATGGCCATCCGGGCGCATGCCACCCTCGCACTCGAGACCGTTGTTGTGCCAATCGAGGTCAGCGGCCAACGCACCGCGCAGGCGCACGCGCAGGTATCCCGACCCGTCGGTCAGACAACGTGACTCGGCTGCGTGTGTCTGAGCCGCCGCGTGCGGGAGCCGCGCGAAGCACAGCAATGCTGCGCCGAGGAGGAACGGCATCGTGGGCCTGGCGAGTATCGCGGGCGTGGCGAGCACCCGCGCCGGAAAAAACTCCCGTCGAGCCGAAGTCCGAGTCATCGTCGTGAGTCTACTCCGCCGCGTCGCGTCCGATCCGCGGCCGCTCCTCAAATGCGGCACGTCG
This sequence comes from Steroidobacteraceae bacterium, assembly GCA_035606175.1. Classification (GTDB taxonomy): domain Bacteria; phylum Pseudomonadota; class Gammaproteobacteria; order Steroidobacterales; family Steroidobacteraceae; genus JASHUC01. The sequence goes on along the minus strand of DATNFW010000048.1, from coordinate 66,735 downwards.
GTCGCCGGGCTCTCGCACTGCACCATAGCAGAGGCAATGCTAGACTGCGCGCCCTTCAGAATCGCGGAGCGGCACGGCCGTACGCCCGCCCGCGCGCCAAGGAACCGATGCGAAACGCGCTACTCGAGGTGACTCCGGTCATCCCCGCCGCGATCGGGCGGCTCACCGAGCTCGCCGGAAATCTATTCTTCAGCTGGCACCGCCCCACGCGAGCGTTGTTCGAAGATCTCGATCCGGAGCTCTGGGAACAGGCCGGCGGCAATCCCCGCTTGTTGTTGCGCTGCCTCTCGCAGGCGAAGCTCGATGTCGCAGCTTCGGACCCCGTCTACCTCGCGCGCTATTCGGAGGTCTTGAGGACATTCGATGCCTACGTCGGCGCGCCGCCGCGCTCGCCGGCCCAGCCGCTCGTCGCATACTTCTGCGCAGAGTACGGTTTCAGCGAGAGCTTCCCGATCTACTCGGGCGGTCTCGGCGTGCTTGCGGGCGATTACTGCAAGGCCGCGAGCGACGATAACATCCGCTTCATCGCCGTGGGCCTGCTCTACGGGCAGGGCTATTTCACGCAAACCGTGGACAACGACGGCGTGCAGCACGCCGAATATGCCGAGCATCGCGCCCGCGATTTGCCCGTCGAGGCAGTACCCGGACCGGGCGGTGAGCCGCTCGAGGTGCGCGTGCGGATCGCCGGACGCGAGGTAGTGGCACGGCTCTGGAAGGCGCAGGCCGGCCGCGTCGCCGTGTACCTGCTCGACACCAACTGTCCCGAGAACGCCCCATCCGACCGCGACATCACGCACCGTTTGTACGGCGGGGATGAGTCGACGCGCATCCGCCAGGAGATGATCCTCGGGATCGCCGGCCGGCGCGCGCTGCGCGCACTCGGGCTCGCGCCCAACGTCTCGCATCTCAACGAGGGTCACGCGGCGTTCCTCATTCTCGAGCTCCTGCGCGAGCACCTCGTACTCGGATTGCCGTGGGCAGCGGCTCTCGAGGCGGTCGCCGCGCAGTGCGTCTTCACGACCCATACCCCGGTCGCAGCCGGCCACGATGCGTTCGGGCACGACCTGTTCCTCGCGCATTTCGGAGACTTCATCCGCGAGCTCGACGTACCCGTGGAGCAAGTGCTCGATCTCGGACGCTCGCCGCACGCCCCCGGCTACTTCAACATGACCCGGCTCGCACTGAACGGGGCGCGCCGCATCAACGGCGTGAGCCGTATCCACGGCGCGGTCTCCGCGCGACTCTGCGCTGATCAGTGGCCGGAGCTGCGCCCGCAGGAAAATCCGGTCGGATACGTGACGAACGGCGTGCACGTACCCACTTTCCTGCACCAGAGCTGGGCCGCGTTCTTCGAAGAGCGTCTGGGCGCCGATTGGCGCGAGCATCTGACGGAGAGCCCATTTTGGCGGCGGCTCGAGCCCGTCCCCGACGAGGTCTATTGGACGACGGCCCAGTCGGTGAAATCGCGCATGCTCGCCGGAGTCCGCGAGCGCCTCGAGCGCGCGTATGCGCGCAAGGGTCTTTCCTCCGCGCAATGGCGGCACGTGACGCGCTGGCTCGACCCGCGCGACCCAAACGTCCTGACGATCGGCTTCGCGCGCCGCTTCGCAACCTACAAACGCGCCTCGCTCTTGTTACGCCACCGCGAGCGCCTCTCCCGCCTCATCAACGAGACGGACCGGCCGGTCGTGTTCCTGTTCGCGGGCAAGGCGCATCCGGCCGACGAGCCCGGCAAAGCAGTACTGCGCGAGATCAGCCAGCTCATGCTGACGCCGGAGTACCTGGGGCACATCGTATTTCTCGAGGACTACGACCTGCAGCTCGCGCGCTGGCTCGTATCCGGCGTCGATGTCTGGCTCAACAATCCGATCGCCCCGCTCGAGGCGAGCGGCACCTCGGGCATGAAGGCCGCCATCAACGGCCGTTTAAATCTGTCCGTGCTCGACGGATGGTGGGCCGAGGGCTGGGCCTTCGACAATGGCTGGGGCATCCCGCCTGCGGACGTGCAAGACCCGGAACGCCGCGATGCATTCGAGGCGGAGCTCATCTTCGACACGCTCGAGGAGGAAGTGGTGCCTCTTTATTATGAGCGCAGCGGCAGCGGCTGGTCGGCCGAGTGGGTGAGGCGCAGCAAGCGCGCGATGATGACGGTGATTCCGCAGTTCAGCACCCGGCGCATGTTGAACGACTACACGCAAGGGCTCTATCAGCCGGCCGCGCGCCATTCGAGACTGCTCGCCGAGCAGGGCTTCTCCGGCGCCCGCAAGCTCGCGGAGTGGAAGGAGCGCGTGCGGCAGGCCTGGCCACAGCTCACCCTCAGCCTGCTCGCGCAGCCTGCGACGGAGATGCCGAGGGCGGGGCGCCTGACGGTCCGCGTCGCGGCCATGCTCTCGGGACTCGACCCGTCCGATGTCCACGTGGAATTTCTCGCGCGTCGGCGGCTGCCGGAGGCGAGCTTCGAGCCGCCGCCACTCAGCTCCTATCGGGGCGGCGCACCCGAGGGACTCTGGCGCGCGACGCTCTCCGCGACGGGCGAGACGACGCAGGAGGGTGCCGCCGTTTTCGCGCTCGACGCGGAGCCGCCCGCGTGCGGTCAGTACGCGACCGAGATCCGCATCCATCCCCATCACGAGCTGTTGTCGCACCCCTATGAGATGGGTCTCATGAAGTGGGTGTGACGGTCTCAGCGAGACCTCTACGAGCCCCGGCGAGCGTAGTTGAGGTATCGTAGCGCGGATCATGTCCCGACCTCCCGTGCGCGCCACCTCCGGACGTTACGTGAGCCGCCTCACGAGCGGCACGCTCGCGGTCGTCATGGCGGGCGGACGCGGCGAGCGTCTGAAGGATCTCACCGCACACCGCTGCAAGCCCGCGACACCGTTCGGGGGCAAGTTCCGCATCGTCGACTTCGTCCTCTCGAACTGCGTCAACTCGGGGATCCGGCAGATTTCGATCCTCACGCAATACAAGGCGCAGTCGCTCATTCAGCACGTGCAGCAGGGCTGGAGCTACCTTCGCGGGGAGTTCGGCGAGTTCGTCGAAGTCGTCCCCGCGCAGCAGCAGCTCGGAGAATGCTGGTATCGCGGCACCGCCGATGCGCTCTACCAGAATCTCGAGCTGATCCTCTCGCACCGGCCGAAGCACGTGCTGGTGCTCGCGGGCGATCACATCTACAAGATGGATTACGGTCCGATGATCGCCTATCACGTCGAGAAGGGAGGCGACGTGACGGTCGGCGTCGTAGTGCTTCCTGCCGCGGAGTCGCGCAGTTTCGGTGTGCTCACCGCGACCGAGTGGAACCGCGTGACGAAGTTCACCGAGAAGCCCGCGAAGCCCGACACGCTGCCCAATCGCCCCGACTCGATCCTCGCCTCGATGGGCATCTACGTCTTCAACACCCGCTTGCTCGAAAGGCTGCTCGTCGAGGATGCGAGCGATGCCGCCTCGCAACACGATTTCGGCAAGAACGTCATTCCCCAGGCGATCGGCACGCGCCAGGTATTCGCTTACCCGTTTCAGGACGTGAAGACGCGCGCGCAGAGCTACTGGCGCGACGTGGGCACGATCGACGCCTATTACGAGGCGAACGTGGAGCTCGTCCACGTAGCTCCAGAGCTCAACATCTACGATCGCGAGTGGCCGATCTGGACCTATCAGGTGCACTCGCCGCCGGCGAAGTTCGTGCTCGATGAGGACGGCCGCCGCGGTATGGCGATCAACTCCGTCGTCTCGGGCGGCTGCATCATCTCGGGCTCGACCGTGCGCGGATCGCTTCTGTTCTCGGACGTCCGCGTCGACGAGCACTCGGTGGTCGAGGACGCCGTCGTGCTGCCGCGAGTCGAGATCGGCAAGGGCTGCCACGTACGGCGTGCAATCCTCGATGAGGGTTGCCAGGTCCCGGACGGCATGCAAATCGGTCTCGACCGCAACGCCGACGCGCAGCGCTTCCATGTCACGGACAAGGGCGTTGCTCTCGTCACGGCGGACATGTTGCGAAAGTTGCCGGCAGCCCAGGGATGAGGCCGGTGCCGACGGGGACGATGCCGATTCGATGACCACTTCCGCCCGCCTGCCCGTGGTGCTGCTGTGGCACATGCACCAGCCCCACTATCGCGATGCGCTCACGGGTCAATACGTGTTGCCGTGGACGTACTTGCACGCAATCAAAGATTACACGGACATGGCCGGGCATCTCGAGGCGCACGCGGGCGCGCGCGCCGTCGTGAACTTCACGCCCGTGCTTCTCGAGCAGCTCGAGGACATCTCGCACCGTGTCGCTGCGCATCTCGAGCGGGCAGAACCGCTGCCCGATCCCGTGCTCGCACTGCTCGGTCCGGCACCGCTGCCCGAGTCGGGCGCGGAGCGTGCCGCGCTGATCCGCGCCTGTCTGCGCGCGCATCGCCAGCACATGATCGAGCGGTTCGCTCCGTACCGCGATCTCGCAGCGCTTGCCGAGCCGCTCGCGACATCCGAGCACGCGCCCTACGCCGCCGATGCGCTCATCCGGGATCTCGCCGTGTGGTACCACCTCGCCTGGATGGGCGAGACGGTGCGCCGCTCCGACATGCGCATCGCGGCGCTCGCCGAGCAGGGGAGGGGCTTCACCGTCGCGCAGCGCCGGGCACTCCTCGCGCTCATCGGCGAGCTGCTCGCGGGAATCGTGCCGCGCTACAGACGGCTCGCCGAGAGCGGGCGCTGCGAGCTGTCCGTGACGCCGTATGCGCATCCGATTCTTCCGCTTCTGCTCGACTTCCGGGCCGCGCGCGAGTCGGTACCGGACTCGCCGTTGCCGCGCCATGCGCACTATCCGGGAGGCGCGGAGCGGGCGGCGTGGCACGTCGAGGAGTCGGTCCGCGTCTTCGAGCGTTGCTTCGCCATGCGGCCGGCCGGCTGCTGGCCCGCCGAGGGCGCCGTGAGCGAGCCGGCGTTGCGGCTGCTCGATGCGCATGGCTTCCATTGGGCAGCCTCGGGCGGCTCGGTGTTGCGGGCGAGCCTTGCGGCAAGCGGTGTTCGCGGGGATGAGCCGGGAGCGCTCGAGCGGCCCTACCGGCTCGAGGGTGCGACGCTTCCGTGCTGGTTCCGCGACGATCGGCTCTCCGACCTGATCGGCTTCACCTACTCGAGCTGGCACGGCGACGATGCCGCCCGCAACCTCGCGCACGAGCTCGGTGAGATTGCGCGCTCCGGCGCCCTGGCCGGGCGCGCGGTGCTGATCGCACTCGATGGCGAGAATGCCTGGGAGTACTACCCGTTCAACGGCTACTACTTCCTCGATTCGATGTATGCGCTCTTGTCGGAGCATCCCCTGATCGAGCTCACGACGCTCTCGAAGGTCGCCTCGCAGATCGAAGCGCGGCCGCTCGAGCGCATCGTGGCGGGCAGCTGGGTGCACGGCACGCTCGGTACCTGGATGGGCGATGCGGCAAAGAACGCGGCGTGGGATCTGCTCTGCGATGCCAAGGTCGCCTACGACGAGGCGCTCGCGCACGGCATGCCGCAGCTCGAGACGCGCGCGGCCGCGCAACGCCAGCTCGCGCTCTGCGAGAGCTCGGATTGGTTCTGGTGGTTCGGAGATTACAACCCGCCGGAAGCGGTCCGGCAGTTCGACGAGCTGTATCGCCGCCAGCTCGGCAATCTCTATCGCCTGCTCGCTCGGCCTCAACCGGAGGCGCTATCGCGCCCGATCGCGATCGGTCGCGGCGAGATGGAGCACGGCGGCGTGATGCGTCGCGCGACGGCCACGTGAGAGTCCTGACCCGCCGGCGCGCCGGCGCGCTGCTCCACCTCACCTGCCTCGAGGGCGCGCTCGGCCGCGGAGGGCGCGCGTTCATCGACTGGCTCGCTGCGGCCGGTTTCTCCGTCTGGCAGTTCCTGCCCCCGGGTCCGACGAGTGCCGACGGCTCGCCGTACCGGGTCCGGTCGGATGCCGCAGGGAATCCTGCGCTGATCGATCCCGACGAGCGCCCGCCGCTCGAGTCGGGGGAATTCGAGGCGTTCCGCGTGGCGGCTCGCGGGTGGCTCGACGACTTTGCGTGTTTCGAAGTGCTGTCGCGCAGATACGGCGAGGAGCCCTGGTGGAACTGGCCGGCCAAACATCGCGACCGCGCACCGCGGGCCCTCGCGGCGGTCCGACGCGCGGAAGCGGAGCAGATCCGCGAGGTCGAGGCGGAGCAGTTCGCCTTCGCGTGGCAGTGGCGGCGGCTGCGCGAGCACGCGCGTGCGCGCGGTGTGCTGCTCTTCGGCGATCTACCGTTCTACGCCGCGCCCGACTCGGTCGAGACCTGGGCGCACCGCACGCAGTTTCAGCTGGACGACGCGGGCCGCGCGCGCAGCGTCGCCGGCGTGCCGCCGGATTATTTCTCCTAGCTCGGACAGCTCTGGGGCAATCCTCTCTATGATTGGGAAGCGATGGGCCGCGACGGTTTTGCGTTCTGGCGCGAGCGGCTGCGCCGGCAACTCGAGCGGGTCGATCTGCTGCGGCTCGATCACTTTCGCGCGCTCGCGGCACACTGGGCGGTGCCGGCCGAAGCTTCGGATGCGCGCGCGGGCGTCTGGCGGCGCACGCCGGGCTGGGCGCTCCTCAAGACGCTGCGCGGGGATCTCGGTCGGCTGCCACTCGTCGCCGAAGATCTCGGGGTGATCACCCCCGATGTGGAGGATCTGCGCAGGGGATTCGGATTGCCGGGAATGCGCGTGTTGCAGTTCGGATTCGACGGCTCGAGCGAGAACCCGCATCTGCCGCATCGTCACGAGCGCGACACGGTGGTTTATACGGGAACGCACGACAACGACACGACGCTCGGCTGGTATCGCGGGCTCGATGCGGATACGACCCGGCGCGTGGACTTCTATCTCGGAAGCGCCTCGGGCGAGATGCCCGATGCGCTCGTGCGAGCTGCCCTCCGTTCGGTAGGCGCGCTCGCGGTCCTGCCGGTGCAGGACCTGCTGGCGCTCGGCTCGGAGGCGCGCTTCAATACGCCCGCGACCACAGTCGGCAACTGGCGCTGGCGTCTAGCCCCGGGATCGCTCACCGCGGAGCTCGCCGGCCGTTATCGGCATTTGAACGGCGTTTACGGGCGCATCGGGTGAGCATGGAGACTTCGTGCAGACAGGATGCAGCACCTCACCGCGCGGATGCGACGCGCACGCGCGGTGCCGGCAAGAGGTGCGCGGTGCGGTGGCCGTTGCCGATCGTCGCGTGTTTGCTTCTGTGTGAGTGCGCGCTGCTCGGTGCCTGCTCGCTGCTCGTGCCGCGGCTTCAAACACCGACTCTGTCGATCGAGAGCATCGCACTCGAGCGCAGCGATCTCGTCACGCAGCACCTCAAGGTGCGCATGCGCGTCGATAATCCGAACGACCGCAGTCTGCGTGTACTGGGACTCGCGTACACGCTCTATATCGAAGGAGAGGAGAGCGCGCATGGCGTCTCGGATGCGAGCTTCACCGTGCCCGCGCTCGGGGAGGCGGAGTTCGACACCGACGTGACGGCGAACATGGCGGGGACGGTCTTGCGTCTACTCGGCCGCGGGGGCGATGTGCGCGACCACATCGATTATCGCATCGCGGGCAAGGTCGAGCTTGCGCGCGGCCTGAAGCGATCCATTTCGTTCGATCACAGGGGGACGTTCAGCTTCCGATGAGATCGCGGTAGAGCTCCTCGTACAGCGTACCCTGCCGCTCCCACGAGAAGTCCTGCGCCATCCCGTTGCGCGCCATGCGCCGCCAGTGCTCGGGAGCGGCGTGCAGATCGAGCGCCATCTCGAGCGCATGGACGAGCGCATCGGCTCGGTATTCACGAAACAGGACGCCCGTGCCGCGGCCACTCGCCGGATCGTAGCGCTCGACCGAGTCGGCAAGCCCGCCCGTCTCGCGCACGACCGGGACGGTGCCGTACCGCAGGCTGTACATCTGGTTGAGGCCGCACGGCTCGTACTGCGAGGGCATGATGAACAGGTCGCTCGCCCCTTCGATCCAGTGCGCGAGCTCCTCGTTGTAGCCTCGATAGAAGGCGAGCTGCCCCGGATGCGCGCGGGCAAGCTCTTCGAACGCGCGCTCGTACGGCTCATCGCCGCTGCCGAGTACCGCGGCGGCGAGATCGCGCGTCGCGAGGACTCGCGGAACCGCCTCGATGAGCAGGTCGATTCCCTTTTGCGAGGCGAGCCGCGTGACGACCCCGGCGAGCACCGTACGCGGGCCGCACGCGAGGCCGAGCCGTGCGGTGAGCTGCGCCTTGAGGCGCGTTTTCACGTCGAGCCGCCGGGCATCGTAGTGCTCGGGCAGGAAGCGGTCGATGCGGGGGTCCCACTCGGCGTACTCCACGCCGTTCAGGATCCCGAGCACCGCATCGCCCCGCGCTGCCAGGACGGGGTCGAGACCCATTCCGTACTCGGGCGTACGGATCTCGCGGGCGTAAGTCGGGCTCACCGTCGTGACGCGGTCGGCATAGAGGAGCCCGTGCTTGAGCGAGTTGATCACCCCGGCGCGCAGATCGTCCTGATGCAGCAGGTACTGCCCTGCGCCGAGCTGCAGATCCCCGACCGCAGATGCCGGGAACGTGCCCTGATACCCGAGGTTGTGGACCGTGAGGATCGTGCGGGTCGATTGGAACAGGCGGTCCCAGGAGTAGAGCGTCTTCAGGAAGAGCGGAGCGAAGCCCGCGTGCCAGTCGTGTCCATGCAGAACCTGCGGGCTCCACTGCATGCGCTGGCAGCACTCGAACGCGGCCCGCGTGAGAGCGAGAAATCTCACGTGCTCATCCGGATCGGTCGTATAGAGCCGGGATCGGCCGTAAAGGACGGGGCAATCGATCAGATGCACGGCTGCCCGCGAGCCCGGAAGCCGCGCGGCGAGGACCGAATACGTGTAGCGGTGCGGCCCGAGCTCGAGCGGCACGTTCGTGAGCGACTCGATGGGCGCCGTCTCGAACTGCGCGAGATCGATCGTCGCATAGCGTGGCATGTAGGCGCGCACGTCATGCCCGGCAGCCTCTAGATGACGGATGAGCGCGCCTGTCACGTCGGCGAGACCGCCCGTCTTGGCGAGAGGCGCAATCTCCGAGGCGACGAAGCAGATGCGAAGGGGCATGCAGGAGGCGCGCAGTCTACCGCACGCGCTACGCGCGGCGCTGAGAACGGCTCCGCTTCCGGAGGGAACGGCAGCGTCCGGGCAAGGTAGACTTTCTGCCGTGGGAGACGAACGCACGAGCATCCTGCGCCGCACGCTGATCTTGCTGCTGATGATCGCGCTGATCGCGGTCTCGGCCGCGATCGGACTCCTCATCGCCAACTGGCCGGCGTGCGTGCGCTACTTCGCCGCGGGACATTGACACGCGGCCGGGCGAGTCGATTTGATGCTGCAACGCAGCATTCGGCAAGGTGCGAGCCCGGGCTGTCAACCCGCCTTGACTGGCCTAAGTACCTGACGCGACAGGGTGCCCGGCTCACCGCCGCCGGCTGAGCCGCCCGCGGGAGTAAACTAGGCACACGTTCCCGGCTCCCCCGCACCGCTCGGCGCGGTCGTCCATCGGCTGAAGGAACGACCGGTAGCCAGCAACATGTCCGCCTCGCCATACAAGCAGCTCGAGCAAGAATTCAAGCGTCTGCACGCGTTCCGTGGGGCGCTGTCGCTCCTGCGCTGGGACGCCGCAGTCATGATGCCGCGCGGCAGCGCCGACATCCGGGGCGAGCAGCTCGCGGCGCTCGAGACCGAATACCACGCGCTGCTCACCTCCCCGCGCGTCACACGCCTGCTCGATCGGGCTCAGGCGAACCTGCAGGGCCTCGCCGACTGGCAGGTCGCCAACCTAAGGGAGATGCGCCGGCAGCGCGACCATGCCATCGCGACGCCGGTGTCGCTCATCTCACGTCTCGCGCGCGCCACCTCGCGCGCCGAGGTGCAGTGGCTCGAGGCTCGCCACCAGGGGCGGTTCGAGACCTTCGCGCCGCAGCTCGAGGAGGTCGTCAACCTGGTGCGCGACAAGGCGGCACTCCTCGGCCAGGCGCTCAATCTCGCACCCTACGATGCACTGGTCGATGAGTTCAGCCCCGGCATCACGACGACCGATATCGACGGGGTGTTCAAGGCTCTCTCGCGCCGGCTCCCGTCGCTCATCCGCGAAGTGATCGGTCTGCAAGAGGGCCGAGCGCTCGCACCGCTCGCGGGAAAATTTCCGGCAAGCAAGCAGCGCGCGCTCGCCGTCGAGATCATGAAGGCGGTAGGTTTCCCGTTCGACCGCGGCCGCCTCGATGAGAGCGAGCACCCGTTCACCGAGGGCGTACCAGGCGACATCCGCGTGACGACTCGTTTCGACAGCGCCGACCTTTTCTCGGGTCTTCTCGGGGCGCTGCATGAGACCGGTCATGCGATGTACGACCTCGGCCTGCCGCAGGAGTGGCGGGATCAGCCCGTCGGGCGCGACCGCGGCATGGCACTCGAGGAGAGCCAGTCGCTCATGCTCGAGATGCTCGTGTGCCGCAGCCGTCCTTTCGTGACCTACCTCGCCCCGCTCCTCGGCAAGCACTTCGGAGTCTCCGGTCCGGAATGGGACCCGGAGAACATCTATTTGAATCTCACGCGGGTCCGCCGCAGCCTGATCCGCGTCGATGCCGATGAGCTCACGTACCCGCTGCACATCCTGCTCAGATACGAGCTCGAGAAGAAGCTGCTCGCGGGCGAGCTCGCGGTCCGCGACCTGCGCGATGCCTGGAACGCCGGGATGGAGCAGCGCCTCGGCGTTCGTCCGAACAACGATTCCGAAGGCTGTCTGCAGGATATCCATTGGGCTGTCGGCTCCTTCGGCTATTTTCCCTCGTACGCGCTCGGCGCAGTCATCGCCGTACAGCTGTACGACAGTTTGCGCGCGGAGGTCGGGCGTCTCGATGAGCAGATCGCGCGCGGGGAGTTCGGCGGGCTGTTCGGGTGGCTCCGCACGCACGTCCACGGCCTCGGAGCGAAGGTCTCGGTGCACGAGCTGCTGAAAGATGCGACGGGCCGCCCACTCTCGGCCGCGCCGTTCGTGCGCTATCTGGAGGGCAAGTACCTCGAGGGCGCCGCGAGCATCGCTGCCGCCTGACCGACGATGAGCGGGGAGCTGGAGCGGCACGACGAGGTGGCCGACCGGAGCCACTTGGCGGCGCCGGCGCTTGCGCCGCCTTCCCGCACCGCGAAGCGTCTGCAGGCCCACCTGCGCGGGCTCGTGGGGAAGGCGATCCATGATTTCGGAATGATCGCCTCGGGCGACCGAGTCATGGTGTGCCTCTCGGGAGGCAAGGACTCCTACACGCTGCTCGACATCCTGCTGTCGCTCAAGCGCAGCGCGCCCGTCGATTTCAGCCTAATCGCTGTCAATCTGGATCAGAAGCAGCCCGGCTTCCCCGCACACGTTTTGCCGGAGTATCTCGCCTCGCTCGGCGTGCCGTTTCACATTCTCGAGCAGGACACCTACAGCGTCGTCAAACGCGTCGTCCCCGAGGGCAAGACGATGTGCGGTCTGTGCTCGCGGCTGCGCCGCGGCGCGCTCTACCGCTTCGCGGCGGAGCACGGCATCACCAAGATCGCGCTCGGTCACCACCGGGACGACATCGTCGAGACGTTTTTCCTCAATCTTTTCTTCGGCGGACGGCTGAAGGCCATGGCTCCGAAGCTGCTCTCCGAGGATGGCCGCCACATCGTGGTGCGGCCCCTCGCCTATGTGAGCGAGCGCGACATCGCTCGCTACGCGCGCAGCCGTGCCTTCCCGATCATTCCCTGCAATCTGTGCGGCTCGCAGGAGAACCTGCAGCGGCGCACGGTGAAGCGCATGTTGAGGGACTGGGAACGAGAGTATCCCGGGCGCACCGAGACGATTTTCGCGGCGCTCCGCCGCATCGAGCCCGCGCACCTCGCGGATTCGCGCCTGCACGACTTCAGGGGGATCGAGGTCCGGCGCGGCGTTGAACCGATGTCCGACGCGGAGGAGCAGGCCCTTGCCGACGTCCGCGTCGCAGCCTTGGCCTAACAGCTACTGGGCACTGCCCGACCGGCTGCTCGCGGGCGAGTATCCGGCAGTCATCGATTCCGCCGCCACGCGCGGGCGCATCGAGCGCCTGCTCGCACTCGGCGTGGACACGATCGTCGATCTCACGGCCGCCGATGAGCCGCTGCCGCGCTACGACGATCTTCTCCCGGCGGAGGTCGAGCATCATCGCTTCCCGATCCGGGACCACGGCATCCCCGCGGTCCCGGCGCACATGACCGATATTCTGGAGACGATCGAGAGCGCGTTGCGCTCGGGCCGGCGAGTGTATGTCCACTGCCGCGCGGGCATCGGTCGGACCGGCATGGTCGTCGGCTGCCTGCTCGTCGAGCACGGCTCGACCGGCGAGCAGGCGCTCGAGCTGCTGAACGGGGCATGGCAGCAGTGTGCGCGCGCGGCGGACTGGCCTTCGGTGCCGGAGACCGAGACCCAGATCGCGTACGTGCGGTCATGGAAACCGAGCGTGGTTCTCGGCATCCGTGGAACGGCAGCCGGCGCGGGGCCGATGCCCGGGGCGCTGGGTGGGGCGCTAAGTGGAGTGCCGGGAGCCGCGGGCGCCGGGCAGGGTTCGGTGGGCGTCGGGTCGGGTGCGATGGGCGTCGGGTCGGGTGCGGTGGGCACGAGGCTGCCCGCGGCCGCCTCCACGATCCGCAGCCGTTTCACCGGTGCGCTGGTCGGACTTGCGGTGGGCGATGCGCTCGCGACGGCGACCCAGGATCGCGATCCGGGGACGTTCGTTCCGGTCGCCGATTTTGCAGGCGGCGGCGCGCTCGGTCTGCCGCCGGGCGCCTGGAGCGACGATACCGCCATGGCGCTCTGTCTCGCGGAAAGCCTCCTCGCCTGCGGTGACTTCGATGCCCGGGATCAGGTCGAGCGCTACGTGCGCTGGCAGCAGGAAGGGCATCTCTCGGCGACGGGAGTCTGCGTGGGCATCACGCCGAGCACGGCGCACGCGCTCGCCGTCGCGCAGTGGCGCCGCCAGATGTTCGCCGGCTCCCACGAGCCGAAAAAGCTCGATCCGGAACCGCTGTCTCGCATGGCACCCATCGTCATGTTCGCGTTCTCCTCGGCGGAGGAGGCGGTGCGGCTCGCGGGCGACGCAGCACGCATCACCTGCCAGGCTCCGGCCGTGGTGGAGGTCTGCCGCATCTTTGCCGCCATGCTGCACGCGGCCCTGTCCGACGCGCCGAAAGAGGAGGTGCTCGCTCCGGTGAATGGCCTCGCCGAGCTCGAGGCCACGGGGTACCGCCCGCGAGTGCGCTCGCTGCTCAATGGCCGCTATCGGCGCAAACGCCCCGGTCAGGTCCGCACGGGTCACACGATCGTCACGGTGCTCGAGGCGGCTCTCTGGGCCTTCGATCGGACGAACGACTTTCAGTCCGGTGCGCTCCTGACCGCCAATCTGGGTTCGGCTTCCGATGTCGCCTGCGCCGCGTACGGCCAGCTCGCCGGCGCCTTCTACGGCGCGGCGGGAATTCCTCCAGCCTGGCGGGCGGGTCTGCTTCGCCTCGAGCTCATCGAGAGCCTGGCCGAGCAGCTGTTCTCGGCAGCTTTCGAGCGGACGGCCGCCCCGCCGGTTCGGTAAGCTTGCGGGGTCGGACTCCGGTAAGCTTGCCGGGTCGGACGTCGCACCATGGCTTCCCTCAGTACCGCTCGTTTGCACCCGAGAGCTGCCCGCTCGCGGTCCTTGCCAGGCCGCAGGCGGCAGGCTGCCGAGCGTCCGGCTTCTGCGCGTTCCGCAAGCGGCCGGCCGCGAGCCTCGTGGACACGGCTGTCGGACGAGCAGCTGCTCGGGATGCGCCTGTGCGATCTCGGCCTCGCGGTCGAGACCTCGCGGCTCGCGCCGCACGTGCGCCGTTTGTATCGAGAGCTCGAGGCGCGCGGCATCGGGTTCAAGCCTCACGCGTGGCTGTCGGAGGAGTGGTTCTCGCCCGATGGCGTACCCGGCATCGCCATCCCGTTCTATTTGGCGCACCCACGCCTCGAGCGGCTGGAGCGCCGGGTCATGCGCGAAGTCGAAGGCGGCAATTCGCGATGGCTGATGCGCATCCTGCGGCATGAGGCGGGGCATGCGCTCGACAACGCCTATCGCCTGCGCCGCCGACGTTGCTGGCGCGAAGTGTTCGGACCCGCCTCGCTTCCCTACCCGCATCGCTACCGCGCCCGCCCGGGTAGCCGCCGCTATGTGCATCATCTGGGAGAGTGGTACGCGCAGGCGCACCCGACCGAAGACTTCGCCGAAACATTCGCGGTGTGGCTGAAGCCGAATTCCGACTGGCGCAAGACTTACGCGGCATGGCCGGCCTTTCACAAGCTCAATCTCGTCGATCAGTTGATGGCGAGCGTCCGCGGGACGGCGCCTCCCGTGCGCAACCGGCTGCGCATCGATTCCATCGCGAGCGACACGCGCACGCTCGCGCAGGTTTACCGCCGCAAGCTCGCGCGGCGCCGCTCCGATCGCCGTGGGCTCGCTCAGGAGCTGCTGCTCAAGGCTTTCAGCGTGGAGCGTGAGCGGCCGCGCGCGGCCCGCGTGTCGAGTCTCCTGCGCGCGGCGAAGACTCCGCTCGTAGATGCGGTCTCCCGCGAGCTCGGTCTGCCGCGCTACAGCGTCTATCAAATCCTGCGCATGCTCATCGAGCGGTGCGAGCAGCTCGAGCTCTACGTCCGGGGCAGCCGCCGCGACGCCGAGCGCAATGCGCGCTGGATCCTCGGACGAGTCGCTCGCTTCTACGCGCAGGGTGAGACGCCACACCTGCCGCTATGAAGACTCAGCGCGCGCTGGTCGTCGTGCATGCGAGTCTCGTGCCTCCGGAGAGCCTCGAGGGCCACGAGGAGAAAGAGATCGACGAGTGGCGCACCGAGTACGACGTGGTCTCGACGCTGAAGGCCGCCGGGCACTCGGTGCGCTGCGTCGGTGTGCTCGATAGCTTGACGGAGCTTCGCGCCGCGATCGCCGACTGGAAGCCCGACGTAGTCTTCAATCTGCTCGAGGAATTCGACGGCATCGTCACGTACGACCAGCACGTCGTCGCTTTTCTCGAGCTGCTTCGGCAGCCCTACACGGGCTGCAACCCGCGCGGTCTCATGCTCTCGCGCGACAAGTCGCTCTGCAAACAATTGCTCGCGTTCCATCGCGTGCCGACGCCGCAGTTCGCCGTGTTTCGCCGGGGCGCGCACTTTCGCCCGCCGCGCAAGCTCAAGTTCCCGCTGTTCGTCAAATCGACGATCGAGGACGCCTCGCTCGGCATTGCACAGGCCTCGGTCGTCGAAGATGCCGCTCGCCTCAAGGAGCGCGTCGAGTTCGTCCACGAGCAGATCAAGTCGGACGCGCTCGTCGAGGAGTACATCGAGGGTCGCGAGCTGTACGTCGGAGTGATGGGCAACGACCGGCTGACGCGCCTGCCTGTCTGGGAGATGGTATTCGGCTCGATGCCGGACAGTCTCGCCGCCATCGCCACCCGCAAGGTGAAGTGGGACAAACGCTATCAAAAGCGCTACGGCATCACGACGCTCGCGGCGGCCGATCTGCCGCCCGGAATCGAGGCGCGCCTCGACCGGCTCTCGCGCCGGATCTATCGGGCGCTCGGCATGTCGGGCTATGCACGCATGGATTTTCGCGTGACACCGACCGGAGATATTTACGTGCTCGAGGCGAACGCGAATCCCAATCTCGAAGCCGCGGAGGACTTCGCCGAATCGGCGCGCGCGGCGGGTATCGACTACCGCGAGCTGCTCGAGCGCCTCATGACCCTCGGTCTCGGCTACCGTGCCGAATGGCGTGCGACCTATGGCTGAGCGCCTCGCATTGACGTGCCTTTCGGGGCCGGCCCTTGCGGCGGTGCTGCTCGCCGCGGGATGCGCGAGCCATGCTCCGCGCCACGATGTCGAGCTCGCGCAGATCGACGAGTGGCTGCCCGGGCGCTACGACAATCAGGCGCAGATCGCCGCCGACGGCAGGGCCGGTCGCTCGCCCCACGAGCCGCTCGCGCTCTCGGTGGTGCCCGTCGATGCGCTGCAGATGGGGCATCACGTCTTCTACGTCGAGGAGTCGGCGGGACGCATCGAGGCGCCAGGCACACCGCGCCTGATTCTCGCGGAGCATCTCGCCGCGATCGATCTCGTGAACGGCAAGATTGTCGCGGCGCTCTACTCGTTCACGGATCCGCAGCGCTGGCGCGAAGGCGCCTCGACGCCGGAGCTCTTCAGCTCGCTGCAGCCTCAGGACGTCAAACTGATGCGCGGCTGTGGGCTCACCTGGTCATCGGAGCCGGATGCGCCGGATAAGATCACCGCAACCGACGACCCGAGTCACTGCCTCACCTCCTCCGCGGCGACCGGAGGCGTGGAGTCGCTCGCCATTCACGTCGAGCTCACGCGCGATGAGATCGCGGTGAGCGCCGGGCCGGCCGGGCCCGGCGGCGCGAAACCTGCTGCCGACTCCTACACGCGCTTCCGCCGCAGCGGAGGGCCTTGAGCTGAAATCGACCACGCATTTCGAGGGCCGCATCATCCGGGTGACGGTCGATGAGGTCGTGCTGCCCAACGGCACGAAGACCGCGCTCGAAGTCGTTCATCATCCCGGCGGTGCAGCCGTCGTTGCCGTCGACCGCAGCGATCGCGTGTGCCTGCTGCACCAGTACCGCTATGTCGCGGGCGGCTGGATTTGGGAGCTGCCCGCGGGCAAGCTCGAGCCGCGCGAGCCGCCGCTCGAGACCGCGCGGCGCGAGCTCATCGAGGAGGCAGGCGTCGAGGCGGGCCGCTGGTCGAGTCTCGGGACGTATTTGAGCTCGCCCGGCGTCTTCTCCGAGGTGCTGCATTTGTATCTCGCCCTCGATCTCGTCCCAGCGGCTGCCGCCCCCGAGAGCAACGAGGTTTTCGAGGTGCACTGGGTGCCGTTCGAGGACGCCTGTCGGCGCGCGCTCGAAGGGGAGATCCGGGACGGGAAAACGACGCTCGGCCTGCTGCGCGCAGCGCACGCGCTCGGCAGATGGCCCGCGCCTCGGACCGGCGGCGAAGCGTGACGCGCGGCACAGCCCGGCAGGGATGCTGAGCGTAGCTTGGGCGAGCCGGACGCGGCCTCCGAGCACACGACATATTCCGATGCAAAGCAACCGAAGAGGGAAACCGAATCCCCCGACCGATCCGACCGGAGCGACCAGCATCCTGGAGCGTCGTCGGATCGCCAAGGTCGTTCACGACGATCGCGGCAACGCGCAGGTCGAGTGGCAGGAGGCACCGCCCGATCAGGAGCGCGTGGCGCTCTCGCTCGAGGACGATACGACCTTTAAGCCCGAGCACGGCTACGATCCTTACCAGAAGTCGCCCAAGGGGCGGGTCGGGGGCGAGCTCCCGGAGCGGCCCGCCAAGCGCGACTTGCGCAAGCTCTCGGAATGGATCAAGCAGATGCGAGAGCTCGAAGCGCGCAAGCAGCGCGGCGACTCTGACGAGGACGAGGGCTGAATCGCATCCTTCGCGGGCCGATCGGCACCGGCGCCCGCGGCAACCTTCTCACGCATGCGCCTCGATGTGCGCCCGCTTGCTCGCGTCCGTGAGCCGATAGAACCGCCTGAGCTCCGACAGCACTTCACGCTCCGGGGAGGCACCGCGCGCGCGTAGCGTTCGCTCGATGCGCCGGCAGAAGCGCTCCGCGTACAGGCTCGCACGCCGATAGATCTCCTCGCGCCCCGCGGCGAGTGCCGGATCGATGCGCGTGCGCTCGAAGAGCAAGCGCATCAGCTCCGCCGGGAAGCGCTCCGGAACCTGGCGCTTCAGGAGCCACCAGCTCGCGACGTATTTGTCGATTTCCGCTTGCAGCTCGAGCTCGAGGAGCGAGACCGGCTTGTCGTGTCCGCTGTTCCAGGCGAGATAGACGAAGTGGCTCACGCCTTCGAGGGCCGTCCAATAATCGGCGACGTTGCCCGCGTTGAGGGCCTCGAGTGGATCGGCTCTGCTCAAGCGCTCGAGCAGCTGCGGATCGAGATACAGGGAGACGCCGAGCTCGCCGGTACCTGCGCTTGCGACGACGAGTTGCTCGTCCGTCGGATGCGCGCGGACGGCGGCGGGCAGGCGGCGGCGGTCGGTGACGAGAAAGTCGTACACGTCATGAGCGACGCTCACGTCGTATATGCCGCCAATCAGCTCCTGCAGCTGCCGCAGAATCACTGCGCAGTGCGGGCCGACGGCGTGGGATCGACGCCGAGCCGCCTCAGGATTCGATAGGAGCGGCGGCTCCCGGTCTTCAACCACAACTCGTAGAGCCGCAGGATGTCCCGATCCGTGTGGCTGTAGGAGGTCTCGCTCACTTCGTTGAGCGCATCGACGAGCGGTTGGAACTTCTCGGCGAGCTCGGCGAAGACTTGCGCGAGCACGCGGCTGCGGGAATGCGCGAGCGCTTCGGCGAGCGTGCGATATGCCCGTCCGCCCATGGCGATGTGATAGTCGATGTCGATCAGCTTGCGCGCGAAGCTGTGCGCGAAGAATCCGGCGACGAAGAGCGATACGTCCCCGAGGCGCTGCAAGCCACGATGCCGGTCGGGAGCGGAGCGCGCCTCCAACGCCTCGGTGAGCATGACGACGAGCGGCTTCAATTTCGGGCCGTCGGGCGTCTGCTCGAAGAGCGCCTCGGAGCGGGCGAACAGCGTCAGCAAATTGACGACGTAGTGCTCGGTTTGATCCTCGACGGCAAGGTGCTGCCGCTCGAGCGCATCGTGGAGGTGGTCGCGGAAGAATTCCTGCAAATTCGCGACGCGAACGACGCGGCGCGGTTCCTCGAGTCTCGATCCGAGGGGTCGCATATCCGAGCTCGATCCTCCGTATTGCCGATTTCACTGAATAGAACGGCCGCGCTCGCCGAAAGTTCATCCCACCGAGCTTGCGCCTGCTGTGACGCGCTTACCGGTCTTCACACGCCCCGATTAGCAGCGACGGGCCGACAGTGCTGACAAGCGCCATGGCCGGGCCTCGACCGCGGCTATAATCGGCCGCTTTGATGAACTTCACGCCTGCGGGGGTGGGGAGGACCGATGCTCTGTTTGAACCGTGCGGCATTCCGGCTTGTGCTCGCCGCCTGCGCGCTCGCGTTCCTCCCCCTCGCCCCGCCCGCTCATGCGAGCTCCGGCGGAGCGCCTTTCACGATACGGGACCTCGTGCGGGTGCGCCGTCTCAGCGATCCGGTCGTCTCGCCCGATGGCCGCTTCGTCGCGTTCGCCGTTCGCGAAACGGACATGCACGCGAATCGTGCAAGGACCCACCTCTGGCTGCTCGATCTGTCGGGCCCCGAGCGACAGCCGCGCCGGCTCACTCTCGAGAGCACCGACGACTCGAGCCCGCACTGGGGCCCGGACAGCCGCACGATCTATTTCCTCTCGACTCGGACGGGCTCCTCGCAGGTCTGGCGTTTGAGATTCGACGGGGGCGAAGCGACGCAGGTCACGAGTTATCCGCTCGATGTCGGCTCGCTCGAGGTCGCCCCGAAGGAGGGCGCCGCCGGGCTGCGAATCGCATTCAGCATGGGAGTGTTCCTCGATTGCAGGGACTTGGAGTGCACGCACTCCCGACTCGCCGCCGCTGCCAAGGGGCAGCCGTCGGGACAGCTCTACGACCGGCTCTTCGTACGCCATTGGGATACGTGGAGCGACGGCACGCGCTCACATTTGTTCACGGCGCGCATTGGCGCGGACGGCACCGCCGCGGCACCGGTCGACGTCATGCGCGGGATCGATGCCGATGTGCCGTCCAAGCCGTTCGGAGGCGATGAGGACTTCGACTTCAGTCCGGACGGCCGTTCGATCGTCTTCAGCGCGCGTGTCGCGGGGCGCACGGAGCCGTGGTCGACGAATTTCGATTTGTACGAAGTACCCGCCGACGCATCCCGGGCTGCCGTCGATCTGACGACAGACAACCGCGCCTGGGATGCGAGTCCGGTGTTCCTGGCAAACGGCGATCTCGCTTATCTGGCGCAAGAGCGGCCCGGCTTCGAGTCGGATCGCTTTCATATCGCGATTCGCGATGCGCGCACGGGCGCAACGCGCAGTCTCACCGGCAACTGGGACCGCTCGATCGGGGAGCTCGGCCGCACGCTCGATGGACGTATGCTGCTCGCCGGCGTGGACGAGGTCGGGCAGCACGCGCTCTATCGTGTCGATCCCGCAAGCGGCGCTCGGCGCAAGCTAATCGCCGAAGGCCAGGTGACCGGGTTCTCGGGCGCGAAGGATTCGGTCGTCGTCGCGCTCGCCTCGATAGGCGCACCGCCCGATCTCTACTCCGTTGCGCTCGGCGGAGACGGTGCACCCGAGGCACGGCGGCGGCTCACGAGCGTCAATGCAGCGCTCCTCGGCGATCGGGCGATGAGCCGCTTCGAGCAGTTCAGCTTCGCCGGATGGCACGGACAGAAAGTCTATGGGTACGTCGTCTGGCCGCATGGATTCGATCCGTCCAGGCGCTATCCGATCGCCTTCATCATCCACGGCGGTCCGCAATCGAGCATGTCGAACGAGTGGAGCTACCGCTGGAATCCGGAGGTGTTCGCGGGTGCCGGGTACGGTGTCGTGTTCATCGATTTCCACGGCTCTCCGGGCTATGGCCAGGCGTTCACGGATTCGGTGAGCGGCGACTGGGGCGGCAAGCCGCTCATCGATCTGCAGAAAGGCCTCGCGGCGGCTATCGCGCGTTATCCCTGGCTCGACGGCCAGCGCGCCTGCGCGCTCGGTGCCTCTTTCGGCGGCTTCATGATCAACTGGATCGCGGGGCGCTGGCCCGCGCGCTTCCGCTGCCTCGTCGACCACGACGGCGTATTCGACCAGCGCGGCATGTATTACTCGACGGAAGAGCTCTGGTTTCCGGAGTGGGAATTCGGCGGGCCGTACTACGCAGTCCCGCAGAACTACGAGCGTTTCAATCCCGTCGATTACGTGCGGGCGTGGCGCACGCCGATGCTCGTGATCCACGGTGGCCGCGACTACCGCGTGCCCCTGGCGCAGGGCCTCGGCACATTCACGGCGCTGCAGCGCCGCGGCATCGAGAGTCGCTTCCTCTACTTTCCGGACGAGAGCCATTGGGTGCAGAAGCCGGCCGACTCGATCGAATGGTACGACGTCGTTCTCGGATGGCTGCGGGAGCATTTGAAAGGGTGAACACGCCGAAGCGGCGGCAAACCGCTCAGGTGCTGATCGTCACCGGATTGCCTGCGGCTGGGAAGACGACGCTCGCGATGCTGCTCGCGCGCCGCTGGTCCGTGCCGTTCCTCGGCAAGGACCTGATCAAGGAGCCCCTGCTCGATGTACTCGGCGCGACCGATGCCAGCGCTGCACGGCGCCTGAGCGATGCGAGCTTCGCGATTCTGTTTGCGCTCGCGCGCGAGCTCGTTGCCGCGGGCGCGAGCCTGGTGCTCGAGGGCAACTTCCGGCCGGCCGAGCACGCCCCCGCCGCTCGCGCGCTGTCGCGAACGGCGAAATGCGCGCAGGTGCTGTGTCTCTCCGAGGAACCGGAAAGAATTCGGCGTCTCCGCGCGCGTGCTTCGGATGCGAATCGTCACGCGGGGCATCGCGACGCCGAGCAGGCTCAGAGCGCGAGCCGCCCGACCGGATACCTGAATTTTCCCGGCGAGCGGTTTCTGTTCACCGGCACGGAAGCACCCGAGTGGCCCCAGCTCCTCGAGCGTCTGGATCGATGGTGGATCGCAGGCGGAGCGCGCGTTCGGGCCCGTTGAATCCGTGCGGCGCTCGTCGCGCCTTTATCGAAAGATGAGTCCTGCCCCACGGGCATCCCATCCCGGATAGACCCATTTCATAGGTGCACGCCGCGCGGCGACTGTATAGTTGGCCGGCATGTCGACTGCATCACATCTTGCCCATCTCGAGAAGCTGAACTCGGCGCAGCGCAAGGCCGTTTCCTATGGCGAGCCGCTGCCGGACAAAGGTTTTAAGGCGGGACCGCTGCTCATCATCGCGGGCGCGGGCACGGGCAAGACCGACACGCTCGCACACCGTGTCGCGCACCTGGTGATGCATGGGGTCGATCCTGCGCGGATACTGCTTTTGACATTCACGCGCCGGGCCGCGCTCGAGATGCGCCGCCGTGCACGCGACATCGTCAAGAAGGCGCTGAACGAGCCGCTCGGCGGTGTGAGCCAGAGCGTCGCGCAGCGGCTCTCCTGGGCGGGCACGTTCCACGCGATGGCGAACCGGCTGTTGCGCCACTACGCCCGTCATCTGAAGCTCGATCCCCAGTTCACCGTCATCGATCGCGGCGATGCGGTCGATCTCATGGACACGGTACGCCAGGAGCTCGGGCTCGCGGCGAAGGGCGAGCGCTTCCCGCGCAAGGATACCTGTCTCGCGATCTACTCGTATCGCGTGAACACGCAGAAGCCGCTCAAGGAGACTCTGGAGCTGCAGTATCCCTGGTGCGCCCCCTGGGAAGGCGATCTCACCAAGCTCTACCGGGCGTACGTCGAGCGCAAGCAGCGCCTCGCGATCCTCGATTTCGACGATCTGCTGCTCTACTGGCACCTGATGATGGGCGAGCCGAAGCTCGCGCATCACGTCGGCGAGCACTTCGATCACGTCCTCGTCGATGAGTACCAGGACACGAACCGCCTGCAGGCCGACATTCTCCATGCGCTCAAACCCGACGGCACGGGACTCGCGGTCGTCGGCGACGACGGTCAGGCAATCTATTCGTTCCGTGCGGCGGCCGTCGACAACATCCTCGGGTTTCCCAACCGTTTCGAGCCGCGCGCCGAGGTGATCACGCTCGCGCAGAATTACCGCTCGACCCAGCAAGTGCTCGATGCCGCGAACGCGCTCATGGCCGAGGCACCGCGCCAGCACCGCAAGCATCTGCTCTCGGCACGCGGCACCGGCTCGCGTCCCAAGCTCGTCACGGTCGACGATCTGCAGGCGCAGGCGGAGTTCGTGTGCGCCGAGGTGCTGAAGCGGCGCGAGGCAAACGTACCGCTCAAGCGTCAGGCGGTGCTTTTCCGAAGCGCGAGCCACAGCGATGTCCTCGAGATCGAGCTCTCGAAGCGCAAGATTCCGTTCGTCAAATACGGCGGACTCAAATTCCTCGAAGCGGCGCACGTGAAGGACCTTCTCGGGATCCTGCGCTGGGCGGACAACCCGCGAAACGCGGTCGCCGCATTCCGCGTCATCCAGCTGCTGCCGGGAATGGGGCCGGCGCATGCGCGCCGCGCCCTGGAGCATCTCGAGGCACAGAATCATTCCTTCGAGGCGCTGAAGAGCTTCGAGCCTCCCCAACCGAGCGCGGTCGACTGGCGCAAGCTCACGGCGCTGATGCTCGAGCTCGCCAATCCCGAGCGCCAGTGGCCCGGACAGGTGCATCTCGCGCGCGAGTGGTATCGGCCGCATCTCGAGAGGATCTACGAGCAGTTCCACACGCGCGTCGGCGATCTCGATCAGCTCGAGCTGCTCTCGGGACAGTACGTCTCGCGCGAGCGTTTCATCACGGAGCTCACGCTCGATCCGCCCGATGCAACGAGCGATCTCGCCGGCCAGCCGGTGCTCGACGAGGATTACCTGGTGCTCTCGACCATCCACTCCGCCAAAGGCATGGAGTGGGACACCGTGTACCTCCTCAACGTCGTGGACGGCAGCTTTCCGTCGGAGTTTGCAACCGGCAGAGCGGAGCTGATCGAGGAGGAACGGCGGCTGCTCTATGTCGCCATGACGCGCGCGCAGAACGATCTCATTCTGATGGCGCCGCTGCGTTTCCAGGTCACGAGCCAGTCGCGCCAGTCCGATGCGCACGTCTACGGCGGCCGCAGCCGTTTCATGACGGATAAGGTATTGAAGGCGTTCGATGCCGAGACCATCCGCGGCACACAGCTCGCGGAGGCGACTCTCAAGGCGGGGGAGGATGCGACCCTCGATGTGGGAGCGAAGCTCAAGGAGATGTGGTGAGACGCGGCGCACCCGCTAAGGTTTCGGCTTGATGAACTTGAGCGTGAAGCGATCGCTCTCGCCGATCGCCGCGTACTTGTCGCGGTCGCTTGTGCCGAGCCGGTAGGTCGGGGGAAGCGTCCACACACCCTGCGGATAATCTTTGGTGTCCTTCGGATTCGCGTTGATCTCCGATCTGGCGACGAGCTTGAATCCTGCCGCCTCGATCAGGCGGATCGCGTAGTCCTCATTCACGTATCCGTTGCGGGCTCGCGGGTCCTGCGGCAAGCCCGGGTTGCCGCGGTGATCCGTCACACCGAGAACGCCGCCGGGTCGCAATGCGCGGTACATCGCCGCCAGAGCCTCGGGAGCCCACTCACCGCTCATCCAGTCGTGGAGATTGCGGAACGTGAGGACCATGTCGAGCGAGCCCGGAGGGGCGATATCTCCGCCACTGCCCCGACCGAGTGCGGTCAGTTCCGTTCCGCCATAGAGGTCCGGGCGAGCCGCGAGCTTGTCGCGGAATGCCTGCTGGCGCCTGCTGACATATGTGCTTCGTGGGTCCGCCGGCTCGAGCGCCGCGTAGTACTTGCCGCGAGCGTGCACGAGCGGGGCGATGATCTCGGTATACCAGCCGGCATCCGGCCAGACCTCGACGACCCGCATGTCGGGCCTGATACCGAAGAAGAGCAGCGTCTCCTTCGGATGCCGATACACATCGCGAGCGCGATGCTCCGGGGAGCGCTGGTCACCGCCCAGTATGCGATCGAGCTCTGCGGCCGTCGCCTGCTCGGCCGGGTCGGGTGCCTGAGCCGCCACACTCCGGCCGCCCACTCGGCTGCCCGCGGACTGCGGTCCGCTGCCTGCCCGCGGTGCGCCGGTCGTGGGTGAGCCACTCGGTGTGCTGCAGCTCGATGCACAGCCTGCGACGATCAGGACGATCGACGCGAGCAACGCGGCCCGCGGGAGGCGAGGGTTGCGATTCGCCCGCATTGAAAGCTCCTCTCGGGCAGGAAAAAGCCCCGCACAAGGCGGGGCTTTTGCCGTGACCCAAGGTGACAGGTCTAAAGAGGAGGGGACGGTTAACGGCGGAACGGACCGCTGCCCTGGCGAGGGCGCTGCGGGCGTTCCTGAGCCTCGTTGACGCGTAGCGGTCGGCCGCTCAACTGATGACCGTTCAGAGCCTGGATGGCGCCCTGAGCTTCGTTCTGCGGCATGTCGACGAAACCGAAGCCGCGTGGCTTGCCGGTTTCGCGATCATTGATGAGTTTGACCGACTCCACCTTGCCGTGACGCTCGAAGAGGGAGCGGACGTCCTGCTCGGTGGCGTTGAAGGGGAGGTTCCCCACATAGATCGTCGTCATCCAATCATCTCGCTGAATGCGGACAGCGGCGAACCGCACGAGTCGGTCGCATGTACCGCGTGGTCGTAACTCGAGACAGGCAAGGCTTCAAGGCACACGATCGGCAGTTTCAGTCAATGCGGGCGCTTGGGGCCGGCGGCCTGCACCTGCGTTCGTGCACCGGCAGTGTTGGGTGCCGGGGAGGAAGGAACTTCAACACACACACACAAAAGACCACTGACGGTGCGGAAACGAACGCCGCGAAGATGCTACTCCCGGCCTCGGCGGGAAGCAACGGATGCGGCACAATCGCTGCGGTGCACCCTTTCCTCGTCTCCGCCGCCGTCGTCGCCCTCGCCGAGCTCGGCGACAAAACCCAGCTCCTTGCCCTGGTGCTCGCCGTCCGGTTCCGTAAACCCGCCCCCATCCTGCTCGGCATCCTATGCGCGACGATCGTCAATCACCTGATGGCAGGGGCGTTGGGGGCCTGGGTCGCGAGCGAGGTGCGGCCCTCGATCCTGCGGCTCATCGTCGCGGCCGCCTTCCTCGCAATGGCCGTTTGGACCCTGATTCCCGACCGCTACGAGGAGCGCGAAGAGCCGGTGCGCCCTCGGTTCGGCGTCTTCGGCACGACGGTCGTTGCATTCTTCTTGGCCGAGATGGGCGACAAGACACAGATCACGACGGCGACCCTTGCCGCGCGCTATCAGACGCTCGTTCCGGTCGTCGCCGGGAGCGTGCTCGGCATGCTGGCCATGGACGCCCTCGCGATCCTCATCGGAGAGGTCGCGGCGCACCGCTTGCCTTTGAAGCTCATCCGCGCGGTCGCCGCTGCAATCTTTCTGTTGCTGGCGGGGCTCGTACTCACGAGGACCGGATCGTGACCGGCATCAGCTGCCGGCGGGCTCGAGATACGCGTAGCCGTTCAGCTCGCCTTCGTAGAAGCGCTTGAGAGCCTGGCTCTCGGCGACGGTCATCCGCCCGTCGCGAATCGCCCGTTCGCAGTCGCGAGCCAGAGCCGGGTATAGCTCGGCTACGTCGTACTCCATGTACTCGAGCACCCGGTTGGCCGTGTCTCCCTTCACGATCTCCTCGATCCACCAGCCGCCCTCCTCGAGCAAGCGGATGTGCACCACGTGCGTATCGCCGAAGAGGTTGTGCAGATCGCCGAGGGTCTCCTGGTAGGCCCCGACGAGGAAGGCAGCGAGGTAGTACTCCTCTCCGGGTCTTAGCTCGTGCAGCTCGAGCGAGCGTTTCACGTCGTGCTGGCTGACGAACCGGTCGATGTTGCCGTCCGAATCGCACGTGATGTCCGCGAGCACTCCGGTGCGGGTGGGCCGCTCGTCCAGCCGGTGAATCGGCATGATCGGGAAGAGCTGATCGATCGCCCAGCTGTCGGGCAGCGACTGAAAGACCGAGACGTTGCAGAAGTAGGTGTCCGAGAGGATCGACTCCAGATTCTCGAGCTCCTCCGGAATACGGTCGAGCCGTCGGCAACAGTCCCGAATTTTCGCGCAGGTCGCCCAGTAGAGCCGCTCCGCGAGGCCGCGGAACTCGAGCGAGAGAAGCCCGAGCGTGAACATCTGCAAGGCCTGCTCGCGCGCGGTCAGGGCATCGTGGTAGCACTCGACGAGACGCCGTTCGCTCACGGTGCGGTACGCCTCGAACAGGTCCTCGACGGGCTGGGGCAGCTCCTCCGCGCCCGCGTAATCCTCGGCGACCCGGCCCGTCACGCGGAATTTATCGAGCGCGGAGGAGCCGAGCGCATCGAAGATGAGCACGCTGTGATATGCGGCGATCGCGCGGCCGGACTCGCTCACGATCATCGGGTGGGGAACATCGCGGGCATTGCACACACTCGCGATGCGGTAGACCACGTCGTTCGCGTATTCGTTGAGCGTGTAGTTCATCGACGAGGAGAAATTCGTACCGGTCCCGTCGTAGTCGACGCCGAGGCCGCCGCCCACGTCGATGTACTGAAGCCCCGCGCCCATGAGCTTCAACTCCGCATAGACGTGAGCGAGCTCGTTTACGGCGTCCTTCACGCGCCGGATGTCCTGCAGCTGGCTGCCCGGGTGGCAGTGGACGAGCTGCAGACAATCGAGCATGTCGCGCGCCTTGAGCACGTTGAAGAGCTCGAGGATCTCGGTGATGAACAGGCCGAACTTCGACTTCTCCCCGGTGGACTCGCGCCAGCGTCCCGAGCCCTCGCTCGAGAGCTTCACGCGCACGCCGATGCGAGGCCGTACCCCGTAGGCCTCGGCGTGTTTGAGAATCAGGCCGAGCTCGTCGTAGTTCTCGACGACCGGAATGATCGTGCGGCCGAGCTTGGTCGCGAGCGTCACCGCCTCGATGTAGCTGTCGTCCTTGAAGCCGTTGCATACGATGAGTCGGTCCGGAGCGTTCTCGGTCATCGCCATCACCGCGAGCAGCTCGGGCTTGGAGCCGACCTCGAGCCCGAAGCCGAACTCGCTGCCGTAGCGGTAGACTTCCTCGACGACGAGCCGCTGCTGGTTGACCTTGATCGGATACACCGCCGCATAGCGGTTGCGGTAGTCGTTCTCGGCGATCGCCTGGGCGAATGCGGCGTGCAGTGAGCGCAGCCGGTGAGCGAGGATATCGGAGAAGCGCACGACGACGGGCGTTGCGAGGTCGCGCGCCTTCAGCCCTTCGACGACCTCGAACAGATCGATTTCGCGGACCGGCTGGGTGTCGGGCCGAACGACGACGTGGCCGGCAGCGTTGATCGAGAAGTACCCCTTGCCCCAGGCTCCGACCTGGTACAGATCGAGCGAGTCCTCGACACTCCAGGGCTGCGCCGGATTGAACTTGCGATCCGCGCCGGTCAGGGCGCTCTTCGGGTCTGCGGCCATCGGCCCGCAAGATAACAAAAAATTGAGCGTGTCACTCTTGATCCGATCACGGCCGCGCCACGGGCCGCGTCGGATCGCGGCACCACTCGCTCCACGATCCAGCATAGAGACGCGCACCGGCGAGCCCGGCACGCTCCAGCGCGAGAAGATTGTGACAGGCGGTCACGCCGGAGCCGCACATCGAGACGACGCGCTGCGGCGATGCGCCGCCGAGTGTCTCGCGCCAGAGTCTGCCGAGCTCGTGCGGGGGAAGAAACCGGCCGTCGGCACCGAGGTTGCGGGAGTACGGATGATTGCGCGCGCCGGGGATGTGACCCGCCACCGGGTCGAGCGTCTCGTTGTGTCCAGCGAACCGATCCGCCGCACGCGCATCGACGAGCACGATGTCGCCGCGCTCGAGGCCGCGCGCGACGTCGTGCGCCGTTGCAACCCATGCCGGGTGCGGCGCGCCTTCGAAGCGGCGCGCAACGTGCCGCTCCTTCTCGGCGGATATGCGAAGCCGCGCAGCCTCCCAGGCGGCAAAGCCGCCATCGAGCACGGCGACCCGTTCGTGTCCGAGGAAGCGCAGCAACCACCAGAGACGCGCTGCGATCGCACCGGAGCCCTGATCGTAGGCAACGACCTGCACGCTCCGATCGATTCCCCAGGCTCCGAAAGTTGCCGAGAGCCGCTCGGGATCGGGCAGCGGGTGCCGCCCGCTTCCGGGTCGCACAGGGTCGGAAAGATCGCGATCGAGATGCGCGAACGAGGCACCCGGGATGTGCCCCGCCGCATAGGCCTGCGCGCCCCACTCCGGATGCGCGAGGTCATGACGGCAATCGACGATCGCGAGCGCTGCGCCCGATGAGGGGCTCATGCCGCGTGCATCGAGGAGTGCTGCGAGCTCGCCGGGCTCGATCAGCGTCGAGAAGAGCACGTCGGGCATATACAATCACGCAAGCGGCCAATCCGAACGAAGTATATGGCGATCGACGTCTACTGGGGCAGCGGTAGCCCGTATTCCTGGCGGGTGCTGCTCGCGCTCGAGCACAAGCGCCTGCCGTACATGAGCCATGTGCTGCAGTTCTCAAAGCAGGAACACAAGTCGCCCCAGATCCTCGCGCTCAATTTCCGCGGCCGAGTCCCGATACTGCAGGACGGCGACTACGTCGTGTTCGAGTCGCTCGCGATCCTCTACTACCTCGATCTGAAGTACCCCGAGCCGCCGCTCTTCGGTCGCACCGCCGAGGAGTCGGGCGTGATCATGCGCGTGATCTGCGAGTTTCAATCGTACGTTGAGGAGCCGGTGATGAAGCTCGTCCGCGCGTTCTTCACGGCGCAGTCGAGCATCCGCCCAGAGGAGCTCGCGAGCTCGATGCACGTGGTCGCGAGCGAAGCGCGCTCGATCGAGGCGCGCCTCGCGCGGTCCGACTGGGTCGTCGGCGAGAGCTTCTCTGCGGCCGACATCGTCATCTTCCCGTCCCTGCAGCTGCTGCTGCGCGCGCTCGCCAAGCCCGAGGCGCGCGAGCTCTCCGCGCGCTTCCTGCCGCTCTCGGCCAACTATCCCGCCCTCGAGCGGTGGATCGCACGCATCGAGCAGCTCCCGGGTTACGATCGCACGTACCCTCCGCACTGGCGTTGAGGGCTTCGCCGGGCCATGATCGCCGGCTCGTTGCGGCGACTGGCTCGAATCTGTTACGACTCATCCATCATGGCGAACGACAAGACCCACATCGATTTTCCCGGACGCATCGTCCTCATCGGTTTCGGCAGCATTGGACAGGGCGTCCTGCCGCTCATCCTGCGTCACATCGGCATCTCACCGGACCGGCTGACGATCGTCACCGCTCACGATGCGGGCAAGGCGGAGGCCGAGCAGTACGGCATCCGTTTCGTGAAGGAGCCGCTGACGCGCGAGAACCATCGGCGCGTGCTCTCTCCGCTCGTCGGACGCGGCGACTTCGTTCTCAATGTCTCGGTGGAAGTCTCGAGCATCGCGCTCATCCGCTTCTGCTGGGAGAAGGGCGCGATGTATCTCGACACGTGCATCGAGCCCTGGCCGGGCGGCTATACCGATCCGACGGTCCCTGCCGGGCGGCGCACGAACTACGCGCTGCGCGAGGAGGCGCTCGCCCTCAAACCGGGCAACGCCCGCGCGCCGACCGCGGTGCTCACGCACGGGGCGAATCCCGGCCTCGTTTCGCATTTCGTCAAGCAGGCTCTGCTCAACCTTGCCGCCGATATCGGGGTCGAGGCGGGCAGCCCCTCGAGTCGGGCGGATTGGGGGGAGCTCGCGCGCCGTCTGGGCGTGAAAGTGATCCACATCGCCGAGCGCGACACCCAGGTCTCGAACGTACCGAAGAAGCAGGGCGAGTTCGTCAATACCTGGTCGGTCGAGGGTTTCGTCAGCGAGGGCTCGCAGCCCGCAGAGCTCGGCTGGGGCACGCACGAGCGCAATTTCCCGCGGGACGGCAAGCGCCACGACGCGGGCTCGCAATGCGCAATCTATCTCACGCAGCCCGGAGCCGCGACGCGCGTGCGCACCTGGACGCCGCTCGCCGGCCGCTTCCACGGCTTCTGCATCACGCACGGGGAGTCGATCTCCATCGCGGATTATTTGACGCTGCGGGATGGCGCGCAGGTCACGTACCGGCCGACCGTCCACTACGCCTACCATCCCTGCGATGCCGCGATCGTTTCGCTGCATGAGCTTGCGGGACACAATTTCATCCAGCAGGAGCGCCAGCGCATTCTGATGGAGGATATCGTGAGCGGCATCGATGAGCTCGGCGTGCTCATCGCCGGTCATCGGCGCAATGCGTACTGGTATGGCTCGCAGCTCTCGATCGAGGAGGCACGGCGCCTCGTTCCGCACAACAACGCGACGAGCCTTCAGGTGACCGTCGCGTGCCTCGCCGGGATGGTCTGGGCCATGGAGAATCCCAACTGCGGGATCGTCGAGCCGGAGGAGATAGACTTCCGTCGCAGCCTCGAGATCTGCACTCCCTATCTCGGCCCCGTCGTCGGGCGCTACACGGATTGGACGCCGCTGCACGAGCGTGAGCGGCTGTTTCCCGAAGACATCGACCCGAGCGATCCCTGGCAGTTCCGCAACGTGCGCGTCATCTGGTAGGGGGCTCGTACGCGATCGACACGATCGTGAAGGTGCGCGAGCCGTCCGGCAGCTCCACCGTCACCTCATCGTCGATGCCCTTGCGGAGCAGCGCACGTCCGAGAGGCGAGTCCATGCTGATGTGCTCGCGCGCGGCGTCGATCTCGTCGGGTCCGACGATGCGATGGCACGCGGTGATCCCCGCTTCGCTCTCGAGCGTGACCCACGCGCCGAAGTACACGCGTGAGAGGTCGGAGGGGGGCCGCTCGACGATGACCATGCCTTCGAGCCGCTTGCGTAGGAAGCGCACCCGCCGATCGATCTCCCGCAGCCGGCGTTTGCCGTAGGTGTACTCCGCGTTCTCAGAGCGGTCACCCTGTGCGGCCGCCTCGGCGACGGCCTGGGTCACCCGGGGCCGCTCGACGCGCCAGAGCTCGTCGAGCTCGGCGCGCAGCCGCCGTGCGCCCTCGGGCGTGATGTATTGAGAGCCGGGTTGCTGCGGCGGTCTGAATCGTCCCATCACCCGACCGGCTGCGTTATGTCCAAACCCATTTGAAGGCCTGCGTGGCAGGGACTTATTGCAGGGGTTCTGTGGAGCGTTTCACGGCCACTCTTTGGTCCGCCGACTACGCTTCCTTCATGGCCGCCAAGTACTACACCCACTTCGTCACTGCAACCTCTCCTCCCGCGCAGCGCGCGAGGCATCCGGGCAGCGAGTGGAGCGGCGTCGTGGAGCTGAAGATACCGCTCGTCGAGGGGCGCATGGGCACCCGGGAGCTGCGGACGCTGCTCGCGCAGAGCTTCGATGTGGCGAGCGAGGACATTCGAATATTGCATTGGGCCAGACTGCACTGACGAAGCGGATCCCCTAGCGGACTTCCTTCCCTTCATCGAAAGTCCGCATTCTCGCCCCAGGCCCAAAAGGCCTGGGGCATTTTCTTTCCCCAAACCTTAGCCCAAGCGACAGGCCGTCTGCCCTCGCAAGAGCGTTCGCGCGCGCTTGTTGCCGATCGCCGACAGTGGCGGAGCGGTGAAGTCCGCGGTCGCGGATGTCATAATCGCCGCGTCATGGCAGATCGCCGCTCGCCTATACGCGCCGCAGCGCCCGTCTGCGCCGCGCTGCTCTCCGCAATCTTCGCAGGCTGCTCTCTCCTCGGGCCGCCCTGGTCGATGCATCAGCGGCATGCGCAGCCGGCGCCTCCGGCTCCGCCGCCACCTCCGCCGTCCGCGATGGGCTCGGCGCCCGTCGCGACGTTCAAATTCGAGCTCGATCCGAAGGACGACCTCATCGGGCAGCTGGAGGTGACGCACACGACGAAGGACGACACGCTCGTCGATATCGCCCGCCTATTCGATCTGGGTTACGAGGAGATCTCGCGCGCCAATCCGGGCGTCGACATGTGGGTGCCCGGTGCGGGTCACAAAGTCGTGCTGCCGACCGAGTTCGTACTGCCCGCTGTGCCGCACAGCGGCATCGTCATCAACATTGCCGCGATGCGGCTCTATTACTTCCCGCCGCACAAGAAAGGCGAGCCGCAGCTCGTGTACACCCATCCGATCGGCATCGGGCGGGTCGGCTGGCGCACACCCGTCGGTGTCACCAAAATCGTGCGGCGCGAAAAGAATCCGACGTGGCGGCCGCCGCCGTCGATCATCAGGGAGCATCGCGAAGAGGGCGATCAGCTGCCTGCGGCCATCGGTCCGGGTCCGGACAATCCACTCGGCGATCGCGCCTTCTATCTCGCCTGGCCCGGCTATCTCATCCATGGCACCAACAAGCCGGCGGGAGTCGGACTGCGCGTGAGCCACGGGTGCATCCACCTGTTCCCGGAGGACATCGACGCGCTCTTCGAGAAGGTTCCGCTCGGCACGCCGGTGCGCGTCGTGAACGAGCCCTACGTGTTCGGCTGGCACGACGGCAGGCTCTACATGCAGGCATTCGGCTCGCTCGAGGACGATCCGCGCTGGAAGAAGATCGAGCAGGACGAGGCGCCCAGGACGACTCGACCGGCAACCGGCGCGCCGCACACTGAAGCGAGCAGCACAGCGCACACCGCAGCGAGCGGCGCCGATGCGGACGCGGCCACGAAGCGCGAGATACGTCGCTTCCTCGCGAAGGCGCTCGGCCCGCGCCTCGAGCGGGAGCTCGCGCGACGTCATCTGCGCATCGACGGCGAGCTCGTCATGCAGCTCGCTCGCACACCCCGCGGCGTCCCGGTGCCCGTCTCCGAGCCGCAGGACGCCGAGAGCGCCTCGACAGACTCGGTCGACGAGGTGCTCGCAAGTGCGCTCGAGGTGCGCAACGCGCTGCCGGACGGCTCGAACTGGGACGGCAAGACGGACCTGCCGGCTGACCAGATGACGCCGGACGGAAAATCGCCGGTTACTGCGAAACAAACCTCGGACGCCGAGCAGGCCGGAGCGCCCGATACGCACGCGGCGTTTCACACGACACCGCCCTGACACGACGCTTCCCTGCACTCGCCTTCGCTCTTCTGATAGTCTCCCTCCGGCGACAAGCGCGGCGATTGGAACCGGGGGATCAAATTTGGCGGAGCACCGTGCGTTCGACTCGCCGTCGAGCGGCGGCGCTCGCCCAGAGCCCGAGCCCGAGCCCGCGATCGAGCGCTCGCCCACCGGCGTGACTGCTTTCGTCGGACGCACTCTCAAGGGCCCCGTCGATCGACCCGTCCGAGTAGCGAGCTTCGGCGCATTCCAGCAGACCTTCGGCGGGCTGTGGCAACCCTCGACGCTCTCGTACGCGATCGAGCAGTATTTCGAGAACGGCGGCCGTCAGGCGATCGTTACCCGCGTCGCAAACGGCGCGCGACCGCCGACGCTCACGCTGCCTGCCGAGCGGGACGAGCTCACGCTCTGCGGCGTCAATCCGGGCTCGCGCGAGTATCTGCGTGCCTCCGTCGATTACGATGGTCTCGGCGAGTCCGAGCGCGATCGCTTCAATCTGGTCGTCCAGCGTGTCCGCTTGCCCGGCACCGAGCAGATCGAGGACCAGGAGATCTTCCGGCGCGTGTCGATCGAGCCGGGCTCGGCTCGATTCATCGGAGATTTGCTCCTCGAATCTACTCTAGCCCGACTGCAGGGCGCGCCGCCCGCGATTCGTCCCGAGAGAACGGCGGGCGGGCCGAGCGGCCCCGCCGTTCGCTACGTGAGCTCGCGCAACGATGGGGACGACGGCGCACCGCTCACCGACTACGACGTCATCGGCTCTGCCGCAAGCCGCACCGGGCTGCACGCGCTGGCCGCCGAGCAAGGCTTCGATCTGCTCTGCATTCCGCCCCTGAGCCGCGAGCGGGACGTGGGCCTCGCGACACTGCTCGTCGCCGCGCGTTTCTGCCGCGACCGGCACGCGCTGCTGCTGATCGATCCGCCGGCCGACTGGAGCACGCCGCAGGCGGCGCTCGCAGCGTTCCGCTCTTGGCCGTTCCGCAGCGCAAGCGCCGCGATGTTCTTCCCGCGCCTCATCGCTCTCGACCGGGTGCGCAACCGCACCGAGCTCTTCGGATCGGCCGCGGCGGCCGCGGGCCTGCTCGCACGGGGCGACGAGCAGTTGCCCCTCTGGGCACCTGCCGAGGGCGAGGAGCCGATCCTGCGGTCGACATTCAAACTTGCAACGACCGTCAGCGATCCGGAGCGCGAGCGGCTCGCGCAATCCGGCATCAATACCCTGCAGTCCGTCCGCTCGAGCGGACGCGCACGCCTTACGCCGTGCACTCTCGCTGGCGATGCATCGGGCGCCGACCTGCGTCCGCTTCCCGCCCGGCGGCTTGCGCTCTTCATCGTGCGGAGCATCGAGCGCAGCGCGCGCTGGCTGCTTGCCGCACCGAACGAGCCTCGAAGCTGGCACCGCGCTCAGGCACAGGTGCAGCAGTTCCTCGGCGAGCTCGACAGAGAAGGGGCGTTCGCGGGCGGCGAGCCGAAAGACAGCTACTTCGTCATTTGCGACGAGCGGGTCAACCGGCGCGAAACGGTCGCCGGGGGCGAGGTCAATCTGCTCTTCGGAATCGCGCTGGTCAGACCGGCGGATTTCCACGCGTGGCTCATCACCTATCGGGATGGCACGAGCCGCGCGCGCACCGTCGCCGTCAACCGCCTCGCGACTTCGCAGCAGCGCGTCGACTCGGAAATAGAGGCCGCTATCTCTGCTCTCGGCCCCAGCCACCGCCCCCCGGCGTGAGGATCTCGAGCTGATCGCCTGGCTCCAGCCGGAAGCTCGCGGTTGCGGGAAGCGTCTCGACCTCCCCTGAGGCGCGGATGAGGCGCGCCGCGCCTGCGGCACCGTCGCGCCCGCCGGCCAGTCCGAACGGCGGCACGCGCCGTCGGTTCGCGAGCAGCGCACCGGCGAGCCGCGCGCGGAACTCGAGGCGCCGCACCGCCCCGTCGCCCCCGCGATGGCGGCCCGGCCCGCCCGAGCCACGCCGGATGCGGAACTCCCGCACGAGTACCGGGAAGCGTGCCTCCAAAGTCTCGGGGTCGGTCAGGCGCGAATTCGTCATGTGGGTCTGCACTGCGCTCGCACCATCGAAGTCGGGGCCGGCGCCGGACCCTCCGGCGATCGTCTCGTAGTACTGCAGCCGCTCGTCGCCGAAGGTGAGATTGTTCATCGTGCCTTGCGATGCGGCGAGCGCGCCGAGGGCGCCGTAGAGGGCATCGACGATGCATTGCGAAGTCTCCACGTTTCCTGCCGCCACGGCCGCGGGAGGGAGCGGATCGAGCATCGAGCCGGGCGGGATCACGATGTCGAGTGGGGCAATGCAGCCCTCGTTGAGCGGTATCGGTCGATCGACGAGCGTACGAAAAACGTACAGTACGGCCGCGATAGAGACCGCGCGCGGCGCATTGAAGTTGTGCGCGCCCTGCGGCGAGGTCCCGCTGAAGTCGATTCGCGCACGGCCGAGGGTGCGATCGATATCTATGCGAACGGCGATGACTTGGCCGCCGTCCATTTCGCAGCGGAACTCCCCCGGCCGCAGCCGCTCGATCGCGCGGCGCACGCACTCCGCGGCATTCTCCTGCACGGCGTGCATGCCGACGTGCAAGGCTTCGAGACCGTGCTCGCGCAAGGCGCGCTCGAGCTCGATCACTCCGCGAGCGTTCGCGGCGAGCTGCGCTCGCAGATCGGCGAGGTTCTGCCGCGGATTGCGTGCGGGGTAGGCAGGCGCGAGCAGGTGGGCTTCGAGCTCGGCCGCGCGAAGGCGACCGCGCTCTACAAGTTGGAAGTCCTCGAACAGAGCGCCTTCCTCCTCGATGCGGCGGCTGAACGCCGGCATCGAGCCGGGTGCTGCACCGCCTATGTCTGCATGATGCGCACGCGAGGCCACGAAGAAATCCGGCGCCGCGGTTGCGCTGGATGCTTCCGCATCATGTCCCGCGAATACCGGAGTCACGACAGTCATGTCCGGCAGGTGCGTGCCGCCGTGATAGGGACTGTTGAGGAGCCAGGCGTCGCCGCGGCGCATTCGGCCGCCGTGCGCGGCGAGAACGGCACGTACGCTCGCGCCCATGGAGCCGAGATGCACGGGCATGTGCGGCGCGTTGGCGACCAGGCCGCCTGCGGCATCGAATACCGCGCACGAGTAGTCGAGCCTCTCCTTGATGTTCGTCGATTGCGCCGTCTGACGCAGTACTTCGCCCATTTGCTCGGCGACGTGCATGAAGAGATTGTTGAAGATCTCGATGCGCGAGGGCTCGATGAGTGCGCCCATGGGCGGGGCGAGGCTGGCGCGAGCTTGCGCAACCGGCTCGGCACCTCCCGCGACCTCGCGTCGAACGGCTTCTTCAAACTCGAGCAGAATCTCCCCGTTCGCCATCGGCCGCGCCGTCCATCCCGGCTCGACCACGAGCGTCGAGTGCGGAGCGACGATCAGTGCCGGACCCGCAATCGCGGTGCGCAGCCCCGCGCTTGCGAGGATCGGCACCTCGCGCCAGCCGTCGAACCACACCCGGCCCGTGCGCGGCAGAGCGGTCGATGCGTCCTCCTCCGGCGCCTGCAGCTCGCGCGCTTCGAGGCCGAAGGCTCGCATCTCGAGGCCCACTGCCTCGATCAGTACCTCGAGCCCGGTCGGATCGAAGCCGAAGCGTCGCCGAAACGTCGCGCGGAATTCGCGCTCGACGGCGGCCAGTGAATCGAGCGGCACTGCGAGCGGAGTCTCGCTATCGCCCGCTCTCAACTCGAGCTGCCGCACGATGGCGCTCTCGGCCGCCACGTCGCTCTCGAGCGCACCGGCGTCCGCCATCTCGATGCGCGCACGCGCTTCGAGCGCCGAGAGCCGCTCGACGGCGGCGGCGAGTCCTGCATGGTCCAGGCGCTGCCTGAGGCTCGCGCGCAGCAGCGTCGAGCGGTCCGCGATGGCGATGCCGTAGGCGGAGAGAACACTGGCGAGTGGGTGCGTCAGAATGCGTCGCATCCCCGCTGCGCGCGCAACGCCGCACGCATGCTGTCCCGCGGCACCCCCGAAGGCGAAGAGGGTGAGCTCCGCCGGATCGAGACCTTCTCGCCCGGAGACGCGGCGGATTGCGTTCGCCATCGCCGCAATGGCCACCGTGAGGTAGGACTTGGCGAGATGCTCGGGTCCCGCTCCTGGCGCTGCTCGCGAGTCGGCCGGCGCAGCGGCCTGCGCGTCGGCGGCTAGGGCGCGGAAGCGCTGCTCGATGACCGCACAGTCGATGGCGCGGGTCCCGTCGGGGCCGAACAGCTTCGGCAGCGTGTCGGGCCGCAGCCGCCCGAGCAGCACCTGGACGTCGGTAAGCGTGAGCGGCCCGCCTCGCCCGTAACACGCCGGACCGGGATCCGCGCCGGCCGACGCCGGACCCACGCTCGCGCGGCCATCGGCAAACACGAGGATCGAACCGCCCCCGGCTGCGATCGTGTGCACATCGAGCATCGATTCCTGGATCGTGAGGCCCGCGATCGAGTGCTCGTGACGTCGCGGCAGCTCGCCGTCGATGAGTGCGACATCGGTCGAGGTGCCCCCCATGTCGAACGTCACGAGCCGCGTGATGCCGAGGCGCGTCGCAGCGGCCCGCGCGCCGATGAGGCCGCCAGCGGGTCCCGACAGCAGGCTCGAAGAAGGATGGAATCGAGGAGGCGCGGCGAGACCGCCGTGGCTCTGCATCAGCTCGAGCCGCGCATGTGAGTCGAGCTCCGCGAGCCCGCTCTCGAGGCTTTCGACGTAACGGCGCACGCCCGAGGCGAGATAGGCGTCGAGGACCGTGGTTCCACCCCGCGCGCCGTAGCGCACGAGCGGTGAGAGCTCATGAGAGACGGAGACCTCCTCGAAGCCGATCTCGCGTGCGAGAGCTGCGGCCTCGCGTTCATGACGCGGCTGCCGCCACGCGTGCAGGAAAACGATGGCGACCGCACGCAGGCCGAGCGCGCGAGCCGCCGATAAGCTGCCGCGCAGAGCCTCGCGATCGAGCGGTATCAGTACCTCGCCGGATGCGTCGAGGCGCTCGCTCGCCTCGATCACCGCAGTGTGTAGCGGCGCCGGCCGCACGATCTGCAGCGCGAAGAGGTCGGGGCGGCTCTGGTCGCCGATCTCGAGCGCATCGGCGAAGCCCGCGGTCGTCACGAGCAGAACCGGATCGCCCGTCCGCTCGAGCAGCGCGTTCGTCGCGACCGTGGTGCCGACTCTCACGGAATCGATCGCGGCAGAGCGCGCATGCTCTTCGAGAATCGCGCGCACGGCATCGAGGCCCGGATCGCGCGGGCGACCGCTCGCCGCGGAGAGTACCTTGCGAACGTGCAGCCGGCCGTCCGGGGCGATCCCCACCACGTCGGTGAAGGTGCCGCCGCGATCGATCGAGAAGCGCCAGCCGCGCGACATCCCGGCTATGATAGCGCCGAGTCGAGCGCCCGAGACCGATCGTGCCGAGCCGCCATGTCGTCTTTTCTCACGGCCAGGAAGGCGGTCCCTGGGGCCGCAAGATCACGGCGCTCGCCGATACCGCTCGCAGCGAGGGCTTCGAGCCGGACTCGGTCGACTATCGCGGCATCGACGCTCCCGCGGACCGCGTCGCCCGCTTGATGGAATTCTGCCAGAGTCTCGAGGGCGATCTCGTGCTCGTCGGCTCGAGTCTCGGCGGATACGTGTCGGTCGCGGCGGCATCGCTTCTGCACGCGCGCGGCGTGTTCCTGCTCGCGCCCGCGATCTACACCCCGGGGATTCCCGAGCTGCGCCAGGGGGCACTCGACTGCCCGACTGCCATCGTGCACGGCTGGCGGGACGAGGTGGTCCCGTGGGAGGACAGCGTGCGTTTCGCGAAGCTCTGCCGCGCCTCGGTTCATCTGCTCGATGACGACCACCGGTTGCACGGCGAGCTCGACCTGATCCGCTATTTGTTCGAGTACTTCTTGATAGCGCTCGATCGGCCCGCCCCGGGTTGAGGCATGGCCTGGCTGCTGCGACGGATCCTCGCCCTGTGGGTGCGCTTCACCGTGCTGCCTCCCGAGGCCGCGCAGCGCCTCGGCAAACGCGACAATCCGGTCTGCTACGTTCTCGAGCGGCGCAGCGTCACCGACCTTGCCGTCCTGCAGAGCGCGTGCGTGCGGTCGAAGCTGCCGCGGCCGCGCAAGCGGCTGCTGCCGGCGGCCCGCGATTTGCGCTCGTACTTCTATCTCGCCCAGCCGCGCGGGCTGTGGGACGGGCGCATCGACCCGCGCCCGCCGGCGGCGCTCGCCGAGATGGTGGAGCTCATCGGGCGCCGGCCCGAGCTCGACATCGATCTGGTGCCCGTCGCCGTGTACTGGGGGCGCGCCCCGCAACGCGAGCCTTCCTGGTTCCGGCTGCTGCTCGTCGAGGACTGGGCGTTCACGAGCCGGATGCGCAAGCTCTTCCAGGTGCTCTTCAACGGCCGCAACACGCTCATCGAGATCGACGAGGCAGTCTCGCTTCGCAAGCTCGTGGGCGATGGCGCGGCTCCGAACGTGCGGTATCGCCGTGTTTTGAGAGCGCTGCGCGCGCGCTATCGCCGGCAGAGAGCCGCGCGGATCGGTCCCGACCTGTCGCATCGGCGCACGATAGTCGCCGAAGTACTGCGCAAGCGCGCCGTGCGCGCGGCGGTCGCGCAGGAAGTGCGCGAGCGCAACCTCACTCGCCGCCAGGCGCTCAAAGCCGCACAACGGATAGCCGAGGAGATCGCGGCCAACTACTCGCATGCGTTCGTGCGTTTTCTCGATCACCTGCTCAGCCGGTTGTGGAATCGTCTGTACGACGGCGTGGATTTCGAGCACGCGGCAACGCTCGAGGCGGTCGCAGACGGCAACGAGATCGTGTACGTCCCCTGCCATCGCAGCCACATGGACTATCTGCTGCTGTCCTACGCGATCTATCGGCAGGGATTTGCGGTTCCACATATCGCGGCAGGCATCAATCTCGACCTGCCGCTCATCGGGCGGCTGTTGCGCAAGGGCGGTGCGTTCTTCATCCGCCGCAGCTTTCGCAGCAGCCTCTACGCGGTCGTCTTCACGAGCTACATGGCGGCGATCATGGCGCGCGGCCATCCGATCGAGTACTTCATCGAGGGTGGCAGGAGCCGCACCGGGAGGCTCCTGCAGCCAAAGACCGGGATGCTGTCGATGACCGTGCGCAGCTTCCTGCGCGATCCCGCGCGTGCCGTCGTGTTCGTTCCGGTGTACTTCGGCTACGAGCGGATCGTCGAGGGCGAGACCTACATCGGCGAGCTCTCCGGAGTGCCGAAACAGAAGGAGAGCTTCTTCGGGCTGCTGCGCGCACTGCCCCGGCTGCGCGAGCGGTTCGGCCGCGTGCACGTCAATCTCGGGGAACCTTTCTCGCTTGCGCAGGTGCTCGAGCGTCACGACTCCGAGTGGCGCAGCCGCCCGGTCGATGAGGCGCGGCTTCCCTGGTTCAACGCGGCCGTCGCCGACCTCGCCGCGACCATCATGCGCAGGATCAATGCGGCGGCCGCCGTGACGCCGATCAATCTGCTCGCGATCGCGCTGCTCGCTTCCCCGCGGCACATCCTCGCCGAGGCGGACCTGATGCGCCACCTGGATTTGCATCTCGCGCTGCTGCGCGACTGCCCGTACGGGCCGCGCGTCACGGTGACGGCGCTTTCGAGCGCGGAGATCGTTGCCTATGGGGAATCGATGCAGGTCGTCTCCCGGCGCGCGCATCCTCTCGGGGACCTCGTGCAGATGAGCGACGAGTCGGCGGCGCTCGCGGCCTACTTTCGCAACAACGTGCTGCATGTCGTCGCCATCCCCTCGCTCGTGGCGTGCGTGTTCCTCGGCAACGCCGTCATGCAGCGCGAGGACATCCACCGCCTCGCCGGGCGCATCTATCCTTACATCGCCTCCGAGCTGTTTCTCGCGTTCCGCGAGGACGAAGCCCCCGCGGTGATCGACTCGGTGCTCGAAGCGCTCGCGCGCTACGGGCTGATCGAGCGTGGCGCGGACGGGGACTCCTGGCGGCGGCCGCCGCCGACCTCCGCCGAGGCCATGCAGCTGTCGCTGCTCGCCCAGTCGAGCCTGCAGACGATCGAGCGCTATTACCTCACGATCGCCGTATTGCTGAAGGCCGGGAGCGGTGCGCTCACCCAGGCGATGCTCGAGGAGCGCTGCCATCTGATGGCTCAGCGCATGAGCCTCGTATACGGGTTCGACTCGCCCGAGTTCTTCGACCGCTCGCTGTTCGAGAACTTCATCGATCTGTTGCGCGAACGCGGGGTCGTAGGCACCTCCTCGACGGGCAAGCTCGAGTTCGGGGAAGTGCTCACGCGTGTCGCCGAGGACGCGCAGCTCGTACTCAACGAGGAGATCCGCCACAGCATCCTGCAGGTCACCCACGCCTGAGCCTTTCCATGCCCAACCACGCCCGGAGCACGCCCATGCTGAAGCTCTATCACGCCGAGCCGGCTGCCAACTCGCTCAAGGTCCTCCTCGCGATCAAAGAGAAGGGCGTGCCCTTCGAGAGCCATTTCGTGAATCTGCACCGTCCTACGAGCGCTCGAGCGACTCCAGGCGCGCGACTTCGCGCCCGTAGGGCCCAAGACCGAACCAGGCGATGAGGAGCGCGAGCGGACGCAGGAGGACGAGCGGCCAGA
Organism: Steroidobacteraceae bacterium; assembly: GCA_035606175.1. Taxonomy (GTDB): domain Bacteria; phylum Pseudomonadota; class Gammaproteobacteria; order Steroidobacterales; family Steroidobacteraceae; genus JASHUC01. The sequence goes on along the minus strand of DATNFW010000048.1, from coordinate 24,436 downwards.
AGATCGCCCAGCGGATCTGGGATTCATCGCGCAGGATGAAGTCTTCGATGAGCGCGTAGAGCACCGGCGAGAAGGCGACGCCGACGATGCTGTAGACGAGCAGGTAGAGCGCCGTCACCTTACCGCGCAGCTCGGCCGGGGTGATGATCTGCAGCGCCGCGTTTTGCGAGGCTCCGGACATCCCGATCGAGAACCAGCCGAGTGCTCCGACGCCGAATGCCATCCAGGCGTTGGGCATCAAGACATAGAACAGCGCCGGCACCGCGACGATCAGCGAAAGGATGTATACGCGAAAGGCGGAGTCCTCGCGCCCGCGGCGCGAGAACCGCTCGGCGAGCACGACGCTCGCGGTCAATCCGAGGAGCGGTGCAACCAGCTGGACGCCGCTCTGCAAAGCGGCGAGCCGGGCAGGGGCCCAGCCGAAGGTGCGCTCATAGAAGATCGGCATCCATTGAGCGGCGCCGATCGAGAATGCCCCGGCGAGGAGACTTCCAAACATCGGCGCGTAGACCTGCCAATGGCGCCTCATGAAGCGGAATGCAACTGCATAGTCCTTGATCCAGGCGATGATGCCGGCCTCCGCTCCCGCAGCCCGGTCCCCGACCTCGGCCATTTGATTACGGATCCTGTGGCGCGCGGGCTCGGGAACGGTGACGACAATCAGCGCGGCGATCGCGATGCTCGGCAGTCCGATGAGGATGAAGATGAGCTGCCAGCCGTGAATGATCCCGAACGGCACGTGAATGGGTTTCATGGCAAGGAAGATGTGCAGGAGCCATGCGCTGAAGGCGAGCGCGACCGCCGGACCGATCACCGATCCGAGCTGAAGGAGGGCGATCGCGCGCGGTATCTTCTCCCGCGGGAAGAGATCCCCGACGATGGCGTAGGAGGCTGGGCCGTTGACGCCCTCACCGGCGCCGACGAGGAAGCGTGCCGCGAAGAGCTGCCAGAAGTTCTGCGCGATGCCGCAGAGCGCAGTCCCGATATTCCATACGGCGATGCCGATCGCGAGGATCCATCGGCGGCTGAAGCGGTCGACGTAATACGCGATCGGCAAGCCAACCAGCGTGTAGAACAACCCGAAGGCCGCTCCGAGCAGCAGCCCGAGCAGGGTGTCGGAGATCGCGAGGTCCGCCTTGATGCTCGAGGCGAGGTACGGAACGATGCCGATGTCGAGCTGGTTGGAGGTGAGGCACAGGATGAGCACAAACAGTGTGTAGTACGCCGTGCGCGCAGTCGGCCAGCAGGCTTGTGCGCGCGCCCGGCCGCCCGTTTCGGCGGCGAGGGGGTCTCGCGGTCCCGGGCGCTCTGCGGCTCTGAGGTCGCTCAAGATGGGGTCCGTGCGGGAGTCGGGTGCGCTAGTCGGGTGCGGCTAGTCGTTCCAGTCGACTCGCGATCGTAAGCGCTTCTGCCGGCCGCGCCGCGTTTTGGCATCGACGCGCGCCGCCCGCGATGAGCGGGTCGGGCGCGTGGGACGGCGCAGACGAGGCTCGATGAGCGCGTCCCGGACGAGCTCGGCGAGACGCTCGCAGGCTTCGGCGCGATTGCGCTCCTGCGTGCGGTGATTGCGCGCGACGATGAGAACGGCGCCGTCCTGCGTCAGCCTTCGGCCGGCAAGGGCGCGCAAGCGGCTTTTCACCGGCTCATCGAGGGAGGTCGTCGCGGCGAGGTCGAAGCGCAGCTGTACGGCGGAGGAGACCTTGTTGACGTTCTGACCGCCCGGCCCCGAGCCGCGCACGAACGAGAGCTCGATATCCGCGTCGGCAATGGCGAGGCTCGGGGTAACGAAAATGGGCATGGGTCTGCCAGCGGGCGTCATCGCGGCCCGGAGACGGGGCTGTGCAGCAGCTCTCTCTCAGGCGTTCAGGTCCGGAATCAGCTCGCTTTCGAGGCGTGTGATCTGGTCCTTGAGGACCAGCTTGCGCTTCTTCAGGCGTTTCAGCTGCAGCTCGTCGACATGCAGATCGAGCGCGAGTCGCGTGATGATCTCGTCGAGGTCGCGGTGCTCGATGCGCAGCTGGCGCAGTTTCTCCATGCTCCGGAAAAGCTTGCGGTCGACGTTGTCTTCGGTGTCCGCCATAGCTGTGAAGAGGAGAGCCGCCCGCGCTCTCGTTTCACGCGGCGATCATGATACTCGATACGGGGGGTGCGCAACCCGCGCCCCGCCCTCAATGGCCAGGGCGCGTATCGGAAGAGCCCGGATGTGTGCGGCCGCCGCGCCGGCGCCCTCGCGGGCCACGCCCTCCACGACCGCTGCGGCCGCCGCCGCGGCCGCCGGGGCCACCGTGGCTGCCGGCACTACCGTGGCCCCCGCCGCCACCGTGGCTGGATTCACCGTGTGCGGCGGAGCGGCTCGAGACGATCGGACCGCTGAGCAGGTCTTGAGAGATCGTCCCAGCCGGGATCTTGTGGCCGAGGTATGCCTCGATCTCCGGGAGCGAGACGGCCGACTCCTCACAGGCGAAGCTGATCGCATCGCCCTCCGCTCCCGCGCGCGCCGTGCGGCCGATGCGGTGCACATAGTCCGCCGCATCCTGCGGCAGATCGAAGTTGAACACGTGGCTCACATCCGGGATATGCAGACCGCGGGAGGCCACGTCGGTCGCGATGAGCACGGCGAGGTCGCCCTCGTGGAACTGCCGCAGGAACTGCAGGCGCTTCTTCTGCGGCACGTCGCCCGAGATCGCCTGCGCGTGAAAGCCGTTGGCGCGCAGCACGTGCTCGAGCCGCTCTGCGCTGCGCTTGGTGTTCACGAACACCATCGTTCGATGCGCCTCGCTCTGACGCAGCAGCCCGATGAGCAGCGGCACCTTCTCCTCCGTCGCCGGGTAATAGACGACCTGACGCACCTCGTCGACGGTGCGCTTGTCGGGCTCGATGCGAATGAGCTCCGGGTTGGCCATGTGCTCGTAGGCGAGCTCGAGCACGCGATGGGAAAGCGTGGCCGAAAAGAGCATGGAAAGCCGCTTCTCGGGCGGCGGCAGTCGGCGCAGGATGTAGCGGATATCGGCGATGAATCCGAGGTCGAACATGCGGTCGGCCTCATCGAGGACCAGCACCTGTGCGTGGCGCATGTCGAACACGCGCTGTTTGAAATAGTCGATGATGCGGCCCGGTGTGCCGATCAGCACATCGACCCCTTCGCCCACCTCGCGGCGTTGCTTGTCGTAGTCGACGCCCCCATAGACGACCGCGAGCTTCAGTCCCATGTGCCGTCCGAGAATCTCGGCGTCATGGTGGATTTGCACTGCGAGCTCGCGTGTCGGCGCCACGATGAGCGCGCGGATCGATGTGCGGGAGCGGGCGTGGGGAGCCGGGCGCGTCGCGAGCGTGTGATAAAGCGCAATCAGGAACGCTGCGGTTTTTCCCGTGCCGGTCTGGGCCTGACCGGCCACATCCTTGCCGGAAAGCGCGATCGGGAGAGTCTGCGCCTGGATGGGCGTGCAGTGCGTGAATCCGGCGTCGCGGATGCCTTGCATCAGGGGTGGGACGAGGCCCAGAGACTCGAACGTGACGGAACTCGCAGGCTGGTCACTCGTTGCTGTCAAATCGGTATCCTTTCTATCCTTCCCGGCCGCTTTACCCGGCAGGGCCTTGAAAAGCGCTCCGGGAAGCGCTACAAAGGTGCTCAAGACAGCGAAACCCGTGCGATGGCTAGAGGCCCAACGGGGTCCGCACCTGCCATCCCGAATCCCTTGTAGACTTTACCGGTAGTCACCGAGGACCTAGTTTAACCGTTTGTCGGGTGTTTCTGGCACGGCTTTCGCCGTCCCGCCCCGTTTCCGCCGAAGGCTCATCGCCGCCTCGTTCCCTAAACGCCCCATAGCCCATAGCTCTCTCAGTGGAGGTTCGACCGCGTGAGTAGCCCGCACATCGTGCATACCACCGACGCGACGTTCAACGACGACGTAATCAAGTCCGACAAGCCCGTACTGCTCGACTTCTGGGCCGAGTGGTGCGGTCCCTGCAAAATGATCGCTCCGATTCTCGATGAGCTCGCCGACGAGTACCGCGATCGTCTGAAGATCGCGAAGCTCAACATCGACGAGAATCCGCAGACGCCGCCCAAATTCGGCATTCGCGGCATTCCGACGCTCATCCTCTTCAAGAACGGCACGGTCGAGGCGCAGAAGGTCGGCGCGCTTTCCAAATCCCAACTTTCAGCCTTTCTGGACAACAACCTGCCCCTGGCCAGTCAGGCGGAGCGCCGCAAGTGAGAGGCTATCTCGGCAATCAGGGTCGCAACCGGCCCAAGGGTCCGCGCCACGGGAATCGCGACGGCAACCGCGGCAACGGCCGCCCCGTCGACGACATGATGAACGACATCGACGTGTTCGATGGCGGTGACGACGCGGAGGTGATCAGCCCCGCAGAGCTCACTCAGTCGCGCGCGTCGATGAATCTCACCGAGCTCAAGCAGAAGCCGATCAACGAGCTCGTGAAGCTGGCCGAGTCCATGGGCCTCGAGAACATGGCCCGCTCGCGCAAGCAGGACATCATCTTCTCGATTTTGAAGGCGCACGCCCGCAACGGCGAGAACATCTACGGCGATGGCGTGCTCGAGATCCTGCAGGACGGGTTCGGCTTCCTGAGATCCGCAGACAGCTCCTATCTCGCGGGGCCGGACGATATCTACGTGAGTCCGAGTCAGATTCGCCGGTTCAATCTGCGCACGGGCGACACGATCTCGGGGCTCATCCGCCCGCCGAAGGATGGGGAACGCTATTTCGCCCTCTTGAAAGTCGGCGAGATCAACTTCGATTCCCCGGACAGCTCGCGCAACAAGGTCCTGTTCGAGAATCTCACACCGTTTCATCCGACCAAGCGATTGAAGCTCGAGCGCGGCAACGGCTCGACCGAGGATCTGACGGCACGCACGATCGATCTCGTCGCGCCGATCGGCAAGGGCCAGAGAGGTCTGATCGTGTCTCCGCCGAAGGCGGGGAAGACGATGCTGCTTCAGAACATCGCGACTTCCATCACCGCGAACCATCCCGAGGTCTATCTCATCGTGCTGCTCATCGACGAGCGGCCCGAGGAAGTGACCGAGATGCAGCGCACCGTCAAGGGCGAGGTCGTCTCGAGCACGTTCGATGAGCCTGCGGCGCGCCACGTACAGGTGGCGGAGATGGTGATCGAGAAGGCGAAGCGCCTGGTCGAGCACAAGAAGGACGTGGTCATCCTGCTCGACTCGATCACGCGGCTCGCGCGCGCATACAACACCGTAGTGCCTTCATCGGGGAAGGTTCTGACCGGCGGCGTCGACGCGAATGCGCTGCAGCGGCCGAAGCGCTTCTTCGGCGCCGCACGCAACATCGAGGAGGGCGGGAGCCTCACGATCCTCGCGACCGCGCTCATCGATACCGGATCGAAGATGGACGATGTGATCTACGAGGAGTTCAAGGGAACCGGCAACTCGGAAATCCATCTCGACCGGCGCATCTCCGAGAAGCGCGTGTTCCCGGCGGTCAATATCAATCGCTCGGGCACTCGCAAAGAGGAGCTCATCACCGATCAGGGCGAGCTCGCGAAGATGTGGATCCTCCGCAAGCTCCTGCATCCGATGGACGAGCTCGCATCGATCGAATTCCTCCTCGACAAGATGAAGGATACGAAGTCGAACTCGGAATTCTTCGAGGCGATGAAGCGCTAGCGCGCTAGCGCGCCTAGCGTGCGGCACGGCGATCGCGCGACTCGATCGCGCGATCCAATCGCGGATCTCGCAGCACCTGCCGCCGACTGGTTGCGACCGGTCGGTTGCCGCACAATTCAGTGACGCAGTTCACGCGGAATGCGCGCGTCGCAACACCGCGACGGTAGCGGTGCCGCTCGCGCTGTAAGAAGATGGCGCCGGCTCCTTTCAGGTACCGATCGGACGCGCTCATGCCGTTTGCAACGCTCCGCGCGCTGGCGGCCCACTTCGCGGCCCCACCCCTTTGCATCGCGCTCGCCCTCTGTGCGGGAGCGCCCGGCCGTGCCGCCGCGGCGGACGGCTACTCGAGCGGCGATAGATATGTGCCGCCCACGCGCGAGATCGGCAATGTCATCACCGACCGTCTCGCGCTTACGGTGAGCTACACCCAGGCGACGGCGCACACGACGCTGAGGGTCGATCCCAAAGGAGATCCGTTCGCCGGAACCACGGTCTCGGGCGAGCGGGATCTCGGATTTGCGAGCACCAATCCAGACGGGCGGGTCGAGCTCATGCTCAGAATGGGCGAGCGCAATCGTATGCGAGTCGACTATTTGCAGCTCGACCGCTCCGGCGATGAGCGCCTGAGCCGCACGATCGTCTTCGGAGGCCAGACCTTCCTCGCAAACAACGAGGCGGTGAGCTCGCTCGATTGGAAGACGATGGGCTTTACGTACACGTATGCATTCCTGCAGACGCGGAGCTTCGAGGCAGGCGCGGGCATCGGCGTGCACCTCATCTCGGCCGCTGTGATCGGGTCAGTGCCCGCAACCTTTCAAAGCCACGAGGCATCGCAGGCGGGAGCTGTCCCCACGATCGCCCTCGAGACGATGTGGCGCATCTCGAGCCGGTTCGCCTTCACGGGACGCGGGCAGTACTTGGGTGGGACGGTGCACACCTTCACCGGCTCGTTCGCCGACTATCATGCGGACTTCCAATACCGCTGGCGTTCGCCGTTCGCGATCGGAATCGGCTACTCCTACACGCGTGCGAGCTTCGAGTCCGTCGGACACGGCAGCTCCCCGGGCCGGTTCGTGCTGTCGCTCGGGGGACCCGAGCTGTTCGCGCGCGTGAGCTTCTGATCAGCGGCCGCGACGCGAGAGCGCTCGCAGCGCAATGTCGCGCCGGTAGTGCGCACCCTCGAAGTGGATGAGCTCCACTGCGGCATAGGCTGCGGCGCGCGCGGCAGCGAGGTCCTCGCCGAGCGCGGTGACGCCTAGTACGCGTCCGCCGCTCGTTACGATCTCGCCGTCGCGAAGTGCCGTTCCGGCGTGAAACACTTTCGTGTGCGGCAGCGCCGCCGCCGCCTCGAGACCATGCACGGGCCTGCCGCGCGCGTACTCGCCCGGATATCCGCCGCTTGCCATCACCACACAGACGCTCGCGAGCGGACTCCACGCGGGCTGCAGCCGCTCGAGTGTGCCGTCGGTGCTGGCCTCGAGCAGCTCGAGAAGATCGCTCTTCAGGCGCGTCACGTACACCTGGGTCTCGGGATCGCCGAAGCGCGCATTGAACTCGAGCACGCGCGGGCCGGATCGCGTCAGCATGATGCCGGGGTAGAGGATGCCGCGATAATCGATGCCCTCGGCCGCGCAGCCGCGCAGGAAAGGGTCGAAAACGGCGGTCGCCGTTTCGGCGAGCTGTGCGTCGCTCAAGAAAGGCGTCGGGCTGTACGTGCCCATGCCGCCGGTATTGGGGCCGCGGTCGCCGTCGAGCGCGCGCTTGTGATCCTGGGAGGTGGGGAACACGCGCGCGGTCCGCCCGTCGCAGAGCGCGTGCAGCGAGACCTCGATGCCCTCGAGAAATTCCTGCACGACGATGCGCGCACCGGCCGTACCGAACGCCCGCTCCACCATGATGCGGTGGATCGCGTGCTCGGCCTCAGTCGTGTTAGCGCAGAGCAGCACACCTTTGCCGAGCGCGAGCCCATCCGCCTTCACCACGCAGCGTCCGCCGAGCTGCGCGGCGAAGCGCTTCGCCTCTTGCGGCTCGTCGAACACGCCGGCTGCCGCCGTCGGAATGCCGTGCCGTTCCATGAAGCGCTGCGCGAAAGCCTTCGAGGCCTCGAAGCGCGCGGCGCTGCGGTTCGGCCCCCAGATTCGCAGACCCTCGCTTTGAAACAGATCGACGATCCCGAGCGCGAGCGGATTGTCGGGTCCTACTACGGTGAGCGCGACATGCTCCGTGCGCGCGAGCTCCGCGAGGCCGAGAAGATCGTCCGCGGCAATGCTCACAGATTCGACGGGCGCGCCGTTTTTCGCGAGGCGCTCGGTCGCGATGCCGGCATTGCCCGGAGCGCAGATGATCCGCGATGCGTGCGGGGATTGCGCGAGCTTCCAGACGAGCGCGTGCTCTCTCCCCCCCGAGCCGACGACGAGAACTTTCATTGAGCGATCACTGACGGCGCGTGCGCCATTAGTGACGGAAATGCCGGACGCCGGTGAGCACCATCGCCATGTCGTGCTCGTCCGCAGCGGCGATCACCTCGTCGTCGCGACGTGAGCCGCCCGGCTGAATCACGGCTCGAATGCCGTGGCTCGCCGCGACATCGATGCTGTCGCGGAACGGAAAGTAGGCATCCGATGCCATGACCGCGCCCGCCGTCTCGAGCTTCTCATCCTGTGCCTTCATTTGAGCGATGCGGCAGGAATGGACCCTGCTCGTCTGTCCGGCGCCGATGCCGATCGTTGCGGCATCGCGCGCGTACACGATCGCGTTCGATTTCACGAATTTGCATACGCGCCAGGCGAAGAGCAGATCGCCGAGCTCCGCGCGCGTCGGTGCGCGGCGCGATGCGACGGTCAGCGCCCCCGCCGTTGCCGCGCCCGCATCGTGCGTCTGGGCGAGCAGGCCGCCGGTGACGCTGCGATACTCCAGCTCGCTCGTCGGATGGCTCCTGAGATCCCCGAGCGCCAGCACGCGGATGCCCGGCTTGTCGGCGAGGATGCGCAGCGCATCCGCGGAGAACTCCGGCGCCGCGATCAGCTCTGCGAACTGTCGCGCGAGGATCGCTTCGGCGGCGGATGCTTCGAGCGCACGATTGAACGCGATGATCCCGCCGAAGGCGGAGGTCGGGTCTGTGCGATACGCCGCCTCGTACGCTGCGAGCGGCGCGCCGGCGACCGCAGCGCCACACGGGTTCGCGTGTTTGACGATGACGCAGGCCGCCTCCTCGAACTGGCGCACGCACTCGACGGCGCTGTCCGCGTCGGCGATGTTGTTGAACGAGAGCTCCTTGCCCTGCAGCACGCGCGCGCTCGCGATGCAGGCGCCGCGAAGAGCCGGATCGCGGTAGAACGCCGCGAGCTGATGCGGATTCTCGCCATAGCGCAGGTCCTGCACCTTCTCCCAAACGAGGGGGAGCGTCCCGGGGAAGCGCTCGCCGCTTGCGGGATGCTGCCTGGCGAGAAAGCTCGCGATCATCGTGTCGTACCGCGCGGTGTGCGCGAACGCCTTAGCGGCGAGGCGCGAGCGCAGCGCGAGCCCGGTCGCGCCATCGTGCTCCTCGAGCTCCTGCGCGAGCAGACCGTAGTCGGTCGGATCGACGACGACGGCGACGCTCTCGTGATTCTTCGCCGCGGCCCGGATCATGGCGGGCCCGCCGATGTCGATGTGCTCCACTGCTTCGCGATAGCGGCAGTCCGGCCGGGCGATGGTCTCGGCGAACGGATACAGATTGACCACGAGCAGATCGATCGGTGCGATTCCGTGCAGTGCCATCGCGGCATCGTCCGCACCGCGGCGGCCCAGCAAGCCGCCGTGAATGCGCGGATGCAGTGTCTTGACCCGACCGTCCATGATTTCGGGGAAACCCGTATATGAGGACACCTCGCGCACGGGCAGCCCGTGCTCCGCGAGCAGCCTCGCAGTGCCGCCCGTGGAGAGCATCTCGACACGGCGGTTCGCGAGCCCGCGCGCCAGATCGAGAAGTCCTGTCTTATCGGAGACCGAGAGCAGCGCTCGCCGCACGCCAATCCATGGGGAATCGGCCACGAAGCATTCAGCCTGCGAGACCGTGCAGCCGAAGCTTCTTGCGGAGCGTGCCGCGATTGATCCCGAGAATGTCCGCCGCGCGGACCTGATTGCCCTCGGTGTAGGAGAGCACGGCGCGCAGCAGCGGCTCCTCCACTTCGCGCAGCACGAGATCGTACAGGCGCGCAGGGCGGTGTCCGTTCAGGCTCGCAAAATATTCGCTGAGGGCGCGCTCCGCGTGGGTGCGCAGTGGCAGCTCCTTGCCGTTCGGCTTCGCAGCGGGATCGCTGCGAGCTTTGCTGTTTCGCTTCGCGGTCATGTGAGGCTCCCCCTGTGGCGCCGCACGGTGCGGATGCGGCCCGGCGGTCGCATCGACGGGCTTCCGACCGCAGTGATTATACGAGCGCCGGGAAGCTGCGCTAGCTGGAATTCACGCTACGGTTTTGATATGGCCCGCGTCGCTCCTCAGTGTGGAGATCGAGTCTGCTCGGCTGCGTGCTGCCAAGCTCAGCGCTCGGAAGACCCGGCGTCGTTTGCGCACGCGACATGTCCGCGCGCGAGCTCGAGGCACGCATCGATCTCGAATCCGACCGCATTCGGTCCGGGATCTGCGAACGCGATCTCGGCATCGACTCGCTGTCCCGCCGCGAGCTCTGTTCGGTGCGAGCTGCTCGGGGGCAGATATGCGCTCGGCGGCACGTCCCGCGCCGCAATGCGATTGCCGAAGCGGTCCTGCATCGTCACGCGCAGCAACGGGAGCGGCTGCTCGCGCTTCGCCGTGTTGCGCACGCTCGCCCGCACGGTGAGCGTGCCGGGGTTGCGCGGCCCGGCGACGGCGCCGAGCTGCCGAACCTCATAGGCGTGGATGTTCCAATTCGGCGCGAGCGGCATGCCGAGCGCGGAGTAGATCGAAGTGAGCGGCCCACGCAACCAGGAGATTCCCGCGAGCTGCGCACTCTCGTGATTCACGATCTGCAAGGCAAGGAGCACGGCGAGCGCAATGCTGCCGATCCACAGCGCGCGCTCGATGAGCAGATGCCGGCGAGCGACGCTCTCATCCTCCTCCAGAGACATGCGGTCGTGCGGCAGGGGATCGAGCTCGGCCACGACGAGCTCGTCGCGCACCTCGGGCGTGGAGCGCGGCGCCTCGGGTGCGGAGCGTGGCTCGAACGTGGAGCGCGGTGCCTCGTGTTGGGTGATCGACGGCCGCGGCTCGCCAGTCGATCCGGGAGCGACATCCGGCTGCCGGGCAGGTGCGCGAGCGGCAGCGCTCGCCGGCGCGGGCTCGGCGCGCTCGGGCGACGGGGATCGCTCGGACGGTGCGGACTGCGCTGGCTGCGCGGACTGCTCCGGCGGCTCGGGCCGCTCGGGCCGCTCGGGGGCTTGTTGCTTCGCAACCTCCGGCATTCGGTGCACGGCGGTGACGGCGACGAGCGCTTCGAGATCGATTTCGAGCTCGTGTGTCTCACTGCTCTCGAGCGTGTCGTTCCTTTCGAGCGGCTCGCCGCTCTCGAATGTGTCGACGCTCTCCTGCATGCCTTCCGGCAGCTCGTCGCTGCGCAGCACGATCGACTCGAAGGTCCCCGTCGGGTCGTCATCCGCTGTATTGACGAACACCTCCGAGACGTCCGTCGTCGTCGGGTCGAATTCGAGGGCCTCGTCCGGGATCGGCTCCTCGGCAGGCTCCGGCGCGGGCGTCCCGCTGGATGGCGGCGTCGCGCGGAACGGTGGCGCTGCGCTCGAGACGGAAGAGGTCGCCGGCGAATGCGGCGCCGTGGATGTGCGGGCGTCGCGTTCGAAAGATGCGGACGGCTCGCGAGTGCGTGGAACGGGCTCGCGAGTGCCTGCAACCGGTTCGCGAGTGTCTGCAACCGGTTCGCGAGTGTCTGCAATGGGCTCGCGCGCGAGCACCGCCTGCTGCTCGTCCGAGAGTCCGGCGAGAGCATTGAAGACGTCGGAGCAGCGCCCGCAGCGCACGTAGCCTTGCGCGACGCGCAGATCGGCTGCGGTCACGACGAGCTTGAGACTGCACTTCGGGCAGGTGGTGAACATCGAGTTCAGGGACCGCGTGAGCGGCGCACGCCAGTGAGACCCACCCAATCGTCACGCGCGCCGAAGCAGGACATATCAAACCACGCGCGATAGGCCTCTGTCACCTCATCCGCCTGACTCGCAAGCAGCCCGGCGAGCACGAGCGCGCCGCCGGCTCTCGTCAGATCGGCGAATCGCGGGGCGAGCCTCACGAGCGGCTCGGCGAGTATGTTCGAGAGGAGCACGTCGGCGCTCGCTGTGAGCTCGCCATCGCGCCCGACGGCGGATACTCGGTCTGCGACTCCGTTCGCAGCCGCATTTGCCTCGGTTGCGATGAGCGCCTGCGGGTCGATGTCGAAGCATTCGACCCGCGCGGCGCCGAGCTTGGCGGCGGCGAGGCCCAAGATACCGGAGCCGCATCCGTAATCGATGACGCGCGTGCCGGGCCCGGGCTCGAGCCGCTCATCGAGCCATTCAAGGCACAGCGCGGTCGTAGGATGAGTGCCGGTGCCGAACGCGAGCCCCGGATCGAGCCGCACTACGACGGCCCCGGGCTCGGCGACGCGCTCGTGATGTGGCGCGACCCAAAGCCGCCTTCCGAATCTCATCGCGTGAAAGTGCGCGAGCCATTCGCGCTCCCAGGCGCGATCCTCGATTTCGCGCGCGAGGATGCGCTCGGGCGGTAGCGCAAGCGCTGCCGCGATTGCTCGAGCCGTCACAAGCGGCACTGTATCCCGGGGAAAGAGCGCTTCGACGCGGGTCCTCGGCCACAGGCGCACCTCGCCGGGCAGCGGCTCGAGCACCGGATCGTCCGCAGCGTCCGTGAGCGTGACGGAGAGCGCGCCAGCCTCGAAGCATGCCGACTCGACTGCCGCTGCCTCTTCGACCCCTGCGAGCGGGGCGAGGTCGAACGTCAGCTCGAGGAGCGGCACGCGTCGGGTCCCGCGGCTCGCGCGAGCTCACCGCAGCCCGAGGCGCCGCTCGAGATAGTGAATGTCCTGCCCGCCTGCGCGGAACGCCGCGTGATTGAAAATCTCCTGGTGCAGTGCGACGTTGGTATTGATTCCTTCGATCACCATCTCCGCGAGCGCATTCTTCATGCGTGCGATCGCCGCCTCGCGCGACTCCCCGCTCGCGATGATCTTGCCGATCAGCGAATCGTAGTACGGCGGCACGTTGTAGCCGCTGTACACGTGACTGTCGACGCGCACGCCCGGGCCGCCCGGTGCATGCCAAAGGCGGATCGGACCGGGCGATGGCATGAAGGTCTTCGCGTCCTCGGCGTTGATGCGGGACTCGATCGCGTGCCCGCGGATCTGCACATCGCTCTGCGCATAGGCAAGCTTCTCGCCTCCCGCGATGAGCAGCTGCGCCTTGACGAGATCGATGCCGGTGATCGCCTCGGTCACGGGATGCTCCACCTGGATGCGCGTGTTCATCTCGATGAAATAGAACTCCCCGTCCTCGTACAGGAACTCGAGCGTTCCGGCGCTGCGATAGCCGACCGCACGGCATGCCTCGACGCAGCGCTCACCCATCGTGCGCCGCTGGCGCGCCGTGATACCGGGCGCAGGCGCCTCCTCGATGACTTTCTGGTGGCGGCGCTGCATCGAGCAGTCCCGCTCGCCGAGATGAATCACGTTGCCGTGATGATCGGCGAGCACCTGGAACTCGATGTGGCGGGGACGCTCGAGGAACTTCTCCATGTACACCTGATCGTTGCCGAAAGCTGCGAACGCCTCGGCCTTGGTGATATTGATCGCATTGAGGAGCGAGGCCTCGCTGTGCACCACGCGCATGCCCCGGCCGCCGCCCCCGCCGGAGGCTTTGATGATTACCGGGTAGCCGATCTCGCGTGCGATACGGACGTTCTCGTCCGGCTCCTCGCCGAGAGGCCCGTCGGAGCCCGGCACGCACGGGACCCCATGCCCCTTCATGATCCGGATCGCGGAGACCTTGTCGCCCATCATGCGGATCGTCTCGGCCTTCGGTCCGACGAAAACGAATCCGCTCTTCTCTACGCGCTCCGCGAAATCGGCGTTCTCGGACAGGAATCCGTAGCCGGGATGCACGGCGACGGAGTCGGTGACCTCGGCCGCGCTGATAATCGCGGGCATGTTGAGATAGCTCTGCGAGGAGGACGGCGGTCCGATGCAGACCGACTCGTCGGCGAGCAGCACGTGCTTCAGCGTGTAGTCCGCGGTCGAGTGAACCGCGACCGTCTTGATACCGAGCTCGCGGCAGGCTCGCAAGATCCGCAGTGCAATCTCACCGCGATTGGCGATGACGACTTTCTCGAGCATCGCGGGATTATTCGATGACGAACAGAGGCTGGCCGAATTCGACCGGATCCCCGTTCTTCGCCATGATCGAGGTGATGCGCCCGGCTTTGTCGGCCTCGATCTGATTCATCATCTTCATCGCCTCGATGATGCAGAGCACCTGGCCCACCTTCACCTCATCGCCGATCTCGACGAAGGGCTTCGCCCCCGGGGTCGATGCGGCGTAGAACGTGCCGACCATCGGGGCGGTCACGACATGCTCGTTGGGGCGGGGCCTCGGCTCCTCGCGGGGCGCCGCGCTTGTCGCCTGGCCGCCCGCCGCGGTACCCGCAGCGCCCACCGCTGCCCCGGGCGCATAGGCGGCCGGCCCGTAGGCAGCCAGGGGATGCAGCTGCATCGTCGCGCCGCCCGTCGGCAGCCGGCTGATGCGGACCGCCTCCTCTCCCTCCTTGATCTCGATTTCCGCGATGCCGGATTCCTCCAGCAGCTCGATCAGCTTCTTTACCTTCCGAATGTCCATGCCGGGAGCGCTCCCCTCGAGGATGTCCGAGTTCTTCGTGTGTACCGGGCTCGGGTCCGCGGCGCTTTAGGACGCAGCAGACGCGAGCAGTCGTGCGGCCGCGCGCACCGCGAGCTCGTAACCGAACGGGCCGAGACCGACGATGGCGCCCGCTGCGATGTCCGAGAAATAGGAGCGGTGGCGAAACGGCTCCCGGGCGTGAACGTTCGTGACGTGCACTTCGATCAGGGGCAGCCGGACTGCGAGAATCGCATCCCGCAACGCAACGCTCGTGTGCGTGAGCCCGCCCGGGTTGACGATCAGGAAGGCAATGCCCTCGCCGGGGGCGGCGTGCACGCGCTCGATGAGCTGATGTTCCGCGTTGCTCTGGAACGCGACGAGCTCGTGCCCCGCTTCCGCCGCGACCGCGGCGGCCCGCTGCTCGATGCTCGCCAGGGTTTCCCCGCCGTACAGCTCAGGCTCTCGGGTGCCCAGGAGATTCAAGTTCGGGCCGTTGAGCAGCAGGATCCGCGCCATATCGGGCGGAATCTAACCTATTTCGACGCCGTTTGGATACGTTGCCTAGTGTGCGGCGGTCGGGGTTTGTTCTGCCCGCGCGCGCGCCGCCGCAAGCGCTGCGAGCCCCGAGGAGACTTCCTCGCGCGCTTTCTCGAGAGGTACGCGCCCTGCATCCACGTCCGCGAGTCGCGCGAGAATGAGCCGTGCGTCGTCCGGGTGCAGCTCGCCGACTTTCGCGGCGACGATCCGGCCGCGCACGTCCGCGAACACGGAGAACGGCAACACAGCCTGCATCCCGAACGCCTGGATCGCTGCCGTGCCCCCGTCCGTCCCCCCGATGAGCACGGGGTAGTCGATCGACATCTGCCGCATGTATCGGAGCACCGGCTCGCGATCATCGACTGCGATGCCGACCACCTCGAGATGATCCGCGGCCTGCCGCCGCAGAGACTCGAGCAGCGGGATCTCGCGGCGGCAGGGCTCGCACCAGGTCGCCCAGAAATTGACGATCAGAGGGTGACCGCGCCAGGAGGACAGCCGGCGCTGCTTCCCCATCGCGTCGGGAAGCGTGATGTCCGGGAGCTCGAGAGGTGCGGAGCTCGCGGCGGTGCTCGCGAGTGCACCGGCCGCCGTTGCGTCTGCGGAGCCCGCGGTCGTGCGCCCTGCGGGTGTGGAGACGGCAAGCGCCGCATCCGCGCCCGCCGCGGGCGGCGCGATCAGATGCTTCGAGACGAGGAATCGGTAGGCGAAGAATCCTGCAGGACCGGCGGCTGCGACCAGCAGCACTGCTACGGCGACCCGCGATCCTGTCATCGAGCCGTCGCTCCGATCGGACCCGCCGTGATTCCCGCCGCATTCCGCACGGCTGCGGTTGTCGTCGCCGCTCTGAACGCCAGACGCACGACGGAGGCGAAATCGCTCGCCTTCATGTAGCCGACGACGCGATAGCCGCGGCGCTCGGCGCCGTCGGCGCCGTAGAAGGCGATCGTCGGCGGCCCGTAGATGCCGAAGTGCCCGAGCAGGGCCTGATCGTCGGCATCGTTGCGCGTCACGTCCGCGCGCAACAGGATCGCGTGGCCGAGAGCTGCCTGCACGGAGGGGTCCGTGAAGGTGTATTTCTCCATCTCTTTGCAGGAGACGCACCAGTCGGCATAGAAATCGAGCATCACCGGCCGCCCGTCCTCGTGCGCCGCGGCGACTGCTCGATCGAGGTCGGCGACCGATTTGATCGAGCGAAACGTCGGCTCCTGCCGTGACCCGCCCAGGGCGGACCACGGAGCGAGGGGGTCCGTCGCGCCGAGCGCGACGCCGGCGATGAGCACAAGCGCATACACGCCCGCGAGCGAGCCGGCGAAGCGCAGCGCAGCGCGCCCGCCCCGCCCGCCTCGCAGCGCCGACGCGCCGCTCCACAGCACGCCGGCCGCCGCCGCCGCTGGCACGGCCCACAACAACAGAGCAAAGCGCGCAGGCACGATGCGGGCGAGCATCCAGGCCGCGACGGCGAGCATCAGCGCCCCGAACAGTCGCTTGACGATATCCATCCACGCGCCCGCCTTCGGCAAGAGCTTCCCGGCGGATGCGCCGACCGCAAGGAGTGGGGTTCCCATCCCGATCCCCATTGCAAACAACGCGACGCCTCCACGGAAAATATCCCCGCTCTGGCCGATGACGACGAGGGCGCCGACGAGCGCGGGTGCCACGCACGTCGTGACGATGAGTGCCGAGAGCGCACCCATCGCGAACACGCCGCCGAACGTACCCGCGCTTTGACGGCCGCTGAGACCGGCGATGCGCGTTTGAATGGCGGCGGGCATCTGCAACGTGAACACCCCGAACATCGAGAGGGCGAGTGCCACGAACAACCCGGCGAAAGCCGCGATGATCCACGGCTGTTGGAATGCCGCCTGGACGTGCTGCCCGCCCGCGGCGACTGCAATGCCTGCCGCGGTGTAGGTGAGCGCCATGCCGATCACGTAGACGAACGACAGGCTGAATCCCCGCATCCAATTGCGGCTTTCACGGTCTGCGCCGCCCGCGATGATGCCCGAGACGATCGGCACCATCGGCAGCACGCACGGCGTGAACGCAAGCACGAGCCCGGCGAGATAGAAGAAGGCGATGATGCCCGCGAGACTGCTGCTGCGGACGACCGAGGCGTAACGATCCTGCTCGGAGACGAACGGCTCGGCGCTCGACCCGCTCGAGGCGGATGCGACAGCCGCGGATCCGGCGGAGGACCCGAGCGCCGCGGAGGAGAGGGCGGCGGAGGGCGCACCGGCATTCGGTACCGCGCTGCCGGGGCCGCCGGTGTCGCCGGCGCCGCCACCGAGCGCCGGCAGCGAGATCGGCAGAAGCTTCGTGATCGGCGGATAGCACAGGCCGGCATCCGCGCAGCCCCGATACGTCACCTGTATCGGTACCGTAAGTGGGGCACTCGCCGAGGCACGCTCGACGGGAAGCAGCGCAACGACCTGATTGCGAAAGACCTGGTGAGTACCCAGGTCATCCGTCTTGCTTCGGCCTGCCGGCAGATCGAGCGGTCCGACCTTCGCGGCCCCGCTCGAGGTGGTGGCCTTCAGCGTGTCGCGGTACAGGTAATATCCCGGCGCGATCTCCCAGCTGAGACGGATGTGGTGGGCATCCACCGGCTCGGCGAACAGCCGGAATACCTGATCGGCCGGCAGGAACTGTCGGGCGTTCGACTGGACACGCCCCAGAATCTGATCCAGCGCGCCAGCCTGGGTCGGTAAGACGGTCGCAGCGCCGGCCAGGGGAAGCACAAGCAGCGCGCAAAGGCGTACGAAAGCTCTCATGCCGAGCTCCGCGTGTCGGAGGGCGTTCATGGGTCGGGCAAGCTCCTCGTCTCCTCCGCGAGCCAGGCGAGGTAGGGTGCCGCGCCGGCCTGGACGGGAAGCGCAATAATCTCAGGGACTTCATAGGGATGAAGTGCCTTGAGCCGCATTTCAAGCTCCTCGTACCGGGACCTGACGGTTTTGATGGCGAGAAGCACTTCCGGTTCGTCCTGCAGCACGCCTCTCCAGCGATAAATGGACCGCACCCCCGGGAGGCGGTTCACACAGGCGGCGAGGCGCGCCTCGACGAGCTCCCGCGCGATGCGCTCGGCGATGGGCTCGTCCGGGCAGGCACAGAGGACGACGAGCGCGCCCGCCGAGCCGCAATCCGCGCCCGGCTGCCGTCCGGCGAGCTCAACGAGCCCTGCCTGTGCCTCGGTAGTCATAAAAAAAATCATGCCTCCGGACTTGAAATCGAAGCGGCCCCGCCTATCATTAGCAGCCACCGGGGGAGAGTGCTAACACCCTGCCTCCGAAGCATCCAATCAACATTACTTAACTTTACAGCTTCAAGGAGCGTCCACATGAAGATTCGTCCTCTTCATGACCGCGTCATCGTGAAGCGCCTGGACGAGGAGCGTACCTCGCCAGGCGGCATCGTGATTCCCGACACGGCGGCGGAAAAGCCGGTCCAGGGGAAGGTCGTCGCGGTCGGCAAAGGCAAGATTCTCGAAGACGGTAGCGTTCGCGCCCCGGACGTGAAGGTCGGGGACAAGGTTCTCTTCGGCAAGTACAGCGGGACCGAGGTCAAGGTCGAAGGCGAAGAGCTACTGGTCATGCGCGAGGAGGATCTGATGGGCGTAATCGAAGGGAAGTAAGCAATTTCCCCGAAATTATCCCCAGGATTCCTACAGAAGGTGATAGATCATGGCAGCTAAAGAAGTGCGATTCAGTGACGATTCGCGGCAGCGGATGTTCAAAGGCGTGAACGTCCTCGCGAATGCGGTCAAAGCGACGCTCGGCCCGAAGGGCCGCAATGCGGTGCTCGAGAAAAGCTTCGGCGCCCCCACGGTGACGAAGGACGGAGTCTCGGTCGCGAAGGAGATCGAGCTCAAGGACAAGTTCGAGAACATGGGCGCGCAGATGGTGAAGGAAGTCGCGTCCAACACCTCCGATGAGGCCGGGGACGGTACGACTACCGCGACGGTGCTCGCGCAGGCGATCATCCGCGAGGGCCTCAAGGCCGTCTCCTCGGGACGCAACCCGATGGACATCAAGCGCGGCATCGATCGTGCGGTGGCGACGGCCGTGGAGGAGCTCAAGAAGCTCTCCAAGCCCTGCAAGGACTCCAAGTCGATCGCGCAGGTCGGCACGATCTCCGCGAACTCCGACGAGTCGATCGGCAAGACGATCGCGGATGCAATGGAGAAGGTCGGCAAGGAAGGCGTGATCACGGTCGAGGAGGGCTCGGGGCTCGAGAACGAGCTCGAGGTGGTCGAGGGCATGCAGTTCGACCGCGGCTATCTGTCGCCGTACTTCATCAATAATCAGCAGAATCAGACGACGGAGCTCGAGAAGCCGTACATTCTGCTCGTCGACAAGAAGATCTCGAATATCCGCGAGCTGCTGCCTCTGCTCGAGGGCATCGCGAAGAGCGGCCGGCCGCTGCTCGTCGTCGCCGAGGATGTCGAGGGCGAGGCGCTCGCAACGCTCGTCGTGAACAACATCCGCGGCATCCTCAAGGTCGCTGCGGTGAAGGCGCCAGGCTTCGGCGATCGCCGCAAGGCGATGATGCAGGACATCGCGATCCTCACGGGCGGAACGGTGATCTCGGATGAGGTCGGTCTCTCACTCGAGAAGGCCTCGATCAACGATCTCGGCGAGGCGAAGAAGGTCGTCGTCGAGAAAGAGAACACGACGATCATCGATGGCGCCGGCAAGCAGGCGGACATCAAGGGCCGCATCGAGTCGATCCGTCAGCAGATCGAAGAGGCAACCTCCGACTACGACAAGGAGAAGCTGCAGGAGCGCGTCGCGAAGCTCTCCGGTGGCGTTGCGCTGGTGAAGGTCGGCGCCGCAACCGAAGTGGAGATGAAGGAAAAGAAGGCTCGCGTCGAGGACGCGCTGCACGCGACCCGGGCTGCCGTCGAGGAAGGCGTGGTGCCCGGCGGTGGTGTCGCCCTGATCCGTGCGCAGAAGGCGCTCGATAAGATCGAGGGTGCGAACGAGGACCAGGCGGTCGGCATTCGCATTCTCGCGCGATCGATCGAGGAGCCGCTGCGACAGATCGTGGAGAACGCCGGCGAAGATGCCGCGGTAATTCTCAACAAGGTCAAGGAAGGCCGGGGCAGCTACGGCTACAACGCCGCGAGCGGCGAGTTCGGCGATCTGATCGAGCAGGGCATTCTCGACCCGACGAAGGTCACCCGTCTTGCGCTGCAGAACGCGGCGTCCGTCGCGGGTCTGCTCCTCACGACCGAGGTGATGGTGGCGGATGCTCCCAAGGACGAGGAGCACGGTCATGCCGGTCCTCCGGGCGGCATGGGCGGTATGGATATGTAAAGTGCCCCGCCGGGAGCGCGTCGCAGCGCTCTTGGCCCTGGAACGATCCGCTCGCGGCGGATGCGAGGGAACTCGCGCCGCTGCGACGGGTCTACCAGCTCGACAGTTACGGTCGCTCGTCGCGCGCCAGCGCGGAGCGGCCGGAAAGCCGCGGACAAGACCCCCTAATCCGCGCAATACCTTGGACCCCGCTTCACAGCGGGGTCTTTTTTTTCAGGCTCGAGTCGGAATTTGGGGTAATGTTCTGGGGAGCTTCGATTGCGCGGGGACACACCATGACCCCATTCAAGTCCGCAAGGCCGCCCGGCAGATCGGCGGCCACACTGTTCGTCCTGTGCCTCAGCGCCGCGAGCGTTGCGAGCCTCGCTCTCGTTACTGCCGTCTCGCCGGCAGCTCTGGCCGCGGAGACTCAGACGGCCGACGACGCATCGAGCACCGCAGAGCTCGACTGGGCCCGCGATGCCCTCGCGCGAAACGAGGCGCTCGAGGTCGTGTCCACCGACCGCGCCGACGGCACGATCACCGTGCGTATGAAGGGGACAGGCGAGCTGCGCAAGGTCCGGGCCGACGATGTGATCGGCGCCCCGCCCGATCTCGGCTCGAGCCCTGCGCACCGTTCGGTCGTGCGCGATTCCACTTCCGCCGGGTCGCGAGGCGGGCGCGTAGTTGCATCGGGCCCGGGCTACAGCATTACGAGAGTGAGTCCCTCGAGCGCTGCAGCCGGCGGCGGCGGTGCTGTCGGCTCCGCCGCTGAATCCGAGAGCTCGACGGATGCAGGGGCTGCGCGAAACCTCCCGGTCGAGCATCGGCACGAGCCCCTGATCTGCCAGGGGGCGCGGCTGCTGCACATCGACAACCGCAATCTCGCATTCGATGGGAACGCGGTAAGCGTCGAGAGGGGCTGCGAGCTTCACATCACGAACAGCTCCATCACGGCGCACGGCATCGGCATTGCCGCTCGCGGGGCGAGCGTTCACATCGACAACAGCGTCATCGAGGGGAGCGGGGGAGCCGTCGACGCCTCCGATGGCGCCCAGGTGTACGCCCGCTCTTCGGTGTTCAAAGGCCTCATCCGCCGCAACGACACGGCCGCCTTCCACGACCTCGGTGGGAATGTCGGAAATTGATGCGCCTCGCCCGGGCGAACGTCGCATAGAAACTCCGGCCTCGGTTCGGGAGTCGCTCGAGCGCGTCCTCGAAGCGAGCGACTTCGTCGAGCAGGCTTTCGCGTGCGAGCCGGCGCTGCTCGATGAGCTGATCGAAAGCGGAGATCTGCTCCGCGCGCGGGCGCCGCGGGCCTCGCCGGGCGAGCCCGCCGAGGAAGCGCTCTTCATGGCGCGTTTGCGGCGGTGGCGCCGGCGCGAGATGGTGCGCATCGCATATCGCGATCTCGCCGGTTGGGCGACGCTCGCCGAGACGCTCGCGGAGCTGTCCGCCTTTGCCGATGAAGCGATCGATACGGCGTACCGCTGGGCGCGCGCGCGGCTCGTCGCCATCCATGGCGAGCCGCGCTCGCAGGGCGGCGTCGCTCAGCCGCTCACGGTCGTCGCGATGGGCAAGCTCGGCGGCCGCGAGCTCAACTTCTCCTCCGACGTCGACCTCGTCTTCCTCTTTCCGGAGCACGGCGACACCGACGGTCCGCAGTCCGGCGAGACCTCGGCACATCCCATCGCCAACGAGGAGTTCTTCACGCGGCTCGGGCAGATGTTGATCCGGCTGCTCGGAGCGCGCACGGAGGATGGGTTCGTCTTCCGCGTCGACATGCGCCTCCGCCCCTTCGGGGAGAGCGGCCCGCTTGCCGCGAGCTTCGCCTCGTTCGAGGACTACCTGCAGCGCCACGGCCGCGACTGGGAACGCTACGCCTGGATCAAGGCACGTCCGATCACCGGAGCGGAGCGCTACGCGGAGCTCTACGCCTCGGCCGTGCGGCCCTTCGTTTACCGCCGCTATCTGGACTATGGAGTGTTCGAGAGCCTGCGCGAGATGAAGGGCCGGATCGAGCGCGAGGTCGAGCGCCGCGAGCTCGCCGATGACGTGAAGCTCGGCCCCGGCGGGATCCGGGAGATCGAGTTCGTCGTGCAGGCGTTGCAGCTGATCCGCGGCGGCCGCGACACACGCCTGCAGACGACTTCGCTTCTTGCGGCGCTGCCGCTGCTCGATCGCGAGAAGCTTCTGCCCGCGGGCACTGCCCGGGAGCTGCGCGATGCATACGAGTTTCTGCGCCGGCTCGAGAACCGTCTGCAGATGCTCGCCGACGAGCAGACGCATCGCCTGCCGAGGGATGAGCGCGCGCGCGCACGGATCGCTCGTTCGATGGGCGTAGCCGAGTGGCCGGCGCTCCGCGTCGGGCTCGACCGGCACCGCCTGCTCGTCACCAGAAATTTCCGAGCCGTCGTGTTCGCGGGTGGCTCGCCGGCGCCCCGTCCGGCCGCTTTGGCCGCCCTGCTCGAGAACGGCGCGGCGCCCGACCGATCGCGGCTGCTCGAGGAGCTCCGCGCCGCCGGCTTCGCAGCGGATGCGACCGAGGCCGCGCGTCTGCTCGAGGAGCTCAGCGATTCCGCGCTCACGCGCAAACTCGATGAAACCGGGCAGCGCCGTCTCGAGGCTCTGCTTCCGACGCTCGTCGCGGGGATCGGCGCAGGCAGCGCACCGCTCGCCGTCTTGAAGCGCGTGCTGCGCGTGATCGAGGCGATCGGTCCGCGCTCGGCGTATTTCGCGCTGCTCAACGAGAGCAGCGAGGCGCGCAAGCGCCTGATCGAGCTCGCCGCGCACGGCGATTTTCTCGCCGGTCAGATTGCCGCCTATCCGTTGCTGCTCGATGAGCTGGTCGACGAGCGTGTGCTGCGTCACGAGGCGAGCCGGGCGGAGCTCGCCGAGGAGCTGCGCCTCGCCCTCGCGCAGGCCCCGCAAGACGATCCGGAGCGGCAGGTCGAAGCACTGCGGCATTTCCAGCAGGCCGCGACATTCCATGTCGCGGTGGCCGATCTCACGGGGCGGCTACCCGTCATGCGGGTGAGCGATCGATTGACAGACATCGCAGAGCTCATCGTCGAGGCCGCGATGGCGCTCGGGTGGCGGCAGATCACGGCGCACTACGGCGCGCCGATGTGCGGGGAGGGCGCGCGCCGTCGGGCGGTAACCGTTTGCGCCGTGGGCTACGGCAAGCTCGGTGGCTTCGAGCTCGGCTATGCATCCGATCTCGATCTCGTCTTCCTGCACGATTCGGAGGGGGAGCATCAGGAGACCGATGCTCCTCACGCGATCGACAACGGAGTGTTCTTCGTGCGTCTCGCACAGCGGATCCTGCATCTGCTCACGGTGCACTCTGCGGCCGGCCGGCTCTACGAGGTCGACGTGCGCTTGCGCCCGAGCGGCAAGGGCGGCTTGCTCGTCACGAGCATCCGGGCATTCGAGCGGTATCAGGCGGAGGAGGCCTGGACGTGGGAGCATCAGGCTCTGCTGCACGCGCGCGCGGTCGCAGGCTCCGCGCCGCTCGCAGCCGAGTTCGAGCGCGTGCGGATGGATGTGCTCCAGCATCACGTACGGCGGGAGTCCCTCCGCGAGGACGTGCGCGCCATGCGCGAGCGCATGCGGCGTGAGCTCACGAAGGCGGGAGCGGGCGAGTTCGACATCAAACAGGATGCGGGCGGGATCGCCGACATCGAATTCCTGGCCCAATACTGGGCGCTCAGGTGGGCGCGGGAGTATCCGCCGGTCGCCCGCTTTTCCGACACGATCCGCCAACTCGAGTCGGTCGCCTCCGCGAATCTCGTGCCGCAGGCGACGGTCGATGCCCTCACCGCGGCGTACCGGGCGTACCGCACGCGGGCGCACCACCTGTCGCTCGAGGGGCGCCCCGCGATCGTCCCGGAGACCGAGCTCCCCGCGGAGCGCGAGGCGGTGAGCGGCATCTGGAAAGAGGTGATGTCTGCCGGCGCCGGATCGACCGGCGGCAGCGCATGATCGGTCTCGCCCGGGCATCGGTATAATGCGGCCCGCCATGGCCGCCACTCAGCCGCTCCTGCAGCCGAACGCGCAGAATCAGTACGAAGTCACGCCCGAGGACCTGCCGCTCGCCTGTCCGATG
>DATNFW010000047.1:0-10674 GCA_035606175.1 Steroidobacteraceae bacterium | reverse complement strand
TCCTGCATCCACTCGAGCCGATAGCTGCTCTCGTGCAGCGATACATTGCCGAAGGATTCGAGCTGCTTGCGCAGCGCGCGCGGCATCGGTCCGCCGAGTGTAGCGAGCGCCACCTCGACACCGCGCGGCGCGAGCGCCTCGATGAGCTCGAGCGCGTGACTCGCCACCCCGCCGATCGGGTCGGCAGTCGTCAGCACTCTCATGGGGCGTAGATCGCATCTATCACGCGCGATACCTCGACCAGCCCGAGTGCTTGACGATCGAAGCTCGCATCACGTGCAAGCCGTCGGGCCCACGCGCATGCGGCCCGCCCGCTCCACTCATCGGGAGGCGATGCGAGCACTCGGCGGACGGTCCCCTCGCAGTGCTCGACCACGAAGTCGTAGAACGAGCCCTCGACGTTGCGCAGGATTGCCGCGCCGCGCGTGCCATAAAAGGCGGCACCGATTACCGCGTCGCACCCTGCCGGCAGCCGCCACGAGCATGCGAGCCGCGCGGTCGCACCGGTCTCGAGCTCGATTTGCGCGAAGGCATGATCCTCGAGCGATGCGGCGCCTCGCGCCCCTGCCTGCTCCCGCGCCCCTGCCTGCCCGCGCTCGAGCCGCTCGCCGCCTGAGTGCAGACGGCTCGAGACGGAAACGATCCGCGGATAATCGAGAGCCCAGAGCAGCAGATCGACGAGATGGATGCCGAGGTCCATCACACAGCCGCCGCCCGACTGCGCCTGATCGTAGAACCACGGCTTGTCCGGACCGTAGGCGTTGTGAAACGTGAGGTCGATCGCGTACACCTCGCCGAGCGCACCGCCTCGAACGAGCTCGGCGAGATGCGGCACCCCCGCGACGGTTCGATAGCAGAAGTCCACCGCAAGCAGCCGATCGCAGCGCCGCGCCGCCTCGACGACCGAACGCGCCTCCTCCGCCGTGCGCGCGAGCGGCTTCTGGCAGAAGACCGAGATGCCTTGCTCGAGCGCGGCTCGCGCCTGCTCCGCATGCAGCCCGCTCGGGGTTGCAATCACGATGCCATCGAGCTCGGAATCGAGCAGCGCCTCGAAGCGATCCCCGATGCGCACCGGCGCGCACGCCGCACACTGTGCTGCCTCCGCAGCGCGGCGCGCCGCCTCCACAGCCGGATCGACGATGCAGGCGATCTCGGCATCACCCGCGGCGGCGATGCGGCGCAATCGATCGAGACCGATCCAGCCGACACCCGCGAATCCGAGCCGCGGGCGCGACACCGCAATCGCATCGCTTTCTACCGGGCGACTCATGCGCAGGCGATCCAGGCTTTGAGGAACCCTGGCGGTCGTGTGGCGAGTGCCTCGAAGGCTTGCGAGAGCTCCTCGATCGGGAATGCGTGCGTGCACAGCGCGCTCAGATCGAAGCCCCCCTCTGCAACGAGGTGCACGGCCTCCTGCAACCCGCGACGGTACTCGGCCGGATCACGCTCGTGGGCATTCACCACGTCGATGCCGCGCCAGTTCCACTGCTGCAGGTCGACCGTCCGCGCACCGTCCTGGTGATAGCCCGCAATGATCAGTCGTGCACGCGTGCCCGTGAGCTCAGAGGCGAGATCGAGCGCTTCCTGCGAGCCGACGGCTTCGATCACGCGCTCGCATCCCGCATCGCCTGCGACGCGGCGCGCTTCGGCGAGAGCCTTGGCGGGCTCATCGAGTCCGATGCAGGCGCTCGCGCCGAGCCGCTCGGCCATCTCGAGCGCGTAGGGGCGTCGCGAGAGTGCGATGACGCGCGCTCCCGCGCGCACGGCGAGTGCGGTCAGCGCCGCCCCGATGAAACCGATTCCGACCACCGCCACCGTTTGTCCCGCCCCGATCTCGCTCCTGCGCAGGATGTTCATGACGCAAGCGAGCGGCTCGCCCGGGAAGGGCTGCCCCGCGAGCGATGCGGGCAGCTTCACGGCGTCGGCCGCACACGCCGTGTCGTGCTCGGCGAACGCGTGCTGCGAGAGGAGTGCCACGCGATCGCCGACGGCGAGTCCGCCCGGGGAGCTCTCGCCCGGCTCGTTGCCGAGCGCCTCGACGATGCCCCAGCCCTCGTGCCCCGGCGCGCCGGGCGCGAGCGGGTATTGAAACCAGGGGCGTCCCTCCCACACCGGCAGATTCGAGCCGCAGAGACCGCAGCCCTCGATGCGCACGCGGATCTCGCCTCGACCGGGCTCGCGAGGCGATTCGGGCTCGAGCTCGACCCGCCGCGGGCCGATGAGCCGCGCGGCGCGCGAGACGTTAGATCGAACCCCGCTCAAAGATGCACCCCCGCGCGGCTCAGGGCAGCGCTGCCCGCGTGCGCGCTTCGGGCGCGCGCGGCTCGGGCACTCGCGACGTCGCGGGCTCGCCGACGTTTCCGACCTCTCCGTCCGCGCCCCGCGCAGGCCCGCGCCGCCGTCGCGCAGCCTCCCCGGCCGGCGACACGCTCGCTGAGGCGAGCCACTCATCGAGCAGCGCGATGCCGCGCCCCGCCGCAACCTGCGGGCTCCAGCCCGTCGCCGCGCGGAAGCGCGCCGTGTTCGAGACGTAGTAGCGCTGATCCCCGTTGCGCCAGGAGGAGCGCTCGATATGGAGCGTGTGTCCGTAGCGGCGAGCGAGCCACTCGGTGAGCTCGTTGAGGCTCAGCGAATTTTGCGGGCCGCCGCCGATATTGAATGCGCGGCCGCGCAGGCGCGCGATTTGAAACATCGCACGCCGGAAAGCCTCGATCAGGTCCTCGACATACAACACGTCGCGCACCTGGCATCCGTCGCCGTACAGCGTGAGCGGACGGCCTTCGCGCGCGCTCCGCAGGAAATGCGCGACCCAGCCCTGATCCTCGTTCCCGCATTGATGCGGGCCGTAGATGCAGCTCATCCGGAAGACGATCGCCGCGAGCCCGAAACAGCGGGCGTAGTCGAGCACGTACTGATCCGCGGCACCCTTCGAGCAACCGTACGGACTGTGGAAGTCGAGCGGCCGGCCCTCATCGATGCCGCTGGCGCGCACGCGCGCATCCTGCGGGACATATCGCCCGCCCTCCTTCATGAGGTCGATGTCGGAGAGCGCGCCATACACCTTGTTCGTCGAGGTATAAAGAAGCGGCGGCGGGTCCTCACGCGCGCGGATCGCCTCGAGGACATTGAGTGTGCCGCGGGCATTGACCTCAAAGTCGAGCACCGGCGAATCGAGACTCGTGGTCACCGCCACTTGCGCGGCGAGGTGATAGACCTCGGCTGCGCGCTCGATGGCGCGACGCACGGCTCGCGCATCGAGCACATTGGCCTCCTCGACCTCGACCCGATCCGGATGCTCCTCGAGGAGCCATTCGAGATTGCGCTCGACACCTGGACGCGACAGATCGTCGAGAACGAGCACGCGCCTGCCCTCGCCCGCCAGGCGATGAGCGAGATTCGTCCCGATGAAGCCGGCGCCTCCGGTGATGAGCACCGGGCGCTCGTGCCCGCCCGAGGTGCCGTCACTGTCCACAGTCTCTGGCGGCGATTCCGTCATGCGACCAGCCCCCGGCTGCGCAGCTCGCGCTCCGCGACCTCGGTACGGTCGTCGCTCACCTGCCCAGCGAGCCACGCGCCGAGCTCGGCGAGTCCCTTGTCGAACGAGATTCTCGGTCGATAGCCGAGGACGCTCGTCGCACGGCTGATGTCGGCGAAGCAGTTGCGAATGTCGCCTGCGCGATAGCGGCCGGAGACAACCGGCGCGATATGCCGGCATCCGAGCGCCTCGGCGAGCTTCCCCGCGACCTCGAGAATGCTCCATGCGCGCCCGCTGCCGATGTTGAAAACCGCATCGCGCGCCTCGGGCTTCTCGAGCGCAAGAATGCAGCCTTCGGCCAGATCGCGGACGTGCACGAAATCGCGCATCTGGCGCCCATCCTCGAAAATGACGGGCGGCTTGCCATTCAAATACCGCGCCGCGAAGATCGCGAGCACTCCAGTGTACGGATTCGAGAGCGCCTGGCGCTCCCCGTACACGTTGAAGAAACGCAGCGCCGCAACCGGCAGGTCATACGCGCGCCCGAAGAGCAGGCACATCGTCTCCTGATCGTATTTCGAGAGGGCGTAGATCGACTCCGGCATCGCGGGCTTGTCCTCGGGCGTCGGCACGGGCTCGAGCGGCTCGCCGCGCTCATCGAGCACGTCCCACCGTGCCGCTCGCAGCTGCTCGGTCGAGCGCGGGCGCGGCGTCGCGATGGAACCGTCGCCCCGCCGATAGAGGCCCTCGCCGTACACGCTCATGCTCGAGGCGACGATGAGCTTCGCGAGCGGCCGCTCGAGGAGTGCCTCGAGCAGCACTGCCGTGCCGCGGTTATTCACGTCCGTATAGCGCTCGATCTGATACATGCTCTGACCGACGCCGACGCACGCTGCGAAGTGAATCACTGCATCGACGCCTGCAAGCGCCCGCTCGATATCCGTGCGCGAACGCACGTCCCCGCGCGCTCGCTCGACGGCCGGATCGAGGTAGTCCGGGAAGCCGGACTTCGCGCCGTGCACCTGCTCATCGAGACAGTCGAGGACACGAACGCGGTAGCCGCGCTCGAGGAGCGCATCCGCCAGATGCGAGCCGATGAATCCGGCCCCGCCCGTGATCAGGATTCGGCCGTTCATCGCAAGTGGCCGTGTGGCTGCTGAGTCATTCCCGGCACCGTTTGCGGCCGGCCCGACTTCGCCTTGCCGATCGTTGCGGACGCGTCGAGGGCTGCCGGCGTGCCCACCCCGGCGGAATTGCCGACCGCAGCAGGCTTCGCAAGGGCATAGGACTTGCGCGGCGATGCGCGCTCGCCGAGCAGCCGCTCGAAATAGGCGATCGTCGGCACGAGCCCCTCCTTGAGCGCAATGCGGGGCTGCCAGCCGAGCTCGCGCCGTGCGCGCTCGATGTTCGGGCAGCGCTGCGCGGGATCGTCCCCGGGTAGAGGCAGATGAGTGATGCGCGAGCGCGAGCCCGTCATCGTGAGCACGAGATCGGCGAGCTCGCGGATCGTGAACTCCTCGGGATTGCCGAGATTGATCGGGCTCGCGACTGGCGCGGGCGCGCCCACATAGGCGATCAGCCCTTCGACGAGATCGTCGACGTAGCAGAAGGAGCGCGTCTGCGCGCCGCTTCCGTAGATCGTGAGCGGCTTGTTCGTGAGCGCCTGCACGATGAAATTCGAGACCACGCGTCCGTCGCCGATCTGCATGCGCGGGCCGTAGGTGTTGAAGATGCGCGCAACGCGCACATCGAGCGCAAAGCTGCGCTGATAGTCGAAGCACAGACTCTCGGCGCATCGCTTGCCCTCGTCATAGCACGCGCGCGGTCCGGTCGGATTCACATGGCCCCAGTAACTTTCCATCTGCGGATGCATCGCCGGATCGCCGTACACCTCGCTCGTCGAGGCCTGCAGGATCGGTGCGCGTGTGGCGCGCGCGAGCTCGAGCAGATTGTGCGTGCCGCGCACGCTCGTCATCGTCGTGCGGATCGGATCGGCCTGATAGTGCACCGGAGAGGCGGGACAGGCGAGATTGAATATGGCGCCGACCGCAGGCGTCTCGAGCGCCTCGGCGATGTCATGGAATTTGAATCGCAGGCGCGCGCCGTCGATGAGTCCGTCGAGATTGGAAAGCTCGCCGGTCAGCAGATTGTCGACACAGAGCACCGAGCGTCCCGCGCCGAGCAGCCGCTCGATCAGATGCGACCCCAGGAATCCGGCCCCACCGGCCACGAGTATCGGCGCATCTCGCATGAGTTTCCCTGCCATGGGCACCATCCTTTGAAAACCGCTCAGCTGGGCCGGGAATTCGTAGCCACTTTCATGCCCATTGCGCGTTTGAGCGCTAGCGGCGCCGTCGCGGAGCCCGCCGCGGCGTAGCGACGCGTCATGCGTGCGCAGAATTCTGCGAACTCCGCGATGTCGCGCGGCGCGCTCGTGTGATGCGGCTTCACTCCGCGCGATTCCGGTGTGAAGCAGAACGTGACCGTGACCGCAAATTCCTCGAGCGCGCGCATCTGCCGATCGAACCAATCGAGCGCACCCGGACGCAGGCTGTCCGCCCAACTCAAACCGGTTCTGAGGTAGCGGACACCGAGCCTGCGCAGCCAACCGACGGCCTCCTCGAGCCGGTGATCTTCAAAATGAAACCACTGGCAGATTCCGAGGTCCGGCGTATGGCGCGCGAACTCCTCCAGCGCCGGCTTCGGGGAGCCGTCCTCGCGAATGAGTCCCATGTAGAAGTGCCGGTAATAGGCCGAGCCTTCCGCCTCCCGGTGACGCGTCGTCGCGGGCCACGCGCGCGGCAAATCGAAGAGGCTGTACCAGTGGATGCGCTCGACACGTCCGCGCAAAAGCTCCGCCGTACGCTTCAGTCCGAACTCCTGCACTTCGTCCGCGCCGAACGTGGAAACGCCTACCTCCGATACCCACAGCGGCAGGCTCGTGACCCCGCGGATCTCGTCGAGCTTCGCCGGCCACTCATTGATGTTCCAGTGATTCCAGTCGAGCGGAAAACCGTGCACTGCGACCGCATCGATGTGCGCAAGAACGCCCTGCGCCTCCATGCGGCGGATAAACAGCGGATCGATCGGGGAGATTCCACCGAGCACGCGCGGGAGGCCGGGCCGCTCGGCGGCTGCGGCTTGCGCCGCAAGAATCGTCATATCGGAGAAGATGCGCCAGTCCGGATCGAGGTCGACGAAGTCCCAGTGCGATTTGTTGTTGGGCTCGTTCCAGAACATCACCGCTTCGATCACGCTTTGCGCTCACTTTCGTGGCCCGGCGATGCTTTGGCCAGTAGCTGGTGGAGCAAAAAACATACCGAGCGTAGCGGTAGACATCCGCACGGGCCGTTCGCCGCAGCGCGCGCTGCGCGTGTCAACGGGAGAGGATGGAAACCGCGATTCTGAGCGCGCTCTCATCGCCCGCGAGCAGGGGTCGCGACCAGTGTGCCAGGTCGCCTGCGAATGCCTCCAGGCGCTGCCAGCCTTGCTCCTCGCGCGCGAGCGCGGCACACCCGGCAGCGTCGAGCAGCGCAAGTCCCGCTGCGGCATCCCACAGGCTCGGGTGCGAAAGATGCGCGAGCTCGGTGAGCCCGGCGGCCGTGAATGCGAGCTCCAGGGCGGCAGACCCGAGCACGCGCCGATCCCACTGCTCACCGAGCCGCGTCGCACCGCCGGGCTCTGCGGCTACGCGCCGCCATGGCGCAGCGGCACGACGCGCGAGCGGGGCGCCATCGAAGCAGAGCGGGCCGCCGAGCCGTGCGTGATAGACCCCGGGCCGCAGCGCGTGCGTCGCGCCGCACCAGATCGCACCGGCGATCGGCCGCCCCTCGCAGAGCACTCCGATCGAGGAGGCGACGAGCGGCAGCCCATTTACGAAATTGGTCGTGCCGTCGACCGGGTCGACGGCCCATACGATCCGCGCACCGCCGAGCGCATCGGCTCCGGCCTCCTCGCCGATGATGGCGTGATCGGGATAGCTTCCGGCGATCTCCGCGCGAATGGCAGATTCGACGTCGCGGTCGACGTCGCTCACTGGATTGGAGTTCGGTGCATGGCCGGCTCCGGGAGGTTTGAAATGCACCGCGAACGCGCGATTCTCTGCCGCAGCCAGAATGCGTGTGCCGGCCGCCTGCGCGAGCCGCACGGCGCACCGCTCGAGATCGGCGAGCTCAGGCTCTCCCGGAAGAATGGGCGAATGAGGATGCGGTGCCGGCCTCACGCGGCAGCCCGGCAGCAAACCCCGTGCCGACGATCGCGGGCGAGCCGTGGGCGATGATGCGCCCCTCTTCCATGGCGATCACCTCATCGAAACGCGGCAACAGATCGAGCCTGTGCACCGAAGAGACGATGCAGGAGTCGGCAAAGGCTTCGAAGAGGTTGCTGTACACGCGCGCTTCCGTTTCGCGATCGAGGTTCGCCGTCGGCTCATCGAGCAGCACGAGTGCGCTGCCTCGCGCGGCCAGCACGCCGCGCGCGAGTGCGACGCGCGAGCGCTGTCCACCGGACCAGTTCGCCGCACGCTCGGCGATGCGCGCCTGAAGTCCGGCCGGCGTCGCTTCGATGAAGTCGGTTGCGCGCGCGATCTCGAGCGCGCTCAGGAACTCCTCCGTCGACGGTGGTCCGCTCACCGATTCGCACAGGCTCAAATTGTCCGCGACCGAACCGGCGAACACCTCCGCATCCTGCGGAATGAGGGTCGCCGCGGAACGCAGGATACGCGCCACCTCCGCCGGGGAAACGACCGTCGGCCCCTCATCGATGCGCAGCGTGATCCGCTCGCACGTATTGAGGCCCGCGAGCGCTCTCAACAGCGTGCTCTTGCCCGAGCCGCTGCGCCCGATCAGCGCGTAACGCCTGCCGCGGCGCAAGCTCAACGCGAGGTGATCGAGCGTCGGCATGACGCCGTCGGTCGCTCGCCGCCCGACATATCGGAACGTCATCTCCCGCAGCTCGATGCGGTTCCAGTGCGAGTCCGGCATGGCGAGCGGAAGGGCGACGCCAGTCGCAAGCGGCGCGGACACCTCCTCGGAGCGTACTTGCCGGATCGCATCCGCGCTGCCGTAATCGGCGGCGAGGCGCGCGAAACTTTGAAAATGCGAGGCGATCGCCGAGATCACGCCCGCGGACTGCTGCGCATACTCCCAGACCATGTAGACGCTGCCGAGAAGCAGCGCGCGATGCGCACCCGCAGCGGGCGCACGATGCTCGGCGAGCCAGGCGAAGAGCGCGACGAGCACGGCACTCAGCACCTTGGTCGCGATGTCGACCGTGCACCACTTCACCTCGTTGAGCCAGATGGAGCGCTTCAAGGGCTCGAAGACGGCGAGCAGCCGCTTCTCGAGCACCCGCGCCACGGCGCGCGCCTGGCGCAGCGCATAGAGAGTCGTCACGTTGCCGAGCGTATCGACGAGTGCCGCGGCGTAGCTGCGTTCGGCGGCATTCTCCTCGCATGCGAGCCTCAGCATCGCGCGGTCGAATCCGACGACCGAGGCCACGATGACGGCGAACCCCACGATCGCCGCGCCGCCGACTTGCGGCGCAATCAACCAGAGCGCGGCGAGAGGCCCGAAGAGCCGCACCGCACTGTTGAGATAGACGAACTGGCTCTGCGCGAACTGCATCAGCGCAATCGTGCTTTGCTGGACGCGGTGCGCCGTCGCGCCGGAATGATGCGCCTCGTGCCAGGAGAGCGGCTGCTGCGTGAGGCGCTCGATCAGGAACGCGGACATGCGCTGGCGGACGGTGATTGCGATGGCACGCTCGAGCAGTCGGCCCGGCCCGTGCAGCAGCCACGCGCCTGCGGCAATCGCGAGCGAAAGCGCGAGCCATTTGCCGGCACCCGTGAGGGCTCCGGTCCCGCCGATCTGCAATGCATCGATCGCTCGCGCGGAGGCGTACGGAATTGCGAGCAGCGCGAGCTGCGCACTCGTGAGAAGCGCGACGGAGACGAGAAACTTCCGCCGTTCGCCGCGGATCGTCCGCCACAATTCCTGATAGAGATAGACCGCGCCGCCGGTGCGCTCGGCGGAAGGCGGTCGCTCGTCCGATGTCATCTGTGCTTCTGCCCGGAAGTCTCGCTGCGCTTCCTTGTTCCGCGAGCTCACCCGGGTGGGGACTCCCGCCGGCACGCGCGGCGCATTGGCGCGCCGCGTCCTTACCGGCAGTGTCCGCCCCCCGTTTGGCGGTTTCGGCTGAGCGTTCGCTCGATGAGCGCGCCCTGCTCACCCCCGCTTGGCAGCACCCGCGGTTTGTCGACTGCTGCGACCCGCGGTTAAGTTATCTTATCGCGAGCCGCCCCCGCTGTGCGCCGCATCACGATGATCCCGCTCCGAAGATGAGCCGCACCGAAACATGCTCCTGAGCCCCGCGGAATGGGAGGCGTTCCGCCTCTCGCTGGCGATCGCGCTGCGCAGCGTCGCGATGAGCTTGCCCCTTGCGGTTGCGATCGCCTGGCTGCTCGCGCGGCGCCGATTCCCCGGCAGAACGCTGTTCGATGCCTTCGTGCATCTGCCGCTCGTGCTGCCCCCGGTTGCGGTGGGCTACGTGCTGCTGCTCCTCTTCGGCATTCACGGCCCGCTCGGGGCCTGGCTCGACCGCTCGTTCGGCGTCCGACTCGCCTTCACGACGGACGGGGCGGCCCTGGCGACCGCGGTGATGTCGTTTCCGCTCATGGTGCGCGCGATGCGCCTGTCACTGGAATCGGTCGATCCGGGTCTCGAAGAGGCGGCGCGCACGCTTGGGGCGGGACCGCTCGATCGTTTTGCAACGGTTACGCTACCGCTCATGATGCCGGGCGTGCTGGCCGGGCTCGTCACGGCATTCGCGGCCGGACTCGGGGAGTTCGGCGCGGTTATCACGTTCGCCTCCAACATACCCGGGGAAACTCGCACGCTGCCGCTCGCGCTCTACACAGCGCTACAGACGCCGAACGGAGATGCCGAGGCCGCGCGCCTCGCGGCCGTCTCCTTCGCACTCGGGCTGGCAGGTCTCGCCATCTCGGAATTGCTCGCGCGCCGACTCTGGCGACGCATGGCGGAGCCCGCGTGATCGAGGTTGTACTGAAGAAGAGGCGCGGGGCCTTCACGCTCGATGTCGCTTTCCGGACTGCGGATCCGGAGATGAGCTCCCCCGGGGTGATCGCCCTCTTCGGCCCCTCGGGCTGCGGAAAGACGACCACCGTCCATGCGATCTCCGGG
>DATNFW010000046.1:0-121981 GCA_035606175.1 Steroidobacteraceae bacterium | reverse complement strand
CCGATCACGCCGCGCGGATTCCGGTATGCGGACTACGCGCTCGATCCGGCAGGCGCGCATCTCTACTGTGTCCGCGAAGATCACAGCGCAGGCGGTGAGCCGAAAAACGCGATCGTCGTGCTCGATCTCGCGGCCGGCTCGCCGGAGGCGAGCACATCGAGCGCCGGTACCGTGCTTTACGCGGGCAGCGACTTCGTCGCTTATCCGCGCGTCAGCGCCGACGGACGACACCTCGCATGGATCGCATGGAATCATCCCGACATGCCGTGGGATGCGACGACGCTCCACGTCGCAGAGCTCACACCCGCAGGACTTGCAAACCAGCGGCAGATTGCGGGCGGCCCCGATGAATCCGTTCTCGAGCCGCGCTGGGGTGCAGAGGGCGTGCTCTATTTCGTCTCCGACCGCTCCGGCTGGTGGAATCTCTATCGATGGGGCAGCAACGGGCGCGTTGAAGCGGCGCTGACGCTGGATGCGGAGATCGGCGGCCCGCTTTGGACGCTCGGGGAGTCGAGCTACGCCCTGACCGGTGATGGCCGCGCGGTGGTCCGCTGCACACGCAATGCCGTCGACCGGCTCGGCATCGTCGCGCTCGGCGAGCGCGTCCGCGGCGCGGCGGTCGAATTCCTCGATCTGCCGTTCGTCGCCTTCTCGAACATTCAGATGCTCGATGGAACGACGGCGATCGCGATCGCCGCCTCGAGGACGGCGGAGCCGGCCGTCGTCGCGATCGATCTCGCATCGGGCGCGCACCAGCTCCTGCGCGAGCCCGGTACGCTCGATCTCGATGCCGCCTGGGTCTCGAGCGCGGAGCCGATCGAGTACGCGGGCGCAGGTGGCCAGCCTGCCCACGCGTTCTACTACGCTCCGAGAAATCCCGATTTTCTGCCGCTCGAGGGCGAGAAGCCGCCGCTCGTCGTCAAGGCGCACGGCGGACCGACCGCTCACTCCGGGCCGCATTTCAACCTCGGCACGCAATTCTGGACTTCACGCGGCTTCGCGGTGCTCGATGTGAATTACGGCGGCAGCAGCGGCTACGGCCGTGCGTATCGCGAGCGGCTCAACGGCAATTGGGGCGTCGTCGATGTCGCCGATGTGGTCGCCGCCGTCGAGCACCTGGCCAATCGAGGGCTCATCGACCCTGCGCGCACCGCCATCCGCGGCGGTAGCGCCGGTGGGTTTACGGTGCTCGCCGCGCTCGCCTTTCACGATGTGTTCCGGGCCGGAGCCGACTACTTCGGCGTGAGCGATCTCGAGGCGCTCGCGCGCGACACACACAAATTCGAGAGCCGCTATCTCGATCGCCTCGTCGCCCCTTTACCGCAGGGCAAGGCCATCTATGAGGCCCGCGCCCCGATCCGCCATCTCGAAGCGTTCCACGCACCGCTCATCGTGTTCCAGGGTGCCGAGGATGCGGTCGTGCCGCCGAGCCAGTCGCGAGCGATCGTCGAGGCGCTCGAACGCAAGGGCGTTCCGGTCGTGTACATGGAGCTCGCGGGCGAGCAACACGGCTTTCGCCGCGCGGAAAGTATCGTGAAAACTCTCGAAGCCGAGCTCGCCTTCTACGGGCGCATCTTCGGCTTCACGCCCGCAGGGGAAGACTGACCCGCGCTGGGCGAGCGGCACGCCGGGAGCGAGCAGCACGCCTGAGACGCGCGCCGCCCGCCGGCGAGCCGCAGCCGCTCACTGCGGCTTGCGGAATTTGTACATGAACCGATCGGTCTTATCGGCCATCTTGAAGACGATCTCTTTGTGATTGTCCTTCGGATTGTGCAGCGCCCGGCTCTGTCCGACGAACTCGAAGCCCGCAGCCTCGACTTCCATTTTCACCGCGGCCGGATCGATGCGATGGAGCGTGCGCGTATCGCTCGCGCCGGTTCCCGCCGCCGCTGCATGATCCTCGATGAAGTAGATCCCGCCGTTCTTCAGCGAATCGAAGACCCGCTTGTTGAAGATCGAGAGATCGGCGTCCGGCATGTTGTGCAGGTCGTGATAGTTCTCCGTCGTCCAGAACAGGTCGATCTGGTCGGGCAGCCTGAACGCCGGTCCCTCCTCCATCTGCACCACCGAAACGTTCGAGTACTCGGGATTCTGCGCGATCGCATTCGCCATCGCCGTCATGGAGGGCCGGCGCATGGGCGGGCGGCCCGCACCCGGAGGACCCGCACCCGGACGGCCGGCGCCAGGGCGAGCCATGCCCGGAGGAGGACCCTTCGGCGGAGGCGGCACGAGCATGTACACGTGGCCCGACGGACCGACGATCTTGCTCAGCATGCGCGTGTAGTAGCCCGCCGCCGGAATGAGCTCGGCCACTTTGTCGCCGGGCTTCACACCCGAGAACTCAAGCGCCTCGGCGGGCTTGCGATTAACGTCGCGCTTCTTGTCGGCCTCGGGCCGTCCGGAATCCTTGACGGCGGCGGTGATGTAGCTCGGCATGTGCCGGGCCGCCTCGGCGCCCGCGGTCGACAGCACGAAAACCAGGGCGGCGGAAAACGCCGCGCTCATCCACACGGAAGCAGCACGCATGATTGTTCTCCCCTTCACCGGAGCGCGAACTTTACCACCATCCAAGGTCTCCTGGGGGCGCTAGCTCGGCCGTACCGGTAACCCGAGCCCGAACGCACCGGCGAGCAACTCGTACGAGCGCAGGCGCGCCGCGTGCTCATGCACGATCGTCACGATCATCAATTCGTCGACGCCGAGCGCCGCGGCCAACGCCTCGAGCCCCGAGCGCACGGTAGCCGGTGAGCCGAAGACGTGCCGCGGCCACTCGCCCCCCTCGTGCCGCGGGAAAGGATCGGGCGCT
Source organism: Steroidobacteraceae bacterium (assembly GCA_035606175.1). Lineage (GTDB taxonomy): Bacteria > Pseudomonadota > Gammaproteobacteria > Steroidobacterales > Steroidobacteraceae > JASHUC01. Next base: position 119,175 of record DATNFW010000046.1, on the reverse strand, counting down.
GCGAGCTCCCGCTCGGCCTCCTCAACTGTCGGCACGGGCCTCAAATCCCCCTGACGCAGACGCCGACCCATGAGGCGCACGCTCGCGCCGAGGCGGTTCGCCTCGGCATCCGTCTCCGCGCAGATGGCGCCGAGCGCGACGATGACGTGCGGGGCGGCGAGACGGCTCGACGGCTGGAAATGGGTGCGATAGTGCTCGATCGCTGCGCGCGTCGGTTCGGGCGCGATGAAATGCGCGAACGCATAGGGCAGCCCCAGCTGCGCAGCCGCCGACGCGCTCCACAGGCTCGAGCCGAGGAGCCAGACGGGAGGTGCGCCCGAGGTCTGCGGTGAGACTCGGATGCGGCTGAAAGGGTGTCGCGGCGCGAATTCGCTGTGCAGGAAACCGATGAGCTCCGCGAGCTGATCCGGAAAGTCGTCCGGAAACGGTGTCTCGAGTCTCTCCCTGCGCAGGGCGAACGTCTCGAGGGGAGTGCCGCCCGGCGCTCGGCCGATGCCGAGATCCACCCGATCCGGATAGAGCGCGTGCAGCATGCGGAACTGCTCGGCGACCTTGAGCGGGCTGTAATGCGGCAGCATGACCCCGCCGGAGCCCACGCGGATGCGCTCGGTCTCCGCTCCGATCCGCGCGATGAGGATCTCCGGCGCAGGACTCGCGAGCGTTTGAGTGGCGTGATGCTCCGCGATCCAGTAGCGCTCGTATCCGAGCCGATCGGCGAATCGTGCGAGCTCGATCGTGTTTGTGAGCGCATCCGCCGGCGTCGAGCCGGAGGAGACGGGCGATTGATCGAGCACCGAGAGTCGCATGTGCTGGCAATTCCGGATGGCTGGCGATGATACCGTGGCGGCGTGATGCACTTCACGTTCCGCTGCCCGGCCGCCCCTCGCCATCGATCGAACGTTGCTGCTCGGCCGATCCGCGTATCCGACGATTAACTCTTCGTAACGATCGTCGGCGCCTGCTGCCATGCGACGTTGTTAACGCCATGAGAGCCGGAGCTCCGGCTGAAATACCGACCGAACACCAGACCCTATTTGACATCTTCAGCATCGCCGCATCCGAGGAGACCCCCATGCTCAAATACACCCGCAAGCTCCTGACCGTCGCCGCGGTCTCACTGTCGCTCGCCGGCTTCGCGAGCGCATCGCTTGCCCAGACCCCGTGGCAGAAGCATCATCCGCGCCGGGTCGAGGTGAACAGCCGCCTCGCCAATCAGAACCGGCGCATTCACAACGAGCGCAAGGAAGGCGAGATCAATGGGCGGCAGGCCGCACGTTTGCATCGCGAGGATCGCACGATCCGCCACGAGGAGCGCGCGATGGCCCGCACGAATGGCGGTCATCTCACCAAGGCCGACCAGCGCGCACTCAACCAGCAGGAGAACCGGGTGAGCCATCGGATCGGGAAGTAATCCTCCGATCATCCGGCCCACGAAGCGCGGGCGTCGCACACGGAGTGCGGCGCCCGTTTTATTTGAGACGAACTGCCTGCGCGGAGGGGGAACGGCCTCCGCCGAGCGAGCGGCCTGCGACGGCCGAGCCGCTCAGGTCAGCGGCTCAGCGGCTCAGCGGCTCGCCGTGGCGCGGGCCGGCGGGCCAGGCGGCCGCCGCGATCCGCGCGAATCCCGCAAGCGAGCTGCGCATGCCGAGATACTCGGGCGAGGCCGGCTCCATCACGAGGGGCGCGGGCGCCGGCAGCGCCGGCAATTCGCGCGCTCCGCCCGCGCGCACCCCGCGCTCGGAGGTCCCGTCGCGCTCGCTCGCCCTCGCGCACGACTCGAGCAGCTGCTTCAGCTCCGCCGGCGGCGAGACTTCCTCGGGCGTGAGGAGCAGCCCGAGCCGTCGCAGGAACCGCCCGACGCTCGCGCGGCTGGTCAATGCGGTGAGCGGTGCTGACAGGAGCAGGCCCGCGATGACGGGCATCATCCACCAGATGAAGCGCGGCGCCATGAGCAGGATCAGCGCGCCCCAGGCGAAACCCAGCGCGATGTGCCATTTGTGCCGCAACATCGCCTCGCCGAGACCGATGCCGCGATCCCCGCGCTCCTGCGCGTTCCAGGTGACCGGCTTGCCGGCGAGTGTCGTCACCACGAAAGTCGAATGGAACACCATCATCGGCGGCGCAAGCAGGACGCTGAAGATCTGCTCGAGCAACAGGCTCACGGCAAGGCGTAGCCCGCCGCCGAAACCGCGCCGCAGCGCCGGTGTCACCCATGCGAGCGTCGCGCCGAGGAGCTTCGGCAGCAGCAGCACGATTACCGTCCCGGTGAGCAGGATCTCGATCTCTCCCTCCCGGTACTGCGGCCACGTGGGGAAGAGCGCGTACTGGCCGGGCGAGAAATACTGGTGTCCCTCGAGCGCCATCTCGCACGTGAGGATGGAGGAGAAGATGAGCACCAGGAACCAGATCGGCGAGGTCGCGTACGAGAGCACACCCGTCAACATGTGGAGCCGATTGAGCCAGTGCAGCCCCCGCATGCGCAGCACGCCGAGATGCTGCATGTTGCCCTGTGCCCAGCGGCGGTCGCGCGCGGCGAAGTCGATGATGTTCGACGGCACCTCCTCCCAGCTGCCCTCGAGATCGGCGAGCAGCCACACCTCGTGGCCTGCGCGGCGCATGAATGCTGCCTCGACGAAGTCGTGGCTCAGGATCTCACCGCCGAGCGGCGCCGCCCCCGGCAGGCGCGGCAATGCACAGGACTTTGCGAAGGGAGCGATTCTCAGGATCGCGTTGTGCCCCCAGTAGTTCGCCTCGCCGAGCTGCCAGAATGCGAGGCCGCTCGAGAGCATGGGACCGTTGAGTCGCGCTCCGAACTGCACCATGCGCGCGAACAGCGTGTCGCGACCTGCGGGCAACGGTGCCGACTGGATGATGCCGACCTCCGGATGAGCGTCCATGAGGCGCGCGAGCGTGACGATCGCACGGCCTGACATCACGCTGTCCGCATCGAGCACCAGCATGTGCTCGTAAGCACCGCCCCAGCGCGTCACGAAATCGGCGATATTTCCCGCCTTGCGTCCCACATTGTCCGCCCGCCTGCGATAGAACACGCGGCCCGCCGCGCCGTGACGCTCGATGAATGACGCCCAGGCGGCCTCCTCCTGCGCGGCGATCGCGTCCTTGCGCGTGTCGGAGAGGATGAACAGGTCGAACGCGGCCTGCTCCGGCTCCTTTGCAAGCGAAGTCCAGATCGCATCGAGTCCCGCCATGACGCGCGTCGGGTCCTCGTTGTATACGGGCATCACGAGCGCAATGCGGCTCTTGACGGCGAGTCCCTCGGCATCGGATGCGCGGATGACGCGCCGATCGCGGCCGTCGAGCCGGATGAGGAAGCCGGCAATTGCCGTCCAGAACGCGCCCGATATCCAGGTGAAGAGCGCGAAGAACAGCACGACGCTCGCCGCCTCGAGCGGAGAGAGCCCGTTCGTGCTCAGGATGTCCTCGAACAGGAACGTCGCGAAGCCGCTCGTCGCGAACGTCAGTCCGAAAAACGCGGCGCGGCGGCGGCGCCGCGCGCGGCCCTCGAGGCCGGATACCGTCATGGCGCAGTCCTTACGTCGTCGAAAGCTGATAGATCCATGTCTCGCTCAGCGCCTCGCCATAGAGTGTCAGATAGCATTTGATGTCGACCGGCTGCTTCGGTTTCGCCGGCATGACCCGAAAAGTCACGCGCCAGTGGCCGGTTTCGGCGATCTTCTGGATGACGATGCGGTCTACAGTGCCGCCGTTCGCCGAGACGTTCGCTTTGACCGGCTGTGTTCCATCGAGACCGTCGAGATCCCCTCCCGCGTAGTCGATCATCACCTCTTGCGAGCCGTCTCCCGGCTTGTCGCCTGCCAGGGCAAAGTCGCCCGTCAACGTCCCGATCGCCCGGCCGCCCGGCGGCCAGCGCGCCGCGTTCATGTAAGCGGACAACACGTAATCGAAGCGCAGCGGCTTGCCGCGATCGACGGACTGAGAGGGCACCCAGTATGCAGCGATGTTGTCGTGAATCTGCTCGTCCGAGGGGATCTCGACCAGCTCCACGCCGCCCTTGCCCCAATCCCCGAGCGGCTGCACCCAGTAGCTCGGCATGCGCTGGAACTGAGTCTGCGTGTCGCGGTAGTCGCTGAAATTCCTGTCGCGCTGCGCGAGCCCGAATCCGCGCGGATGCTGGTCCATGAAGCGGTTCACGGTGAGGTCCGTGGGATTCATGAGCGGACGCCACAGCCATTCCCCGCCGCCCGTTTGCATCATCAGACCGTCGCTGTCGTGCACTTCCGGGCGAAAATCTTTGAAGCGATGTCCCGACGGACTCTCCCCGTAGAGAAACATCGAGGTGAGCGGCGCGACTCCGAGCTTTGCGATGTGCTTGCGCGGAAAGAGCTGGGAGGTGACGGTCACCTGTGTGACCGTACCGGGCAGAATGACGAACTGATAGGCGCCCGCGACGCTCGGACTGTCGAGCAGCGCATAGATCGTGAGCGTGCGCTGCTCGGGTTGGGAAGGCTTCACCAGCCAGAAGTCCGTGAACCAGGGGAACTCCTCCCCGCTCGTCGAGGCCGTGTCGATGGCGAGCCCGCGCGCCGAAAGGCCGTACACCTCGTTGCGTCCGAGCACCCGAAAATAGGAGGCGCCGAGAAAGGCGATCAGCTCGTCCTTGTAGGTCGGCGTCTGCAGCGGATAGTGGATGCGAAAACCGGCGAATCCGAGATTCGCCGGCATGTGGCGTGCGAGGTCGGCCATTCTCCCGAAATCGAACCAGGCCGGGTTGTAGTGGATCGCGTGCACGACGCCGTTCACCACCTCGGAGATCTCGACGCGCCGATCGAAGTTGAAGCCGCGCTGAAAGAACTGCACCTCGAACAGCGACTGATTGCGCCACAGAGCGAAATGCGAGCGGAAGCGGATGCTCTGATACTGGTCGTACGTGAGATGCGCGAGCCGATCGGGCAGCGCCGGCGAGCGGTCCTGGTAGGGCTTCATCGCGCGATCGCGCGCGAGCTGCACGACGGAGGCGAAGACGAACGGTTGCTGAGCCTCCGCACCGGAGGAGCTCTGGGCCGATGCCTGAGCGGTCGGCGCCGAGGGCTGCGATCCGGGCGTGCCGGGTGGCGCAGCAGCGCCCGCAGCAGTCGCGCCCGGAGCTGTCGCGGCCGCGCTTGCCGGGCCGCCGGCCGCTGGATTCGCCGGCGGCGTTGCCGTCGCACGCTGCGGATCGGCGGCGGCGGTGAGCGATGCTGCCGATGCGTCCTGCGGTGCAGTCGGCTGGCCAGCCGGGCGCGATGTGGCCTCTCCGCTCGATGCGGCCGCTCTCGCGGCCGGAGTCCCGCTCGGGGGCGTACTCGCTCTTGTCGGTCCGGTGCTCTCGACGGGCGGCACGGGCGCGTGCCTCGCGGTCGCTTTGTCCCGTGTCTGCAACGCAGCCGGGTAGAGCGACGGAACGTGCCGCCACGGCGGCGCAAACGTCAGGCCGAATCCGCCGAGCAGATTCGCCACGTAGATCGCCGCGATGACTGCCGCTCCGATCAAACATCGACGCAAGAGCACTCGTGGTATCCAATCCGATGCGCAGCTCTCAACGGTTTCACAAGCCCGAGTCGAGCCCCGCCAGCAATATTCAGGTACGGAATCCGCTTGCTGTCGCCAGCCGGCGACGGACTGAGCCTGTCCCGAGAGCTCGAGTCAGGCGCAGTCAGTTTGACAGCCGGCGCACCCGCACGCTGCTTAAGAACTTGTCACCCATGCCACGTCTGCTCGAGCTTGGCCGCCTCGACCGCCTCATCGATTGCTCATATCGGGTCGGACCGGTGCGATTCCAATAGATTCTCCGCAGCGGGCAGCCGGCTGCGCGCACGGGTCACCAGGCACGCGCCCCGGCAGGGTATCGCTCAGCCGCGGGCTATGTCCGTCGGGGCAGGCGTCGTTCCCCGCCTCAGCACCGCATTGCGGACGTCCCACTCCTCGGCGGCACCGAGGCTCTCGAGAAAACAAACTTCCCCGCCCGCGAGCAGCGCGAGCGGCAGTCCGCCGCGGTAGAGCATCCGATTGCCGGTGAGCGCCGGCAAGCGTGCGCCCGGGGTGAGAACGCCGAGCAGATTGAGGGGGTCAGCGGCGGAGATGGAGAGATACCGCGGCGAGGCGGGAGCCCGGCGCACCTCGCGCAAGAGTCCGATGGCCTCGGGCGCTGCGAACTGCTCGCCCGCGAAGCCCTCGACGAAGCGGCCGCCGCGGATATCTCCCCTCGCCTCGAGTCTGCGGCAGCACGCGAGGATTTCGCGCCACGGCGCAAGCCATGCCGCCTCGCGCGCGAGCAGGCGCCAGAGAATGACGCCCCAGCGTTTGAGGAGCGTGCGCACCAGGTGCTCGACGGCCTCGCTCCGCTCGGCGGCAGCCGCACGGCGGACGAGCGTCCAGCGTCCGGAGTCGGCCATGCCGAGAAGCGCGCGTCCGCGCGCCGGGCGGCCGCTCGCTCGCCTCCGAGTTCCCGCTCGCCGATCTGCCGGCAGAAGCAGCGCCCGGAGCCCCGCAAAGCTGTCCGCATGAACGAGCCCCATCGCGACGAGCTCGCCGAGCGCCTCCTCGAGCTCGGCGGGAAGCAGCCGCGCTCCCTCGAGGAGATCGTCGAAGAACGAGGCTCCATGCGCTTCGAGATAATCGCTCACCGCTCGGGCTCGTCCGGTCAGTTGCTCCGCGCGCGGCGGGTCGGCGAGCGCCGCCCAGAAGCGCACGTTGCGGCGTGCGATGAAGGTGATCGGGGTCGAGCGCAGCGGAGCGGCACCGCGCGCGGCGGAAGCTCGACCTGCGGATGCCGGCGCCGCCGAGGCCCGCGTCCCGGAGGCGCGTGCGGCGAGCCGCACCCAGACGAATCGACCCGCGAGGCACTCTGCATCGAGCCAGGCCGGCTCGTATTCCGCGACACGTGCGGGTAAGAGCTCCGCTTCCCACGCGCCGGCCGGCGCCTCGAAGCCCTCGAGGAGGGATAGCACGTGCGCTACGGCATCCGGCCCCTGCATCCGCGATTCGGGGGCGAGCCGCTGCCACTCTGCGAGAAAGCGCAGGAAGTCGCGCGCGCTGACGGGGCTCACCTCCGCCCGCAGCCGCTTGACCGTGTACCGGTGAATGCGAGCGAGCAGCCCGCGCTCGCACCATTCGTCCTCGGCCGCACCGGGTGTGAACCGCCCACGCATCGCGAAGCCTTCCGCCTGCAGGGCGGCAAGTGCCACGTCGATCTCGCCGCGATCGAGCGCGAGCGATGCCGCGAGGGCTCCCGAGGTCACCGGCCCCACGCCCTGGAGGCGCCCGCGCATGAGCTCCCGCAGCGCCTCCTCGCGCTTCCATTCGCGTCCCGGGGGAAGCACCGGCTCGACGGGCGCGAATGCCGCATCCGGATGCACGGCAGCGAGCAACTCCCGACGCTCCGCGGCGAACGTGAGCTCCAGTTGCGGCCGCGCACGCGTCTCCCGCGGATCAAAGGGTGCGCGGACGATCGATACCCGTCCGCTGCGTTGCTGAGCGTCGAGCTCGGCGAGCAGAGGCGCCCAGCGCGGCTCGGCGGCAATCTCCTCGGCAGTGAGAAAGCCGAGCCATTGCAGCGCATCCTGCAATTCGTCGGCCGTCGAGGCATCGGGCCATGCCTCGGCGCGCACTCTCGCGATCGCCTCCGGATCGAGCCGCCCGATCTCATCGGCGGATCGCGGATCGAGCCACCGCCGGCTCATGACCGCCTGAGTGCGTCGCTCCTCGAGGGGTGCGTCGTCGAGATAGGCGTAGGGACGGGCCGAAAGCACTTCGAGTGCGAGCGGCGAAGGCTCCGTCAGATCGCGCGCGACGACGCGCACCGCGCCGCTCTCGATCGCGCGCAGCAGCGCCTCGAAACGGTCCGTGTCCATCGCCTCCTCGAGGCAATCGGCGAGCGTTTGCCGCACGAGCGGGTGATCCGGGATCTCGAGCTCCCCCGTCAGATTCTCGGCGCAGGCGACCTGGTCCGGGAATACGGCCGCGAGCAGGTCCTCGGCCTGCATGCGTGCAAGCGGCGGTGGCACCCGGCGTCCGCCGGCAAAACGCGGTAGCGCCAGCGATATCGACGCTACCCAGCGCCAGCGCGTGGCGAACATCGGCGCGGCGCAGACGGCCTGCACGAGCACCTGCCGGGCGGTGTGCGAGGAGAGATAGCGCGCGACCTCGGCGAGCTCGAAGCTGTGGGCCGATGTGAGCGACAGCACCAGGCTGTCCTCCGTCGCCGCGGCCTGCAGCTCGAAATTGAAGCGGCGGCAGAACCGTTTGCGAAGGGCGAGCCCCCAGGCGCGATTCACTCGACTGCCGAAGGGCGAGTGCACGATGAGCTGCATCCCGCCTGCCTCATCGAAAAACCGCTCGAGGACCACGGTCTGCTGCGTCGGCAACACCCCGAGCGCTGCTCGCGCGGCCGCGAGATAGTCGACGATCTGCGAGGCTGCGGGCTCACCCACGCCGACTTCGGCGAGCCAGGCGAGCGCGCCGCCGCGTCCGTCGGGCGTCTCACTCAGCCGGGCTTCGAGGGTGCTCCGCAGGCGGGATACCGCAGCCGATAGCTCATCCGAGCGGCCGGGCGCCTCGCCGAGCCAGAACGGAATCGTGGGCGGCATGCCTTCGGCATCTGCAACGCGCACGGTCCCGCGCTCGACGCGCAATATTCGATAGGAGGCATTGCCGAGTTGAAAGACATCGCCCGCGAGGCTCTCCACGGCGAAGTCCTCGTGGACGGTGCCGATGAGCTGCGATGCGGGCTCGAGAATCACCTGGTAATCCGCGGTATCCGGAATCGCGCCGCCGGAGGTGATCGCCCTCAGCCGTGCGCCGCGACGGGGCCGCAGCTGCCGTTGCACGGCGTCGCGATGCACGAGCGCGCCGCGGCGGCCGCGCCGTGTGGCGAAGCCCTCGGCGAGCATGCGCGCGACCTCCTCGAACGCCGCAGGCTCGAGGTCGCGATAAGGGTAGGCGCGGCGTACCAGGCGATGCAGCTCATCCTCGTTCCACTCGCGCGCTGCAACCTCGGCGGCGATCTGCTGCGCGAGGACATCGAGGGCGCCGCGCGGAACATGCAACCGGTCGAGCTCACCGCGGCCGACGGCCTCGAGGAGCGCCGCGCACTCGATGAGCTCATCGCGCGAGAGCGGAAACAGACGACCCTTCGAGAGGCCGCCGACGGCGTGGCCCGAGCGGCCCACACGCTGCAGGAAAGCATTGATGCCTCGCGGGGAGCCGATCTGACAGACAAGGTCCACGTCCCCGATATCGATGCCGAGCTCGAGCGACGCGGTCGCAACGAGCGCTTTCAGCTCGCCCCGTTTGAGACGCTGTTCGGCTTCGAGCCTGCGTTCCTTGGCCAGACTGCCGTGATGGGCCATGACGTGCTCGGCGCCCAATCGCTCGGAGAGTTGGCGCGCGGCGCGCTCGGCGAGGCGGCGCGTATTGACGAAAACGAGCGTCGAGCGGTGCTCGCGTATGAGCTCGGCCAGCCGGTCGTAGAGCTGGCTCCAGACCTCGCCCGACATCACGGCCTCGAGGGGTGCGGGCGGCAGCTCGAGCGCGAGATCGCGCCGCCGCTGATGCCCCGCATCGATGATCATGCAGCGGCGCGCAGCGCGATGCGCATCAGGACCTGCGCCCGCGCCCGTGAGGAAGCGCGCGACCTCCTCGATCGGCGTTTGAGTCGCCGAAAGTCCGATGCGCGTGAGCGGTGCGGCCGCGAGGGCCTGCAGCCGCTCGAGCGAGAGCGCGAGATGCGCACCGCGCTTCGTCCCCGCGACCGCGTGGATCTCATCGACGATCACCGTCGCGGTCGTCGCGAGCACACGCCGGCCCGACTCCGAGCCGAGCAGGATGTAGAGCGACTCGGGCGTCGTCACGAGGATGTGCGGCGGCCTGCGGCGCATGCTCGTGCGCTCGTGCGCCGAGGTGTCGCCGGTGCGTACCAGGGTGCGAATCTCGACGTCCGGCAAGCCGAGCCCCTGCAGCGCCTCGCGAATTCCGGCAAGGGGCGCTGCGAGATTCTTGTGAATGTCGTTCGAGAGCGCCTTGAGCGGGGAGACGTAGACGACGCGCGTCTGATCGGTCAGGCCGCGCTCGAGCCCCTCGCGCAGGAGCCGGTCGAGCACGGCGAGGAAGGCGGCAAAGGTCTTGCCGGAGCCGGTCGGCGCCGCAATCAGCGTGTCATGGCCCGAGCGGATGGCCGGCCACGCCTGCGCCTGCACGGGCGTTGCTGCGTCGAACGCGCTGCGGAACCAGGCGGCGACAGCCGGATGAAATGAATCGAGCGGCTCCATGAAGTGAGGATAGCCTCAATCGGGCCACCCTCAAACGGCCGCCGCCTTCAGCGCCCGATCACCACTCCCCACGGTGAGCGGCCCACCGGCACCTTCTTCACGACACGCAGCGTCGTCGTATCGAGAATGCTCACATCGTTCGAGGGGCCATTGGCCGTGAAGAGCCAGCGGTGGTTCGGCGTGAGCGCAATGCCCCAGGGCCGAGCGCCGACCGGGATCTCCTCCATGAGTCGTGCGCCGCGGCCCTGCAGCGCGATCACCGCGATCGTGCCGCCGCGGCCCGTGCTCACGTAGAGCCGGCGGCGTGCTGCATCGAGCAGTATGCCCATGGGGCGGTCCTGTGGACGCAGCTGAATGAGCTTCTCGACCGGCATGCCCGCGGGAACCGCGAAGCGGTAAACCGAGAAACCGAGCTCGCACGTCGCATAAGCCGTGCGCCCGTCCGGGCTGTAGATGAGATCGCGCGGCCTGAACCCGACCGGCACGATGTGCACGAGCTCGAGCAAATGGCTGTCGATGAGCGAGATGGTGTTGTCGGTCTCGCTCGTGACTCCGATCCAGTCCCCGTTCGGGGATGTCCGCACACCCTCCGGGGCGTGTCCGACTGCAATTCGCGTGACGACCTTCGCTGTCGGAATGTCGACGACGCTGACGCTCGCGGTGTCCTCGTTCGAGACGTAGAGCCTGCGCCCGTCGCGCCCGAGGTCGAACTGCTCCGGATCCGAGCCCGCGCGCAACAACCCCACGAGCTTCAGCCGGCGCGTGTCGAGAATCGCGATCCCATCGGCGCCGAGGTCGCGCTTCATCTTCGCGCACTCGGCGTCGGGCACCGTCGGCGGACACTTGGGCACACCGCTCACGGCGACGTACAGCCGCGATCCGTCGCGGCTCAGCTTCAAGCCGCGCGGACGCTTGCCGATCGGAATGGTCGCGATGAGCTTGCCGCTCGAGGCATCGAGCACCGAGACGCTGTGGCCGTCCTCGTTGGAAACATACGCCCGCGCGGCGCGCGCGCCGAGCGGATCGAGCAGCAGCGCGAGGAGCGCGGCCGCGCCGGCAAGCCTTGCGAGCGGGCTCAAGACAGCTTGACTTCGCTCACCTGGATGATGGGAGCCTCGCTCGCATAGTTGCTGATGTCGGCCTGCACTTTGGCCGCGTGCGGCCCGAATGCCGCCTGGAATGCCTCGACAGAATCGAACCGCAGATGGCAGAGCACGGCGTAGGCAGCCTTGCTCCCCGGGGTTCCGCCGCCCACGCCCTGCTCGACGACGACGCCCTTGAGCGCCGGCCCGAGCAGCTTCTTGACCATCGGAATGTGCTTTCCGAGGTAGTAACTCATGTCGAATCGCGCGTCGTCCTTATTCGGGTAGAGCACGTTGACCGTGATCATGGCGGGCCTCTTTCGCGTCGGAGTGACTCGGGGCGAGCGCGACTATAACGCTTGGCCGGCGCGTGGCGGAACCCGAGCCCGGCCGAAGGGTTCATTCGCAGCGCGTCAAATCGCGCTCACACGAGAGGCTCCACATGAAAACCGTGCGCATCCACGCCTTCGGCGGCCCGGAGGTCATGAGGATCGAGGAGGTCGAGACTCCGCAGCCGCAGGATGACGAAGTCTTGATCCGCGTGCACGCCGCGAGCGTCAATCCGATCGACTACAAGATCCGCCAGGGCGGCTTTCCGCCCGTGACGGCGCAGCAGCTGCCGAAGATTCTGGGGCGCGACATCGCCGGCACGATCGAGCGGTGCGGCAGCGCCGTCACGCGTTGGAAGGTGGGCGATGCGGTCTATGCGATGCTCGACGGCCGGGGTGTCGGCGGGTATGCGGAATACGTCTGCCTCAAGGGCGAGCTCTGCGCCCCGAAGCCCACGCACCTCAGTTTCACGGAAGCCGCGGCCGTTCCGCTCGCGGCGATCACCGCCTGGCAGGGCGAGTTCGATCATGGTCATCTGACGGCCGGCCAGCACGAGCTGATCCACGGCGGCGCAGGCGGAGTCGGCCACTTCGCCATTCAGTTCGCGAAGGCGCGTGGCGCTCGCGTGGCGACCACCGTCTCGGGCGATGACCTCGACTTCGCGCGCGCACAGGGTGCGGATGAGGCGATCGATTACCGCTCCGGACGATTCGAGCAGCAGCTTCGCGACATCGACCTGGTGTTCGATCTTGTCGGCGGGGATACGCAGGAGCGGTCATGGGCCGTGCTGAAAGAAGGCGGCAGGCTCATCTCCACACTCAAACGGCCCTCGGAGGAGAAGGCGCGCGCGCGCCGCGCGCACGCGGAGAGCTACGTCGCTCAGCCAAACTCGAGCGAGCTCACCGAGATCGGTCGACTCATCGATGAGGGTCGTGTCCACCCACACCTGCACGCCGTCTACCCGCTCGAGGCGGCGGCCGAAGCGCACCGCACGCTCGAGCAGGGACATGTGCGCGGCAAGGTGGTATTACAGGTCGTCGCATGAGGACCGGCTCGGCCCCCGGCGCGCGCCGAATCGACTCACTGGATGACCACTGTGTGGCGCATCACTTGAGAACGCCGGGGTTCGTGCTATGGTCTCTCTTGCGTTGCCGCCTGGCCTCCTCGCGGCCGTGAACTCCGTCTCGTAGAGCTGTCACCGAATGCCCAAGAAGCCGCCCCTTATTCTGGTCAATGTCAGCATCTTCGTCTTGACCCTCACCGTGGCCGTCGTGCTGGTCCCCTGGCGCGGCCTGACGCACGGCTACACGGGTATCGAATGGGCACTGTTTGCGGCTTTGCTGGTGGCGAATGGCATGTCGATCACCGGCGGCTACCATCGGCTCTGGGCACACCGCGCCTACGAGGCGCACGTCACGGTCAAGGTCCTGTATCTGATTTTCGGCACGATGGCGTTGCAGAACAGCGCGCTCGCCTGGTGCAGCGGGCATCGCCGCCACCACCTCTATGTGGATGACGACGCGCGCGACCCCTACTCGGCCGGCCGTGGATTCTGGTTCTCGCACATCGGCTGGATGCTGCGGGACTATCCGAGTGGAGTCGAGGACTTCTCGAACATCCCGGATCTCAAGCGCGATCGGCTCCTCGTTTTCCAGCACCGCCATTACGCACTGCTCACGATCGTCACCAACTTCGGCATTCCGATAGGTGCGGGCTGGCTCGTGGGCGATATCTGGGGAACACTCCTGCTCGCCGGCGTACTGCGGCTCGTGCTGAGTCATCACTTTACGTTTTTCATCAATTCCCTCGCGCACATGTGGGGTAACCGGCCCTATACCGACGAGAGCTCCGCGCGCGACAATCCGATCCTCGCGCTCGTCACACACGGCGAGGGTTATCACAATTTCCATCACATCTTCGCGCACGACTACCGCAACGGTGTGCGCTGGTGGCAATGGGATCCGACCAAATGGCTGATCGCGAGCCTGTCGTTCATCGGGCTCACTCGCCGCTTGAAGCGCACGCCCGCTTTCCAGATCCAGCGCGCTCTGCTCGCCACTCAGTTCCGCCGGGCCGAAGCGCAGCTCGAGCGAATGCCCGCGGCAGGTCGCGCTCGCACTCACATCGAGCAGCTGCGCCGCCGCATCGCGCAGGAGTACGAGGCGTTCGCCCTCGCAGTGAGCGATTGGACGCGCATCAAGGAGCAGTGGCTCGAGGAGAAGAAGCGTGCCGCCATCGAGCACTGGGAGCAGACGCGCCTGCAGCAGCGGTTGCGCGAGATCGAGCGGCGATTGAAGTTGCAGCACAGGCGACTGAGGTCGCTCCGCGCCCAGCTCGCTTGAGCCGCCGGCAGCTCGCCTGAGCTGCCGAATTCCCGCTCCGACCGCCCCGCAAGCTCCCCTGCCCTGCTACGCGCGATCTGGCGCGCGCGTGCCCGGCATGCAACCATTCGCCCATGGGCCGCATCTTCGAAGTCCGCAAGGCGACGATGTTCGCGCGGTGGAACCGGATGGCGAAGCAGTTCGCCCGCATCGCGAAGGACATCACCATGGCGGTCAAGTCGGGCGGCGCCGATCCTGCCGGCAACCCCGCCTTGCGTCGCCAGATCCAGAACGCGCGTGCGGTAAACATGCCGAAAGACCGCATCGAGGCGGCCATCAAGCGCGCCTCGGGACGCGATGCGGCCAATTATCAGGAGATCATTTACGAGGGCTACGCGCCGCATGGCATAGCGCTGCTCGTTGAGACGGCGACCGACAATCCGACACGCACCGTCGCCGCCGTGCGCAATCTCATCTCCAAGAGCGGCGGCAATCTCGCAACCAGCGGGAGCGTGGGTTTCCTCTTCAAGAAGATGGGCGTCTTCCGACTTGATCCCGCCGGTATCGAGCAGGACGATCTCGAGCTCTATCTGATCGACCACGGGCTCGAGGAGATGGGCGAGAGCACCGGCGAGAAAGGCGAGCCGCAGATCGTCATCCGCTCTGCGTTCGCAGATTTCGGCCATGTGCAGGAAGCGCTCGAGGCACGCGGGTTGTCGCCCCTCTCGGCCGAGCACGAGTACGTCTGCACTGCACCTGCGGAGCTCCCCGAAGCCCAAGCGACGGAAGTGCTCGCGCTCATCGACAAGCTCGAGCAGGACGACGACGTCCAGCGCGTGTTCCACTCCCTCGCCTGAGCCCCATCAATCCGGCATCGGCGCGAACTGCCCAGCGAGAGCGTCCTCGAATCCGAAGCTGCTGAGATCGCGGATGCGTTGCGGATACAGAATGCCGTCGAGGTGATCCACCTCGTGCTGCACGACGCGCGCGTGGAATCCCTCTACTGCCCTGTCGATCGGCTCCCCCTCGGGAGTGAAGCCCCGATAGCGCAGCCGCGTGTAGCGCGGCACGAGTCCGCGCATGCCAGGTACCGACAGGCATCCCTCCCAGCCGTCCTCCTGGCCGTCATCGAGCGGGGTGAGTGTCGGATTCACGAGCACCGTGTAGGGGACGGGTGCGACGTGCGGGTAGCGCGGATTTTCCTGGACCTCGAAGATCACGACCCTGAGGCCCACGCCAATCTGCGGCGCGGCGATTCCGGCGCCGGAGAGCGCGCGCATGGTTTCATCCATGTCCGCAATCAGCTGCCGCAGCTCCGCGCTGCCGAACGCCGTCACCGGCGCTGCGATTTGCCGCAGCAGCGGGTGTCCCATCCTCAGAACCGGTCTCACCGCCATCCCTGGCAGTGTACCGAACGGCTGCGTGCGCGCCCGGTCAGTGTGCGCGCGACGCGGGACTCGCGGCGCCCGTCGTCCCGGCTGCGATGCCGGCCGCCGCGCCGGCCGCGGTAGTCCCCGTTGCGCCTCTGCCGGCCGCGCGCGGATTGAGCAGTGCCTTGGCAAGCTCCGTGAGCGAGGCATCGGTCGCCTTGTCGCGATCGGCCCACTCGGCGATTCGAGCGGAGTCCTCGTCCCGACCCAGCGCTTTCGCGTGCGCCGCCGCACTGCCCTGGGCCGCGATCTGGTAATGAATGATCCGCTGCACCGAGTCGACGAGCGCGGCATCGCGCACCGCAGGGTCCGCCACGCGCGTCATCTTGCGCGTCTCCTCGATGAGCGTCTGCATCGCCTGATCCGGATGCCGAAACGCACTCTCGCCCCGGCTCGCGATGATTCGCTCGAGGTCCTGCTCGCGCGAGTGCAGCTGCGTCGCGTAGCTGCGCAGCTGCATTTGCAGATCGTTATGGCCGATGCTCCGCTCGATGCGGTCGAGCAGTCGGCCGAGCTGCGCCGTACCCGAGGCCAGCTCTTGCATCTCCGCGAGAAGCAGTGCCTCGAGCGTGTCGATCGCGACGGCACCTGCGCCGGCCTGAGAGCGCATGCGCTGCCACTGCTCGTGCATGCCCTCGCCGAGGGAGGCGGCATCGCCCACCAGGGCGGCCTTCATGCCGCAGTATCCGACGAGCCCGCGCGAGAGCAGCGTTGCTCCGCCGGCTGCGAACGTGAGGCGCCGCAACCAGCTTCCGCGCACGGTTGCGCCGAGGATGAGACCGAATCCCGCGAGCGTCGAGACCCAGCGCTCCGTGGGTGAGAGATTGCCAGAGCTCATGTTCCACCTCCCGTTCAGCGGCGGGTGCCGCGACGTGAGCGTTAAACCCGCGAGCCCCGAAGGAGTTTCCCGGCGGCGACGCGCCGCTTTCAGAACGTGATCGGGCGGGCGAGAAACACGTCCGAGCCGAACATCATCTCGAACCCTACGCCGAGCCCCCAGCTCGGCAGGCGCGCCTGATCGCTGAAGTCCCGCGGGAAATCGAGACTCGAGCGCACCTCGAGCACGAGCCAGTCCCGCAAGATGCTGCGCCGGTAAGCGACTTTGATGCCGAAGTTGTGCAGCGGCACGGCTTGCTGTGTCGCCCCGTCCACTTCGAGCTCGGCGACGATCGCGCGCCGATCCGGAAACGCGAAGTACGCATCGAGCGTCGAGTAGCTGCGCCATCCGTAGGAGCGCTGTGCGTACGTCGTCGAGCCGGTCCACGTGAGCAGCAAGCCCTCGCTGACGAGGCGCTGCAGGTCGAGACGGCTCGTCACACCGAAGCCACCCTGACTGTCCTGATAGAACACGTCCTGGCGCCACTCGAGCACCCCGTGCTCCTGATCGCCGCGCTGATACAAATAACCGCCCTTCACATACGGATCGAACCGCGAGAGCGTCACGGGCAAACCGGCGCCGGCATCCCATTGCGCGCCTTCGCGCTGCGGCTGGTAGTACTGGATGCCGAGCAGCGTCTCATCCTGCGGATAGGGAGCGTAGGGATTGGGAAGCACGCCCGAAGGTGCCTGGCTCTCGGAGATGAATTCCTGAGGATTGAGACGGCCGACGAAGGCATGGAAACTTTCCGAAAGCTGCGGCAGCGGCACGTTGCCGATGAAGCGCAGCAACGTTCGCCAGCCCGTATGCCGGTCCCATAGCAGCGCCGGCGCGACGCTGCCGGAGGCCTGCTCGTAGGCCACATCGGGCTCCTCCGAGCCGAACAGCCGGTCGAGGTGCATCGCCGACTGCCATACGGCGCTGTAGAGCAAATCGTGGACGTTATCGAGCCAGGAAAACTTGCTCGGGACGAGGGGCCCGGTCGATTCGGCCGGAGCCTCCTCCGAGCTCGACGGCGTCAGCGACGGCGCGGGCGCCGGCGGCAGCGACGGCGCGGGCGCCGGCGGCGATGGCAGGGGGGATCCGACAGGCGGTGACTGTGTCGAAGGCGATTGCGACGCGATGCCGCTCGGAGCGGCCGCGTCCCGAGCCCAGCCGACCGCTGCCCGGGTGAGGAGCAGCACTGCGCAAAGGGTGGAGCAGGAGGCGCGGCGCGCAGGGGCTCTCACGCCTTGAGCGCGAGCGCGACGGCAATTGCGATAGCGATGGCGACGGTGAGCCGCAGCAGCATCCAGGCGCGCGGCGAGAGATGCCGCGGTGCGATGCGCCGCGAGCCTGGATGCGGGAACCCGAGCACCGCATCACCCCGATAGAGAAAGGTCTGCACGATCAGCACCGGGGCGTGCATCCCGGCCGAGACGCTGATCAGATGGGCCCGGTAGCGTGCGCCTCGGTCGAGGAGCGGCGCGAGCTCGGCTGCGCGATGCGCGGGGACGTAACCGAGCGGCTTGCCGTTGGCGGTGCGCACTTCGATCGTTTGTTCGCCGGTGAGGCCGCGCGCGCTCCGCTCGCGCACGAGGAGTACCGGCTCACCCGCCCGCGCGGCTCGCGGAGGAGCGGGCGTGCGCCGCTCGCTGCGGCATCCGGCCACCATGAAGCAAGCCGACGCCAGCAGCTCGTTCCGTACGCGCTCGGTCGCACTCTCGTCCGAGTAGGCCATCCTGTCGCTCCCCACGAGACGCAACGCGGCGGGTCCGCGCCGCAGCGGCGCCGGCAGGCTCGGCTCGAGCACCCGCCCGAGCGCTTGCAGATCCACCGGCGCAATCCGGCCTGCCGCAAGAATATGCTCGACCACCCCCCGCACGAAAGCCCGGGACGGCACCTCTCGCTCGCCACTCGCCTCGAGCCACGCGCGCAAGCGCTCGAGCTCGCGGCGCGTGAGCACGCCGTCCGTCGCGGCCGTTTGACACAGGGCGTAGAGCTCGGCGCCCGCAGAGATCGAAGCGACCGGCGCGGACGCATGCTCCGCCATTTTCCATGCGCGCGCGACTCTCGGTTGCGACATCATCCCCCCGTTTTTGCACCGGACGTTTGAAGCGCCCGATCTTAAGCTTCTCGCGGGGCAACGCAACCGATCGAGGCTCGCTTCACGCTGCAGCCGCGAAGCGCACCGGCAGCTGGGCCGGGCCGTGGCCGATCGTCGTCATCCAAGGCACGGGCTCGCCTGCGGCTTCGAAGCGCCCGATGTGCCGCGCACACGCGCCGAGCAGCGCCTCCGCTTCGTGAAGCGCGAGCACACGCCCGACGCACGCGTGAATGCCATACCCCCAGCCGACGTGTCCCTTGGTGTCGCGGCGGATATCGAAGCGCTCGGGATCCGTCCACTTGCGCGGATCGCGATTCGCCGCGGCGAAGAGCAGCCCGCAGCGCTCGCCCTCGGGGATGACGTAGCCCGCGAGCTCGACATCCTGCGTCGTGATGCGTCCGGCCATGCGTGAGGGGGAATCCCACCGCAGGCTCTCATCGAAAGCGCTGCGCGCGAGCGAGGGATCCGCACGCAACAGCTGATACTGCTCCGGGAAGAGGCAGAACGCCCGTATCGCGGTCGCCATCGTCATCACGGTCGTATCGGCCGCCGCCGACAGCAACACCCCGACGAGCAGCTTCGCCTCCGCCTCGGTGATCTGGCCCTGGTCGGCCGCGCGGAACATTTGCATGCCGAGGCCGTCGGGATCGAGATTGCGCCGCTCGCAGCACTGTTCGACCCACTCGATGACTGGTGCGGTGTTCTGCATCGCTTCCTGGTAGAGCTCGTTCGGCGGCCCCATCGTGGCCCAGACCATGTGGCCGAAGGCGTACAGATGCTCGCGCCCCGCCTGCGGCAGCCCGAGCGCATCGGGCAGCACCTTGTAGACGAATGCCTGAGTGATCTTGCCGACCGCGTCGACGACCTCGCCGCTCGATTCCTTCACCTGCCGCAGCAGCGTATCCGCCTCCACATTGAAGCGATCGGCCATCTGCGCGAGGGCACGCGGGGAGAGCGCATTGCCGATGACGTTGCGCACCTGGGTGTGCCGCGGCGGGTCGTCCGTGAGCAGAATCTCGGGGCGCACGGATTGCGGATCATGCCAAGGCCGCGACCGGGAGGAGAAAGCCTTCCAGTCCCTGAGCGATTGAGTGACGTGCTCGAAGCGGCCGAGCACGGTGATGTTCTCGCGGGAGAGCCGCACGACCGGGGCCAGCTCCCGCAGCCGATCGTCCACGACGCGCGCGTTGCGCACGGACTCCCGGTCGAATACATCCAAGTCACAGACAGGCGTTTCGGAAATGCTCTTCATGGCCTCACGATAGCGGTGACGGCCGGACGGCTCAACCCGCCGCCGCGATACCGCCGTCCACGTGCAGAATCTCCCCATTGATGAAAGATGCCGCCGGGCTCAGCAGAAACGCCACCGCCTGAGCGTTGTCCGACTCGCGACCGAGGCGGCGGAGCGGAATCGTCCGCGCGCGACGCTCGTACTCGGCCGGATCGTTGAGCCCTACCGCGCCCGGGGTGGGCACCGAGCCCGGAGCGACGGCGTTCACGCGTACGCGGCGCGGGCCGAGCTCGGCCGCGAGCGTCTTGGTGAGGGTCACCAGTGCTCCCTTGACGAGACTGTAGATCGAGGTATTCGGGTAGCCGCGCTCGGCGACGGGCGAGGCCATGTTGATGATAGCGCCGCCGCGCTCGGCATCGAGATGTGCCAGCAGCAGCTGCGCTCCCCAGATCGATCCCTTGATCCCGATCGCGAGCATGCGGTCGAGCACGTCCTCCTGCACGCGCTCGAGCGGCTCGTAGCGCAGCAGCATCGCGTTGTTGACCACCGCATCGATGCGGCCCCGCACGGCCGCGAACTCCGCCGCCGCCGCCGCGAAGGCGCCGCGATCGGCGACATCGACGACATACTCGCGAGCCGCACCGCCTGCCGCGCGTATGGACGAGGCCGTTGCCGCGCAGCTCGGCCCATCGAGGTCGACGACGCCGACGGTCGCGCCGAGCCCTGCGAGCGTCTCGGCGACCGAACGACCGAGGCCGCGCCCCGCGCCCGTCACGAGGACGGCCTGATCGGAGAGGTCGTAGCTCATTTCAATCGCGGCTCATTTCAATCGCGCCTCGTTTCAGTCGTGGCTCATCTCAATCGAGCGCGAGCTTCCACCCCGTCCCGTCGCGCACGATCCAGCCGGAGGTCGGATCGCAGAAGTGGCTTCCGATGATGAGCGCCTTGCGGTTCTGGTAGCGCTCGATGAAGGCGCGCCGCGTCGCAGCCCCGAGCGGCTTGTCCATGTCGAAATTCCCGTGTGCGTCCGGCACCGCGAGCTGGATGGGGTGATGCATCATGTCGCCTGTGATCACGGCCTCCTTGCCGCGCGATGAGATGTGCACGCTCACGTGCCCCGGCGTGTGACCCGGCGTCGGCTCGAGCCACACCTCATCCGTGATGCGATGTTCCGGACCGACGAACTCCGCGAGCCCCGCCTCGAGAACGGGCTCGATCGAGTCCTCGATGTGCTCGAAGCTGTGATATCCGCCCGTGCGCCTCAAGTGCTGCCAGTGTTCCCACTCGCGCTGCCCGAAGAGGTAGCGCGCGTTCGGAAAGGTGGGCACCCAGCGTCCGTTCACGCGGCGCGTGTTCCAGCCCACGTGATCGAAGTGCAGATGCGTGCAGAGCACCGTATCGATGGTGCGTGCCGGAAACCCGGCGGCCTCCAGGTCCTCGAGGAACGTCGTCTGCAGATTGCAGAAGATTGGAAACTCCCGCTGCCGGTCGGCCCCGATACAGGTATCGATCATCATGCGACGGCCCTTCGAGGCGAGCACGAAGCATTGAAACGAGATGAGCATCTCGCCGTCGGCCGTTACGAAGTGGGGCACGAGCCAGTCGAATTGCTGCACGAACTGCGGCGTCGCCTCGGCCCCGAGCAGAAACGCCATCGGGTCGTGGTGGTTGTTCACCTCCACGATGCGTGCGATCTCGACGTCGCCGACCTTCCAGTGCTTGATGTGCTCGACGGCCATGATGGATACCCCTACTCGACTTCGCGGCTCGAGGCGGTGCTCGGCTCGAAGAACGCGCGCCCCCGGCGGCGATGAATGCGGCGATGAATCAGGCGGTGCTCGGCTCGGGCGGCACCCGGCTCGGTCGGCGTGCCGCCGGCTCGCCGGTCTCGAACGGGCGCGGTGCCGGCCGGCCGAGCATCATGTCCGAGGCCTTCTCCGCGATCATCACGACGGTCGCGTTCGTATTGCCCCCGACGACACTCGGAAACACCGAAGCGTCCGCAACCCTCAACCGCTCGATCCCGCGGACCCGCAGCTGCGGGTCGACCACGCTGTCTGCGCCGACGCCCATGCGGCAGCTGCTCACCGGATGATGAACCGTCGTCGCCGTGCGGCGCACATACTCGGCAAGCCCCGAGTCCCCGGAGACCGCCGCGCCCGGCGCGATCTCGGCGGCGCGATAGCGCGCGAACGAAGGCGCGGAAGCGATGCGGCGCGCGAGCGCGAGCCCGCGCACGAGCGGATCGATGTCCTCGGGGACACCGAGCAAATTCGGATCGATGAGCGGGGGCGTGCGCGGGTCGGCGCTCGCAAGCGTGATACGCCCGCGGCTCTTGGGGTAGATACCGACGATGCTGATCGCGAAGCCGTGGCCGATCGGCAGCGGAAACGTGTTGGGATTGCGCCTCGCAGGCTGGAAAACGATCTGAATGTCGGGTCTGTCGAGACCCTCGCGGCTGCGCACGAAGGCGTTCGACTCGAATACGTTGCTCCCAAACGGGCCGCGCCGCGCGAGTGCGTACTCGAGGACGTTCCAGGCTCCGCGCGGCAGCGCCTTGAGCGAGATGCCGTACGAGGCGGAATCGCGCATCTCCAGCAGCACGGCCGCGGCGAGGTGATCGTGGTAGTTCTTGCCGACCGCCGGCGACTCGAGCTTCACCTCGATGCCGAGGCGGCGTAGCTCAGCGGCATCGCCCACCCCGGAGAGCATGAGCAGCTGCGGCGAAAGCACGGTCCCGCCGCACAGCACGACTTCGCGCCGCGCGGCGATGCGCCGCGCCTCGCCCGCACGCTCGACATCGACACCCACCGCACGCCCGCTCTCGATCGCGACGCGATGCGCGAGCGTGTCCGTCATGACGGTGAGATTGCTGCGTTTGAGCGCAGGCCGCAGATAGGCGGTCGCAGTCGATTCGCGCCGTCCGTCGCGAATGGTGCCCTGCCTCGGACCGTAGCCCTCGGGATTGGGCCCATTGAAGTCGTCGCAGCGCGCGAACCCCAGGGATGCCATGGCATCCCAGAACGCGCGGTTCATCGGGTTGAGCCGCCGGATGTGCGTGACCCGCATCGGCCCCGAGGTGCTGTGATACGGCGAGCCGGCGTAGTCGGGATTGCACTCCGAACGGATGAAATACGGCAGAACCTCCCGCCAGCTCCAGCCCTCGTTTCCTTCGGCCGCCCAATCGTCGAAGTCCCGCGGCTGGCCGCGGAAATACACCATGCCGTTGATGGAGCCCGAGCCGCCCACGACTCGCCCGCGCGGCACGGGAATGCGCCTGCCGTCGAGATGGGGTTGCGGAACGGTGAGGAAACCCCAGTTGATGGCGCGCGTGCCGATCGCCGCGGCGACCGCCGCCGGGATATGGATGAACGGATGCCGGTCGTGGCCGCCTGCCTCGATCAGACAAACACGAACGTCCGCCTGCTCGCTCAACCGCGCCGCGAGCACACAACCGGCCGTACCCGCCCCGACGATTACGAAATCGAACTCCTCGGCGGGTACGGAAGGCATGGCGGTCTCGCGTCAGGCAGTGGCGGCGGCGGCTGCGAGCTTGATGCTGTTCGGCCTTTCTCCGAAGGTGCGCTCGGCCGAGAGCACCGTGTTGTGCAGGAGCATGGCGACGGTCATCGGGCCGACACCCCCCGGCACGGGCGTGATGTAGGAGGCTTTCTGCTTGACGCCCTCGAAATCCACATCGCCGGTGATGCGCCCGTCGGGCAGCCGGTTGATCCCCACGTCGATCACCACCGCGCCGGTGCGGATCATCTGCGGAAGGATGAGTCCGGGCACGCCCGCCGCGACGACCAGGATGTCGGCGAGCAGCGTGAACTGCGTGAGATCGCGCGTCTTCTTGTGGCAGATGCAGACCGTCGCGTCCTGCGCCATGAGCATCAAAGCGAGCGGCTTGCCGACGATGTTGCTCGCACCGACGACGACCACGTTGCGTCCCTCCACATCGATCCCCTCGTGCTCGAGGAGCTTCTGCACCCCATACGGGGTGCACGGCGGAAAAATCGTGTTCCCGGTGATCAGTCCCCCGACGTTGTAGAGATGAAAGCCGTCCACGTCCTTCGAGATCGCGATCCGCTCGAGCACGGCGCGCATCTCGATGTGCGGCGGGAGCGGCAGCTGCACGAGAATCCCGTGGACGGAAGAGTCGGCATTGAGAGCATCGATGCGCCGGAGAAGCTCGGTCTGCGAGGTATCCGCGGGCAGATCGATCTGCTCCGAGCGGATGCCCACCTCCTTGCACGCCGCGATCTTGCCGCGAACGTAGACCTTCGAGGCTGCGTTGTCGCCGGCCAGGATGACCGCGAGACCCGGGCGCACGCCGTGCCGCGCGAACATCCGGTCGATGCGCTCCTTGAGCTCCGCCCGGATCGATTTAGCCACGGCTCTGCCGTCGATGATTCTCGCGCTCATACTCGCCTGCCGACCTCGCCCCTGCTCCGAAGTCTACGATAGCGCAAGGTAGAGGGCGCCTGGAAATCGACAGTGGCGATCTGAGCTATCGGCGCCCGATATGGAAAATCCGTTCAGCGTTGCCGCCGTAGACCTTCGCCTTGTCGGCATCGGAAAGCGGGGCCGCATCCATGAAAGCGACTGCGGGCGCCGTCGGCTGGTACGGGTAGTCGATCGCCCACATGACGTTGTCCACGCCCAGCTTCTTCACGGAGAACTCGAGCGCGAGCGGGTCCTCGGCGCCGCTCGTCGTGATCACGAAATTGCGCTTGAAGTACTCATCGATCGTGAGTTTCGTCTTCGGCGCGCGCCCGATCTTCTGCGCGCGGCTGTTCATGAAGGTGATGCGCCACGACCAGAAATGCACCGCCTCGCCCATGTGGCCGATGCAGATCTTGAGCTTCGGGAAGCGGTCGAACAGCCCCGAGGCCATCATCCGCACCGCGTGCGTGCCGACCTCCACGCCGTATGCCCACATGGCCGAATCCATGCCGTAGTGATGCATCGGCCCCGACAAGCCGTACACCGGCCCGCGCGGGTGGATGTAGATGCACCGATCGAGCGCCTCCGCGCATTCGAGGATCGGCCAGTACTTCGGATCATCGAGGTACTCGTCGTGCGTGTGCGAGTTGAGGATGAAGCCGTTGAGCTTCAACTGCCGGATGCCCCGCTCCATCTCCTTCACCGCACGTTTGGGGGCCTGGGGCGCAAAAGCGGCGAGCCCCGCGAAGCGGGTCGGATGGCGCGCGATCACCTCCGCGAGCCTGTCGTTCGCGAGGGTGGCGAGCTCGCAGGCGGTATCGGCGTCGAACATCTGCACGCCGGGCGCGGTGAGCGAGAGGATCTGCACATCGACGCCGTGCGCGTCCATCTCGCGAAGCCGCACGCCCTCGAGATCGAGCAGCCCGTCGAGGAATTTCATGTCCCCGTACCCGGGCTGGGAATCGTAGATGCCGCGGACGAGAGGGGTGTCGGAGTTCTCATTCGGGGAGCGGCCGACTCGCTTCAGCTCCTCGGCCACCTCGGGAATGGAGAACGCCTCTTCGGTTGCGATCTTCCGGAATTTGCCAGCCATGGAACGCCCTCGATGGTCTGCAGACGATGGAAAGGGCAGCGACGATACACCCGCTCCGCTCCTGTGCAGCCGATGGCGCGCCGCCGCATCGCCGCAACAACCGATGCGCGGACGGCCGAAGCTCAGGACCAAGCCTCGCGCCCGCGCGCGCGGGCGCTAGAATCGGGCGCAGCGGGAGATGCGCCATGCCTGAATCGGAGTTCGACTACGTCATCGTCGGGGCGGGCAGCGCGGGCTGCGTGCTCGCGAATCGCCTGACGGAGGACCGCCGCACGCGGGTTCTGCTGCTCGAGGCGGGCGGCGACGATCGCCTCACCCGCAACCCGAGCCAGCTCCGCTCGAATCTGATGATTCACTTGCCGATCGGCTTCGGCAGGACACTCAACGACCCCAAGGTCAACTGGCTCTACGAGACCGAGCCCGACGCGCAAGGGCGCGTGCACAAATGGCCGAAAGGCAAGGTGCTCGGCGGCTCCTCCTCCATCAACGGACTGCTCTACATCCGCGGCCAGTGCGCCGATTTCGATGACTGGCGCGATGCGGGTGCGGAGGGCTGGTCGTTCCGCGACGTGCTGCCCTACTTCCGCCGCATGGAGCACCAGCAACGCGGCGAAAGCGAGTGGCACGGCGTCGGCGGCCCGGTCCACGTCGAGGATTTCAGCACGCGCCATCCGCTCTCCGCCGCGATGCTCGAAGCCTGCGTCGAGGCGGGCATCCCGCGCTCCGAGGACATCAACTGCGCCGAGCAGGCGGGCGTCACCTGGTTTCAGCTCACCACACGCAACGGCCGCCGCTGCTCGACCGCCGTCGCGTACCTGCATCCGGCGATGCATCGGCCGAATCTCAAGGTCGAGACCGGCGCGCTCGCCACGCGCGTGCTGCTCGAGGGGCGCCGTGCGAGCGGCATCGAGTACCGGCGCGAGGGCGAGCGCGTGAGCGCACGTGCGCGGGCCGAGGTGATTCTCGCCGCAGGCTCCGTCGCTTCCCCGCAGCTTCTCGAGCTCTCCGGAATCGGGCGCGGAGAGGTCCTGCAGCGGCTCGGCATCCCGGTCGCCGCGGAGCTGCCGGGCGTCGGCGAGAACCTCCAGGATCACTACATGATCGGCGGCCAGTGGCGGGTGAAGCGCGGGTACGTGACCGTGAACGAGCTCTCCCACGGCGCCCGGCTCGCAGGCGAGGCGATCAAATATCTGTTCACCCGGGGCGGGCTGTTGAGCTTTGCCGTCGCGCACATCGTCGCCTTCTGGAAGTCGCGCGCCGAGCTCACCCGGCCCGACCTGCAGTTCCACATGATGGCCGCGAGCATGGATCTCGATGAGCTCGCGAAGACCCAGGCATTGATCCTCGAGCGGCAGCCGGGGATGACCTGCACACCGTGTCAGATCCGCCCCGAGTCGCGCGGCACGGTGCACATCAAGTCATCGGACCCGGCGGTGTACCCCGCAATCGTTCCGAATTACTTGAGCCACCCGATGGATCGGCAGGTGGCGATCGCCGGCATGAAATTCACACGCAAGATCATGCATCAGCCTGCGCTCGCACCGTACCTGGAGTCGGCAGCCGACGGCTTCGGCGATACGGACGAGTCGATGCTCGCCTACGCGCGCGTCGCAGGCAACACGCTGTACCACGCGGTCGGCACGTGCAAGATGGGGCGCGATCCGCTCGCGGTCGTCGATCCGCACCTGCGTGTCTACGGAATCGAGCGCCTGCGCGTGATCGATGCCTCGATCATGCCGCGCATCACCTCGGGCAACACGAACGCGGCGACGATCATGATCGGCGAGAAGGCCTCCGACCTCATCCTCGGCAAGGCTCCGCCTGCGGCGGCGAGCGGCGCTGCCGGACGCGGCAGCCGCACGGAGGGCGCCGCAGTCGAGGCATGAGCGCGCGCCGCGCTCACGCGGCCCCGCGCCTCATGAGCGCGATGCGATGCGCGTGCGCCTCGCCGCGGCTCGCGCTCGCTCGCACTCAGTCCTGCAAGGGCGGCCGCTCGATGCCCGGCGCCGGTCGCCCGCGTCGAAAATCGTGCGTCGTGTTCGCGCGCGGAAACGGCTCACTCGGGACGGGCACGCCGAGGAACCGGCAGAGCGGCTCCCAGGAGTCCTTCACGTCATAGACGAGCAACCGCTCGGGCGCGATCGTCCGGCGCACTTCGGCATTGTGGCGTTCGTAGACGGCGATCATATGGTCGCGGTCGTGCATGCGACCATCGAACATCGGCTCGATCATCTTGCTCAGGATGCCCGCCATCGGCCGTCGCTCGACTTCTTTCAAATGCTCTTCGCTGAAAATCGTCGCCTGAGTCGAGCGGAACCAGCTCTGCGGATCGCGTACGGTGAGGATCACCTTGGCGCGCGGATAGAGCGCTGCGAAGGTCCGGTAGAAGTGGCATGCCGGCCAGTCGGTCGTTGCCCGGTAGCCTGCGAGGATCGACTCCCAGTCGACCGGCTCCCCCTCGGCGGCGCGCTCCCAGTCCCGCGCCGTCTCCGGATGGAAGATCACCTTTGTCATGTGATGGCAGCGCACGAATCCCAACAGCTCGAGCGCCAGCGCCAGAGACGTGGTGCCGGTGCGCCCGAGTCCGGCGCCGATCACATCGAGCGGCATTGCTCCCCCTCATCTCCCGCCGGAGACTAGCTTCTGAAATCCTCCGCGCTCCCGGCGTAGCGCGCGACGCGGATGCGCCGAATCTTCCCCTCCAGCAGTGTATAGAAAATGAAGCTCACGAACTCGACTCGCTTGCCCGCCTCGAAATTGAGCCCGTGCTTCTTGTAGTCCCGGAACGGATCGAAGCGCGACGGCATCACGACCGCGCACGTGTCCCCCTGCAAAGCGAACTGTGCGATCTCGACGTGCTCCTTGCAGTACTCGTGAAAATCCGCATAGAACTCCGCGATGGCGCGCGGACTCGAGAGCGTCAGAGTGCCGACCTTGTAGAGGACATCGGGCGAATAAAATTCGATTTGCCGGTCATACTGACGATTGTTGAAATGATCGAGATATCTCTGCAGATCGGAGCGCGAGCGAACGCGCGCCTCTGTCGGATTTGCCACGCCACAATCCTCGAGGTCCCCACGGGTCGCGAGATTCTCCGCCCGGCGCGCGTAGTCGTCCATCGCGCGCGGTATCGCCGCTTGACGCCGGGGAGCCAGGTCTGCACATTGCGACAGATGCGTTCCGCACACTCCTTCGCCCCCCTCCCGAGGCTCCCGAGGTTCCTGCCGAAATTCCTCCCGGGACTCCTCACGAGCCTTCTCGCACTGCTCCTCGCCTGCTGCTCGCGGAGCCTCTCCGGCGGGCCGGCGTCCGGGCGGGCCGCGAGCGATGCGCCCAGCACCCCCGCGGCGGCAGTCGCCTCCGGCGCGGTGCACTACGATGCCCTCACGCGTGATGAGTTCAACCGGCGCGCCGCGGCGCATTTCCTGCCGCTTTTCTGGCGCGCCGATGCGAACCACGATCGCGCGATCGAGCCGGCAGAAATCGCGGTGCTCGTCGGGTATCCGGACAGCGATCTCAATCGCTGGATCGATCAGAGCGGGGATTTCACGCAGCGTTTCGCGGACGCGTACTCCGCGCTCGTGAAGCCGGCGCCGCCGCCGGCGAGCGATGAGGAGGCTCGCCGCCATGCGCTGCTCCGCGAGGAGCTCGCCCAGGGTGCCCCCACGCTCATCGAGACCGATCTGCACCGTGACACACCCGAGGACCGGGCGATGGTGCGTCATCTGGTGCGCGCCGCGGAGTTGATCGAGAGGCTCTATGCGAGGCAGAAGGGCGTCTTCGGCCTCGCCGAGCGGATCCCCGATGACGATCTCGTGAGCCGCGCGGTTTTCTACCGCAATCAATCTCCCTACTGTCAGGCGCCGCGGACGCAGCACGACCCGCTCTGCACCGCGATCTATCCACGCCCGCCGCGAATCGTCGGACTCTATCCGGCCGACGTGCAGCGCGCGCCCGATTTCTGTGCGCGCCTCGCGGCAGCGCCGAACGCCCCGGCGCTGCGCGATCATTTCAGCATTGTGGTCGATGGCGCGGCGCCCGGCACCTTCGCGGCGGAGCCGTACTCGAGCGCCTATCGCGACGACATGGGCGACGTTGCGACCGCGCTCGAGGCGGCGGCCAGCGGCTTCGGCGAGCAGGAGCCCGCACTCACCGCTTATCTGAGGGCCGCGGCGCAGTCATTTCGCACCGGAGACTGGGAGCCGGCCGATCGCGCCTGGGTCGCGATGAGCTCGACCAACAGCAAATGGTACGTGCGCGTCGCGCCCGATGAGGTCTACTACGACCCGTGCGCGTGGAAGGCGGGATTCGCGCTGCAGCTCGCCCGCATCGATCCACAATCGCTCGCGTGGCAGCGCAGGCTCGACCCTCTCAAGGGTGCGATGGAGCATGCGCTCGCCGATCTTGCCGGTTCGCCCTATCGCGCGCGCGATGTCGCATTCAAGCTGCCCGATTTCATCGAGGTGGTACTCAATGCGGGGGATCAGCGCATGCCGACCGGCGCGACGATCGGCGAGTCGCTGCCGAACTGGGGCCCGATCGCCGAACACGGCGGACGCACCGTCGTCATGACCAACATCGGCACCGATCCCGACAGCCTCGCGCGGCGAGCGCGCCAGGAAGAGTCGGTGTTCTGCGCCGCAACCCAGGGGCAGGCGGGCGACTACCGGCGCGACTCGCTGCTCGTGTCCCTTCTGCACGAGGCCTCCCACAACTTAGGTCCTGCACACGATTACGCCGTGGGCGGGAAGACCGACACCGTGGCATTCGGGGGTCCGCTCGCCTCGATGCTCGAGGAGCTCAAGGCCGAGAACTCCGCGATGTACCTCGCGAGCTGGCTGGTTCCTCGCAATATCCTCGAGGCATCCCAGGCGCAGGCCATCGACTACGAAGCGGTCGCCTGGACCTTCGGCCACATCTCCCGCGGGATGTACCAACCCGACGGCACGCCGCTCGCCTACAGTCAGCTCGCGGCGATTCAGCTGGGCTCGTTCATCGATTCGGGCGCAATCGCCTGGAAGGCGGACCAGATGGCCGCGAATGGCACCGACCGTGGCTGCCTGCAGATCGATTTCGCGCGCCTGCCGCACGCCGTCGAGACACTCGAGCGCACCGTGCTCGGCATCAAAGCGCGCGCCGACCGCCGGCCGGCCGAGCGCCTCAAGGCCCGCTACGTCGATGACAAGAACGATGCGTTCGCACGCATCAAGGCGGCGGTCGCCGAGCGCTGGCAGCGCGCGCCGCAGGCGAGCCTCGTCTACAGCCTCGACTTTTGATCAGCTGCCGATCAGCTGCCGGAGAGGATTCGCGCCTTGATCGACTCGTACTCCGCGTCCGTGATGAGTCGATCCTCGAACAGCTTCTTCGCCTCGAGAAGCTTGCGCGCAGCATCGGGAGCCGACACGGAGAGCCCCGCTTGAGCCGACCGGGCTTGCCCGGCCGCGCTTTCGGTGTCCGCCCCCGCGGCGGCCGCCGTCCACGCCGGAGGGCCGGTGCCGAATGCGCTCGCAGCGCCCGCTCCGAGCTGAATGCCGCCGGAGCGCGCCCGCAGCTCCTCGAGCTCGCGGACGCGGCGCTTCTCGCGCCAGGCCTGATCCTGCGCCTGACAGATGCGGTATACCGCCTGTGCCTGCGCAGGGCGCAGCCCCTTGAAGGTGTAGACGTGCGCGCCTCCGAACGTGGCGCTCGAGGCGAGATCGGCCGGTCGCGCCGCCCGCACGACGAGCTCGGCTCCGACGAGACCGACGTGCAGCGTCACATCCTCGAGGTCCTGCCAGCGGACGTTGCTCACGTCGAAACCGCCGAGAAGCCTGCGCGCGATCCACACCAGCCGTCCGCTCGTCGCGGCGATCAGCAAACGGCGGTGGATGAGCGCAAAAGGCCGCCGTTGCACGGCCCAGGCTTCGAGCGTTTCCTGTGGGATGAGTATCGAGCTCAAATTGGCGAGCGCGCTGCGCAGCCCTGCCTCGTCGCTGGCGAGGGGTCCGCCCGGACCTTGTGGCTGAGAGCTCGTAGGCACGGCGGCAAATCCTTACTGCGGAGGTGGCGTCGGAGGGGCGCTACCCGGTGGAGGGCCGGCGCGCTGCGCGGGTGCCCCAGCGCCGGGTGCCGGAGCAGGAGTGGCCTTGGGCTGCGGTGCGGGAGTGACTTTGGACCCGGGCGCCGGAGCGGCACTGGAACCCCGCGCCGGCGGGGTGTTGGGCGCAGGCGCCGGTGCGGCATTGGACCCTGGCTCAGCCGACGTCGCAGAGCCTTGCGCCGACTGCCCCTGAGCTGAATGAGTCGCGAGCAAATCGCGCAAGGCGCGCAGCTTTGCCTTGATGACGGCGGCGTTCTCCGGCCCCATCCGGATCAGGGTCTTCTGACCCGCCGATAGCGCCTCGAGCTTGGGGTCCGCGTACAGGTACATGACGTTCGGCTGCACGAGCTCGATCGGTCCTTTCACGTCCGGCGTCGCGAGCAGATGATCGATCACCTCGATGACACGGTCGTTGAAATACTCGGTCGGGTAGCCCAGGTCCTCGTAGGCCTGTTGAAAGAGCGGATAGAACCGAAAGTAGACTGCTGCAATCGCTTTCGCATCCACCGATCGGACGAGATCGACGAAGGGAGCGTAGCGCTTGAAATTGTCCGGATTGAGCGTCAGGTGATCGGCCGTGCCGCTCACCTCGAACTCACCCGGTGTCGATTTGATCGGGCGCACGTCGATTGCGACCTTCTTGCGCGGCAGGTTGTCGATCGTCGCCACGACGTGCCGGATCAGGTTCTGCGGAACGAGGAATTTCTCGATGCCCGCGCCGTTCGGGATGCCGCCGAGCGCACCGGCAATCGGCTGATCGCTCTCCTTGAGCGTGGGAAGTGCCGGTGCGGCGCCCGCTCCGGATGTCGGTACGGGATGCTCGATCGCAGGCTCGCTCGGCGCGGGGGCGGCCGTTTGCGTCCGAGGCGGCGGCGCGGCGACCTGAACTGGACCGCGGACCGCGTAGAAATAGTAAAGAGCGCCGATTCCCGCCAGGACGACGGCGGCTGCCCCCCACATGATCGGCTTTTCGGATGTCATGATGATCCCTTCCCGGATGCGCGCAGGATGCGCTGCGGAGCGCGGCGGCCAGCGCCTGCCCGGCCCTGAGCTATGCGGAGCGGACTGCCGACTCGCGCCCGGCGCCGCGCGTGAATGCCCAGTCGAGAAGCCGGCTCGCGAGACCTCCGCCGAGGCTCGCTCCCGTCACATCGGCCAATCGATACTCCTCGTCGCGGAGAATGGCTTGCGCGGCGCGGAGGCCGCTTCGCACCGCAGGACCGATGCCTTCGCACATGTCGCGCGTCGCGAGCCCCGCCGCATCGCCCGTAACGAAGGCATCGTCTATCCGGACGAGACCCACGTTCCCGCGCAGATAATAACTGTAACCCGCCGGCTCGTACCGCGCGCCGCGAGCGAGTCCTCGCCCGAGCCGCTCGGTGAGCCGCGCCCAGTGCGCTTTGATGTCCTCGCCCCGCTGCTTGATCCGATCGGCCATGCCGCCGATGCCGATATTGAGCCAGCCGTCCGCCTTCGGGACGTACCAGGAATACCCAGGCAGTCCGTTCTCGAAGAACCACAGATGGCAATCGGGGTCTTGCCAGTCATACGGGAACTCGTGCTCGAGCGTCACCGTCTGCAGCTCGCTCGCTCTGGGATTGGCCTCGCGGAAGAGCGTCCGATAGACCGGGCAGCGCGTGCCGCCGGCTCCAATCAGGTAACGGCAGCGGTAGGTGTCATCGATCGAGTAGCCCCCGCCCGGCTCGCGGCGGATGGACCGGACAGTGTGCTGTTCGGCCTCGGCTCCCGAGCGTTCGAGCAGCCAGGCGTCGAACTCGAAGCGCCGAATCGAATGCTGCACGCACGGGACCTTCACGTGCAGCCCCTTCCAGTGGGCATGCAGCCTCGCGAAGGTCAGGAATCGGTGCGGATACTCGGCCGGGTCCATCTCGAGCTCGCGCACCACGTCGGGTGTGATCCAGCCGGCGCAGAGCTTCAGGCGCGGGAAGCGTTCCTTGTCGAGCACGAGCACGTCCGCGCCTGCGCGTTTCAGCTTCCACGCGGCGGTCGACCCTGCGGGGCCTCCGCCCACG
Source organism: Steroidobacteraceae bacterium (assembly GCA_035606175.1). GTDB lineage: Bacteria > Pseudomonadota > Gammaproteobacteria > Steroidobacterales > Steroidobacteraceae > JASHUC01. The sequence continues at coordinate 85,881 of DATNFW010000046.1, read as the reverse complement.
ATCACCACATCACGCGTTTTCACTCTGGAAGCGCTCTCGTCCGCTTGCGCGTCTTCAGGTGTACAGGTGCGCGCGCGTGGCAGGGATGTCGTTGTTCTCCCGCGGAGCGAAAACGACCTGGAAGAGTTGCAGCGTGCCCGTAGTGAATGCGGCGATCGAGCCGGCCAGGTAGAGCCGCCACATGCGCACGAACTTCTCGTCGAACATGCCGCGCACCCGCTCCGCGCTCGCCTCGAAGAGCTCGAGCCAGTGAGTGAGCGTGCGCGCATAGTGCAGCCGCAGGTTCTCCACATCGAGAACGGAAAGATCCAACGGCTCGAACAGATCCATCATCTGGCTGAGCGAGGGTGGCTCGGCACCGGGGAAGATGCGCCGCTCGATCCAGGGGTGCAGCCGCGCCGGACGATTGCGTCCGATCGAATGAATGAGACCGCGACCGTTCGGGCCGATCGAGCGCTGTGCGACCTCGCCGAGCGCCGGATAATTCTCCACACCGACATGCTCGAGCATCCCGACCGAGACGAAGGCGTCGTAGTGCCCGGAGATGTTCCGGTAATCGTCCTCGACGTACTCGATCCGATCGGCGAGCCCCTCGGCCGCGGCGCGCTCGCGCGCGAAGCGCACCTGCTCGTGCGAGATGTTGAACGCGCGCACTTTCACCCCGTAGTGCCGCGCCATGTGCAGGGCGAGCGTGCCCCACCCGAACCCCGCCTCGACGACCGTCTCACCCGCCTTCAGGCGGAGCTTGCGGCAGATGTGGTCCATCTTGGCAGCCTGCGCCTCATCGAGCGTCGTCGACTCCTGTGGGTAATACGCACACGTATAAGCCATCGTGCGTCCGAGCCAGAGCGTATAGAACTGGTTGCCGATGTCGTAATGGTGGTGAATGTTGTCGCGCGAGCCTGCGAGGGAGTTGCGGCGCGGCCGATGCAGGGCGCCGGAGAGCCTGCGCAGCAGCGATCGGCGCTCTTCGGCGCGTGCGGAAGCTCGATAGACCGCCTCGAGCAGACCGACGAGATCGCCGTCGATGTCGATGCGGCCCTCGCTATAGAGATCCCCGAAGGCGAGATGCGGATCGCGCAGCAGCGCGAGGAGCACGCCGCGATCCTTCAATCGCACGGTCGCAACGGGATCCCCGCCACGGGGCGCGATGCGCTCCCCGTTCGCGAGCACGAGCGCAACCGGCGGATCCCCGAAGGTCTTGAGCAGCCCGCCGATCAGCCGGCCCTCGGCCGAGCGTCCGCGTGGCTCGCTCGACCTGAAGCTCTCCTCCGCCGCGCTCATTGCGCGCCGGCCAGAGCGAGAGCGGGGGCGATTCTCATTGCCATTGTTCCTCTTCTTGAGCTGCCTCGGGGGCGTCCGGCATGGCGAATGACAGGGCCCGAGAGCCCGCTTGCGCGGTGCGCGGAGGCTGTAATTTTCCCCTTCCGGCTCCCAGGCTGCAACTCGGGGCCACGGCGCGGCGTTCCATCGAAAGATCGATGTAAGGAGACCGTCTACGATGAGGCTCGCCGAGCTGCGCCACGCTTTATCGCCGTTCGGGCAATTCGAGGATGCGAGCCGAGGCGACCTGTTCGCTCGAGCGGCCGCGCACCAGCGCAATCTGCGGCTGCGCGCGATCTTGCCGCGATATCTGCTCCGCTGGGGCCTCGTTTGCGCCTCGGCGGCGGGTGCGCTCCGCGGCTCCGATGCCCTCGCCTCCGGCATCGGGCGCAAACTCGACATATTCGTCGTCATGGCGGCAGGGTCCGGGTTGATCTGCGCCTGGGCGGTCTGCTCGGTGCTCGTGATCGGATACGCTTATCTGTCCCTGTGCCGCGCCGCGCAATCGGCGCGGCGGCCTTGATCAGGCAGGCTCGCCGCAACGGTCGCGATCGCGCGGTTCAGCGCGACCGTCGGGTGGCTCAGCGCGACCGCTCGTGCGGCTCAGCGCGACCGCTCGCGCGAGCCATGCCGGGACTCTCGCGAGGAGCGATCAACCGGCTGCTGAGCCGGCGCTTTCTGGGTGCTGATCCATTCGGCGAGTTGCTCGAGCTCCGGGTCACTGATCTGACTCGGCGCGAAGCTCGGCATGGCCTTCGGTCCGGAGCGCACGGCGGTCTCAATGGCCTGGGGGCTCAATCCGGCACCGCGCAGCTCCCGCGCGACACCGTCGCCGTGACAGTAGCGACACGTCGCGCGCCAGAGCTGGGCAGGGCTGCCCCACTCGCCCGCCGACTGTGCTCGCGCACCGGATGCCGCGAGCGAGGCAGCGAGGGCGATCGCGAGGACTGCCCCCCGTCGCCTCATCGGATTCCCGCCTTGCCGGGCGCGAGAATGCCGTTCGGATCGAGCGCGTGCTTGATCGCGCGGTTCACAGCGACATTTACGTCGCCGTAGGCGTTCGCGAGCGCCGTCATGTAGTCGATGCCCGTGCGGCAGAGTCCGTAGCCATTATGGAGGAATGCAGCTGCGAGCTCCCGAAAGGCCGTCCGCGCGCGCTGCAACGCCTGCGGATCGCCATGATCGAAGACGAGTGCGATCAGGTGGTGCAGGTCCCGTCCGTACACGGTCGGGGCGGCAAGGTAGTCGAAGCCATGGCGTCCGAGGACGCTGCGCGCAATGTCCCGCTGCCGTGCGGCGTCCGCGCCGCGCGCGGCCGAAACCGGATCGAGCCAGGCCAGTCCCCCGCCGCCAACCCAGTCGAGCAGTCGGAATGCTTCGAGATTGAGCTCGTTCACCTGGGAGGGGTCGTGATAATCCGGATCGACACGGCCGCCGGACATCTCGAACGCGCGCGTGACGATCTCGAGATTCGGCGCGATCTGCTCGACGGTGCCGTAGAGCGTGAACGTCAGATTCCACGCATCGATCCCGTGCTGGCGCGCGGCGGCCAGGACGACGTTGTCCGGGATCGCACCGCCGTTCTGGTAGAGCTCGGCGCGCCGCATGTACGCCGTGAGCGCCAGCCCCGCATTGGAGAGCGCGCAAGGATTGGCGATGGTGCCGGCGAGGCGCAGTGGGCGGATCGTGTCCACCGCACGCTCGAGCGCTGAATCGTCCGAATACTGCACGAGAATCGTGCGATAGGAGGCCGGCGCCGGCATCAACCAGAGACCGAGCTTCGTGACCACGGCGAAATTCGATTGCGTGAACAGGCCGTCGAGATGCGGTCCGTAGCCGTACCGGTACGCTTGCCACGAGTGAGTCCCGGGCAGCGATCCCATACCGGTGCGCAGGATGCGCCCGTCGGCGAGCACGACCTCCATGCCGCAGGCGTGCGCGAAATGATCCGCGTACGGGGTGCTGCCGGTCCCGCGCTCGAGCGTGTTGCCGAGCGGACCGACGAGCGGGCCCCCGCCTGGGAAATCGAGCCAGAGCGGAAGATTGCGCTCGGCGATGTGGTCGTGAAGCTGCTGGTAGGTGACGCCGGGCTCGACGAGCGCAGTCGACAGCACGGGGTCCACGTCGAGGATACGGTCCATGCGCTTGAGATCGAGGATCAACTGACCGCGCGTTGCGGGCAGCGCCCCGCCGTACCCGAAATTGCGTCCGGTCGAGATCGGCCAGAGTGGTACCCGGTACTTGTTGCAGACGGCCAGCACGCCCTGAACCTGCTCGACCGTGGCGGCGAGAATCGCGCCCGATGGCGCGTACTCGTCCGCCGGCGCAGCAAGCATGAGCTTCTCGTAGGGGAGCAGCGCCTCGCGATCGGTGAGGACGTGCCCGGAACCCACCACCTTGCTCAGCTGGGCGAGCGCGCGGGCGAAGCTTGCACTGGAGACGCCGGCGGGCAGGACGGCGCGGCGCGGCATCGTGCCCTCCATATGATCGAATGGACTCGCGAGGATCATAGTGGACGGACCGCCGTCCCGCACGGGGCGCAAGCCGCGCGCCAGAGAGTCTCTAGCCGAGCACGTCGAGCTCGCCGATGGCGGCAAAGAGCTTGTTGAGGACGATCCAGAGCGTTCGGCGCTCCTCGCGCGTCAAGAGGTAGAGCAGGCGCGCCTGATTGCGCTGCGCTACAGGCAACAGCGTCTCGTAGAGGCGCCTTCCCTTGCCCGTGATGGTGAGGATGACGGGGGCGCCGCTCTCGGCCGAGCGGCGCCGTCCGCCGCCGAGCGTCTGCGCCGCGATGAGGCCGCGCCGCGTGAGCACCTGCAGCGTGCGGCTCGCCTGGCCCTTGTCGATGCTGCTATTCGCGACGAGCTCGGAGAAGCGCACCGGCTCGAACCGCACCGTCATCGCGAGCAGCCGCCACTCTGGCACGCTCAGCCCGAAATCGGCCAGGTACTTGCGCGTGACGTTCGCCTTGGCCGCATTCGCGAGGCGAATGATTTGAAACGTGAGGAACTGCCCGATGTAAAGCGTGGCCCCGTCGCGCTCGACATTGGCCCAGGGATTGGTCGGTGCGCGCGCGATTGCGGTGCGCCGCGGGGAACGTGCCGGGCGAGCCGCACCGCTCTGCGACGCCTTGCGTTTCGCCTTGGCCATTGGCGAATGTTGCCTGGACGGCTGCAACTCGTCCACTCAAGGCCGGGATCTCCTGCGGGACGAGTCAGGTGTCCGCGCCTTTCAGTCAAAGCTCGTGGGTCGCCGCGGATCGCGATGGTGATCGAACATGTGCGCAATCTGCCCGGCCGTTACGCGCCCGAGCGACAGCGGCGGGAGGGCATCCTCGGCGAAGAATTCCGCTGCATCGGTTTCCGCCCACGACGCTTGCAAGCGCTCGCCGCCGGCCGTGCCCTCGCCGCCAGCCCTGCCCTCGGTGTGAGCCGCGCCCCCGGGGCCAGCCGTGCGCCGGTCGCTCCCTGTGCGCTCGGCGGTGATCTCGCACAGGAAGAACAACTTCCAGATATGAAAGACATGCGGAGTATGGCCATGCCGATTGCGATCAAAGATCGCCGCGAGTTTCACCGCGCGCACGTGGAAGCCCGCCTCCTCGAGCACCTCGCGTTCCACGGCGGCGGAGGGGCTGTCCCCGACATCCGCCCACCCGCCGGGTAGCGTCCAACCGCCGTCGGAGCGCTCTCTGACGAGCAGGATTCGATCATTGCGAAAGACTGCGGCGCGCACATCGACTTTGGGCGTCGCATAGCCGGCCTGCGCGACAAACAGCGCCTCGAGATCGCGTACCGCCTCGGCCGATGCGCCAATGCCGGAGACGATCATTTCCGCTGCCATCGAGCGGATCGTCTCGTATCGTTCCCGGTCGAACGGATCGTGAGTGAATGCGAGTCCGCTCTGAGCCAGTGCCTGCAGCCGTTTCGCCAGATCGAGCCAGTCGGGGTCCATGCACCGATTGAAGCACCGTTCCCGGGCGAGCCGCCAGCCGACGCGCTACATTCGCTGCGGACCATGTCGAGCGATGCCGTCGAAGTCTTTCGGTCCGCGCGCCGTGCGGAGTGCGAGGAACGCGCTTTCGTCCTGCTCGCGGTCGGAGTGCCGAGCGAGATCGTTCACATCTCGCCGAACGGCTATTTCGCGCTGCTCGTCGAGACCCGCGCGTTCCCCGAGGCACGCGGCCACCTGATCCGTTATGAGGAGGAGCGGCGTCCCGCCCGGGCACTGCCGCCGATTCCACCTCCGAAATTGCACCCGCACGCCTGGGTGGGCTGTCTTGCGTATGCAGCGGTGCTGCTCTGGGTCGCGTACGCGGTGAACGGCGGGCTCTGGCGTCTCGATGCTTTCGATGTGGGCGATCTGTATGCCGCCGCCGTGCAGCACGGCCAGCTCTGGCGCGCGTGGACCGCGCTTACGCTGCATCTCGATGTGGATCACATCGTCGCGAACCTGGGCGCGGGAATCTGGTTCGGCTGGCTCGCGGGCCGGCTCCTCGGTCCCGGCACCGCATGGGCACTGATCGTCAACGGCGCGGCCGCGGCGAATCTGATCGAGGGATTGCTCGCGATACCGGACAATCGCTCGGCGGGAGCCTCGACGGCCGTCTTCACGGCGCTCGGTCTGCTCGCGGCGTATTCATGGTGGGAGAGGCGCCGCATCCCGCAGCACTGGGCTCATGCCTGGGGTCCGCTCATCGCCGGAGTCGTACTGCTCGGCTGGTTCGGCACGGCGGGCGAGCACACCGATGTCTTCGCGCATCTGGCGGGCTTTTGCGTCGGAGTGCTGCTCGGCACGACGGCCGCCGCGGGCGCCGTTCGGCGCGCACTCGAGCGCCTCCCGCAGTGGGTGGGCGGTGCGCTCGCACTCGGTGCGATCGCCGGCGCATGGGCGTGGGGATTGCGAAGCTGAATCGTCAGTGATCACTGCGGCGCTCGCCTTGCGCTGATAACCGCGCTATTGCGGCACACTCGAGTCGCCGGGGCCTTTCGGGTCGTCCATGTGCGCGAAGAGATCACCGTAGACGGGGATGTGACCGATGGCGCAGCCCGGAACGACCGCGAACGGGTTGACGAGGATCACGCATCTATCGGTGATGTTGATGACGAGCCCAGAGATCGTGGGTACGAAGCGGTGCGTGGCCGCATAGTCCCAACGAAACTCCGGGGGCCGAGGTGCGGGTCCCGGCATCACGTGCTCGCGCCAGCGCGAGAGCGCCGATGCCCGACGCGCAGCCTCCGCGTCACGCTCCGCACCTTCGGCGACCGCGGAATCTGCCTCCTTCTCCCAGTCGATCCACGGTCGACCGACGCGTGCGTGGTTGCGGCGCGCTTCGCGCGCTACGCTCGCTCGTATGTGCTCGCCGGACACGTGCTTCGGTCGCCCCCTCAACGAGGCCGTTATCTGTCGCCGCGGCGAAATGTGGGAGCGCGGTCGCGACACCGCAGGTCTTTCTTGACGCGCTCGCATCTCCGGAAAGAACGTGATGGGGAGCGACGGCTGCCCATCACCTCCCTCCGATGGAGGGCGGAAATCCGGAAAAAAGTGCAGCGCGAGCAGATGCGCGGCAACGACGGCAGCGAAGATCGCGCAGCGACTCGCACGCCGGCGCAAGCTCAGTACCTCGCCTCACTCGAGGGCTTGTCGAGGCGCCTGCGGCGCCTGCCCCGCACGCTCACGGCGCACCCTCGGCAGCATGGACCAGAGGAACGGGACGAGGATCGTGACCAGAGTCGCCGCGACGCGCAGCGACCCGAGAACGCCCCTGATCGGAAATCCGATGCCTGCGTTCAGCATCCCGTGCGGTGCGATCGCGCGGAATTGGAAGCCGGCATTCGTCATCGCCCCGACGAGTGCGACGAGAACGCATCCGACGATCGGCCAAACGACGGGCGTACGCCTGTGGGCGGCGAGAAGGCAAGCGACGCCGGCGGCGCCGAGGGGCGCGACCCAGAGCGCAATCAGAACGAACGTTTCGCAGACGACCCGCAGGCCCCGCGAATTCATCGGGGCGATGCCGAGGACGTGATCCCAGAGGCCGACTGCTCCGGCCATCGCGAGTATCGACGCGACGAACAGCAGCGCAAAACCGACGAGCGGAAACACGACGAACGCGGCCCACGGCCAGCGCCGCGCCCAGGACCTCAGCTCCGGTCGCGCCATGACGTCGGCGACGAGCGCATCCTCGGATCCGAGGCGCTCCTCGGCCCGCGCTTCGCTCTCGGCGCGCGAGAGTCCCGAGGCCTGAAGCTCCGTCACGAGATCATCGAAATGAGCCTCGATCTCACCGAGCAGCCGTCCGATCCGCCTCGGACTCACGCCGGCACGCAGCAGCCGCTCGGGAAGGCTCGCGAATCTTTTCGGACTCATCTGCCCGCCCGTCCGTCAAGTGCCCGCCAATACCGCCTCGACGCCGCCGGCGATCCGGCGCCACTCTCCACGCAGTACCTCGAGACGCCGCCGGCCGCGCGGAGTGATCGCATAGTAGACGCGCGTCCGCCCCGCGACGGCCCGGCTGCGCGTCCTCAGCAATCCGCGGCTCTCCATCGCGTGCAGCGCCGGATATAGCACGCCCTCCCCGAGCGAAAGCGCTTCGCTCGTCGTCTCCCGGATGGTGCGCGCGAGCTCGTATCCATACATCTCTCGCGCGGCCAGCAGCCTCAGGACCACCAGCTCGGGGACCCCCGACATGAGTGAAGCTCCGGGCTTCATGGACCGCGATCACCATACCTTGTCATACGAGGTATGGTACGAACGAATCCTGCATTTGACAACTGCGGGCGGCGTTTGTTCACGACTCTATCGCGAGCGATCGTGACGATTGCGCCGTGAACTACGCAGGCCTGCGGTCGGGCGGCTCGCGCCGATCGCACTTGTTGCATCCGAGCACGGCACCGAGCATGCGGCGACGGCCCTCCGGTGTGATGACCCACGGCCGGTTCGTCCAGGGCGGGTTATGGCGAACGTGCTGGAAATGGCCGCAGTCGAGCTCCGCGACCCAATCCCCTTCTTCGTCCTGGTGATAGTCGACGATCTTGCGGTCCATGGCTCTTGCTATCGCCCCGCGTATCCCACGAGCTCGACGTAACCCTCGCCCGAGATCGGCTTTCCGTTCAGCGTCCCGCCGACGTCCACGTCACCTTCCCAATAGCGCGGCGTCGTCTCGAGCTCCTGATCGGCGAGCACAGGCACGGCGCTCACATCGAGTCCGAGCGATGGAACGCTCAATCTCCAGCGAGAGGGGTAGCGCGCGCCGTCCGGGCTCGTCCAGTGATCGACCACTTCGATGTGAACGTCGCGGCTGACGAGCGCATGCGCTCTACCGCTACGGTCCACCCACGTGCCTGCGCTGTGACGATCGGGCGCACCGTGCTCGTCGCGCAGCGCATAGAACATGAGCGCGCTGCCGTCCGCGAGCTGCAATGCGAACCAGTCCCAACCTGCCTGATGAGCGCCGAGCGACCCGCTGCCCCATTCCCGGTCGAGCCACGCGTTGCCATGCACATCGAGCGATCGAGCGGCGCCGCCCCCTTGCTCGCCGATTGCCTGCTCGCCGCTTGCTTGCTCGCCGACCGCTTCCGCACTGCGCCCCGGGCAGACCCCGCGCACGATCTCTCCTTCGACCGCAATGCGCGGAATGGAATAGTAGTAGCTCGCATTGCCCGGCTCGTCGGATTTGACGCTGAGACCCCGATCGCCGTTGAGCACGGGCGGCAAAAGGGGATGCAAACGAAGATCGAGTCGGTACGCGCAGTCGCCGGCGCGCAGCCTCCAGTTGCCGTCATCTTGCGCTGCGACAGACCAGCCGCCGAGCCACACTCGAAAAGGCGATGACTGCGCGCCGGAAAGTCCCAGCGCATCGCGCGCGACGCGCTGCGTCGAATCAAACTTGCGGCGACCGATGTCCGTGACCGCGAAATGCGCCACGTAGATCTGGCGCGCGCGCCATTGCGAGACGGACTCGCCGGCCACGGACTCGCCAACCGTGGACTCACCGGCCGTGGACGCCTCCGCGGACTCGCGCGTCTCGGCGCCTGCCGGAGCCAGCGCCACGCGGAAGAAGGTCACCTCGAAACCGAAGCGCTCGCCGTCCCGCGCCTGCAAATGTCCAGTGAAATACCACCATTCGTGTCTGAATGATGGATGCGGCCCGTGGTCCTGAGGGAATGCGAAAGCCCGCACGCTCTCGGCCCGCTCGAAGCCGCGATCGGACGCGCCACTGCGCAGCACTTCGAGCGGTGATGGGGCGGCCCAGGCGGCGGTGAGCAGTATCGCGCCGCTGATGAATGCCCCTGCGGCCGCGCATCTTCGCGCTCCCCGCCTCGCTCGCATCCGATTGGCCGCCGACAACATCATTCCTCCCGCAGATGGGCCGCAATCGAGGCGCGCGCACTTCGCCATGCTGGATAGACTCCGGCCGCCGCCGCGGCCGCGACGGCGAGCCACAACGCATTTGCTAGCTGCGCACCCTGCAGATGGAAGTCGATCAACCAGCCGAATGCGCGACGATTGATGACGGTCACGAGCAGCTCGGCTGCGAGCAGGCCGGCCGGAACGGCCGCGACGAATGCGACGAGCCCCATGAAAATCGTCTGCGCCTCGATCAGCGCCGCCGCGCCACCCGGTGTTAGCCCGAGCGAGCGCAGCACCCCGAGCTCGCGTGCCCGCTCGAGCTCCCAGGCGAGCAGGCTGCTCGTGAGCCCGATCGCAGCGACACCCGCCGCAAGCCAGTACAGCACGCGCGTGATGACGAACGTGCGGTCGAAGATGCTCATCGAGAGCGCCAGAATGTCGGCATTCGAGCCGATGAAGATCGCCTGATGTCCCGCAGCCGCCCGGCGCAGCGCCGCAACGACGTCGGCCGGCTCAACGCCTTGCGCGAGAGAAAGCGACACCGAGCTCACACCCTCATCGCCCCACCAGTGCCGGTAGACATCACGGTCCATGAGCACCCCGCCGCGACCGTTGCCATACTCCCGATACAGTCCAGCCACCTCGAAGCGCCGCGCGCCGGATGCTGTTTCGAGGGTCAGCGAGCTTCCGCGGTGCATGTCGAGTCGCCATGCGAGCGGCTCGGCCATGAAGACGGCCCCATGTGCGAACGCTTCCCAAGCCTCCCGCGCCGCGCGGTCCCGCTCTCCAACGAGCTCGATCCCTGTTTGCATCTGCGGCGTGAAAGAGACCGCCGCGATCGAGATGGGACCGCGGGGAGAGTCGACGATTGCATTGCGAGTCGCGGTGAAGTGCGCAATGCCCGGCACCGAGGTGAGCGCCGCGAGCACGCGCGGCTCGATGCGACGCTCCGGCCGGCCGAACCCCGGCCCCGGTACGGTCACGTACAGGTCCGCGCGCATCGTGCGAATCAACCACTCGTGCAGCGAGTCGCGAAAACTGCCCACCATGACCGAAACGCCGATCATCGCGGCGATCGCAAGCCCGAGCGAGGCGACTGCGACGCCCGTGCGACTGAGCGAGCTCGCAACCCCGCCGAGCGCGAGGCGACCGACAGGGCTTCGACGGCACACGCGCGCGCCGGCCTGTGCGACTGCCCCGAGCAGCGCGGGCGTCACGCCCGCAACGGCGAGCAGCAGCAGAAACAGCGCAACGAATCCTGCAAGCAGACTTCGGCTCGTCATGAGGACGATGGCTCCCGAGCCGAGCGCGAACACCACGCTCGCGAGCACCAGCGCCCGTGCGATTGCGGCAGCGCGCACTTCGAGGGTCGAGCGCTTCAATCCGAGCTGCGGCTCGATGCGCGCGGCCTCCCACGCGGGCAACACGGCCGCTAGGAGCGCAGTCACAACGCCCGCGCCGACCGCCGTGGCGAGAGCGCCATGCGGCAGCGCCACGGTATTCACGGCCACCACGAAGTACAGATCGTTGATCGTGCGAGAGACGAGCGCGATGAGGACCCGCCCGAGCGCGACTCCGGCCCCGAGGCCGAGGAGGGCCCCTGCCACTCCGAGAAGCAGGCTCTCCAGCATGACGAGGCGAACGATCTCGAGCCGCGTCGCCCCGAGTGCACGCAGCACGGCGAAGGTGCGGCGCCGCTGCAGCACCGCGAAGCTCACCGCGCCGTAGATCAGAAAAAGTCCCACGAGCAGCGCGAGCAGGCTCATCGCGTGTAGATTCGTCGCGAACGCGCGCGTCATGTCGAGATTGGTGCGCGATCGCCGCCCGACCGGCTGCAGCTCGACGCCGTGCGGCAGCTGCGCTCGCAGCTCGGTGAGCGCTGCGAGACCTGCGGCATCCCGTGGCGCTCTGAGCTCGATGCTCGAGAGGCGGCCTCGGGCGCCGAGCCACTCCTGCGCCTGCGCGATGTCTGTGAGAATCAATCCCTCGCGGCCCGGCAGTCCGCTCGCATCCTCGGCAATGAGCACCGCGGTGAATGGCCGGCCACCGGCGGCGATCTCGAAGCGGCTCCCGACAGTAAGCCCCAGGCGCCGGGCGGAGCTTGCAGCCATGATCGCGGCGCCGGGCTCCGTGAGCCAGCGCCTGAGCTCATCGAGGCCGCCTAGAGCCTCGGTGCCCGGAGCGGGCTGCTGCGCCCGCGGTGCGCCCGCGGCCTGCAGTGTGCCGATGGCCTGCGGTCCGTCTGCAGCCCGCTCGGCAGAGGCATTCGCCGCGGCGAGCGGATCGACCCCGACGAGTTGAAAGGCCTCATCCCCGATCGTGACGTAGCCCTCGAGCAGGGGGACGGGTGCAAGCTCGGGCTCGCGGAGCGCGATCGAGATATAGAGTTGCTCATCCAGTCCCGCGGGGCCGGCGGTGATCTCATTCGTCGCAGGCCCACTCACGGCATCGAGCGAAAGCTCGAACGCTCGATTCGCGCTCGCAGTCGCGATATCGACCGCGGTGATGGTGGCGACGCCGAGCGCGAGTCCGATGAGCGCCAGAATGAGTTGGGCCGGACGGCGGAGCAGATGGCGGGCGCTCGCGGCCCAGAGCGTGCGGCTCATCCCGCCCGCCCCGCCTCACGCGCCTTCGGATGAGCCTTGCGGCTCATGCAGCCGTCCATCTCTGAGCTCCCACACTCGATCCGCCGCAGCGGCGAGCGCGCGATCGTGCGTCACCACGATCAGCATCGCTTCCCGTTCTCGCACGAGCTCCGTCAGAAGCGGAACGATCTCGCGCGCGGTCGCCTCATCGAGATTACCCGTCGGCTCATCCGCAAGCACCAGGCGCGGCTCGTGCACCAGCGCTCGGGCGATCGCGACCCGCTGCTGCTCGCCACCCGAGAGCATATCGACCGTGCTCGCCGCGCGGCTCCCGAGCCCCACTCGATCCAATAGGCCGCGCGTGCGGTGCCGCGCCTGCGCGCCGCGCATGCCTTTCAGCTCGAGCGCGAGCAGCACGTTCTCCTCCACCGAGAGCGTCGGGATGAGATTGAAGAACTGGTAGACGAAGCCGATGCTTTCGCGGCGCAGGACGGTGCGCGCCGGCTCGCGCAGCTGCCCGATCTCGCGGCCATCGAGCTCGATCGTTCCGCCATCCGGCCGGTCGATTCCGCTCAGTAGATTGAGCAGCGTGGATTTGCCGCTGCCGCTGCGCCCGACGATGGCGGCGGAAGCGCCGCTTTGCAGCTCGAGATCGACCTCATCGAGCACCGCGTGCACCCTCGCGCCCTCGCGGTATCGGCGGGTGAGCCGGCGGACGAGGAGCAATTCAGTTCCGGGGTGTGGGTCGGGCCGCCGCTGCCGCTTCAGGCTTTCGGGCGGGCAGGCCCTGCGTCCCCCGCCTTCGCTCCTGGATCGAAGCGCATCGGTTTGGTGACGCCCATGCGCGTGAGCTCCGCGCGCAGGCTCTCCGCGAGAGAAGCGAGTGCCGTCCGATCGAAGGCGGGCGCCGCATCCCAGTCGTACGCCCACGGGTGCGACGTGCGCCTCGACTCCGGCTCATCCAAATAACGCGGAATGACGTGGGCATGCAGCGCCGGCTCGAGATTGCCGAGGATCGCGTAGTTGATCCGCGCAGCGCCTGTCACCTTGAGCAGCGCATCGCCGAGCCGCCCCATGTCGTGCAGAAACATGGCGCGCTCCTTGGCGCCGAGCGCATTGAGCGAGGGGACTACCGGGTCCGGGAGCAGCAGCACGTAGCCGCGCACGAACTGGCGCTCGCCGAAGACGACCCACCCGGAGAACAGTCGCGCCGCAACGCGCGGCTCCTCCCCCGCGCGCGCAGCTGCAACCTGACGATGAATGGCCGTCTGCGGCTCGTGTTTGTCGTTCATCATGCGCGGCTCACCGGGACCTCAGGGCCCGAGAGGCACCGATACTACACTGCCCGCATCGCCGGGCTTCGAGTTCACGGAAACGACCGTGGCCTTCGGGAAGAAATTGAAGTCGGAGGCACTCGCCCACGTGTACGCGCCCATGGCGCGCCCGATGATGAGGTCGCCGGGCGCGAGCCTCGGTAGCATCAGATTCTCCGCGATCACATCGATGCTATCGCACGTGGGGCCGGCGAGCACCGCGGGCAGGCGCTCACCGCCATTGCGCAGCGGCTCGACCGGATAGCGCGCGTGATCGTAGAGCTGACCGCTGTAGGAGCCGTACAGCCCATCGTCGAGGTAATACCACCAGTGCCCCTCGCGCTGAGCGCGCCCCATCACGGAGGCGACGCCGATCGCCGCGGGGCCGACGATGTAGCGGCCGGGCTCTGCGATGATCCGCAGCCGCCGCGGAAGCTTCGCAAGTGCGGCACGAATCGGCGCGCAGAAACGTCCGATATCCGCCGCCGGCTGCATGTAGTCGATCGGAAAGCCGCCGCCGATGTCGAGAGTGTCCAGCGTGCCGAGCTTCGCGCGGCGTCCCGCGGCGATGAGCCGCGCGCACGCCTCGATCGCCTCGACGTGCTTGCCGGAGTCGGCCGCCTGCGATCCGACATGGAAAGACAGCCCGCGTACATCGATGCCGATCTCCGCCGCGACGCGCGCAAGCGCGAGGGCGTCCTCCGGGTCGCAGCCGAATTTGCGCGAGAGGTCGCAGACCGCGCCCGGACTGCGGAACGAGACGCGCAGCAGCAGCTCCGCGCGCCCGCGAAGGCGCTCGAACTTGCGGACCTCATCGGGATTGTCCGCGACGAACGTGCGCACGCCGAGCTCGAGCGCGTTCGCGATGTCCTCGTCGCGTTTGATCGGATGGGTGTGGATGCAGCGGCGAGGATCGATGCCGAGGCGTCCGGCGAGCTGCACCTCGCCCGTCGTCGCAAGATCGAGAAACCCGCCCTCCTCGATCACCGTCTGCACGACCGCCGGATGCGGCAGGGGCTTCAGCGCATAGTGAAGGTCGACGCGCGGCAAGGCGCGCTTGAGCTTCGCGAGCTGCTCGCGCACGCGCGCGCAGTCGACGATCAGCAGCGGGGAGCCGAACTCCCGGACCAGCCGCTCGATTTCTGCCGGCTGGAAGGGATCGATGAAGCGCGATCGTCGCGAGGCGCGGCTCAAGGCGTGAGAGTCACGGCAGCACGGCCAGCGCGCCGGTATCGTCGCTGTCCGCCACCTGGCTTGCAGCGCGCGTTAGCCGGTCGCGCACGGCATCCCAGCGCTCATCGTGCGGGACGTCCTGCACCAGAATCTGCTGGCAGCCGGCCTTATCGAGCGTGCGCAGATTCGCGTACAGGTCCTGCGCATACTGCTCGGGCCTGCGACCCGCATTGATCCAGGTGACGTACTTGTGCGCCTTGAGCGGCAGACGCTGCGCAAGGACCGCGATGCGCTTGCCGCCCTGGGAAAGCGCCGCGGCCTGCGCGTCGATCTCGCCCGCCGGCACGATCATCATGCGGGTCGCGGGCGCGTAGTGCGAAGGGGAGCTGCCGGGCACGCGCGGTGAGTCGCCGTCCGGTCCGAGGAGCAGGTCGCCGAGCGCATCGCGCAGCTGCGAGGCCGTGACAGCACCGGGCCGCAGCAGCCGCACTCGCGGACCCTCGCACGCGACGATCGTCGATTCGAGGCCGATCTGGCATTCACCGCCGTCGAGCACGATGCGCACCGCATCTCCGAGCTCATCGCGCACGTGCTCCGGTCGCGTGGGGCTCAGCCGCCCGTAACGGTTTGCCGATGGCGCTGCGATGCCGCCTCCGAACGCGGTGAGCAGCTGCTGCGCCATCGGATGGGAAGGCACGCGCACGGCGATCGTATCCTGACCCCCGGTCACGATGTCATGCACGTTCGGACCGCGCGGCATGACGATCGTGAGCGGACCGGGCCAGAACCGCTCCGCGAGCCGCGCCGCGGTCTCGGGAACCTGTTTGACCCAGCGGTGCAGAAAGCGCGGGCTGTCGAGATGAACGATGACGGGATGATTTTCGGGACGCCGCTTCGCCGCGAATATTTTGCGTACTGCGGCCGGGTTCTGCGCGTTCGCCCCGAGACCGTAGACGGTCTCCGTCGGAAAGGCGACGAGCTCGCCATCGCGCAGCGCCTGCACGGCGGCATCGATCTCTACCTGGCTCGCTCTCACCACCCGCACCATGCGCGCGATTCTACCAAGCCCACACCCCTTCCCCGCCGCCCGGTCGGACCCGGTGCGACGCGTTTCGCATTCCGCCTCAGCCGAGCGGGGTGCGCACCCAGCCCTGAGGCGTATGCCGCAGCTCGTAGCCTGGCCAGTAGTGCTTGTCGAGCTTGAGGGTGATCACCTCGGTCGCATTGTTCCAAGTGACCGTCTTCAGGCGCACCGAGGAGCGGTCGGGGCGGCCCGCGACGGCGGCGAGGAACGCGTCGAGGTTCGGAGTCGGTGTGTCGTCCACTTGCAATATGCGTCGACCGGGATACAGCCCATAGCGGGTGGCCGGGGAGCCGTACGCGAAATACGCCACGTACACGCCGACCGGGGGAATGCCGCGCTGGGCGCTCATCGGCCTGTGGGGAGCCTGGAGAGTCGCGCCAGCCCACTCGACGAGCCGCTCGACATCGGCCCCCGGCAAAACAGCCGTCGGGACCTCGATCGTCCGTGCCGCATTCGAGCGCCAGACCGTGACTTCGACGTGGTCGCGATCGCCGACCGCGCGCTCGACGTCGCTGAAGCGCGTGACGACCTTGCCGTCGATGGCGAGCAGAATGTCGCCCTGCTGCAGCAGGTGAGCGGCGGGCGCGCCTGCGACGAGCCGCACGGCCGTGAGCGCCTGGCGCTCGACCGAGCTCGCCTGCTCGAGCTTCTTCATCCAACTGTCCGAGAGGCCGAATTGCCGCGCGCTCGCGAGCGGCATCGGCGCGAACTCCACATCGAGTGAATGCAGCGGCCGGCCGGTGCGGATGCGATCGAGCATCGCCGAGACCAGATCGATCGAGACGCCCTTCTCTTCCTGGGTGAGATCGCGACCGTTCTCGTACGCGAAGCTCGACCACATGCCCACCACTTCCCCGCGCTCGTTCGCGAGCACGCCGTCGTAGTCGGTCGGTGGGTTGACGAGATCGGCCACCTCATCGTTCGTGTCGCGGAAGCGCATCGTCCGCGAGAGCGGCAGCTCGATCGGCCCGACGCTCGCGATCTGCGTGGCGCGGCTGTGCAGCTGGCTGTCGCCCGAGAGTCCGACGACCCAGACGTTCTGGCCGGGCTGCAGATTGCGCGGCGCGAGCTTCGCCGAGCGTACCGGCGTCGAGCCGATGAGCTTGGGGTCGTAGGCGACAACGGCCAGGTTGTGTACCGGATGCACATACACGACCCGCCCCGGGACCTCCAGGGTGCCCGCGAAGGTGATGCGCACATCTCCGACCGACACCGGCACCGTGTTGCGATCGACGACGATGAGGCCGCGCTGCGCGTCCACGACTAGCCCCGTGCCGTGGTAGTAGTGCTCCGTGACGCCCGACACCGAGTACGGCATGTCGTAGCTCACCAGAACCAGTGATGGTGCGAGGCGCGCGAGGCGCGGATCGGAATAATGCGGGAACTCCGTCGTGCCAGGCTTGGCCGCCGGCGCGGCCGGAGCGGCCGGCAGATTGTGGCAATCCCAGAGCCCCTCCACGTCGTTGCGCTGACAGTAGCGGGCCGGGAACCAGCTGCGATCCATTCGGAACGAGCGCAGCTCGCTGCCGTTCGGCTCCTCGATGGTGAAGTACCGGACGGTCGCCTCCTGGCGGTTGCCGAGGCGTGCGACGACCTTCTCCATGTCCTCGACGGTTGCAACCGGGGTCGAGTCGATGGCCGTAATCACGGCACCGCGCTGAATGCCGGCCGCGGCGAACGCGTACCCGGGATTGGCGACGTATACGCCGTGCGCCGGAACGTTGAAATCGCGCGCTTGCTCGTACGAGAGCGTGTTCATCACGGCATCCCCGAACTCCAGATACGAGTCGGGCGTGATCCGGTTGAGGTCGCTCACGGGCAGCGTTGCCGTGACCGACTTGCCGCCTCGCTCCACCTCGACACGCACGGTCTCGCCCACCGAGGAATCGAGGATGTCCTCGAGCGGCTCGAACTGTGTGACGAGCTTGCCGTTCAATCGCACCAGAATGTCGCCCGGCTGCAGCACGCCGTGGCTGCGCGAGCCGGGCAGCACATCGCTCACCACGAGCATACCCGTGAGCTTCGGAAAGGCCTGGCGCGCCGCCGCCTCCGTCGCCGGTCTCAATCCGAGCCGCTCGAGCTCATCGTAGGGCGTGTAGACGAACACGGTTTCAAGGGTGCCGCGAGTGATCGGCTTGTCCTCCTGGATCAGCTTCAAAGCCCGTTCGACGCGGCCGAGTGGCAGATAAAAGCTCGATGCGGCGCCCGTCGCGCCGCCCGCATTCAGCGCGACGACTCGCCCGCGGATGTCGATCACCGGCGAGCCGGAGGAGCCGCCCGAGGTACCCGAGGCGGCTTGCAGATAGAAGGTATTGAAGTCGTTGTAATGCTCGATCCCGTATTCCGGCGCCTCCCGGTCGATCCGCGCGAGCGTGCCGGCGAGGATGGAGAGCTGCTCGCCCGCGTTGTTGCCGACGACGCGGATCTCGCGTCCCACCACGGCTCCCTGCGGATACAGCTGCAGCGCCTTCGGATGGATGAAGCGCAGCTTCTTCGGGTCGTAGCGGTAGAAGCCGAAGTCGTGCACCGGGTCGCGGTACACGGGATAGAGCTGTACCTCCTCGCGATCGAGGAACGTCGCCTCGGCGGTCACGGGACCGGGCGTGACGACGTGGCGGTTGGTGAGCACGAGGCCGCGCGCCGCATCGACGACGAACCCCGTTGCCTGCGCTGTCGAGTTCCACTCGGTGTCGAAGGCGCGCGTCGAGTTCACATCGATCGCGACGACACTGCCGGCGATGCGCTCGAGCGTGACCGCCCAGTCGGGGTTTTCCTCGACGGCGGCGGCCTGGCGGACGAGCTCCTGCGTCTGCCGCGTGGCACCGTGAGCGGGCGCGCGCGGGCCCGAGCGCCCCGAGGGCGGAGGGCCGTTGACTTCGACGGCGTTCGGGGCCGCGTGCGGAGGACTCGGCTGCTGTCCGAGCGCCGCGAACGGCAGGGTGAGCAGCGCAGCGAGCAAAACGGGAACAGAAACTCTCATGCAAGACTCTCGGCAGGCGCCGTCGGCTTGAAGGTGAGGTCGAGATGCTTGGCGGCCCGCACGTCGTCCAGGCGGCGCACGGGCAGTGTGTACGGCGCCCCGCGGACGCGCTCGGGGTCCTCGCGCGCCTCACGCTCGATGCTCACCATAGCCTCGACGAAGGCATCGAGCGTCTCCTTGCTCTCCGTCTCGGTCGGCTCGATGAGCAGGCACTCCGGAACGAGCAGCGGGAAGTACGTCGTGGGCGCGTGCATCCCATAATCCAATAGTCGCTTCGCAAAATCCATCGCCGTCACCTCGAGCTCGCGCGCCTCGCGCTTGAGCGTCACGATGAGCTCGTGGCTCGCGCGGCGCTCCGGATAGGCCGCCACGAATCCGGCCTGCGTGAGCCTCGCGAGCAGATAATTCGCATTCAGCGTCGCGTGCTCGGCGACCTGAGAGAGACCGGAGCGGCCGAGCAGGCGCATGTAGACATAGGCACGTAAGAGCACGCCCGTGTTCCCCATGAAAGCCGAAAGTCTGCCGATCGACTGGGGAAAGTCGCGCTCGGCGAGCCAGCGATACCGATCTCCGTCGCGTCCCACGATCGGAATCGGGAGGTATGGCATGAGCCGCTCACCGACACCGACGGCGCCCGCGCCCGGGCCGCCTCCCCCATGCGGCGTGGAGAAGGTCTTGTGCAGATTCAGGTGGACCACATCGAAGCCCATGTCGGCCGGGCGGACCTTGCCGAGGATCGCGTTGAGATTCGCGCCGTCGTAGTAGAGAAGGCCCCCCGCGCCGTGCACGAGCTCGGCGACCTCGAGAATGCGGCGCTCGAACACCCCGAGCGTCGAGGGATTGGTCAGCATGATGCCGGCCGTCGCCGGACCCACCACCGCCCGGAGCGCCTCGAGGCTCACATCCCCATCGGCATCGACGGGGATTTCGCGCACGATGCAGCCGCACATCGTCGCGCTCGCCGGATTGGTCCCGTGCGCCGCCTCCGGCACGATGATCTCGCGGCGCGCGAGATCGCCCCGCGCGCGGTGATAGGCGCGGATCATCGCAACCCCGGCGAGCTCGCCCTGCGCGCCCGCCATCGGGGTAAGTGACACCGCTTGCATCCCGGTCACCGCCTTCAACATCTCTTGCAGCTCGTACAGGCAGGCGAGCAGGCCCTGGCCATGCGATTCCGGCGCGAGCGGATGGCGCGCGAGAAACTGCGGCAGCTGCGCGAGCGCGTTGCACGCCTTGGGGTTGTACTTCATCGTGCACGAGCCGAGCGGATAGAAATGCGTGTCGATCGAGAAGTTGAGCTGCGACAGGCGCGTAAAGTGCCGCACCGCATCGAGCTCGCTCACCTCGGGAAGGAGCGGTGGCTCGGTGCGAAGGAGCTCGACGGGAACGTCCGCCCCGGTCGCGGGCGCACCCGAGGGGCGCTGCGGATCCGGTGGCCATTGATCGGAGGCGCCGCGCCCCGGTCGTGAATACTCGAATATCAGCTTCTCGCCGCGCGCTTGCATCCTTCCCCCACCCGTGCCGCTTACGCGGCGTGTTGACTCGTCAACGCCGCGCCCACGGCTGAGGCGAAGGCCTCGATGTCGGCCGTCGTCTTCGTCTCCGTCGCGCAGGCGAGAAACGCCGCTCCGAGCTCCGGATAATACGGCGCAAGATCGATCCCCCCGAGGATGTCCTGGCGCGCGAGCGCGGCGAGCACCGGGGCTGCCGGCCGGTCGAGCCGCAGCACCACCTCGTGAAAGAAAGGGCTGGAGAACGCTGACCGCACGCCCGGTACGCGCGTCAGCGCCTCGAGGAGCTCCGCCGTCCGTGCGTGGCAGGCGGTCGCGACGCGTTGCAGTCCCTGCGGGCCCATGAGTGAGAGGTAGACGGTCGCAGCGGTCACCATCAGACCCTGATTGGTGCAGATGTTCGATGTCGCACGCCCGCGGCGGATGTGCTGCTCGCGCGCCTGCAGCGTGAGTGTGAAGCCGGGGTGCCCCGTGGTATCGAGTGTGCGTCCGACGATACGGCCAGGCATCTGCCGCACGTGCTCCATGCGAGTGGCCATGAACCCGAAGTACGGGCCGCCGGAGGAAAGCGGGACCCCGAGCGGCTGACCCTCTCCCACCACCACATCGGCGCCGCCGCGCCAGGCACCGGGCGGCTGAAGCAGCGCGAGCGAGGTGGGATTCACGATCGCGACGACCGGGATGCCGCGCCTGCGCGCCCAGTCGCTGAGCGCATCCGCATCCTCGAGCACCCCGAAGAAGTTCGGCTGTTGAATCGCGAGCGCCGCCACGTCCTCGCCTTCGTAGCGCACCAGCGCCTCGGGCACGATGCGACCCGTCTCCGTGCAGTAGGGTATCTCCTCGAGCTTCACGCTCTGATGGCTCGTAATGGCGCGCGCAACTGCGCGGTAATGCGGGTGCACCGTGCTCGGCACGAGCGCCTTGAGCGACTTCGAGCGGCGATTGATGCGCATCGCCATGAGCAGGGCTTCGGCGAACGCGGAGGCGCCGTCGTAGAGCGAGGCGTTCGCGACCTGCATTCCAGTGAGGCTCGCGATCATCGTTTGAAATTCGTAGATCGTCTGCAGCGTCCCCTGGCTCGCCTCGGCCTGATACGGGGTGTAGGAGCTGTAGAACTCCCCGCGCGTTGCGATTGCCCAGACCGCCGCCGGAATGTGGTGCTCGTACGCGCCGGCCCCCAGAAACGAGAGCGGTAACCCATCGCAGGCGGCGCGCTCGCGCATCAGCCGGCCGATCTGCATCTCCCCGAACGCCTCCGGGACGCCCGTGAGCGGGCGCGCGCGGATGGAGGCGGGAATCTCATCGAAGAGCTCCTCGATGCTCGCCGCACCTATTGCCGCGAGCATTTCCTCGATGTCGGCCGGCGTATGCGGAATGAACGCCATCAGTCCCCCTCCGCCTCGATGAGCTTCGAGTACTGCTCGGGCGTCAGCAGTTTCGCGACGGCTGCCGCATCGTCCGGACGGATGCGCGCGATCCAGCCCGCCTCGTACGGCGATTGATTGATCCGCTCGGGCGCCGAGGCGAGCTCCGTGTTCGCGGCGGCGATCTCCCCGGCCACGGGGCAATACACATCCGAGGCGGCCTTCACCGACTCGACGACGGCGTACGGCTCACCGGCGCTCACGCGCCGTCCGGGCTCGGGTGTCTCGACGAATACGAGATCGCCGAGCGCACGCTGCGCGTGATCCGTAATCCCGATCTCGAGGAGCCCGTCGGGCATGACGCGTACCCATTCGTGAGTCTTGGAGTAGCGGAGACCGCTTGGAACCTGGCTCATGGCGATCCTTTCGTTGAAAGATGTACGAACGGCGGCTCCACCACGCTCGCCTCGAGGAGCTTGCCGCGGACGTCGACTCGGACGGTGCCGGCCGTCGCCGCCGGAACGCGCGCGAGTGCGATCGAGCGCTGCAGCGTCGGGGAGAAGGTGCCGCTCGTGACGATGCCCTGCCCGTGGCCCGATCCAGCGCGTGGGCCGGCGTCCGCCGCGATCACGCGCTGACCGGCGCGCAGCACCCCGCGACCGTCGAGCTCGAGTCCGATGAGCTTGCGGTCGATGCCGCGCGCCAGCACCGCCTCGAGCGCCTCCCGGCCGATGAAGCGGCGCGCGCGCGGCTCGAGCGCCACCGTCCAGCCGAGGCGCGATTCGAAGGGATGCGTACTCGCGTCCATGTCATGGCCGTACAGATTGAGTCCCGCCTCGAGGCGCAGCGTATCGCGCGCCCCGAGACCGCAGGACACGACCCCGAGCGCATTCAGTCGCTGCCAGACGTCTTGCGCTTGCGCGGCGGGCAGCATCACCTCGAAGCCGTCCTCGCCCGTGTAGCCCGTGCGGGCGATATAGAGGTCACCGATCTGCGCCGCGCGGTACCGGCCGAGCGCGAGCGATGCGGCCGCCTCGCCTGGCGCCAGCACCCGCGCCACCTGTGCGCGCGCTTCCGGTCCCTGCACGGCAATCAGGGCGAGGTCCACGCGCTCGATGATCTCGGCGTCGAATCCCCGCGCCTGCGAGCGTATCCAGGTGAGATCCGTCTCCCGCGTCGCGCCGTTCACGACGACGCGGAAGCGCTCGCCGTCCCGTAAGCCGTCATGCGCCTCGCCCGGGGCGTCGAGGTAATACACGATCAAATCGTCCACCACGCCGCCGGACTCGTTGAGCATGCAACCGTAGAGCGCCTTGCCCGGCGCCTGAAGCTTCCCGACATCGTTCGCGATCAAACGCTCGAGGAGCGCCCGGGCGTCGCGTCCGCGCACATCGAAAATGCCCATGTGGGAGACGTCGAAGAGTCCTGCGGCCTTGCGCACGGCGTGGTGCTCGTCGAGCTGCGAGCCGTAGGTGAGCGGCAGATCCCAGCCGCCGAAATCGATGAGCCGTGCACCGAGGGAACGGTGCAGCTCGTAGAGCGGTGTTCGTCGTCCCATGAGCCCTCCGGCCGAGCACGAGTGCGGCTCCTCGCGCCGCGCCGCGCGCCGCGAGAACCGCCGCCCCTCTGTCCTGCGACCTGAGAGATCAGGCGCCGGCAGGCGCCGCACCCCTTCGGTGGGGAGACTCGAGCCGAGAGCACGCCGCTCTGCGCAAGGAGTCCACCGCTCTCCAGAGCTCGCCGTGGCTGCGGCCTCACAACCGCGTTGCGGCCGCGCGGCCGATCCTCCGCCTTCCGTACGTGTGCCTGAGCGTTTCCGGGCGGGACTTGCGCCTTCGGCGTTCCGGTGCGCACTCCGATGAGGACTGCACGGCCGGACTCTCTCCGGGGAGACGGATCGACGAGCGGGCGCATGATAGCAGCCGGGCCGAAGCCCGTCCCGCCGGGTTAGAATGCCCCCATGTCAACGTCGCTCCCGCGCCGTCCTAGCCTGACGGTTGCCATCGGTCCCGTTCGTGTGGGCGGGAGCTTACCCGTCGTCGTGCAGTCGATGACGAACACCGACACCGCCGATGTGGAATCGACTGCACAGCAGGTGAAGTCGCTCGCCCGCGCCGGCTCCGAGCTCGTCCGGATCACCGTGAACACCAGCGAGGCCGCCGCCGCCGTGGCGGGTATTCGGGATCGCCTCGAGCAGATGGGAATCGGCGTGCCGCTGATCGGCGATTTCCACTTCAACGGCCACAAGCTGCTGCGCGAGCATCCATCCTGCGCCGAGGCGCTCTCGAAATACCGCATCAATCCCGGCAACGTCGGGCGCGGCAGCAAACGCGACCCGCAGTTCGCGGAGATGATCGAGGTCGCCTGCCGGTACGGCAAGCCGGTGCGCATCGGCGTGAACTGGGGAAGCCTCGATCAGGACCTTCTCACGAGACTCATGGATGAGAACTCGACACGCCCCGAGCCGCTCGATGCGCGCGAGGTCATGCGCAACGCCGTCGTGCTCTCTGCGCTGAAGAGCGCCGAGCGAGCCGTGGAGCTCGGGCTGCCCCGGGACCGTATCATTCTCTCGGCCAAGGTGAGTGGGGTACAGGACCTCATCGCCATCTATCGCGATCTCGCCTCGCGCTGCGACTATCCGCTGCACCTCGGGCTCACCGAAGCGGGCATGGGGTCCAAAGGCATCGTCGCCTCGACCGCGGGTATGTCCGTGCTGCTGCAGCAAGGAATCGGCGATACGATCCGCGTCTCGCTCACCCCGGAGCCCGGCGGCGATCGCACTCAGGAAGTCATCGTCGCGCAGGAGATCCTGCAGACGATGGGACTGCGCTCCTTCACCCCGATGGTGACCGCCTGTCCCGGCTGCGGCCGCACGACGAGCACGTATTTCCAGGAGCTCGCGCAGCGCATCCAATCGCACATCCGCCACCGCATGCCCGAGTGGCGCCGGCGCTTCGAAGGCGTCGAGGATATGAGCGTCGCGGTCATGGGCTGTGTCGTCAACGGCCCCGGCGAGAGCAAGCACGCGAACATCGGCATCAGCCTGCCTGGCACCGGCGAGCGCCCGGTGGCACCGGTCTACGAGGACGGCGAGAAAACCGTGACGCTGAAGGGCGAGCGGATCGCCGAGGAATTCCAGGAGCTCGTCGAGCAGTACGTCGCGCGGAAATATCCGCCGCGTGCGAGCGCGTGAGCCCGGCCGCGCCCGCGCGCCCGCGCGGCCGCATCGAGGGCGCATCGCAGAGGAGATCGACGTCATGTCCCAGCTCACCCAGAAGCGTTGCAAGCCGTGCGAAGGCGGTGTCGCACCCTTGAGTCGTGCCCAGGCTCAGGACCTGATGAAACAGGTCTCCTCCGACTGGCGCCTGTCGGAGGATGCACAGCGCATCCGCCGCGAATTCAAATTCAAGGATTTCTACCGGACGATGAGCTTCGTCAACGCCGTCGCGCATGTTGCGAACATCGAGGACCATCATCCCGACCTCGAAGTGGGCTACGGCGTCTGCCGGATCGAGTTCAGCACGCACGCGATCCGTGGCCTCTCGGAGAACGATTTCATCTGCGCGGCGAAGATCGATTCGATTCCGCTCGCCTGAGCGGCGCGTGTCGCGCCGGCGCACGTCTCAAACGGCTCGCGCCGCCTGCGGCAGCTCCCCCGTGAGGCCGAGCGCGCGGCCGATGAAGAGACGCTTCATCTCCGGGCTGCGGTTCACCCAGCCGAGCCCGCGCTGCGCGAGCCGCGCGAGCGGTCCCGCCCCATGCGCGAGCAGCCGGTCGAATGCCTCGATCGCGGTCGCCATGATCTGCGTTTCACTCTTTCGCCAGCGCTCGTAGCGGCGCAGCACGCGCTCGGCCCCCGGGTCCTCGCCCTCGCGGCTCGCCGCGATCAGCACCTCGGCAAGCGCTGCCGCATCGAGCAGCCCGAGATTGGCGCCTTGTCCGGCCAGGGGATGCACGACATGCGCCGCATCGCCGATGAGCGCGCAGCGATGCGCGGTGTAGCGATGAGCCGCGAGCCTCCCGAGCGGGAAGGAGACGCGCTCCGTGATGAGCCGCGTCGCGCCGAGGGCGCCGTCCGACTGCCTCTCGAGATCGCGCCCGAATTCTGCATCCGATTGCGCCTCGAGCGCGGCGGCGCTCTCGGCATCCGCCGACCAGACGATCGAGCTCGAGCCGTCGGCGAGCGGCAGGAAAGCGAGAGTGCCTGCACGCAGGAACCGTTGCCACGCCGTGCTCTCGTGCGGCCGCTCGGTCGCGACGTTTGCGACGATCGCCCTCTGTCCGTAGCTCGAGCTCTCGGCGGTGAGGCCGATCGCTTCCCGCACTGCAGAGCGCGCTCCATCGGCACCCACGATCAGCCGCGCGGAGAATGTGCCGGCGCTCGTCAGCGCCTCGATGTGCCGGTCGCGTACAGTGAGTCCGCTGAGCTCCCCGAGGATGAGACGTCCCCCGGCCGCCTCGAAGGCTTCGACGACGGCTGCCTGCACGAGCCGGTTCTCGGCGATCCAGCCGAGATTCGGCTCGCCCGCATCCGCGGCATCGAACACGAGAACATCCGGGCTCGCCGGCGGAACTGTGTGGTGCCACACGCGCATGCGCTCGTAGGGCTGCACGCGTGGGCCAGCGATGCGTCCCCAGGCGCCGGCGCTTGCGAGAATGCGCTCGCTCGCGCGGGAGAGCGCCGAGACGCGCGCTTCGAAGGGTGTGCCGGGCAGCGGCGCGCGCGGGTAGCCGTGCTCCAGGATCGCGATGTCGAGCGGCTGGCGGCCGTTCGACGCTGCTCTCTGCAAGAGCGCGCCGGCGCAGCCGCCCGCAAGTCCGCCTCCGATCACCAGCACGTCGAAGCGCGTCTCGGTCACGTGAGCTTCAATCCCCGTGCAAGCCGCGGCGTGCGTCCACCGAATCCGGTGCTCACGCGCGCGAGCGCGCTCTTGGCCGGCGGCGCGAGATCGAACAGCAGCAAGCCGACATTGCGCGCAAACCCCACCGCTTGCCGCGAGTCGCCGAAAAGGCGCACGAGCCCATCGGTGAACCCCACGACGCCGCGGCGATCGACGGCACGCTCGCGTGCGAAGCGCGCGAGCACCTGCGGCGAGCCGGGGTCCGCCGAGCGCGCATCCGCGAGTACCTCGGCGAGCACGGCTGCATCTCTCAAACCGAGATTGAATCCCTGACCCGCGACCGGATGCAGCGCCTGCGCGGCATTGCCGATGAGTACCGATCTCGTGCCTGCGATCGCATCGGCGCGCGTGAGCTTCAGGCGGTAGGAGCCGCGCCGGCCCGCGCGTACGAAGCGGCCTGCCCGCCAGCCGAACTGTCTCTGCAGCTCATCGATGAATGCCCCATCGCCGAGCCTCAGCGTCTCCTCCGCCCGCTCCGGCGAGCGCGCCCAGACGGCCGTATAGCTGCCGCCGGCGAGCGGCAGCAGAGCGATGGGGCCGGCGTTGGTGAAGCGCTCGTAAGCCGTCCCGTCGTGCGGCCGATCGGCGCTCACATTTGCAACGATCGCCACCTGGTCATAGTCCTTGACGCGCGCGTCGATTCCGGCAGCCCGACGCACTTGCGATTCCGCACCATCGGCGGCGACGACGAGGCGCGCCGAGAGCCGCTCGAGCTCGCGGCCCTCCGCGTGCAGTGTGAGATCGACGCGCTCGGCGCCGATGTCGATCGCGTCGAGCCGGGCGGGCACCCGCCGCTCGATGTGCGGGAACTCGGCAAGCCGATCCCAGAGCGCAGCGCCGATCACACGATTCGGGGCGACGTAGCCGAATGCCTCGACGCCCTGCGCGCGAGCCTCGAGGCGCGCGAAGCCGAACCGGCCCGCATTCGAGACATGAATCGCGCCAATCGAGGATGCGTGCGGTGCGATTTGATCCCAAACACCGAGCCCCTGGAAGATGCGCCGGCTCGCGTTGCCGAGTGCCGTCGTGCGCTCATCGAAGCTCGGATGCTCCCGGGAGGCGGGCGCGATGCTCTCGATCAGCAGGACTTTGAGCGGGGTAGGTGCCAGGGCGAGCGCGAAACTCGCGCCGACCATGCCGCCGCCCACCACTGCGACATCGTATTCGGACGTCGCGCCGTATTCCGCCATCGTCCGTCGCCTCGCTCGCGAGCCGTACGCTATCCGTTAGGACGCAGACATCAGCGATTCGATCGCCCGCGGCTCCTTGGGCGCCTCCTCCGTCAGCACCTCTGCGCCCTCGCGCGTCACGACCACGTCGTCCTCGATGCGAATGCCGATGTTGCGCAGCTCCCGCGGGATGCCGCGGCGCGACGGCAAATAGATGCCCGGCTCGATCGTGAGCACCATTCCCGGCTCGAGCATCCGCCACTGCTCGCCGAGCTTGTAGTCACCCACATCGTGCACATCCATCCCGAGCCAGTGCCCGGTGCGGTGCATGAAGTACTTCCGGTAGGCGCCCTCGCGCTCGAGCGTCGAGAGCCTGCCCTTCAGCAACCCGAGCCCCCTCAGGCCCTGTGTCACGACACGAACCGCCGCCTCATGCGGGGCATTCCATGAGTTGCCCGGCCTCACCTGTGCGATCGCGGCGAGATTCGCCTCGAGAACCACGTCGTAGACCGCGCGTTGAGCCGGAGTGAAGCGCCCGTTCACGGGGAAGGTACGCGTAATGTCCGATGCGTAGAACTGATACTCGCAGCCCGCATCGATCAGGAGCAGGTCTCCATCGCGCAGCGGCGCCTCGTTCTCGCGATAGTGCAGGATGCAGGCATTCGCCCCGCCCCCGACGATCGGCTGATACGAGATGTCCGCATTGTTGCTGTGGAACTCGTGCACGATTTCCGCGGCCACCTCGAATTCGGTGCGGCCCGGGCGGCATGCGCGCATCGCACGCACGTGGGCTGCCGCGCCGATCCGCGCCGCCTCGCGCATCACATCGAGCTCGGCTCGCGATTTGAAGAGCCGCATGTCGTGCAGCACATGGTCGAGAGTGACGATCTCCTGCGGCGGATGACGGCCGTTGCGCGCCTCGCCCCGCAGCTTGTTGACCCAGCCCACGACGTGCTGATCGAACTCCGGATGCGTGCCCATCGCGTAGTACACGCGTGCGCGGTTCTCCATGAGGCCCGGCAGGATCTCGTCGATGTCATCGATCGGGAACGCATCGTCCGCGCCGTAATCGCGCACCGCACCCGAAGGTCCCGCCCGACGCCCGTCCCAGGTCTCCCGCTGCGGATCGCGGTCGCGTACGAAGAGCACATACTCCCCGTGTGAGCGCCCGGGAACGAGCGCGGCGACGGCCTCCGGCTCGCCAAAGCCGGTGAGATACTGGAAGTCGCTGTCCTGCCGATAGGCGTACTCCACGTCGCCGTTGCGGCTGCGAATGGGCGCGGCGGGCACGATGGCAATCGAGTCACGTCCCATGATTCGCATGAGCTGGCGTCTGCGGCGGGCGAACTCCTCGCGCGGGATTCTCGGCGGTGCTTTCGGCACTTTTGCGCGCCGACGCATGTTGATGCCGCGAGTGGTCTCGCTGGAGCGAGCCATGCTGGTGGAGCGAGCCATACTGATAGAGCGAGCCATACTGCTGGAGCGAGCCATGCTGGTGGAGCGAGCCATACTGATAGAGCGAGCCATGCTGATGAGCTAATGGAGCGAGCCTGCGGGCTTCGGTGGCACACCGCGAAGCGGCTCGAGCTCATCGAAGACGAGCTGCACACCCACGCGGACGAATTCGACCAGCTCGGCGTAGGCGCCCTCGTTCGATTCGAGACCTTCCTCGGCATCGACACCCACCTGTGTGATCTCGGAGAGGTCGCGGACGATCTCGCCCACATCGCCGGGTAGGCCCGCTGCATCGCTCAAAGAGCTCGAGCCGAGGCCGTAGAGAAAGCCTTTGCACCACTGGCCGAGCGCGCTCGCGCGCGTATCGATCGACTCCTCGTCGTGCGGCAGGAGGGGCGCGAACTCCATCTGCGGTCCGCCCAATGCGCCCGCGGTCCGCTCGAAGAGCTCCCGCAGGGCGTCCGTCGCATGCGGACCGGCTTCCCCGTCCGGGAGAATCTCCCCGAGCCAGTCCTCGAAGCGGTAGCTGCCCGCTGCGCACAGCGAGCCCGCGAGCGTGCCGTGCGCCTCCGCGGCATCTGCCAGGGAGTGCGCTTCGGCAAGGGCACGCTGGATTTCCGAGTAGTCGGCCGCCTGCGTCATGAAGCGTCTATTATGCCCAAATTGTGCGCGCCGGCCCGGGCCGGTCGATCCGGTAGTCCGCGCGCACGTTGACCGCGCCGGAACGGCAGCCTTATAGTTTTTCAAATGAACGCCACCAATCCGGGGCAGCTCGATCTCGAGCTCAAGCGCCTCGAGAAGCGCATCGACGAGCTCACCAAGTCCATGGAGCACCTGAAAGAGGAGAACCGCGCATTGCGGCAGCGCCACGAAACGCTCGCGGGCGAGCGGGCGGCGCTCCTCAACCGCAACGACCAGGTGCGCGCGCGCGTCGAGGCCATGATCGGGCGACTGAAGACGCTGGAGCACGGCGCGTGACTCCTCCTGCCGAGCCGGCACGCGTGAGCGTGCGCATCATGGAAAAGGAGTTCATGGTCGCGTGTCCCTACGAGGAACGCTCCGCCCTGCTCGACTCCGCGGAGTATCTCAACGCCCGCATGCGCGAGGTTCGCGACAGCGGTAAGGTCGTCGGCATCGATCGCATCGCGGTGATGGTCGCGCTCAATCTCGCGAATGAGTTGCTGCAGCTGAAGCGGCGGGAAGCGCACCTGGAGAATGAGCTCGCCGGACGCGTGCGCTCGATGCGCGAGCACGTCGAGGCGACGCTCGAGAACGCGCAGCAGCTCGAGCTGTAAGCGGACCTGCGTCACTGATTGCCGATGAGTCCCCCAGCGCCCACCGGCTCGTGTAGAGTGTAGGTGGCGTCGCCTGCGGTGTTCGACAGCTGGCCGGGTTACCTCTCGACCCTAATTGAAACACCCATGGGACATCAGGGCTTGCGGGCAGAATTGTGCAAGTCCGCCTCGAGCGGAAAGCCTTACCTGCTGCAGCTCGTCCCACTTTGTTGCTCTGGTTCGAGAGCAACGGCTCGCACCGGCACAGGCGGGCGATGTCTTTCGATGCCCCGCGGCCGGGGCTCCCCGAACTGAGTATGCGATCGGGCTCAGACGATGAGCTTGCGGCGGCGCGCAAAGCGCTGCGCAAGGAGCTGCGTGCCAGGCGGCGCGCACTTTCACCCGATTCCCGGGCCGCGGCCGAGCGCCGCGTCGCACTCAACGTGCAGCGCCGCTTCCCTTTGCGACCGGGCCAGCGCATCGCGCTCTACGCGCCCCTTCCCGAGGAGCTCGATGTCGCTCCGCTCGCCGAGCTCGTGCGGCGGCACGCCGGACTCATCTATCTGCCTCGACTCATCGATCGTCGCAAGCGGCGGATGCATTTCGTCGCGGCACGCGGGCCGATGACCGCGAATCGATTGGGCATCCTCGAGCCTGCGCACGCGGAGTGGATCAGCGTGCATCGGCTCGACCTGGTGTTCCTGCCGCTCGTAGGCTTCGATGCGCTGGGCATGCGGCTCGGCATGGGCGCGGGCTACTACGATCGCGCATTCTCTTTTCTGCGCTCGCGCCGCATCTGGCACAGACCCAAGCTCATCGGCCTCGCATTCGCGACGCAGCGCGTCGCCTCGCTTCATCGCGCGCCTCACGATGTACTCCTCGATGCTGTCGTCACGGAGGAAGGCGTGCACGAGTTCTTCCATCACGCTCGCGAGTGAGCGCCGCGCTGCGCGCTCGAGTGAGGACCGCGTCTCATCAACCGCAGGCGCTTGCTTGTAATTTCAATTCGCGTGTATATACTCCGACCTCGGACTAACCCGACAACTGGAGTGCCAACATGGCTAAGGCGAAAAAGAAGGCCAAGAAGAAAGCTTCAAAGAAGAAATAGGCCTTGAACTTCGGCGGACGCGGACGAGTGCCGCGTCCGCCGAATCGAATACGAAACGACTGTGCCCGCGCAAGCGGGCACAGTCGTTTCTGAAGCCGGCAAATGCGTGTGGCCGGCGGGAGAGGACGATGAGCGCGCTCGAGAAGAAGAGGCGGGCTGCCGCGGCAGCCCTCGGCCAGCTCCCGCGCAATGCGACGATCGGAATGGGCACGGGCTCCACCGTCAACTGTCTGATCGAGGCGCTCGCCGGCAATCCACTCGGACTCAAGGCGGTCGCGAGCTCCGAAGCGACGGGCGCGCGCCTCGCCGCAGCAGGCATCGAGGTCGTCGATCTCAACTCTGTCGGCGCTCTCATCGTCTACGTCGATGGGGCCGACGAAGCCACCCGGCGCCGGCATCTCATCAAGGGCGGCGGCGGCGCGCTCACGCGCGAGAAGATCGTGGCGGAAGCGGCGCGCGAGTTCGTCTGCATTCTCGACGACTCCAAGCTCGTCGATGCGCTCGGCGGCTTCGCGCTGCCGATCGAGGTGATCCCGATGGCGCGCGAGATGGTCTCTCGGCGCCTCGTCCAGTTCGGCGGACGCTCGGAGTGGCGGCGCGGCTTCATCACGGACAACGGCAATCACATTCTCGATGTGCGCGGGCTTTCGTTCGAAGACCCCGCGGGACTCGAGGCGGAGCTCGACTGCATCCCTGGGGTAGTGACCGTCGGGCTCTTCGCGCGGCGTCCGGCGGACGTGCTGCTCGTCGGGACCGAGGACGGAGTGATAGAGATCTGACCGCGCGCGGCCGGCTATACCCGGCCAATGATTCGCGCGGTGCATGGCTATACCCGGGCCGCGAAAAAAAGCCCCGCGCAAGGCGGGGCTCTGTGGTTGGCTGGGGGACTAGGATTCGAACCTAGGTTAACGGAGTCAGAGTCCGCTGTCCTACCACTAGACGATCCCCCAAGGATCGCAGCGGCGCACGCCGGCGGCGATTCGCCGCGGCCGTGCGGAATTCGCTCGAGACCTGTGCGCGCCTCAGCGCTTCGAGTACTGCGTACCGCGGCGGGCCTTGCGGCGGCCGACCTTCTTGCGCTCGACCTCGCGCGCATCGCGCGTCACGAAGCCGGCGACGCGCAACGGCTTGCGCAGGCTCTCATCGTACTCGATCAGTGCGCGGGTGAGACCCATGCGGATGGCGCCGGCCTGGCCCGTGATGCCGCCGCCGCCGACGTGCACCGAAATGTCGAACTTGCCGGCGAGCTGAGTGACCTCGAGGGGCTGGCGCACGATCATGCGGCCCGTTTCGCGGCCGAAGAACTCATCGAGCGGGCGGCCATTGACCGTGATTCGGCCCGAGCCGGCCCGCAAATAGACCCTCGCCGTCGCGGTCTTGCGGCGACCGGTGCCATAGTTCTGCTGGAGCGCCATCCTCGATTCCTCGTATCTGGAGCCGGCTGCTAGCCGATCTCGAGCGGCTGCGGCTGCTGGGCCTGGTGCGGATGCTCACCACCCGCGAACACGTGCAGCTTCTTGAACATGCGGCGGCCGAGCGGGTTCTTCGGCAGCATGCCTTTGACCGCGATCTCGATCGCACGCTCCGGGTGCTCCTCGAGGAGCTTCGCGAGCCCAATCGACTTGATGCCGCCGATGTGGCCGGTGTGGTGGTAGTACACCTTGTCGGCGAGCTTGCGGCCGGTCACGCGGACCTTGCCGGCATTGACCACCACGATGTGATCGCCCATGTCCACGTGCGGACTGTAGCTCGGCTTGTGCTTACCCTTGAGCCGGTGAGCGATCTGGGACGCAAGGCGCCCGAGCGTCTTCCCGCTCGCATCCACGAGGTACCAATCGCCGCGGACCGTGCCGGGCCTGGCGAAAACCGTGCTCATCTCGATGTGACTCCGCCTGCGGGGACAGAGGCACATCCCCGAAAAAGGGCGGCAAGTGTACTGAAGCGGGCCCCTCGATGCAAAGGCGGCCCCACTCCCCCGCGATCCGAAGCGGCCCTCGCTATAATGCTCCTCTCATGGGACGAGATCGGCTGCTCGAGCCGTTCATCACGGCTCTCGATCGGGCGCTGCGCGCCGTGTCGGGCCGCGCTCACGCTGCGCGGCCGAGCCCCGCCACCGCCGTCGAGTCCCGGCTCTCCGAGGAGGACCGCCGCCGCGCGGCCGCTCTCATGCGCGTCAACCATGCCGGAGAGATCGCTGCCCAGGCCCTCTACCACGGACAGGCTCTGGCGGCGCGATCAGAGGAGACCCGCGCCTGGCTTCTCGCGGCGGCGCGCGAGGAATCCGACCATCTCGCCTGGTGCGAAGCGCGCCTTGCGGAGCTCGGCTCGCGCACCAGCCGTCTGAACCCTCTCTGGTATGCAGGCTCTTTTGCGATCGGCGCTTTTGCCGCGGCGTTCGGAGATCGTGCAAGCCGCGGCTTCGTGGCCGAGACTGAGCGCCAGGTCGAGGGTCATCTCGATGAGCACCTGACGCGGCTTCCTGCCGGGGACGAACGCAGCAGGATCATCCTGCGAGAGATGCGAGCGGATGAGTTGCGCCATGGCTCGAACGCCCGAGCGGGGGGTGCCGCAGCGATGCCGGCGCCGGTCCGTGCTTTGATGAAGCAGACCGCGCGCGTCATGACGCGTACGGCGTACTGGCTCTAGCGCGCGGCAGAACCGTGGACGTCACGACGCGCTTCCGCAATACTTCAGCTTGAAGTCCGGCGGGCTTATGTATAAAAGCTTCACGGCGCGGTAAGCGCGATCAGGGGGGTCGAAAGCATATGGAAGAGAACGTAAAACCGCTGAGCGACATTCCGGCGATCAATCGTTTCCTGAGCTACTGCCGCATCCGCACGGTGCCGTCTAAGACGGTAGTCATCCATGCGGGCGACCTGCCGGATGTTCTCTATTACATCATCAGCGGTTCCGTCGAAGTCATGATCGAGGACGAGGAAGGCAACGAGATGGTCCTCGCCTACCTCAACAAGGGTCAGTTCTTCGGCGAGATGGGCCTTTTCTACGAGCAGCCCACGCGCAGCGCCTGGGTGCGCACACGCAATCAATGCGAGCTCGCCGAGATGACCTATCCGCGCTTCCGGCAAATTGCCGCCGAGAGCCCCGGCTTGATCTTCGAGCTCGCGACCCAGCTCGCGACGCGTCTCGACCGCACCAATCGCAAGCTCGGCGACCTCGCCTTCGTCGATGTCACGGGTCGCGTCGCGCACGCGATCATGGACCTCTGCGGCGAGCCGGACGCGATGACACACCCCGAAGGGATGCAGATCAAGGTCAGTCGCCAGGAGCTCTCCCGGCTCGTCGGCTGCTCCCGCGAGATGGCCGGTCGAGTGCTGAAGGTCTTGGAGGAGCAGGGGCTGCTGCGCGCCACCGGTAAGACGATCGTCGTCTTCAACGCCCGCCCCAAGATGAAGACACGCCCTGTGATCGTGCCCGCCAAGCCCGCCGCCGCTGCCGCCGGCGGCCCCGGAGCCCTCGGCAAGCCCGGCCGCATGGACATGGACGACGACGAGGATGATGAGGACGACGACGACGAGGACGATTTCTAGCTCGTGCGCTCGAGTGGGGCGCGCTCGAGCTCGGCACGCATCGCTCTCAGCGTCGCTCCGTAGTCTGCGCTTGCGAAAATCGCGGAACCCGCGACGAACGTATCCGCCCCCGCGCGGGCGATCTCTGCGATGTTGTCCACCTTCACTCCCCCGTCGATCTCGAGCCGGATCGGCCTGCCGGACGCCTCGATACGCCGGCGCGCGGCCGCGAGCTTGTCGAGCGCCGAGCGGATGAACTTCTGACCTCCGAAGCCCGGGTTCACCGACATGATGAGCACCATGTCGAGCTCATCGAGCGTGTAGTCGAGGAAATCGAGCGGCGTCGCCGGATTGAAGACGAGCCCGGGGCGGCAACCGTGCTCGCGGATGTGGGCGATCGTGCGATCGATGTGCTCCGTCGCCTCCGGGTGGAAGGTGATGTAGGTCGCCCCGGCGCTTGCAAAGTCCGGAACGATGCGGTCGACGGGCTTCACCATCAGATGCACATCGATCGGCGCGTGTGGCGCGTGCCGGTGCAGCGCCTCGCACACGAGCGGACCGACGGTGAGGTTCGGCACGTAATGATTGTCCATCACGTCGAAGTGAATGAGGTCCGCGCCGGCCTCGAGCACGGCGTTCACCTCCTCCCCGAGCCGAGCGAAGTCGGCCGATAGAATCGACGGGGCAATCCAGCGCGGTGCCATAGGGGGCAGTCTAGCCGCTCAGACGCCGCGCCGCTCGCGGATGAGCTCGTACGCTTCGATGATCTGCTGAGTCCGTTGCTTCGCATGCTCCAGCATCGACTCCGGGAGCCCGTTCGCCTTCAGCTTGTCCGGATGGTGGCGGCTCAACAGGCGGCGGTACGTCCTCGAAAGCTCTTCATCGCTCACGCCCGGCTCCACTTCGAGCACACGGTAAGCCTCGGCGAGTTGATCGGCCGCGCTCTCGCGAGCTCGAGAGTGCGCGAATGCGCCGCGCCGGATACGCAATACCGCCTCGATCTGCGCCAGCTCGAGGAAGGAGACACCGAGCCGCGAGGCGATGCGCTGCATGCGCGCGCGCGCCGCGACACCGAGATCGCTGCCTGCCAGCGCGGCACGCATCTGGATCTCCACGAAGATGCGGGCGAGATCGGGCCGTCCCGCCATCGCTCGCGCCAACGGATCGAGCGCTGCATCGAGCGCAAACTGCCGCTGCTTGCCGGCGGTGAAGTGCCCGATCGCGGCCCGCACCTGCGCAGCATCGAGCCGCAGCTCGGCCATCACTGCCCGCGCGGCCGCGATCTCCTGCTCGGACACCCGCCCGTCCGCCTTGGCGATGTGGCCCATTGCCTGGAACGTCGTGCGAAAGAACAGCTCCCCGAATGCGGCGGGATCGAGTGCCGGTCCGGCGAGGCGCTCCTGATCCGAGTCCGAGTCGAACTGATGCCCGACGAGCAGCCCGATCGCCGCGCCGACCGGCCCGAGCGTGAACAGGCCGAGCAGTCCTCCCACGACTTTTCCGGTCCACTGCGGCATACGGTTGCTATATTAGCTCCCGATGCGCACGGACACGGTCTTTCGCACGGCACTGCGCGGCCTCGAGAAGGTTCACGAGGGCAAGGTCCGGGACAGCTATGCGGTCGACGCGGAGACGCTGCTCATCGTCACGACGGACAGGATGTCCGCCTTCGATGTGATTCTGCCCGACCCGATACCCGGCAAGGGTGGCGTGCTCAATCGGATCTCGAACTATTGGTTCGAGCGCACGCGTCACATCATCCCCAACCATCTGACCGGCCGCGTGCTCTCGAGCGTCGTGCGCGATGCTCGCGAGCTCGAGATGCTCGAGGGGCGCGCCGTGATCGTTCGCCGCCTCGCCGCGCTGCCGATCGAGGCGGTCGTGCGCGGCTATCTGATCGGCTCGGGGTGGAAGGACTATCAGCGCACGGGCAGCCTTTGCGGAATCGCGCTGCCGCGCGGCCTCGAGCTCGCCGCGCGTCTGCCGCAGCCGATCTTCACTCCGGCGACCAAGGCTCCCGCGGGCGAGCACGACCAGAACATCCCGTTCGACGAGGTGGAGCGTCAGGTCGGCGCTGCCATCGCACGCCGCGTCCGCGAGGCCGCCCTCGCGCTGTACGAGTTCGCGGCGCGCCATGCCGAGGCGCGCGGCATTCTCATCGCCGACACGAAATTCGAATTCGGAGTCGATCCGACCGGCGCGCTGGTGCTGATCGATGAGGTGCTCACACCCGACTGCTCGCGCTTCTGGCCTGCAGACACGTACCGGCCGGGCGTGAGTCCGCCGAGCTTCGACAAGCAGTTCGTGCGCGACTACCTCGAGACACTCGACTGGAACAAGCAGGCTCCCGGCCCACATCTGCCTCCAGAGGTCATTGCGAAGACGAGCGAGAAGTATCGCGAGGCACTCGAGCGCCTGACGAGCGCGTGAGCGGGGGCGGCAGAGCCGCGCTCGGAGCGCCGCGCCGCAGAGCGAGTTGCGCCGCAGTGCGAGTTGCGCGCAGCAGAGCCGCGCGGCGGGTTCACTCCCCCGCGATCGTCATCTCCCCGATGAGCACCGATCCTGTGTGTATCGACCCGCGGCGATCCACGTCGTCGCCGAGCGCGACGATGCCGCGGTACATGTCGCGCAGATTCCCGGCGATCGTGATCTCGTGAACCGGATAGGAGAGAGCGCCGTTTTCAATCCAGAACCCGCTCGCGCCGCGCGAGTAGTCACCTGTCACGGGGTTGACGCCCTGTCCCATGAGCTCCGTCACGTACAGCCCGCTGCCCGCCCGCCTCAGTAACTCCGCCAAGCCGAGCACGTGCCCCGGCGCCGCGGCGATCAGATTGTGCACACCGCCTGCATTGCCGGTGGTCTTCAAACCGAGCTTGCGCGCCGAGTAGCTGTCGAGAACATAGCCTTGCAGCACCCCGTCGCGCACGATTTCCCGATCGCGCGTCGCGACGCCTTCGTCGTCGAAGGGACTGCTCCCGAGCCCCTTGACGATGTGCGGCCGCTCGCTCAACTGCAGGAAATCCGGGAACACGGCGTGACCGGCCGCATCGAGCAGGAACGAGGCCTTGCGATACTGGCTGCCGCCGCGCACGGCGCCGAGGAAGCTGCGATACAGTCCACGCGCCATCTCCGGACAGAACACGACGGGAGCGCGCCGCGTGCCGAGCTTGCGCGCGCCGAGGCGCGCGATGGCGCGCTCGCCCGCTCGCTGGCCGATCGTCCGAGTCGCTTCGAGGTCCTCCGGCGCGCGCGCCGTCGAGTACCAGTAGTCGCGCTGCATGTCCTCGCCCTGCTGCGCGAGCAGAACGCACGTCACGGTATGCGAAGTGCTCGCGTAGCCGCCGAGAAAGCCGTGCGAGTTTCCGTACACCCGCACGCCGCGCTGGCTCGAAACGGAAGCGCCCTCGGAATTCTTCACGCGCGCATCGACGGCGAGCCCGGCGGCCTCGCAGTCGCGGGCAAGCGCCACCGCATCATCGGGCTCGAGCGTCCAGGCGTGATACAGATCGAGGTCGGGAATCTCGCGCGCGAGATCTTGCGGGTCGGCGAGTCCCGCAGACTCATCCTCGGCCGTGTAGCGGGCGATCGCGCAGGCCTTCTCGACGGTGGCCCGCACGGCCGGGGAGCTCAGATCGGCGGTGCTCGCGGAGCCCTTGCGCTTGCCGAAATACACCGTGAGGCCGAGCCCCCGGTCGCGCTGGTACTCGACGGTGTCCACCTCCCCCAGCCGCACGGTTGCGGTGAGGCCGCGCTGCAGGCTTGCATCCGCTTCGCATTGGCTCGCGCCCGCCCGGCGGGCCTCCGCGAGGGCGAGCTGCACGAGCTCCGAGAGCTCCGGGATCCGCGATGCGTCGACTTCCTGCTGCATGGTTTGCGCCGATCCTCGTGGAGGAATGCGAGAATTCATTGTAGCAGCCGGAGGTCCCGGCTCCGCGCAGAGCACGCGACGGCAATGTCACCCAGGCGACGCATCCAATCCGGCGGGAACGATGAGGAGCGCGGCGATGCGCGCCCGAGCAAGAGCGCGCGGAAGCGTGAGGCGCTCGCCGCACAACGTCTCGGCGAGGAGTTGATCGGCCTTACCGACGCCGACCTCGATGCCCTCGCACTGCCCGAGCTACTCGTCGACGCCATCCGGGAAGCCCGCGCGATCCGCAGCCGGGGCGCCGGCGCGCGGCAGCGGCAGTACATCGGCCGGCTCATGCGGGCGGTCGACGTGCCGTCCGTGCGCGGCGCGCTCGCCGAGCGGCGGCGCGCGCTCGAGGAGCGGGGCGAAGCGGCGCGGCGAGCTCGACGGTACAATGAGCCGATGCAGGCGCTCGTCGGCATCATCATGGGTTCGCGGTCGGATTGGGAAACTCTCGCCGGCGCCGCCACGACGCTCGAGGAGCTCGGCGTACCGTATGAAGTGCGGGTCATCTCGGCGCACCGCACGCCCGACCTGCTGTTCGAGTACGCGGAGAGCGCGCACGGGCGAGGTCTCAAGGTCATCATCGCCGGAGCGGGCGGGGCTGCGCACCTGCCCGGCATGACGGCCGCGA
This sequence comes from Steroidobacteraceae bacterium, assembly GCA_035606175.1. GTDB lineage: Bacteria > Pseudomonadota > Gammaproteobacteria > Steroidobacterales > Steroidobacteraceae > JASHUC01. Next base: position 46,224 of record DATNFW010000046.1, on the reverse strand, counting down.
AGACAACCCTCCCCGTGCTCGGCGTCCCGGTGCAGTCCCGCGCTCTTCAAGGTCTCGATTCGCTGCTGTCGATCGTGCAAATGCCCGCCGGAGTGCCCGTCGCGACGTTCGCGATCGGCGCTGCGGGCGCCGTGAATGCCGCGCTGTGTGCCGCCGCGATCCTCGCCGGGAGCATTCCCGAAATCGATGCTGCGCTGCGCGCGCATCGGGAGCGTCAAACGGCAGCGGTGCTCCGCGATCCCGATCCGCGCACCGCGGTCAAGCCATGAGGATCGGCGTCGTGGGAGGCGGCCAGCTCGGCCGCATGCTCGCCATTGCGGGCTATCCGCTCGGACTCGAATTTCTGTTTCTCGACCGCAGCCGCAGCGCCCCGGCCGGACAAGTCGCCCCGCTCCTCGAGGCCGACCTCGGCGACCGCGCACGCCTGCTGGAGCTCGCTTCCCGCTCGGATGTGGTCACGTTCGATTGGGAGAACGTGCCCGTCGAGAGCTTGCGCGGACTGCCCTGTCCGCTGCGCCCTTCCCGCCTCGCGCTCGCAGCGACCCAGGACCGCGCAAGCGAGAAGCGATTGTTCGAGCGGCTCGGGATTCCGACCACACGTTGGAGAAGCGTCGAGTCGCGGCGCGATCTCACGCGTGCGCTGCAGGAGATCGGACTGCCGGCGATGCTGAAGACACGGCGGCTGGGATACGACGGCAAAGGCCAGGCGGCGCTCCGCACGGAGCGCGATGCGGATGCGGCATGGGAGCGGCTCGGCGCCGCACCGCTCATCTGCGAGGAGCTCGTGCCGTTCGATTCGGAGGTCTCGATCATCGGCGCGCGAAGCGTCGACGGCGCAACGGTGTTCTATCCACTCTGCCTCAACACTCACGCCGGCGGAATCCTGCGCGTGACGCGCGCGCCGGACGGGCGCGCTCGATTGCAGCGCATCGCGGAACGTCATCTGGCGCGTGTGCTCGCGCATTTCCGCTATGTCGGAGTGCTCACGATCGAGTACTTCGTGAGTGCCGGCCGGCTCATCGCAAACGAGATGGCGCCGCGCGTGCACAACTCCGGGCACTGGACGATCGAGGGCGCAACGACCAGCCAGTTCGAGAATCACGTGCGCGCGGTCGCCGGGCTCCCCCTCGGGCAGACGCGTGCGCTCGGTCACTCGGCGATGATCAATCTGATCGGACACATGCCCTCGCGCGCACGCATCCTGGCCCTCGGCGGCGTGCATCTGCACGCTTACGGGAAGGAGCCGCGGCCCGGACGCAAACTCGGGCATTGCACCCTCGTCGCCCCTACTGCGCGCGCTCGCGACGCCTGGGTACGGCGGTTGCTCCGACAGTTGGCCCCGGACATTCGCATCCCGTAAGATCGGTCCGAAGTGGCGGGCGCGGGCGCCAGCATCAAAGGCCACGGAACCGAGTCGCTTCATGTACCTCGAGCTGTTCAAACTGAAGGAGCTGCCCTTCCGGTTGAGCCCGGACCCGCAGTTCCTTTACTTGAGCAAACAGCACGCCCGCGCGAAGGCGTACATGGAGTCGACGATCTGGTTCACCGACGGCTTCGTCGTGATCACGGGCGAGATCGGCTCCGGCAAGACGACGCTCATCGAGTCCTTTCTGCAGGAGATTCAGAAGGACGTGGTCGTCGCTCAGATCAATCAGACGCAGGTCTCCGCCGTCGATTTCCTGCAGGCCGTCCTGGTGCAGTTCGGCTTCTCTCCGTTCCGCATGAAGAAGGCCGAGCTCATCGCGACCGTCAACAATTTTCTCGTCGAGCAGTACGCGGCGGGGCGCAAGGTGCTGCTCATCGTCGATGAGGCGCAGAACCTCTCGCTGCGCGTGCTCGAGGAGGTGCGGCTGCTCTCGGGCGTGGAGACGACGAAGGAGAAGGTGCTGCGCATCATTCTAGCCGGCCAGCCGGAGCTCAACGAGAAGCTCGATGCGCCGGAGCTGGTGCAGCTCGCCCAGCGCATTCGGCTGCGCTTCCATTTGGGAACGCTTACGCCCGTCGAGATGCGCGCGTACATCCAGCATCGCCTCGAGGTTGCGGGCGCCGGGGACCGGCAGATCTTCGCGGAGGACACCTTTCCGGAGATCTACCGCTACACGGGTGGCGTGCCGCGGCTCATCAACACGCTCTGTGACACGGCGATGATGGCGGCGTACGGCGTCGATCGCGATCGAGTCATTGCGGACGACATCACCTCATCGGTGCAGGAGCTGCGCTGGGTCGAGTTCAGCGCGCGGACCCAGGCGGTGAACCGCGCGCTCATCGAGGCTCAAGCGGGCCGCTCGACGTCCCTCGACGGCGCGCACTCCTCGGACCCGCAGCGCCCCGGCGAGCCGCGCCGCGACATCCGCCATGATGCACCGCGCGAGATCGTCGGCCGGCTCATCATCGCGAGCGAGGGACGGACGCTGTCGGACCTCACACTCAAACTCGGTCGGATCATCGTGGGACGCACGGGCGACAACGACGTGCAGATCGACAGCCGCTTCGTGAGCCGCCATCACTGCCAGATCATCACGACCGCTCAGGGCTGCGTCATCGAGGACTTGAACAGCACCAACGGCATCTACGTCCAAGGCAAGCGCGTCCGCCGGCACAATCTCAACGACGGCGACGTGGTCGTGATCGGCAAACACGAGCTGATGTACGTCGACGAGCGGCTGCCCTCGAGACGCGGCAGTCTCGCCGAGACGGTTCCGGGCGTGCAGGACCCCGGGCCGGAGGACTGAGTTTCCGCCGTCTCAGCCCTGCGACTCGCGCTCCACTTCGGCGAGCGCGTCCGGGCGGGCGTAGCTCGCACGCATGCGGCGATAGCCGCGGCGCCGCAGCCACACGACGACGCCCCCGAGCAGCGCCGCAAGCCCGGGCAGCCCGAGCGATGCGCTCGCAAGCGGCGAGGCCGCGAAATAGCTCGCGGCGAGCGCCGCGCCACCCGCGCCCACATAGAGCCAGGGCAGGACCTCGTACAGGGGTCTCGACAGATGCAGCTCGGAAGATCGCATGAGTGAAGCTTAGCCTGGATTGCGGGTCGCTACCGCCGCGCTTGCGGCTGCGTTCCGCGCCGGCCGGTGAAGAGCTCGACGAGGCGCCCCAGGAAGGAGGGCTTCCATCCCTCGACGTGCATGTCGGTCCGCGGCGTGGCGCCGCGACGCTTGAGCTCCGACAAGAGATCCGCGGGCAGCTGCAGTCTCGGCTCATCGAGCGCATGGTTGGCCTGCATTCGTCGCTCCTCGTCTACGAAATAGGACGGCATGACGATGCCGTACGAGCAAGCTACGGACCTCCCGCGGGACCCGGCGTGCCCAGCTTCACAGCTTCGCGTCTGGGGCTGCGCAGTAAGGGTGAGCTGTGGCCTGGCGCCGACAGGGGCGCGGATTATGTATCGCCTATCCCGTGCCTCCCACGGTCAGCCCGTCGATGCGCAGCGTCGGCTGGCCGACGCCGACCGGTACGTTCTGCCCTTCCTTGCCGCAGGTGCCCACACCCTCGTCGAGCTTCAAGTCGTTGCCGACCATGCTCACGCGCGTCAGCACGTCGGGTCCGTTGCCGATGAGCGTCGCCCCTTTGAGCGGGGCTCCGAGGCGGCCATTCTCGATCGCATAGGCCTCGCTCGCGGAGAAGACGAATTTCCCGGAAGTGATGTCCACTTGTCCGCCGCCGAAATTCACCGCATAGATGCCCCGCTCGACCGAGCGGATGATCTCCTCGGGCGCGTGCGGACCAGGGCGCATGTAGGTGTTCGTCATCCGGGGCAGTGTCACGTGGGCGAAGGATTCTCGCCGGCCGTTGCCGGTCGAGCGCGCGCCCACGAGCCGCGCGTTGAGCTTGTCCTGCATATATCCGCGCAGCACTCCGTTCTCGATGAGCGTCGTGCACTCCGTCGGCGTTCCTTCGTCATCGACGTTGAGCGAGCCGCGGCGGCGCGCGAGCGTTCCATCATCGACGACGGTGCATGCGGGCGTTGCGACGCGCTCCCCGATGCGATTGGAGAAGGCAGAGGTGCCCTTGCGATTGAAATCGCCCTCGAGCCCGTGCCCGATCGCCTCGTGCAGCAGCACTCCGGGCCAGCCCGGACCGAGCACGACGGTCATGAGGCCCGCCGGTGCTGGGATCGCCTCGAGGTTGACGAGCGCCTGCCGGACCGCCTCACGCCCGAGCGCGAGCGGACGGTCCTGAGCGACGAGCTCATCGAGCGCGAAGCGACCGCCGCCGCCCGCATAACCCTGCTCACGCCGGCCGTTCTGCTCGACGATGACGGACACATTGAATCGAACGAGCGGCCGCACATCCGCGGCGAGCTCCCCGTCGCTGTTGGCGATCAGCACGATCTCCTGCACCGCGGTGAGGCTCGCCATCACCTGCACCACACGCGGGTCGAGCGCACGCGTTTCGCGATCGACGCGCTCGAGCCAGGACACCTTCTCCGCATCGCTGAGCGATGCGACCGGGTCGATCGGCAGATAGAGCTGGTGGCCCGCGCGGGGGCGCCACGCCTGCACCTGGCGGTCCTGGCCGCGACTTGCGATGGCGCGCGCGGCACGTGAAGCCTCCTCGAGCGCCGGCAGGATGATCTCATCGGAGTAGGCGAAACCGGTCTTCTCGCCGGCGAGCGCCCGCACGCCGACGCCCTGCTCGATGGCGGCGGTCCCCTCCTTGACGATCCCGTCCTCGAGAGCCCACGACTCCTCGTGCGCGAGCTGAAAGTACAGGTCCGCCGCATCGACGGAGTGCGTGAGCACCTGACCCACTACTCGGTCGAGCCGCGTGTCGTCTAGCCCACTCGGGCGCAGAATGAGCTCGCGCGCCATCGCGAGCGGATCGGGGCTTCCCGCTTTTTCCATCTCGACTGTCTCCTCGGGGTCGGCCCCCTTCGGGGCCAGCGGTCAGATTACATCACCCGGTGCGTCAGGGCGGGGAAGTCCGCGCGCGCCGCAGCCTGCCGCTCGAGGTCGAGGTCGCAGAGCACGATTCCGCGGCCCCGCGGGAGGCGGTGCAGGACTCGACCCCAGTAATCGACGATCAGCGTATCGCCGTAAGTCTCGCGACCGTTCGGATGGATACCTGACTGGGCGGGAGCGATGACGTAGCAGAGGTTCTCGATCGCCCGGGCGCGCAGCAGCGTCTCCCAGTGCGCTCGCCCGGTCGGGGCGGTGAAGGCGCACGGGACGCTGAGGAGCTGCGCCCCGGCCCGGCTCAGGGCACGGTAGAGCTCTGGAAAGCGCACGTCGTAGCACACCGACAGCCCGAGCCGTCCAGCAGGTGTTTCGGCGAGGATCGCGATTTTTCCCGGCGCGATGTTCGCTGATTCACGATAGGACTCTTTCCGTCCCGGGAGGTCGACATCGAACAGGTGGATCTTGTCGTAGCGTGCGACCCGGCGGCCCTCCGCATCGATGAGGAGAGAGGCAGCGGCGACGCGCCCCTCTCCGGGGAGGCGCAGCGGGATTGTTCCGGCGACGATCCACAGCCCGAGGCGGCGGGCCGACTCTGTGAGCGCGGCCTGAATCGGGCCCTCCCCCTCCTCCTCGGCCACCTTGCGCTTGTCGGCATCCTCGAGCCCCATGAACGCGAAGTTCTCCGGCAGCGCCGCGAGCCGCGCGCCGGCCGCGGCCGCATCCGCGAGCAAGTCCTGCGCTGTGGCGAGGTTCGCTTCCACATCCGGGCCCGACGTCATCTGAAGCGCTGCAACCTTCACGCAAGCGCCTCGTTCAAACGAGCACCACGTCGTATTGATCGGCGCCGTAGAGCGCCTCGACCTGCAGCCGAATCGGCCGGCCGATCTGGCCGGTGAGCTCCGCGAGCGTCGCGGACTCCTCGGAGAGAAGCAGATCGATCACGTCCTGATGCGCGAGGATCAGCAGCTCACGGCTCGAGAACTGGCGGCTCTGCCGCACGATATCGCGGAAGATGTCCTGGCAGACCGTCTCGGGGGTCTTCACGAACCCTCTCCCCTCGCAGCTCGGGCACGGTGCACAGAGCAGGTGCTGCAGACTCTCGCGCGTGCGCTTGCGCGTCATCTCGACGAGGCCGAGCGGGGAGAGGCTCACGATGCGCGTCTGCGCGCGGTCCGCCGCGAGCGCCCGTTCGAGCGCTGCGAGGACCTGGCGGCGATGCGACTCATCGGACATGTCGATGAAGTCGATGATGATGATGCCCCCGAGATTGCGCAGCCGCAGCTGCCGCGCGATCGCGACGGCTGCCTCGAGATTCGTACGGAAGATCGTCTCCTCGAGATTGCGATGGCCGACGTACGCGCCCGTATTCACATCGATCGTCGTCATCGCCTCGGTTTGCTCGATGACGAGATGGCCGCCCGATTTCAACGGAACCTTGCGATCGAGCGCGCGTGCGGCCTCCTCCTCGATGCCATGCAGATCGAAGATCGGCCGCGGACCCGCGTACAGCTCCACGCGCGCCGCATCGCTGCCGAGGAACGCCGCCGCAAATTCGGCCATGCGTGCGTGCTCGCTCGCGCAATCGACCAGCACCCGCCCGACGCCGCGCGCGAGCTCGTCGCGCAGAATGCGCAGTGCAAGCGGCAAGTCTTCGTGGACGATCGCTCCCGCGGGCGTCTCGGCGGCGCGAGCCCGCACGTGCTGCCAGAGCTTCGCGAGGTAGCGCATGTCCTCGCGCAGACTCTCCGCGGTCGCCTCCTGTGCGGCTGTGCGCACGATGTATCCACCGGGCCCGGCCGGCTCGATGAGCGCGGCGACGGCGGATTTGAGCCGCACGCGCTCACTTTCCTCCTCGATCCGCGCGGAGACTCCGATGCCCTCGCCTCGCGGCAGATAGACCAGATGGCGCGACGGCAGAGCGATGAAGGTCGTGAGCCGCGCGCCCTTGGTGCCGATCGGGTCCTTCACGACCTGCACGAGAATGTCGTCGCCTTCGCTCACGAGGCGGCGGATGTCATCGACCGCGGGCAGGCTCACGATCGTGTCTTCGGGCCGCGCGAGTGCGATATCCGCGACGTGCAGGAAGGCCGTGCGCTCGAGCCCCACGTCGACGAACGCTGCCTGCATGCCCGGCAGCACGCGCGACACTCGGCCCTTGTACAGGTTTCCGACGATGCCGCGCCGGCTCGCACGCTCGATGTGCAGCTCCTGCAGCGCACCGCTTTCGACGAGCGCCGCGCGCGTCTCGCGAGGACCGACGTTCACGAAGATCTCCGCGCCGGCACCGCCCGCGACCCCGGCGATGGCTGCGCCGGAACGTGCGTTGTCCTGCGCCGCTTCGTTCACGCCCTGCCCGCCGCGAACTGCACCCGCGCCCCGCACGGAACGCCGGCCGCCTCGAGCAGCTGCGCCGTCTCGAAGAGCGGAAGACCCATCACGCCGGAGTAACTGCCGCTCAAGCATTCGACGAACACGGCCCCGAGCCCCTGGATCGCGTAGGCGCCCGCCTTGTCGCACGGCTCGCCCGATTGCCAGTAGGCGCTGCGCTCGGCCTGCGTGAGCACTCTCAATCGCACGGTGCTCACGGAAAGTGCGGTCGCCACGGTGCTGCGCGCGGCGAGCGCGACGGCTGTGAGCACTTGATGATTGCGGCCACCGAGCGCGGTCAGCATCTCGAAGGCGTCCTGCCGATCGCGCGGCTTTCCGAAAACCGACTCCTCGAGCACGACCGCAGTATCGGCCGCGAGCACGGGCTGCCCCGGTGGCCGGCGCGACTGAACGCTCAGCGCCTTCTCGCGGGCGAGGCGCAGCACGTACGCTCGCGGTGCCTCACCGGGCAGGCGCGCTTCGTCCACGTCCGCGGCCTCGATCTCGTGGGCCACCTTGATCTGCTCCAATAGCTCGCGGCGCCTGGGCGATGCCGAGGCGAGGCAGACGAGCGGTGGTGTAAGCGTTGCGGGGCTCATCATTCGCGATGATACGGGTGGCCGGCAAGCAAAGTGTGCGCGCGGTAGAGCTGCTCGACGAGCACGACGCGCGCGAGCGCGTGCGGCAGAGTCAGTTGTGAGAGCGACCACGTGAGGTCGCCCCGCTCGCGCACCGCCTCGGCGAGGCCGTCGGGCCCGCCGATCAGGAAGGCGACATCGCGCCCCTCGCGCCGTCGCGCGGCGACCCAGTCGGCGAGCTCGCGCGTCGAGAACTCCCGCCCGCGCTCATCGAGCGCGGCGACGTATTCGCTCGGGCGCAGCTTCGCGAGCAGCCGCTCCCCTTCGCTGCGCACCGCGGCGGCGGCTCCCCTCGCACCGGTCCGCCGCGCCGGCGGCAGCTCATCGAGCGCGAGCGCATGCTGCGAGCCGAGCCGGCGTGCGTAATCCTCGAACGCCTCATCGACCCAGCGGGGCATGCGAGTGCCCACCGCAATCAACCGCCACCGCATGCTGCCGCTCCGCCGCGAGGAAGCGATGCTTCGCAGTCAGGCGCCGCATCGCCCTGCGGCAGCCGCGGGCACCTCCTCTGCCGATCGCGTTTCATTCCGTCGATCGGTGGCGCCGCCGGCCCTCGCGGGCTGGGACCGCTCGCGAGGCGGGCGAATACGATTCGGGGCCTTCCCAGAGGTGCTCGAGCCCGTACAGCTCGCGCACGCGCGGCAGCATGACGTGCAGGATCACCTCATTGAGATCGACGAGCACCCATTCACCTTCGCGCTCGCCCTCGACACCGAGCGGACGGATACCGGCGGCCTTCACGCGCTCCACGACCCGATCTGCGATCGAGCGCACATGCCGATCGGAAGTGCCGGATGCGACGATCATCGTATCCGCGATGTCCGTGAGCCCGCGGACGTCGAGCACCGTCACGTTCACCGCCTTCATATCGTCGAGAGCGGCTGAGACGATCTCTTGCGCAGGCGAATGGCGCTTGGGCTCTGCGCTCGCGGCGTTCGGCGATGCGTGCTCCGAGCTGCGGGGGCGCCGCGGCTTTCCGCTCCGTGCGGGCGTCATCGGGCGCCGCACCATTCAGCGGCGATCGCGGGCATAGCAACCGGTCTCGTAGATGATGCGGCGAACCGCATCGGGCACCAGATAGAGCGGGTCGCGCCCCGCCTCGAGGAGCTGGCGCAGCTCCGTGGAGGAGATCTCGAGCTGCGTGCCGGCATGCACATAGATGCGCCCCGCGCGCTGCTCGTGCAGCTCGCGGATGCTGCCCGTGCCCCGGTCGACCATGACCTCACCGAGCGGGCCGCGCGTCGGTGCCTTCCACCCGGGCCGGTGGGCCACGACGACGTGCGCGAGATCGAACAGCTCCCGCCACCGATGCCAGTTCGGCAGGCCGAGGAAAGCGTCCATCCCGAGAAGCAGACACAGCGATCGATCGGCATATTCGGCGCGCAGCTCCGTCAGGGTGTCGATCGAATAGGAGACTCCGGAGCGGCGTACTTCGCGATCATCGACGACGAAGTGCGGCTGGTCGGAGACGGCTGCGCGGACCATTGCGAGCCGGGTCTCTGCGCTCGCGCTCAACTCAGCCCGGTGCGGCGGATTGCCGGTAGGCAGGAAGCGCACCTCCGCGAGCCCGAGCGCCTGCCACAGCTCGAAAGCCGTACGCAAATGCCCGTAGTGAATCGGATCGAAGGCGCCGCCGAAGAGGCCGATCGGTTGCATGCGAGGCTCTTACATCGCCTGCGCCGCCGGAAGCGGCAATACCCGGCGTCCCGCGACCTCGCAGGCGATGAGCGCGATCTCATCCCACGCATCGCCCGAGAGTCGCCCCTTCGCCATAGCATCCGCGCGCACGGCACGCGCGATGAGTCCTCGATACGCCGCTCGGACACCGAGCGCTCGGGCAGGAGCAAGGCCCGAATCGAGCTCACGCGACCACCTCGCGCGCAGCGCGCGCGCAACGGCCCAAAGAACGAGCGGCAGCTCCGCGCCCTCCGCCTTCAGCCCGTCGAGCACGCGTAGCGAGCGCTCCGCATCCGCGGCCGAGAGCGCGTCCGAGAGCTCACCGACGCTGAAGCGGGCACTGTCTCCGGAGGCAGCGAGAACCCGCTCGGCGGTCACGCGGTCGCAGGCGAGCAGCTTGAGCTTCTCGAGCTCCTGGCGCGCAGCGAGCAAGTTGCCTTCCGTCCGCGCGGCCAGCACCTCGAGCGCGCCCGGATCCGCAGCGAGTCCGAGCTCGCGGCAGCGAGTCTCGAGCCAGGGCACCATCCGATCGGCTGGGATCGGCCAGACCTGCACCCAGCCGCCGCGCGCCTCGATCGCGCGGACCCACTCGGCGTGCTGCGATTCGCGGTCGAGCCGGCCGCTCACGACGAGGATCAGCGTGTCGGCGTCCGCGTCTGCCGCGAGGCTCGCGAGTACGCGCCCGCCTGTCACGCCGGGCTTACCGGTCGGAAGGCGCAGCTCGATGATGCGGCGCGAGCCGAAGAGCGAGAGCGTTCCCGCGGCCGCGCGTACCGCGTCCCAATCCGTCCCGCGGTCGAGCACGTGAACCTCGCGCTCGGTGTACCCGAGCGCCCGCGCCCGCGCCCGGATCGCATCCGCCGCTTCTATCGCGAGCAGCGGCTCATCGCCGGAGACGAGGTAGACGGGCAGCAGCTGCCGCTCGAGATGGCGTGAGAGAGAATCGGGGCTGAGCTTCAAGCTATGCCAGGCGGGTCCGCGGGAATATTCAGCATGGTAACTGCGGTATAGTGGAGCATCCAGTCGAGGCGGACCCGTTCCATTATATGGCAGCCAAAGGGAAGGCCGCAGTGCGCCGCGCGAGCCGACCGGCCCGAGCGTCCGCTGCCCGAAAGTCCGCCCACCGTACGCCCGCTCCCCGCAAGTCGGCTCCCCGTAAGCCTTCCGCCCGAAAGCCCTCGGCCCAAAAGCCCTCCGCCCCAGCGACCCCGAAGCAGCCTGGACCTCGCGAGCGCTTGTATCCGCCCATAGAACCGTACTCGAGTGGCTGGCTGCGCGTGACGGGCGGCCATGAGCTCTATTTCGAGGAAAGCGGCAACCGTCGGGGAAAGCCCGTGGTGTTCGTGCACGGGGGGCCGGGCGGGGCGACCGACCCGAAGATGCGGCGGTTCTTCGATCCGAAGCGCTATCGGATCGTCATGTTCGACCAGCGTGGCTGCGGCAAGAGCCGCCCGCACGCGAGCCTCACCGAGAACACGACGTGGCATCTGGTCGATGACATGGAGCGCCTGCGCGAGCATCTCGGGCTCGAGCGCTGGCAGGTGTTCGGCGGCTCCTGGGGCTCGACACTCGGGCTCGCGTATGCCGAGGCGCATCCCACGCGCGTGACCGAGCTCGTCCTGCGCGGCATCTTTCTGCTGCGCCGCTGGGAGCTCGATTGGTTCTATCAGGACCCGGGTGGTGCGGCCGCGCTCTATCCGGACCTGTGGGAGAACTACATCCAGCCGATTCCGGAGGAGGAGCGCTCGGACCTCGTCGCCGCGTACTACCGGCGGCTGACGAGCGATGATCCGCGGGTCCTCAATCAGGCGGCGCGCGCCTGGTCGATCTGGGAAGGAGCGACGAGCTTTCTCGAGTTGAACCCGGCGTACGTCGCGAAGTTCGAGGACGGTGCTTACGCGGCGGCGTTCGCGCGCATCGAGTGTCACTATTTCGTCAACCGCGGTTTTTTCCGCCGCGACGATCAGCTGATCGCCGACGTCGGACACATCCGGAGCATCCCGGGCGTGATCGTGCAGGGCCGCTACGACATCGTCTGCCCCATGCGAAGCTGCTGGGACTTGCACCGCGCGTGGCCCGAGGCGGACCTGCGCATCATCCCGACCGCCGGACACTCGGCGTACGAGCCCGGCATCACACGCGAGCTCATCGCGGCGACGGACCGGTTTGCGCGCAGTTGATGCTGCCGTCCGCCCCGATGACGCCTGCCCTCGCGAGCCACTCCCGTGCATCCTCGGCGTCGCACTCGAACCAGGCCGCCGCGCTGCCGAGCCGGAAGCTGTAGCCCCAGGCATCCATGTCCGCGAGCATCCGCTCGCGCCCGATGCCGCCCGGCTCATCGGCGAGCAGAATCTGCAGGTAGCAGACGGCCGCCTCCTCGATGTCATCGCCCCCGGCATCGGTATCGAGTCCTGCGCGCCGCTCGGGTGTCATGCAGATGAAGTGCGCCGCCTCGTGCAGCACCGAATGCACCGGTGTGTCGAGACGCGCGTAGAGCCGATCGCCTTCGAGGCCGGCCTCGCGCTCGCCCCAGTAGGAGCCCGGGATTTGCTCCTGCGGAGCGAGGAGCTTGAGATCGAGCCCGAAGCGCTCGAGCAGCGCGGCGAGCGCCACACGATCGAGGCCGGCGACTGTTCGGCACTCCGTCATTCGGGGCGCTTCGCGCGGCGGCCGCTTACAGGTTTCTGAGCCGGCGCATCACCACATCGACGAGATCGCGCGCGAGCGCGCCGCGCAGGATCGCTTCCTCGTTGTCCTTCGCAAGCAGCACGTGCTCATCGAAACTGTAGTCGCGCGACAGGGAGACCTCCTGCGGCGCCAGCAGATCCTTGCCGCCGGAGGAGACGGAGAAGCGGACCGTGTACGTGATCTCGTATTCGCGCGGAAGGTTCGCCGGCGAGACGGCGAGCACGCGCGGCGTCACCGAGTCCTGCAGCACGTGCACGACGGCGGTCGCTCGCGAGCTGTCATCCGTCACGCGGGCTCCCGCGGTCAGGAGCGCCTTGCGCAGGCCCTGCGCGAAATCGGTCTGCTGGTCCTGCGTCTCGACGTACGTGCTGTCGAGCGCCTTCGGAAGCGGCGCATGCCCTTCGAGGTGAAATCCGCACCCCGAGAGCGACACTGCGATTCCCGCCGCGAACAGCGTTGCCGCTCTTTGCACCAACGACCCGCCGCGCGGCATCTCGCTGCTCACACGACGAGATTGATCAGCTTGCCGCGCACGAGGATCACCTTCCTCACGGGTTTGCCGGCCACGAATTTGCGAATGTGCTCATCCGAGAGCGCCGCGGCTTTGACTGCCTCCTCACTCGCCTCCGCAGCGACCGTCACGCGCCCGCGGAGCTTCCCGTTGACCTGCACGACGAGCTCGAGCTCCTCCTGACGCAGCGCCTCCTCGCTCGGCTGCGGCATCGGGGCATCGAGAAGGTCGCCACGTTCGGCGGCAAGCCCGAGCTCCACCCACAAGGCATGGGTGATGTGCGGCGCGATGGGATACAGCGTCTGCAGCAGAATGCCCGCACCTTCGCGCAGCAGCGCGCCGCTCTCGGGCAGCGCCTTCGCCGACTCGAGCACATTCAGCATGATCATCGCTGCCGAGACGACCGTGTTGAACTGCATGCGCTGATAATCGAACAGCGCCTGCTGCAATGTCGCGTGCAGCTCGTGGCGAGCCCTCTTGAGAGCGGGATCGAGAGTCGCGGGTACGCGGCGCGGCGCGCCCGCGATCCGCTCGCGCTCACTGTGGCAGAACATCCACAGGCGCCGCAGGAAGCGGTGCACTCCCTCGGCGCTCTTGTCCGACCAGGGCGCGCTCTGATCCGGGGGTCCTGCGAAGATGACGAATGCGCGGGCCGTGTCCGCGCCGAAGCGCTCGATGAAGGCGCGCGGCTCGACGACGTTGTTCTTGCTCTTCGACATCTTCTCGATGCCCGCGTACACGACGGGCCGGCCGTCCTCCTTCGCGACGGCGCTCACCGGCACGCCGCGCTCATCGAACTGCTGCTCCACTTCGGCGGGATAGAACCAGCGCCTGCGGCCGGTCGCATCCTCGCGGAAGTAGCAGTGCGCGAGCAGCATCCCTTGAGTGAAGAGGCGCTCGAAAGGCTCATCGAACGCAACGAGCCCGAAATCGCGCATGACGCGCGTCCAGAAGCGGGCATACAGCAAATGCAGGACCGCGTGCTCGATGCCGCCGATGTACTGATCCATCGGCATCCAGTATCCGGTGCGCTCGTCGACCATCTGCGCCGCATCCGGACAGCAGTAGCGCATGTAGTACCAGGACGAATCGACGAACGTATCCATCGTGTCGGTCTCGCGGCGCGCAGGCTTCCCGCATCGCGGGCAGGTGCACGCGAGGAAGCGCTCGTCCTTGGCGAGCGGATTGCCGGTGCCGTCCGGAACGAGATCCTCCGGGAGCACGACCGGGAGGTCCTTCTCAGGCACCGGCACCACGCCGCAATCCTCGCAATGGATCACCGGGATCGGTGTCCCCCAGTAGCGCTGGCGAGAGATGCCCCAGTCGCGCAGGCGCCATTGCACGCGCTTCTCGCCGAGGCCGCGAGCGGCGAGATCGGCCGCGACGGCATCGACCGCGTGGCTGTAGTCCTTGCCATCGTAGTCGTAGCGGCCGTCGGCCGAGCGCGAATGAATGCAGCGGCTCCCCTCGGTCGAGGCATACCACGGCATCCACTGCGTCGCGGAGAACTCGCGGCCCTCGATGTCTATCACCTGGCGAATCGGCAGTCCGTACTGCAGAGCGAACGCGAAATCCCGCTCGTCGTGGCCGGGCACGCCCATCACGGCGCCCTCGCCGTAGCTCATGAGGACGTAGTTGCCGATCCACACCTCGATGCGCTCGCCGGTCAGGGGATGCACGACGAAGAACCCGGTGGGAACGCCCTTCTTCTCGGTCGTGGCGAGCTCGGCATCAGCCACACCTCCATGACGCGAGGCCTCGATGAAGGCCGTCAATGGCCGCACCGCGTGTGCGGGCTCGCGCTGTGCGAGCTCGCGCTGGGCAAGCTCGGTGGCGAGCGGATGCTCGGGCGCGATCGCAACGAAAGTGACGCCCATGATGGTGTCGGCACGCGTGGTGAACACCCACAGCAGCTGCCGCTTGCCTTCGAGCTCGTAGGCAAACGCGAAGCGGACGCCCTCGCTCCGTCCGATCCAGTTCTCCTGCATGAGGCGCACCTGAGTCGGCCATCCCTCGAGGTCTTTCTCGAGGCTCGTGAGGAGCTCCTCCGCGTAGCGCGTGATCGCAAGGTAGTAGCCGGGGATCTCACGCTTCTCGACCGGTGCTCCCGAGCGCCAGCCGCACCCGTCCACGACCTGCTCGTTCGCGAGCACCGTCTGATCGACCGGGTCCCAATTCACGACCTGGGTCTTGCGGTAGGCGATGCCGCGCTCGAGCATTTTGAGGAACAGCCACTGGTTCCAGCGGTAGTAGGCCGGATCGCAGGTCGTCACCTCGCGCGACCAGTCGAATGCGAACCCCATAGGCGCGAATTGCGCCTTCATGTCTGCGATGTTGGCGCGCGTCCACTTCGCGGGCGCGATGCCCTTCTCGATGGCCGCGTTCTCGGCCGGCAGCCCGAAGGCATCCCAGCCCATGGGCGACATGACGTTGTAGCCCGATGAGCGCTTGAAGCGGTAGACGACGTCGTTCAGCGTGTAGTTGCGCACGTGCCCCATGTGCGCCTTGCCGCTCGGATACGGCAGCATCGAGCACACGTAGTACTTGCCTTTCGGGAAGCGCGGGTCGTGCTCCCTGGCGCGGTAGGCGTCGAGCGAGCGCCAATGCTCCTGGGCGGCGTGCTCGACCGCCGCCGGATCGTAGGTCGCCTCCATCCCGGCCGACGCGCCTGCTAGCGCACCTGCAGCGGGATATAGATCTGCGCGTCCTGGCGCTGGATGAGGAGCGCGAGCGTCTTGCCCGCATCCTTCGCATCCTGCTCGAGATCGCGCTGCGTGTGGACGGGTTTGCCGTTCACCCCGAGGATCACGTCTCCAGGCTGCACCCCCGCATCGGCCGCCGGGCCGCTCGCGCGCTCCACGATCAGATCGCCCTGCGTCTGCGCCTGCTGTTTCTCATCCGGCGTCAGCGGCCGCACGGAGAGGCCGAGCGCCGCGATCTCGTTGCGCTGGCGTCCGGGCTGCGCGCGCGAGCCGGTGCGTTCCTGCTTCTCGTTGAGCTCCGCGACGTGCACCGTTGCGTCGAGCTGCTTGCGGTTGCGCCAGAGCGTCAGGTGCGCGTCAGTCCCCGGTCTCATGTTCGAGATGAGCGACGACACCTCCCCGTAGTGATCGATGGTCTGCCCATCGACGGAGAGAATGACATCGCCGGCCTTGATGCCGGCCTTGCTCGCCGGCCCATTCGCCTCGACCATGCTCACGAGCGCGCCGCGCGGGCGGTCGAGCCCGAAGGACTCGGCGAGCTGCGAGTTGAGATCCTGGATGGTGACACCGATCCGGCCGCGCACCACGCGTCCGGTCTTGATGAGCTGCTGCTCGACGTTCACCGCGAGGTCGATCGGGATCGCGAACGAAAGTCCCATGTAGCCGCCGGTCTGGCTGAAGATCTGCGAGTTCACGCCGACGACTTCGCCGCGAGCATTGAACAGCGGCCCGCCCGAGTTGCCCGGATTGACGGCGACATCGGTCTGGATGAACGGTACGTAGTTGTCGCTCGGCAGAGGCCGCGCGGTGGCGCTCACGATCCCCGCCGTCGCGCTATTCTCGAAATTGAACGGCGAGCCGATCGCAACCACCCACTGCCCCGGCTTGAGCTTCTTCGAATCGCCGATCTTCACGACCGGCAGGTTGTGCGCGGCGATCTTGACGACCGCGATGTCGGTGCGCTCGTCGATGCCGATGACTTTCGCCCGGTACTCGCGCCGGTCGACGAGCTTCACCGTCACTTGATCGGCATCCTGCACCACGTGCGCGTTGGTCAGGATGTAGCCATCGGGGCTGATGATGAACCCGGAGCCCGTGCCGTGCTGCGGCGGAAGATTCCGCGGCACGTTCGGAATGCCGAAGCGGCGAAAGAACTGATTGAACGGGTCGTTCGAGTCGTCGCCGCCGTTTCCGTTGCCCTTGTCGCCATCCCCGTTGTCGCCGCCCTGCGAGGAGCTCGGGGATGCGGACTGCGAATGCTCGACCACCTCCACGTTCACCACGGCCGGACCGTACTTCTCGACCAGTCCGGAGAAATCGGGCAGCTGCGCGACCGCGTTCGCGCCGCTGTTGTACTCCGGCGGATCTCGCACGGCGATGGTGGATGCCGCATGCGCCGCGGCGATGCTCGGGCCGGCGAGCTCGGCCGTCTGCGCGCTCGAGCTGCCCGAGCATGCCGCGAGAGCGAGGCTCGCGATGGAGAGGATTCCGGCCCGGCGGGCCGACCGTTGACAGCTCATGTGGGACTCCGAGGATATCCGGGGATTTTGGACCGCGGGCGGTAGACCGGGCTGCACCGCTCGAGGTTCACTTTTGCAACGCGTGCCGCATTTGCGGCCCTGGGGCAGCCTTATTTATGACACATCTCGCAGCATTCGGTGTACCCGTGCCGCCGCGGGAGCGCCCGATGCCCCGCCCTCAACGCTTGCCGGGCGGATCGCCGCGCGCGAGAGCTGGCCGTAGCCGAGCAGCAGTACGAGCGTGAGGGCGGCGAGAGAAATAATCAACCAGTTCCCGTAACGGTCGAAGGGCGTGAGCCCCCGATAGGCGCGGAGCGATGCCTTGAGCACGAACGGCTGGTACTCCGGTGCCCTCGCAACGATCTCCCCGTGCGGTCCGATGAGCGCGGAGACGCCATCGTTCGCTGCACGGACGAGGGGGCGGCCGATCTGCATCGCGAACATCTGCGAGATCTGCAGGTGCTGATAGCGTGCGCTCGAGTGGCCGAACCAGGCATCGTTGCTCACGTTGACCAGGGCGTCGGCATCGGCGACGACCGGCAGCTCCGAGCTCGCGTACGCGTCCTCGTAACACACGGTTGCGGCAAGCCGCAGGCCGCCCGCCGTGAGCGGCGGCTGCCCGGGCTTGCCGGCCGTCAGATCGGAGTAGGGCAGGCTCATGAGCCGCAGCCACGTGCGAACGAAATGCGGCACCGGGAAGAACTCGGCGAACGGCACGAGGTGCTGTTTGTTGTACCAGCCGATCGTCGGCCCGAGACTGAGCACCGAGTCGTAGTAGATGTCGTCCCCGTCGGAGCGCACGGCCCCGATGAGGAGCGAGGAGCCGCGCTCGTGCGCTTCGCGGTACAGCCCGATGAGATAGTCCGTCAGATAGTTGGCCTCATCGGGCAGGGCCGCCTCCGGCCAGACGATGACGGGCGTCCCGAGCGCGCTCTCCGTGAGCTTGCGATAGAGCTCGAGCGTCGCATCGCGATGCGAGTCCTGCCACTTCTCATCCTGCGGAATGGCGCCCTGGACGATGGCGACGCTCACGGGTGTGCCGACGGGGCGCGTCCAGCTTTGGCTCGCGAGCGGGACGGCCGCGATGGCCGGCACCGCGAGCACGGCGAGCGCGACGAGCCGCTCGCGCCAGCTCCCCCGGACGAGCGTCAACAGCGCACCGGCGACAGCGACGAGCAGGGCCGTCAAGCCATAGACGCCGAGCACCGGGGCAAGGCCGCGGCCGAGCCAGGTATCGGACTGCGAGTACCCGAGCGAGAGCCACCCGAAGCCGCTCAGGAACCAGCCGCGCCACCACTCGATGAAGACCCAGGCCGCCGGAATACCCGCCATCCAGCGCAGCGCCCCGGAAGCCGGAAGCCATCGCCCGACGATGTAGCCGAGCAGCGCTCCGTAAAGCGCCATGATGCCGACCAGGCCCCCCATGAGGAAAAAGGCCAGCACGAGCGGGGCGCGCCCGAAGTGGTGAATGCTGACGTACAGCCAGTAGGTGCCCGCGGTGAACGTGCCGACGTTGAACCAGAAGCCGCTCCATGCAGCCGTGCGCGGGCTCGCGCCCTGCCACAGCGCGACGAGCGCGAGAGGACAGAGGATCGCGAGCGGCCACCATTGAAGCGGCGCAAAGGCTGCCGCGAGGAGCACTCCGGCGGCGGCCGCGAGAGTGCTGCGCGAAGCGGTGCTCTCGAGCGCGAGTCTCATTCCGCGCCGTCCGCGGCGCGCTCATCGGGCGGTGTCACGTCCCGGGCGCTCACCACCCGCACCGTATCGATGCGCCGGCGGTCGGCGCGCACCACTCGGAACTCGAGGCCGTCGATCGCGAGCGTCTCGCCGCGGCGCGGCAGGCGGCCGAGGCGATTCATGATGAGGCCGGCGACGGTGTCGAAGCCGTCCCCGGAGAGCTCGGTGCCGAAGTACTCGTTGAACTCCTCGAGGCGCGTCACGCCGCGCACGGTGAACTGACGCGGCTCCTCCTTGCGGATGTTCCGATCGTCCTCGACGTCGAACTCGTCCTCGATCTCTCCGACGATCTCCTCGATCACATCCTCGATCGTGACGAGGCCCGAGACCCCGCCGTACTCGTCGACGACGATCGCCATGTGGTTTCTGCCGCGGCGAAAGTCCCGGAGCAGCACGTTGAGCCGCTTCGACTCCGGCACGAATACCGCGGGGCGCATGTACTCACGAATGTCGAAGCGCTCGGCAGCGGCGGCACGCGTTGCGCCGTGGCTTGCGTTGCGCTCGTGCGGCTCTTGCGGCTCGAGCGCCTGCGGCGCGAGGCGCAGCAGATCCTTCGCAAGCAGAATGCCGACGATGTCGTCCCGATTCTCGTCCATCACCGGAAAGCGCGAGTGTCCCGACTCGATCACGGTCGGCAGAATGCGCCCCGGCGGATCGTCGCGTCGCACGAACACCATCTGTCCCCGCGGCACCATGATGTCGCGCACCTGCAGGTCCGAGACTTCGAGCACGCCCTCGAGCATGCGAGTCGCATCGGCATCGACGACACCGCGCTCGTGCGCATCGCGGAGCAGCTCCATCAGCTCCTCGCGATCCTGCGGCTCGCCGGAGAAGGACTTGAGCGTGCGCTTCAGCCACCGGCCGGTCGCGCTGCCGTCATTCTGGGCCATTACGCACTCCGATACGGGTTGGCGAATCCCAGCCGCTTGAGCACGGCGATCTCGCGCCGCTCCATACGCCGCGCATCGAGGGGTCGCTCGTGATCGAAGCCGACGAGGTGCAGCGTGCCGTGCACGATCAAATGCGCCCAGTGAGCCCGCACGCTCTTGCCCTGCCGGCGCGCTTCGCTCGCGACGATCGGCGAGCAGAGCACGAGGTCTCCGAGGGGAGAGGGCACGAGCATCTCGGGTCCCTGATGCGCCGAGCGCACACCGCGTGCGAGGTGCTCCGCGACCGGGAACGACAGCACGTTGGTCGGCTCATCGCGTCCGCGATAGCGCGCATTCAACCTGCGGCTCTCGCGGGCGCCGACGATGCGCACCGCGAGCTCGCGACCGCGAGCGCGCCGGCCGAGCGCCGCTCCCGCCCAAACCCGAATTTCGGCCGCGCGCGGCGCGCGCATCCGGCTCGTCCGCGTGAGCTCGACGCGCAGCGCACCCGAGCTCACTTCGAGTCGCCCTGGGCCTCGTAGGCCTGCACGATCCGCTGCACGAGCGGATGGCGCACCACGTCGCGTGCGTCGAAATACGTGAACGCCACACCCTCGATGCCGTTCAGCACGGCGATCACGTGCCGCAAGCCCGAGATGCGCCCGGCCGGCAGATCGGTCTGGGTCGGATCCCCGGTCACGACCGCCTTCGAGCCGAAGCCGATCCGCGTGAGGAACATCTTCATCTGCTCGATGGTCGTGTTTTGCGCCTCATCGAGGATGATGAAGGAATCGTTGAGAGAGCGGCCGCGCATGAAGGCGAGCGGGGCGACCTCGATGACGTTGCGTTCGATGAGCCGCGCGACCCGATCGAAGCCGAGCATCTCATAGAGCGCGTCGTACATCGGTCTCAAATACGGATCGACCTTCTGGGTGAGATCGCCCGGCAGAAACCCGAGCCGCTCGCCCGCCTCGACGGCGGGGCGCACCAACACGATGCGGCGCACCCGGTCGCTCGAGAGCGCCTCCACCGCGCAGGCGACCGCGAGGTACGTTTTGCCCGTGCCGGCCGGACCGATGCCGAAAGTCAGATCGCGCGCGCGGATCTGCGCAAGATAGGCGCGCTGGTGCGCACCGCGCGCCCGGATGAGGCCGCGTTGAACCCGTATCACAAGCTCGTCCGAGGCATCGGATGAGCCGGATGCGGCGGATGCGGCGATCTCACCCGCGGCAGTCTCGGCGCCCGCCGGTGCATCCTCGCGATCGCGCACCTCCACCTCGCGCAGCGTGAGGTGCACGCGCTCGGGCGTCACCTCCTCCTGCTGTGCGACGCGGAACAGCTCCCGCAGCGTCTCCTCGGCCTCCGGCGCACGCTCGCCAGTTACCCGAAAGCTGTCGCCGCGCCTGCGCACCACGACGCCCAGCCGCGACTCGACGAGCCGCAGATTCTCATCGAGCGGGCCGCAGAGATTGGCAAGGCGCGCGTTGTCGGTCGGCCCGAGGTCGAATTCGCGCTGCGGGACGACAGGGGTGGCGGACACGGGCTCAGGCAACGGCCAAACGCCCTCGCAAGCTGTGAGGCAGCGCCGCGGTGATCGTCACGTCGGCGTAGCGATCGATGAGCTCCGCGGGTCCTGCGAAATTCACCCAGCGGTTGTTCTCGGTGCGCCCCGCGAGCTCGCGCGCATCCCGCCGCGCCGGCCGCACGACGAGCACGCGTTGCACCGAGCCCACCATGTGCTCGCTGATCGCGCGCGCCTGCCGGTCGAGCTGCGCCTGCAGCGCGGCGAGCCTCGACTGCTTGACCTCGTGCGGCACATCGTCCGGGAACGAGGCCGCGGGCGTGCCCGGGCGGCGGCTGTAGATGAAGCTGAACGATTGATCGAAGCCGACCTGCTCGACGAGCTCGAGCGTCGCCTCAAAGTCGCGCTCGGTCTCGCCCGGAAAGCCCACGATGAGATCGGTGGATATGCTGAGCTCGGGACGCACCGCTCTCACTTTGCGGACCCGCTCTTTGAATTCAAGGGCGGTGTAGCCGCGTTTCATGCGCGCGAGCACGCGGTCGGAGCCGCTCTGCACGGCGAGATGCAGATGGCCCGCGAGCTTCGAGACGCTGCCGAACGCTTCGATGAGACTGTCGTCGAGCTCGTTGGGATGCGATGTGGTGAAGCGGATGCGCTCGATGCCGGGGATCGCCGCGACGTGATGGATGAGGGTTGCGAGGTCCGCCGGCATCCCATCGTCCATCGGCCCGCGGTAAGCGTTCACGTTCTGGCCGAGGAGTGTCACCTCGGTCACACCCTGCGCGGCGAGCTGGCGTACCTCGGCGAGCACCGAGCCGAACGGCCGGCTCACCTCCTCGCCGCGTGTGTAGGGCACGATGCAGAAGCTGCAGTACTTGCTGCAGCCCTCCATGATCGACACATGGGCCGTCGCGCCCTCGGCGCGCGGCTCGGGGAGCCGATCGAATTTCTCGATCTCGGGAAAGCTCACATCGACGATGGGGCGTCCGGTGCCGCGCAGCTCCGTCAACATCTCGCCGAGCCGGTGAAGCGTTTGAGGTCCGAACACCAGATCGACGAACGGCGCGCGCTCGAGAATGCCGCCCGCCTCCTGCGAGGCGACGCAGCCGCCGACGCCGATGATGACGTGCGGGCGCCGGGCCTTCAGACGCCGCCATTCACCGAGCAGCGAGAACACCTTCTCCTCGGCCTTCTCGCGCACCGAGCAGGTATTCATGATGAGCACGTCGGCCGCGGCCGGATCGTCGGTCGCCGCAAGCCCCGCGCGCGCTTCGAGCACGTCCGCCATGCGCGCGGAGTCGTACTCATTCATCTGGCAGCCGAATGTCTTGATGTGGTACCGGCCGCCCGCCGCAGCGACGCCCGCTGCGGCTGTATCCGAACCGGCACTAGAACGGGATATCGTCATCGAACT
Source organism: Steroidobacteraceae bacterium (assembly GCA_035606175.1). Lineage (GTDB taxonomy): Bacteria > Pseudomonadota > Gammaproteobacteria > Steroidobacterales > Steroidobacteraceae > JASHUC01. The sequence goes on along the minus strand of DATNFW010000046.1, from coordinate 23,681 downwards.
CGTCGCGCCCCGTCCCGCCTGCCGCAGCGACCGGCTCGAGCTCGGGCCTCTCGCGTCCGCCGCCCTCGGCGGCCGAAGCGCCCGGGCCTGCGCCTGCGCCCGCGCCTGTTCCGCGTCCGCCGAGCATCTGCATCTCGTTCGCGACGATCTCGGTGGTGTACCGCTCGACGCCCTGCTTGTCCTGCCACTTGCGCGTGCGCAGGCTCCCCTCGATGTAGACCTGCGAGCCCTTGTGCAGGTACTCGGCGGCGATCTCCGCGAGCCGATTGAACATCACGACCCGGTGCCATTCGGTGCGCTCCTGCTGCTCGCCCGACTGACGGTCCTTCCAGCTCTCGCTGGTCGCGATGTTGATATTGCACACGCTCGCGCCGGAGGGCATGGCGCGCGTCTCGGGATCGCGGCCGAGATTGCCGATGAGGATGACTTTGTTTACTCCGCGTGCCATGACTTCACACCCTCGAGCCGTTCAATGGAGCGCTATTGTAGTCGGGCCGCCCCCGGGGCGCGACCCGGCAAACGGCGTGTGTTCGTGTTGTTTTGCGGCATTTTGGGGCGCGCGCCGCCGCGCGCGGCAGGCCGGGTACACTCGAGGTCCGGCAGGGCGCCGCACAGCTCCGCCGCCGCCGTGAGGAGCCATGCAGTACATCCGGGTCCGCGGGGCCCGCACTCACAATCTCAAGGGCATCGACCTCGATCTGCCGCGCGACCGGCTGATCGTCGTGACCGGGCTCTCCGGCTCCGGCAAGTCCTCGCTCGCGTTCGACACGCTCTACGCCGAGGGGCAGCGGCGCTACGTCGAGTCCCTCTCGGCATATGCCAGGCAATTCCTCTCGATGATGGACAAGCCGGACGTTGACCGCATCGAGGGACTCTCGCCCGCCATTGCGATCGAGCAGAAAGCCGCCTCCCACAATCCGCGTTCGACAGTGGGTACGGTGACGGAGATCCACGATTACCTGCGGCTCATGTTTGCCCGTGCGGGCACGCCGCGCTGTCCCGACCACGGTATCGACCTGGAGGCGCAGACGGTGAGCCAGATGGTCGATCAGGTGTTGAAGCTGCCCGAGGGCGCCGCCATCGCCCTTCTCGCCCCGCTCGTGAGCGACCGCAAAGGCGAGCATGCCGAGGTGCTCGAGGAGCTCGCCTCCCGGGGGTTCGTGCGCGTGCGCGTCGATGGGCGTGTGCACGCCCTCGATGAGCTGCCGCGGCTCGATCCCAAGCGTAAGCACACGATCGAAGCGGTCGTCGATCGGCTGCGCCTGAAAGCGGACTCCGGCCCGCGGCTCGCGGAGTCGTTCGAGGTCGCGCTCAGGCTCTCCGGTGGCCTCGCGCGCCTTGCTTTTCTGGATGATCCGACCGCGCCCGAAACCGTCTTCTCCAGCCGCCACGCCTGCCCGGTTTGCGGATACGCCGTTCCACCGCTCGAGCCCAAGCTTTTCTCTTTCAACAATCCGGCCGGCGCGTGCCCGAAGTGCAGTGGTCTCGGCGTCGAGGAGTTCTTCGATCCCCAGCGCGTCGTCACGCATCCGACGCTCTCGCTCGCAAGCGGCGCCATCCGCGGCTGGGACCGGCGCAACGTGCACTTTTTCGAGCTGATCCAGGCGCTCGCGCGGCACTACGGATTCGATATAGAGACGCCCTGGAGCGAGCTCGCGCCGGAGGCGCGCGCGGTCGTGCTCCACGGCAGCGGCGGTGTGCCGATTGCGCTGCCGGGCCATGGACCCCGTGGCACCCGTGGCGCCCGTGGCGCCGGTAGCCCCGATGGCGGGGGTGGCGCCGCTGACGGGCGCGAGCCGCGCGCGGCCCGATCGGCCGGCGCTTCCGCGATTCGGGCCTCGAGCCGCCGCAGCACCACGCGCGAGCCCTTCGAGGGCATCCTCCCCAATCTCGAGCGGCGCTACCGCGAGACGGACTCGCCTGCCGTGCGCGAGGAGCTCGCGCGCTATCTCGGCGTGCAGCCCTGCCCCGAATGTGAGGGCACGCGTCTGAATCGCACCGCGCGCTTCGTGTTCGTCGCGGGGCGGAGCATCGCAGAGCTCTCGCGGCTCGATGTGGGCAGCGCGCTCGAATTCTTCCGCGCCCTCGAGCTCCCCGGCTGGCGCGGGGAAGTCGCGGCGAAGATCGTCAAAGACGTGGTGGACCGGCTCGGATTTCTCGTCGACGTGGGACTCGAGTATTTGACGCTCGATCGCAGCGCCGACACGCTCTCCGGAGGGGAGGCGCAGCGCATTCGCCTCGCGAGCCAGATCGGCTCGGGCCTCACGGGCATTCTCTACATCCTCGATGAGCCCTCGATAGGGCTGCATCAGCGCGACAATCGACGGCTCCTCGACACGCTCAAATCGCTCCGCGATCTCGGCAACACGGTCATCGTCGTCGAGCACGACGAGGAGGCGATGCTCGCTGCCGATTATCTGGTCGACCTCGGGCCCGGCGCGGGCGTTCACGGCGGACTCGTCGTTGCGGCCGGAACGCCGCGCGAGGTGATGGCGAATCCGGCCTCTCTCACCGGACAATATTTGAGTGGGCGGCGCAGCATTCCGCTTCCCGCGCGACGTGTGGCGCGCGATCCGGATCGCGTCATCCGCATCGTCGGCGCGCGCGGCAACAACCTGCGCGATGTGACGGTGGACATCCCGCTCGGACTCTTCACCTGCGTGACGGGTGTCTCCGGCTCGGGCAAATCGACGCTCATTCTCGATACGCTCTACGCGCATCTCGATGCGCACCTCGGCGGCGCTCCCGCGGCGAGCGCGCCCTGCGAGCGCATCGAGGGCCTGGAGCTCATCGATCGCGTCATTGACATCGATCAAAGCCCGATCGGCCGCACGCCGCGCTCGAACGCCGCGACGTACACGGGTCTGTTCGGCCCGCTGCGCGAGCTCTTCGCAGCGGTGCCCGAGAGTCGCGCGCGTGGATACGACGCGGGGCGGTTCAGCTTCAACGTGAAGGGCGGTCGGTGCGAGGCGTGCCAGGGCGATGGCATGCTCAAGATCGAGATGCACTTCCTGCCCGACCTGTACGTGCCCTGCGATGTCTGCAAGGGCCAGCGCTACAACCGCGAGACGCTCGAGATTCGCTATCGCGGGCTCAATATTCACGAGGTGCTCGGGATGACCGTGGAAGATGCGCTGCGCTTCTTCCATGCCGTGCCGGCGGTCGCCGGAAAGCTCCAGACCCTCGCGGACGTGGGCCTGAGCTACCTCGAGCTTGGGCAGAGCGCGACGACGCTGTCGGGAGGCGAGGCGCAGCGCGTGAAGCTCTCTCGCGAGCTCGCCAAGCGTGCGACCGGTCGGACGCTTTACATCCTCGATGAGCCCACGACCGGGCTACATTTCGAGGACGTGGGTCATTTGTTGCAAGTTCTCCATCGTTTGCGCGACGAAGGCAACACGATCGTGGTCATTGAGCACGATCTCGATGTAATCAAGACGGCGGACTGGGTGATCGACCTAGGTCCGGAAGGCGGCAAAGCGGGCGGGCAGATCGTCGCCTGCGGCACGCCCGAGCAGATCGCGGCTCACCCTGAGTCTTACACCGGGCAGTTCCTGCGGCCCCTCCTCAGCGGGCGCACCCCCGCACGCGCGGCGAGCTGCTGACCCCGGCGACAGCCAGGGGCCGGGCTCGGGGCCCGGGGGGTGTTGGGGGGTATTGCAAATGCGAACTGTTCTCATCCATACTGCATGCCATGGACAGCGTGGCAGCCGTCCGCCCCACCGAATCAGCCGAGCCGGCCAGAGCCGTGCACGGCCCGCTCTCATTGAGCGCTCTGCATCCAGGTGACCGAGGCATCGTTCAGGCAGTCGGCATCCCGGGTCGCGCGTTGACGGCGCTCGAGCGCCGGCTGCTCGAGCTCGGTTTCTCACACGGTGAACACATCGAGGTGATCGCGGAAGCCCGCCCGGGCCGCGATCCATTCGTCGTTCGGCTCGGCGCAACGGCACTCGCGTTGCGCCGGCGCGAGGCAGAGTCGGTCTGGATCTCTCCCCGGCCGCCTGCGCGGCCATGAGCGTCGAAGCGGCAGTCCCGGCACCCACCCTTTCGCTCGTGGGAGTGCCGAACTGCGGCAAGACTGCACTCTTCAATCGACTGACCGGCAGCCGCCAGAAGGTTGCCAACTATCCGGGCGTCACCGTCGAGCGGAAGGAGGGGCGTCTCACCGGGCCCCATACGGGACGCGTGTACCGGGTGCTCGACCTGCCCGGCGCCTACAGCCTCGAGGCGGCAACGCTCGATGAGGCGATCACGCGCGATGTCGTGCTCGGCCGGCACGGCTCCGAGCGGCCTCCCGATCTCGTCGTTTGCGTGGTCGACGCGACGAATCTGCGCTTGAGCCTGCGCCTGGTTCTCGATCTCAAGCGTCTCGGGCGTCCGATGATCGTCGCCCTCAATATGAGCGACCTCGCCCGCGACCGAGGCTACCGCGTCGATGCGGCGCGCCTCGCCCGGGCGATCGATGTGCCGGTCATCGAGACAGTCGCCGTACGTCCGGGCGGGGAACGCGCGCTCATCGAGGCGATCGATCGGGACGCAGGGCTCGCGGTGAGCCGCGGACCGCGCCTCGGGCGCATCGATCCGCCGCCTGCGACACCGGCCGACCTCGAAGCGACCCAACGCGAGGTGCGCCGCATTCTCGCCCTGATCGACTATCGCGTCCCGCCCCGCGTCGCGCTGCTCGAGCGGCTCGACGCCGTGGTGCTACATCCAGTTTCGGGACCGCTGCTTCTGGCTGTCGTGCTGTTCCTGATGTTTCAGGCGGTCTTCAGTTGGGCTCAAGCGCCGATGAATCTCATTCAGTCCGGTGTCGCCGCACTCAGCGCCGCGCTCGGTCGGGTCCTCGCGGACGGGCCGCTCGAGCACCTGCTCGTCGACGGCGTCATCGCCGGGGCGGGAAGCGTGCTGGTCTTCCTGCCGCAGATCCTCATCCTGTTCGCCTTCATTCTCGCCCTCGAGGACTCGGGATACCTGCCGCGCGCGGCGTTTCTGCTCGATCGGCTGATGGGCAAAGTGGGACTCTCCGGGCGCGCCTTCATCCCGCTCCTCTCGAGCTTCGCGTGCGCGATTCCCGGCATCATGGCGGCGCGCACCATCCCGTCCTCGCGCGATCGGCTCGCGACGATCATGATCGCACCGCTCATGACCTGCTCGGCGCGCCTGCCGGTCTACGCGCTCCTCATCGCGGCATTCATTCCGCATCGTGCGTTCGGGCCCTTCAATCTGCAGGGCATCGTGCTGTTCGCGCTCTACGCCGCCGGAGTGCTCGCCGCTATGGCGGTGGGCTGGGTGCTGAAGCGGATCATCATGCCGAGCCGCGAGCATCCGCTGCTTCTCGAGCTGCCCGAATACAAGTGGCCGAACCTGCGCACTCTCGGGCTCGGGCTGATAGAGCGCGCGCGGATCTTCATCACCCGCGTCGGCACGGTGCTCCTCGCGCTGATGATCGTGCTGTGGTTTCTGGCGAGCTTTCCCGCCGCGCCGCCCGGCGCTCACGGACCTGCGATCGAGTACAGCTTCGCGGGCATGCTCGGGCGGGCGCTGCACACGGTGCTCGCGCCGATCGGATTCAACTGGCAGATTTCGGTCGCGCTCGTACCCGGCCTCGCCGCGCGTGAAGTCGCGATCGGCGCGCTCGGCACCGTCTACGCGATGTCTGCCGGCGGGGAGGACGTGGCGCGCGCTCTGATGCCGATCATTGCGAAGAGCTGGAGCCTCGCGACAGGTCTCGCGCTCCTCGCGTGGTACGTGTTTGCGCCGCAATGCCTCTCGACGCTCGCGGTCGTGCGGCGCGAGACGAATTCGTGGCGCTATCCACTCGCGATGGTGGGCTATCTGTTCGCGCTCGCTTACCTTGCGGCATTTGCGACCTATCGCGCGGCGGTCGCGCTCGGCTGGGGGTGAGCGATGGCCATCCTGCAGGGGATCGCAGCGGGTGTGCTCGTGCTGGCGAGCGCGCTCTATGCCCTGTGGCGCCTGGCGCCCGGACGCGCTCGGATACGGCTGCTCGGTTGGATCGCGGGCGCCTTCGGCGGCTCCGGAAAATGGGCCGCGAAGCTGCGCAGCGAGGCTGCGAAAGACGGCGCCGGCGCTTGCGGCGGCTGCGGCAGCGCTTCGATCAGCTCCCGGCCCGCCGCGCAGACTCGAACACCTGCCGGACCTCGCCGTTGACGACCCGCTCCTCGAACCGCCCCTGCGTGTAGCGCGCAACGACGCGGCGCCAGAAACGCACCGCGTTCGGATTGCGCAGATACTCGATGATCTCCCAGCGACCGGCGAAGCGGTCGAAGATCAGCCGCGCGGCGCCCTGGCCGACTCCGCGCCCGCGGTTCGGCCGGCATACGAAGAACTCAGCCATCCGGTAGCTCGCGGTCGGCGGTGACGATGGGCCGCGAGGCTGCAGCCGGCCTGGCAGCTGCTGCGGCTGGGGCGGTTGCGGCTGCGCCTGGCGTGGCGGCGCGATCGAGCGCTGCAGCGGCTGCGCCTGCGGCCGCGCGCCGTGGGCGCCTGCGCCGGGTCCTGCACCGCGGACCACGAGGGCAAATCCCACGCGCTCGGTGCCCTGCGCGATGACGAAGGGGTGCGCTTGCGGATCGGCGAACCAGTGCGCGACCTGGTCGGGCTCGCGATGACCGACCTCGCCCAAGACGGGGAAGATTCCGGTGTTGAGCGGCGCGAGATCGTCCAGGTAGTCGCGATAGACGCCTTCGATCCACAGGCGATCGGGCTCCGAAAGGCGTGCATCACGAACGCTGATCGGCACCGCTCGACTCTAAGATGAAAAGGCCCGGACAGGCTCGAGCACCGGTCCGGGCCTTAATCTCAGCCCTCGTCAGGCCCCGCTGGGGCGGGCCTCGGGACAGTCTTACTGCGGAGGCGCGCTGCTCGACGAAGAAGACGTCGAGGTCGTGCCACCACCGGCGGGCGCTGCTGCACCGCCAGCCGGCGGAGCCGCCGCACCACCTTCGGCAGGCGGCGTCGCAGCCGGAGCCGGCTGCTCGGCGGCAGGTGCCGAGGAGGAGGAGGATTCCGATGTAGAGCTCGAGCCAGCTCCGTTACCCGAGCAGGCGGCGATCATGAGCGCCGCGAACGCGGCGAGGACCAATTTGGTGTTCATTGAGCGGTACCCCGAAAGAAGAAGCAACGATGGATGAGACCTGAATCAAACAACGGGCTTGCGGCGATTTCCGATCGCGCGGCTGGATTCTATCGGCTCACCGCCTCTTTTGAAACCTTGATGAAGCAAGTGTAACCGTCGGCGCGCGGCGACAGGGGTCGGGACACATGAGGCTGACCGCGCGTTGGACTTCGCGGCACGCCGGATGCTGCGGCGCAGCAGCTCGCAGAACGGGTGGAGCCGTCTACAATCGCGCGGTGATTCGACGGCTCGAGGGCCTCCATGGACGCAACCTCCGACTTCGCAGCTCTGCATGGTGCCCACCTCGATGTGCTGCGCGCCCGTTTCGACCGAGCGCTCGAGGCCTGCGGATATTCCGCCGTCCTCATCTACTCCGGGAGCCTCACGCCGATCTTCGGCGACGATCAAGACCATCCCTTCCGGGTGAATGCGTGGTTCAAGGCGTGGGTTCCAATCACGCAAGCGCCGAACTGCTTCCTGTACTACGAGCCGGGTCGCGCGCCGGTGTTGCTATTTCACCGTCCGATCGACTTCTGGTACATGCCCGCCGAGGCTCCGCGGTCGGCGTGGACGCGCGCAATCGAGATCGAGCCGATCGCCGATCGAGCCGCCGCCCGACTCGCTCTTCCGAGGGACCTCGGGCGGGTCGCTTGCCTCGGGGAGCCCTTCCCCGAAGCTGCCGCCTGGGGGCTCGTATGCAATCCGACGGACCTCTGCACGCGGCTAGAGTACGAGCGAGCGTTCAAGACGCCGTACGAGCTCGCCTGCCTGCGGCTTGCGAACCGGCTCGGCGCGCGTGCTCACCTCGCGGCGGCGCATGCTTTCGCAGGGGGAGCCTCGGAGCGGGAGATCGAGCTCGCGTTTCTGCGAGCGTGCAGCTCGCGAGAGCAGGAGCTGCCGTACAACCCGATCGTCGCGCTCAATGAGCACGCCGCGGTGCTGCACTACCAGCGGCTCGATGCGCTGCCGCCGCCAGCACTTCACTCCCTGCTCATCGATGCGGGCGCTGAGGCGCATGGCTACGCGAGCGACATCACGCGCACTTATTCGTTCGCGGATGCCGATTTCGCCGCGCTCATCGAGGCATTCGATGGCGTTCAGCAGGCACTCTGCGCGGGCGTGCGGGCGGGTATCGACTGGCGCGACGTGCACCTCAGTGCGCATCGCCTGGTCGCAGAGCTGCTGCACGAGGCGGACGTGACCACCTGCGATCCGGAGGAGGCCGTCGCAACCGGTGTCACGAGCGTGTTTCTGCCGCACGGCCTCGGACACCTCCTCGGGCTGCAGGTGCACGATGCCGGTGGGCTCTCGCGCTCGCCCGAAGGCGGCGAGATTCCGCGCCCGCCGGGCCATCCGTATCTGCGCCTGACGCGCGTGCTCGAGGAAGGGTTCGTCGTGACCATGGAGCCCGGTATTTACTTCATCGAGCCGCTGCTCGATGAAGCCCGCGCAGACTCGCGCGCGGGCCGCATCAACTGGGCTCGCGTCGAGCAGCTGCGCAAGTTCGGCGGCATCCGCATCGAGGACGACCTTGCGGTGACCGCGACGGGCGCCGAGAACCTGACGCGAGATGCGTTCCGCAGCGCAAGCTGAGCCGCGGCGCGGCGCGCCGCGGCTCGGTGCATCACTTCTTGGCGAGGATGTTGCGAATGTCGAGGAGCAGCTCCTCGCCCTTGGTGAGCGGGGGTGCGGCTGCCGGGACGGGCGGTACTGCCGGAGTCGGCCGCTTGAGCCGATTGATGCCCTTCAAGAGCACGAAGAGGGCGAGCGCCACGATCGCGAAATCGAAGATCGTCTGGATGAACGCGCCGTACTTGAAGAGCACGGCCTTGCCCGTCGGATCGGTGCCGATCCGTACCGCGAGATCGCTGAAATTGATCCGCCCCACCGCAAGGCCGAGCGGAGGCATGATGATGTCGCCGACCAGCGATGAGATGATCCGGCCGAACGCCGCGCCGATCACCACGCCGACCGCGAGGTCGATGGCGTTGCCCTTGACGGCGAACTCTTTGAATTCAGAAGCGATGCTCATAGCGAACTCCCCCGCGGCGCCTCGGGTGGCGCCTTCCAGGAGAGACGATAGCGCCGGCAGCGCTCTTGCGGCAAATCTGCCCCGCCCCTAGCCGGGCCGCACTCGCGGGTGCCGCGGATCGCGGATCAGCTCTTTGCAGCCTCGCCCGCTCGCTCCACGAGCTCCATGAGCGCCATCGGTGCGGAATCGCCGGGCCGCGGAGTCATGTGAAGGATGCGCGTGTAGCCGCCCGGGCGCGCTTTGAAGCGCGGTCCGAGCTCGGCAAAGAGCTTCTCGACGACCGCCGTATCGCGCAGCCGCGCGAAGGCGAGCCGCCGGCGCGCGGCGCTGTCGGTCTTTGCGAGCGTGATGAGCGGCTCGACCACCCGTCGCAGCTCCTTCGCCTTGGGCACGGTGGTGCGGATCGTCTCGTGACGCAGCAGCGAGACGCTCAGATTGCGCAGCAGCGCGTGCCGGTGTGAGCTCACCCGCGACAGCTGCCGTCCGGAAAGTTGATGGCGCATGATTTGATCTCGATACGATTACCGGACGGCCCGCTTCAGAGCACGTCGCGCTCTTCGTGCTTGAGCCCCGGCGGCGGCCAGCCGTCGAGGCGCATCCCGAGCATCAGGCCGTGGCTCTGCAGCACTTCCTTGATCTCGGTCAGGGACTTCTTGCCGAGGTTCGGCGTGCGCAGCAGCTCGACTTCCGTGCGCTGCACGAGATCGCCGATGTAGTGGATATTCTCCGCCTTCAGGCAATTGGCGCTGCGTACGGTGAGCTCGAGCTCGTCGACGGGGCGCAGCAGAATCGGGTCGAACTGCATCTCGGAGACTTTCGTCGCAGCCTCTTCCTCGCCCTGCAGATCGACGAACACGGAGAGCTGATCTTTGAGAATGCCGCCGGCGCGGCGGATCGCCTCCTCCGCCTCGATCGTGCCGTTCGTCTCGATGTCGATCACGAGCTTGTCGAGATCGGTGCGCTGCTCGACGCGCGCGGCGTCGACCGCGTAGGTCACGCGGCGCACGGGGGAGAACGACGCATCGAGCTGCAGCCGCCCGATCGGACGGGTCTGCTCCTCGAATGCGGCGCGCTGGGCAGCCGGCCGGTACCCGCGGCCGCGCTCGACGCGCAGCGTCATGGAGAGCTCCCCGGCCTTGGTCAGGTTTGCGATGACGAGCTCGGGGTTCACCACCTCGACATCGTGATCGCCCTGGATGTCGCCCGCGGTCACGGGGCCCGGCCCCTTCTTGTGCAGGCGCAGCTCCGCGCTGTCGCGGGTGTGCATGCGGATCGCGACCTGCTTGAGATTGAGCAGAATGTCGACCACGTCCTCCTGCACACCCTCGATGCTCGTGTACTCGTGCAGGACGCCGTCGATCTCCACCTCCGTGATCGCGCTGCCCGGCATCGAGGAGAGCAGCACGCGCCGCAGCGCATTGCCGAGCGTGTGCCCGAAACCTCGCTCGAAGGGCTCGATCACGACGCGCGCCTGGCGCGGAGCGACCGGCTGCACCTTGACGACGCGCGGTCTCAGAAACTCACCGATAGAACCCTGCATGGCACTCACCTTGCCGGAGTGATCCGGCCTCAAATAGATGTCAAATCGTCAGATGTCGTCTGACGGCGGGCATCAGCAGGCGCTCAGGCGCCCGATACTTCAGGTCGAGTTACTTCGAGTAGAGCTCGACGACCAGGTTCTCATTGATGTCGGGCAGGACATCGTCGCGCGCGGGCACCGTCTTGAACACCCCGCGCATCTGCTTGTCGTCGACCTCCACCCATTCCGGAAAGCCGACCTGCTGCGCGACATTGAGCGCGCTCTGGATGCGCAGCTGCTTGCGCGACTTCTCGCGCACCGTGATCACATCGCCCGCGCGCACCTGATAGGACGGGATCGTCACGATCTGGCCGTTCACTTCGATCGATTTGTGGCTCACGAGCTGGCGCGCCTCGGCGCGCGTCGCCGCAAATCCCATCCGGTAGACGACGTTGTCCAGCCGGCACTCGAGCAGCTTCAGGAGGTTCTCGCCCGTCGCGCCGGTGCGCCGCGCGGCCTCTACGTAGTAGTTGCCGAACTGCCGCTCGAGCACGCCGTACATGCGCCGCAGCTTCTGCTTCTCACGCAGCTGCAGGCCGTAGTCCGAAAGGCGCGTGCGCCGCTCACCCTTGAGGCCCCCCGGGGGCACCGTGAGCTTGCACTTGCTCTCGAGCGGCTTCACGCCGCTCTTCAAGAACAGATCAGTGCCCTCGCGCCGCGCGAGCTTGCAACTGGGGCCGATGTATCGTGCCATTGCTCAGTAAACCTCGCTCTTCAAACCCTGCGCTTCTTCGGCGGCCGGCAGCCGTTGTGCGGAATGGGCGTCACGTCTGCGATGCTCGTGATTTTCAGGCCCACCTGATTGAGCGCGCGTACCGCGGACTCGCGCCCCGGGCCGGGACCGGCCACGCGCACCTCGACGTTCTTCACGCCATGCTCCTGCGCCGCCGTGCCGGCGCGCTCCGCCGCGACCTGAGCCGCGAAAGGCGTGCTCTTGCGCGAGCCGCGGAAGCCGCAGCCTCCCGCGGTCGCCCAGGAGAGCGTGTTGCCCTGCCGGTCGGTGATGGTGATGATCGTGTTGTTGAAGGACGCATGCACGTGCGCGATCGCATCGAGCACGTTCTTGCGCGCCTTCTTCGGCTTCTTGGCCGCCGAGGCGCCGCCCGCCGCCGCCTGCGTTTGAGACTGCTTCTGATCCGCCATGGTTCGGCGTCCTCTTTATGCCTTGCCCGGAGGGGCGTTGAGCTTCACGGCCTGCTTGCGCGGGCCCTTGCGCGTGCGCGCGTTCGTGCGCGTACGCTGGCCGCGGACGGGCAGTCCGCGCCGGTGCCTCATGCCACGGTAGGTGCCGAGGTCCATGAGGCGCTTGATGTTCATGGACACCTCGCGGCGCAGGTCGCCTTCGACCGCCCACTTGGCGATCTGCGAGCGGATCGCGGTCACCTCCGCCTCGGTGAGATCCTTCACCTTCGAGTCGGGGCGCACGCCCGCGCCCTCGCAGGCCGCCATGGCACGCGCGCGGCCCACGCCGTAGATGTGCGTGAGCCCGACCCACACGTGCTTGTTCATCGGTATGTTGATGCCGGCGATACGAGCCATAAGAGAACCTGTCTAAGTGGGGGCGCAGCCGCCCTGTTACAACCTCTGATAAACCTGTACCAAACGTCCCTGTAACATACCCAGTCCGTACGTCCCGTACGGCCGTTCGGCCGGTTCGGCTGCACGTTAAGCGCAGCCGAAAAGGCACCCGGCCTCACCCCTGGCGCTGCTTGTGCCGCTGATCCGTGCAGATCACGTACACCACGCGCCGGCGGCGCACGATCTTGCAGTTCTTGCAAATCTTCTTGACCGATGGTCTGACTTTCATAACGAGCCTCGTGCCTCAGCCGCCCTGCCCGCTGCCGCGGCCGTAGTTGAGCAGATTCGCCTTTTTGAGGAGCCCGGGGTACTGGTGCGACATCAGATGCGCCTGCAGCTGCGACATGAAGTCCATCACCACCACCACGACGATCATGAGCGAGGTGCCACCGAACTGGAACGGCACACCCTGGGAGGAAATCAGGAACTCGGGCAGCAGGCACACCGCAGCGACATACAGCGCGCCCCAGAGCGTGAGCCGCGTGAGAACCTTGTCGATGTAGTCGGCGGTCTGCTGTCCGGGTCGGATGCCCGGAATGAACGCGCCCGATTTCTGCAGGTTCTGCGCCGTATCGCGCGCGTTGAAGACGAGCGCGGTGTAGAAGAAGCAGAAGAACAGGATCAGCACCGCATACACGACGAGGTGCAGGGGCTGCCCGTAGCCGAGCGCCGCGGACATCTCCTGCAACGCGCCGCTCAGCCAGCCGGTCGTGCTGCTGCCCGCGAAATTCGCTACCGTCGCCGGGAACAGCAACAGGCTCGAGGCGAAGATCGGCGGAATGACGCCCGACATGTTGATCTTGAAGGGCAGATGGCTGCTCTGCCCCGCGTACAGGCGCCGGCCGACCTGCCGCTTCGCGTAGTTGACCGGGATACGCCGCTGCGCGCGCTCCATGAACACGACGAACGCCGTCACGCCGATCACGATGATGATGAGCAGCAGCGCAAAGGGACCGGACATCTCCCCGGTGCTCACCGACTCGGCGGTATTGCCGACCGCGCCCGGCAACCCGGCGACGATCCCCGCCAGAATCAGCATCGAGATGCCGTTGCCGATGCCGCGCTCGGTGATCTGCTCTCCGAGCCACATGAGAAAGAGTGTCCCCGTCGTCATCGTGACGGTGCCGACCGCAAGCCACTGCCAGCCGGGCACGAGCACCATGTCGTTGCTCTGCAGAGCGACGGCGGCGGCGAACGACTGAAACGCGGCGAGCACGACCGTGCTGTAGCGGGTGAGCTCGGTGAGCTTGCGCTGTCCCGACTGACCCTCCTTGCGGTACTCCATCAGCGTCGGCACGACCATCGACATCATCTGGATGATGATCGAGGCCGAGATATACGGCATCACGCCCATCGCGAAGATCGACAGCCGCCGCAGCGCCCCGCCCGAGAACATGTTCGCGACACCGAGGATCGTGCCCGACTGGTCGTTGAAGAAGCGGGCGACGGCCGCCGGATTGATCCCGGGCACGGGGATGAAGCTGCCGATGCGGTAGACGATCATCCCGCCGATGAGGAACAGCAAACGGTTGCGGATCTCGCCGAAGCGAGCCGCCTCACCGAGCGCTGCCGCCGGATTGGAGAAAGTCGTGTTCGCCACTTACGCCTCTGTGAGCTTCCTGCTCATGTCCTTCGGAGCATCCGGGCTCTAACTTTCCACGCGCCCCCCGGCAGCGGTGATCGCCGCCAGGGCGCCTTTGGTGGCCGCGACGCCCTTGAGCGTCACCGCCTTGTCGAGCTTTCCGGAAAGAATCACCTTCGCGCGCTCGGTCGTGCTCGGCACGATGCCGGCCGCCTTGAGCGCCTGCAGATCGATCACCGCGGCATCGACCTGCGCGAGCTCGTCGAGCCGCACTTCGGCGCGCGTTGCCTTCAGCGCCGAGCGAAAGCCGACCTTCGGCATGCGCCGCTGCAGCGGCATCTGGCCGCCCTCAAAGCCGACCTTGTGATAGCCACCCTTGCGCGCCCGCTGCCCCTTGACGCCGCGGCCGCAGGTCTTGCCCTGGCCGGCGGAGGCGCCGCGGCCGACGCGCAGGCGCGGGCGCCTGGCCCCGGGAGCAGGCTTCAGTGTGTTGAGTCGCATACGTTCCTCGCCCGCTTCATCGCGGCTCACTCTCGACCTTCAGCAGATGCACCGCCGCCTGGATCATGCCGCGATTCTGCGGTGTGTCCTCGACGCTCACGGTCTGGTGCGGCCGGCGCAACCCGAGCCCGCGCACGGAGGCTGCGATGTTCGCGAGCTGACCGTGCACGCTTTTGACCAGCGTCACGCGCAAACGATCCTTTGCGCCCGCGGCACTCACGCCACGATCTCCTCGAGGCTCTTGCCGCGCTTCGCGGCGATCTCCTCGGGCGAGCGCAGACTCGAGAGTGCATCGATCGTCGCACGCACGACGTTGATCGGATTGCGCGAGCCGTAACTCTTCGCGAGCACGTTGCGCACGCCGACGCATTCGAGCACTGCACGCATGCCGCCGCCGGCGATGACGCCGGTGCCGTCGGAGGCGGGCTGCATGCGCACGCGCGTCGAGCCGTGCTCGCCCTGCACCGCATAGTGCAGCGTGTCGCTCTTCAAAGCGACGGAGATCATGTTCTTGCGAGCCTGCGCCATCGCCTTCGAGATCGCGACCGGCACTTCGCGCGCCTTGCCGAATCCGAAGCCGACCCTTCCCGCCCCGTCCCCGACGACGGTGAGGGCGGTGAAGCCGAATTGACGGCCGCCCTTGACGACCTTCGCCGTGCGATTGACCGCGACCAGCTTCTCGAGAAGCTCGTCCGCCGGCTGCCCTTTTTCCGCTCTTGCCATTTAAGCGTTCCTCAGAATTGGAGCCCGGCCTCGCGCGCGGCATCCGCGAGCGCCTTCACCCGGCCATGGAACTGGAAACCCGAGCGGTCGAAGGCGACCTCGGTTAGCCCTAAGGCCTTCGCCCGCTCGGCGATCGCACGCCCGACCGCCTTCGCGGCCTCGATGTTGCCGGTATGCGCCAGACCCTCGCGGACGGCCGCCTGCAGCGTCGAGGCCGCAGCGAGCACCTTCGCGCCGGTCGAATCGGTGAGCTGCGCGTAGATGTGCTGCGGCGTGCGGTGCACCGTGAGCCGCGCGACTCCGCGCTCGCGAATGCGGGCGCGCGCCTGCGCCGCGCGACGCAGCCGCCGGCTCTTCTTGCCGATGGACGCCGTCATTTTTTCTTTCCCTCCTTCAGGGAGATCTGCTCGCCCGCGTAGCGCACGCCCTTGCCCTTGTAGGGCTCGGGGGGGCGCACGTCGCGGATCTCGGCAGCCACTTGACCGACCTTCTGCCGGTCGATGCCCTTCACCGTGATCTCCGTCTGGCTCGGCGTCTCGATCGTGATCCCCTCCGGGATCGGAAAACTCACCGGATGGGAGAATCCGAGCGTCAGGTTGAGAGCCTTGCCCTGGACCTGCGCGCGAAATCCGACCCCGACGAGCTCGAGCTTGCGCTCATAGCCCTTCGTGACGCCGAGCACCATGTTCGCCAGGTGCGCGCGCGTCGAGCCCGCCCGCATCGCCGCGCCCTCGCCGGGTGAGTACTTCACCGCGAGCTTCTTCTCCTGCTGCTCGATGCTGATGCCGGGCTTCAAATCGAGGCTCAATGAGCCCTTGGCACCCTTCACGGTGACCTTGTCGGAAGCGACCGTCGCCGTTACCCCCTGCGGCAGGTCGATCACTGCTTTGGCAACTCTGCTCATAGGTTTGTCACGCGACGACGCACAGCACTTCGCCGCCCTGCCCGATCGAGCGGGCCTGCCGGTCGGTCATCACACCCTTCGGCGTCGAGACAATCACCGTGCCCATGCCGCCGAGGACTTTGGGCAACTCATCCTTTCCGCGATAGATGCGCAAACCCGGCCGGCTCACGCGCTCGATCCGGTCGATCACGGGGCGGCCCTCGTAATATTTGAGTCCGATGGTGAGCGTGCTCTTGGCACCGTCGCCGTCGATGCGGAAGTCGGCGACGTAGCCCTCCTCCTTCAGCACTCGCACGATCGCAGCCTTGAGCTTGGAAGCGCCGAGGGTCACCTCGGCCTTGCGCGCGGCCTGGGCGTTGCGGATGCGCGTGAGGAGATCGGCAATGGGATCGGTCATGCTCATGCGGCCTGCCCTCACCAACTCGCTTTCGCGAGGCCCGGAATCTCCCCGCGCATCGCGACTTCGCGAATCTTCTGGCGCGAAAGGCCGAACTTGCGGTACACGCCGCGGGAGCGGCCCGTGATGTTGCAGCGGTTGCGCAGCCGCGAAGGGCTCGCATCCCGCGGCATCGACTGCAGCCGCGTCTGAGCCGTCACGCGCTCCTCCGGAGAGGTCTTGGGATTGCGGATCGTTTCCTTGAGCTGCGCGCGCTTCAAAGCGTACCGCTTCACGATCCGCGCGCGCCGTTTCTCGCGCTCGACCATGTTCGTCTTCGCCATAGAGCCCTTACCCCTACTTCCGGAACGGGAAGTTGAAAGCCTCGAGCAGCGCCCGGCCCTGCCGGTCGTCGCGCGCCGTGGTGGTGATGGTGATGTCCATGCCGCGCAGCTGATCGATCTGGTCGTACTGGATCTCGGGGAAGATGATCTGCTCCTTCACCCCGAGGCTGTAGTTGCCGCGCCCGTCGAACGAGCGCGGTGAGACGCCGCGGAAATCGCGGATGCGCGGGATCGCAATATTGATGAGCCTGTCCAGGAACTCGTACATGAGCGCGCCGCGCAGCGTCACCTTGCAGCCGACCGCGAGCCCCTGACGCAGCTTGAAGGAGGCGATCGACTTGCGCGACTTGCAGATGAGCGGCTTCTGCCCGGTGATCTTCGCGAGATCCGCGGCGGCCGCATCCATGACCTTGCGGTCCGCAACGGCCTCACCGACGCCCATGTTGACGGTGATCTTCTCGATCCGCGGCACCTGCATGGGATTGGCGAGGCCGAGATCCTTGATGAGTTGCGGCACGATCTTCTCGCGGTATTGAGCGTGTAGTCTCGCCATGGCGTGCACCTCGCGGCCTTCAGGCCTCGAGCATCTCTCCGTTCGAGCGGAAGCAGCGCACCTTGCGCCCATCGCTCAGCGTCTTGAAGCCGACGCGGTCCGGCTTCTTGGTGTTGGGATTGAAGATCGCGACCTTCGCGACCGGCAGCGGCATCTCCTTCTCGATGATCCCGCCCTGTTTTCCCGCCTGCGGATTGCCGCGCTGATGCTTCTTCACTCGATTGACGTTCTCGACGAGCACGCGGCTGCCCTCGAGCACCTGAATGACGGTGCCGCGAGCGCCCTTGTCGCGCCCGGAGAGCACGACGACCGTGTCGCCTTTCCTGATCTTGTTCACAGCACCTCCGGCGCGAGCGAGATGATCTTCATGAACGCCTGCGTCCGCAGCTCGCGCGTGACGGGGCCGAAAATGCGTGTGCCGATCGGCTCGAGCTTGTTGGTGAGCAGTACGGCTGCGTTCCCGTCGAAGCGGATGAGCGAGCCGTCCTGGCGCCGCACGCCGCGCCGCGTGCGCACCACGACCGCGTCATAAACCTCGCCCTTCTTCACCTTCCCGCGCGGGATCGCATCCTTCACGCTCACCTTGATCACATCGCCGATCGTCGCGTACCGGCGGCGTGTGCCACCGAGCACCTTGATGCACATGAGCGTGCGGGCGCCGCTGTTGTCGGCGGCATTGAGCATCGTGCGCAGCTGGATCATGACGTTGTCTCGCTTCGCGTGGGTCCGCGCCCCGTCAGGCGCGCTCGAGCACCGCGACGAGCCGCCACGACTTGCGGCGCGACAGCGGCCTGCAGGGACTGATCGATACGAGATCGCCCTCGCGCGACTCGTTGTTCTCATCGTGCGCCAGCAGCTTCGTCGTGCGGCGAATGTACTTGCCGTACTCCGGATGCTTCACCAGGCGCTCGATCTCGACCGCGATGGTCTTTTGCATCTTGTTGCTGACCACGCGGCCCGTGAGGGTCTTCTCACGGCCTGCGGCGGCGCCCTCCGCCGGCTCACCGTGCGAACCCGCCTTATCGACATTGGACTCGGTCATTTCTTCTCTCCACCGGCGGTCTGCTTCTCGCCCGCAGCCCGCGCCTCGCGCAGCACCGTCTTCACGCGCGCGATATTCCGGCGCACCTTGCCGAACTGATCCGGTTTCACGGCGAGCCCCGTCGCCCGCTGCATGCGCAGCGCGAACTGCTCCTTTCTCAAGCGCAGGAGCTCATCGCCGAGCTCCTCGCGCGACTTCTCGCGCAGCCCCTTCGCTTCCATCACCGCACCTGCCGTTTCACGAACGCGGTCGACACGGAGAGCTTCGAGCCCGCGAGCCGGAACGCCTCGCGAGCCGTGCCCTCATCGACCCCTTCCATCTCGAAGAGCACCTTGCCGGGCTGCACGCGCGCCACCCAGTACTCGACGTTGCCCTTGCCGCTTCCCATGCGAACCTCGAGCGGCTTCTTGGTGATCGGCACATCGGGGAAGACGCGGATCCAGATCTGGCCGCCGCGCTTCACGTAGCGCGCCATGGCGCGCCGCGCCGCCTCGATCTCCCGCGCCGTCATGCGCGCGCGACTGGTCGCCTTCAAGCCGAACTCCCCGAACGCCACGGAGCTGCCGCGCAGGGCGAAGCCGCCGTTGCGGCCCTTGAACTGCTTGCGGTATTTGGTGCGCTTCGGTTGCAGCATAGTCGTCTCTCCCGCAGCCTCAGCCCGCGGGCGTCTGCTCGGAGGCGGCTGCCGCACCCGCCGGCACCGCCCCTGCCCCCGCCGTGGCACCGGCTGCCGGAACGGCGGCGCTCTCGGCGCCCGCGCCGGTCGCACCCGCTTCGGCCGCCTGCTCGACCTCCGTCTTCTCGAAGATCTCGCCCTTGAAGATCCACACCTTCACGCCGATGACCCCATACGTGGTCTTGGCCTCGGAGAGCCCGTAGTCGATGTCCGCACGGAAGGTGTGCAGCGGGATCCTTCCCTCCCGATACCACTCCGTGCGCGCGATCTCCGCACCGTTGAGTCGGCCCGAGACCCGCACCTTCACTCCGAGCGCACCGCTTCTCATCGTGCTCATCACCGCACGCTTCATTGCGCGGCGGAACATCACGCGCTTCTCGATCTGCTGGGCGATGCTATCGGCGACGAGCTGCGCGTCGAGCTCGGGCTTTCTGATCTCGGAGATGTTGAGGCGCACGTCTATGACCGGCATGCCGAGCAGATTCGCGGTCTCGAGGCGCAGCTTCTCGATGTCCTCGCCCTTCTTGCCGATCACGATCCCCGGCCGCGCGGTCTGGATGGTGATGTTCACCTTCTTGGCCGCGCGCTCGATCTGGATACGGCTCACCGAGGCATCCGAGAGCCGCCCGTGCAGGAACTCGCGCACGCGGAAGTCCGTGTGGACATGCACCGGGAATTGCTTCTTGCCCGCATACCATTTGGACGTCCACTCGCGCGTGATGCCGAGCCGGATGCCGAGCGGATTGACTTTCTGTCCCATGCTTCAGTCCTTCCTCAGTCCTTCCTGCCGTCGCTCACGGCCACCGTAATGTGGCTGTTGCGCTTGACGATGCGAGTGCCGCGGCCCTTCGCGCGCGCCGCGAAGCGCTTCAAAACCGGTGCGGCATCCACCTGGATGCGCGCGACCTTCAGATCGTCCACATCGAGGCCCTGGTTCTCCTGAGCATTCGCGATCGCGGACCAGAGCGTTTTGTACAACAGGCGCGCGCCCTTCTTCGGCATGTACTTGAGCGTGTTGAGCGCGTGGTTGACCGGCTTGCCCCGGACGGTGTCCGCGACCAGGCGGCACTTTTGCGGCGAGATGCGCGCGTAGCGCAGGATTGCGGTGACTTCCATCGTTGCAAACCCCTTCAGGTCGCTGCCTCGACCTTCCTGTCGCCGGAATGCGTCTTGAAGGTGCGCGTCGGCGCGAACTCCCCGAGCTTGTGGCCGACCATGTTCTCGGTCACCAGCACGGGAATGTGCTGCCGCCCGTTGTGAACGGCGATCGTGAGCCCGACCATGTCCGGCACGACCATCGAGCGGCGCGACCAGGTCTTGATGGGCTTGCGGTCGTTGCGGGCGGCGGCTACCTGCACTTTCTTCGCGAGGTGCAGGTCGACGAACGGACCTTTCTTGAGCGAGCGCGGCATGTCGAACCTCTCAATCTCTCCTGGCCCTAGCGCACCTTGTTGCGGCGGCGCTGCACGATCATGTGATCCGTGCGCTTGTTGTGGCGCGTCTTCAGGCCCTTCGTGTTCCATCCCCACGGGGAGACCGGATGCGGATTGCCCTGACCCGATTTGCCCTCGCCGCCCCCGTGCGGGTGGTCGACCAGATTCATCGCGAGCCCGCGCACCGTCGGCCGCACGCCGCGCCAGCGGGTTGCTCCCGCCTTGCCGTAGCTGCGCAAGTTGTGCTCGTCGTTGCTCACCTCGCCGATCGTCGCCCGACAGTCGATGTGCACGCGCCGGATCTCGGTCGACTTCATTCTGAGATACGCGTACACGCCCTCGCGAGCCGTGTACTGCGCCGAGCTGCCGGCGCTTCGCGCGAGCTGCCCGCCCTTGCCGGGCTTCAATTCGATGTTGTGCACGAGCGAGCCGACCGGGACATGGCGCAGCTGCATTGCATTGCCCGACTTGATCGGCGCATCGGCTCCGGAGCGGATCTCCTCGCCCGCCGCCATCCCCTTCGTCGCGAGGATGTAGCGGCGCTCGCCATCGGTATAGCGCACCAGAGCGATGTGCGCGGTGCGATTCGGGTCGTACTCGATGCGCTCCACCACCCCTGCGATGCCGTCCTTGTCGCGGCGGAAATCGAGCAGGCGGTATTTGCGGCGCGAGCCCCCGCCGATGTGCCGCGTCGTGATGCGGCCGAAGTGATTGCGCCCGCCCGTCTTGTGCTGCGTCACCGTGAGCGGCGCGAACGGCTCGCCCTTGTGCAGATGCGAGCGGCCGACCTTCACGACGCCGCGAGTGCCTGGGGAAGTCGGTTTGAGTTTGATCAGTGCCATGTCGATGAGCTCGAATGCTTCTGTTGCGCGCGTTGCCGTCGCTTAAGTACGTGCTCTCGCCTCGTAGTCGATCGTCTGTCCGGCGGCGAGGCGCACGTAGGCTTTTTTCCAATCCTGAGTGCGGCCGGTGCGGCGGCCGAAGCGGCGCATCTTGCCCGGCTCGTTCACGACCTGAACGCCTTCGACCTTCACTTCGAACATCAACTCGACGGCTTGTTTGATATCCGTCTTCGTCGCCTCGCGACGCACGCGGAACACGTACTGGTTGTGGTTCTGCATGATGAGCGACGTCTTCTCCGTCACGTGCGGAGCCAGGAGCACCGTCATCAGCTTCTCGCGGTTCACTGCAGGCGCTCCTCGATGCGTTTGACCGCAGCGACGGTCATCAGCACCTTCTCGTGCGAGAGCAGCGAGAGCGGATTCAATGCGCCCGCCTCGAGCACCTCGACGCTCGGCAGGTTCCGTGCAGCGAGCGCGAGTTTCTCGTCGGCCGCCTCGACGATGATCAGCACGTCCCCCAGCGCCCAGGATTTCAGCCGCTCGACGAGCAGCTTCGTCTTCGGCGCATCGAGCGTGAGCTCTGGCGCGACAACGAGCCGCTCGGTCCGTGCGAGATCGGAGAGCACGGAGCGGATCGCTCCGCGATACATCTTGCGGTTGACCTTCTGCTCGAAACTGCGCGGCCGGGCCGCGAACGTCTTGCCGCCGCCCACCCAAATGGGACTGCGGTTCGAGCCTGCCCGCGCCTGCCCCGTGCCCTTCTGCGACCACGGCTTCCTGCCGCCGCCCCTCACGTCGGCGCGCGATTTCTGGGCCTTGGTGCCCGATCGCCCCGCCGCGCGGTAGGCCGTGATCACCTGGTGCACGAGCGATTCGTTGGGCTCGAGGCCGAAAGCAGCATCCGAGACCTCGAGGCCGCCGCCCCCGTTGACCATATTCAATTTCATTTCTTGGGCCTCGCCGCCTGGCCCGCCGCGGGCTTCCCCTGAGAGGCGGGCGCGCTCTTCGTCGGCGTGATCGATCTGCGCGCGGCGCGGCGCGCCGCCTTGAGCGATGGACGAATCACGATCTGTCCGCCCTCCGCGCCCGGCACGGCGCCGCGGATGAGCAGCAGATTGCGCTCGAGATCGACCTCGACGACCCGCAGGCTCTCGGTCGTGCGGCGCACGACTCCCAGGTGCCCGGACATCCGCTTGCCCTTGAACACGCGACCCGGCGTCTGGCGCTGGCCGATCGAGCCCGGAGCTCGATGGGACACGGAGTTGCCGTGCGAGGCCATGCCGCCTGCGAAATTGTGGCGCTTAATCGTGCCGGCGAACCCTTTGCCGAGCGTCGTGCCCGTGACATCGACCAGGTCGCCGGGCTTGAAGAGGTCCGCCTTGAGCTCCGCGCCGGGCTTCAGATCGGCGTTGGCTCCCTCTTCGAGACGAAATTCGACCAGGCCGCGCCCCGGGGAGACGCTCGCCTTGGCGAAGTGGCCGGCGAGTGCCTTGGTGAGCAGCTGCGGGCGCCGCGCGCCCCAGGTCACCTGGACCGCACGATACCCATCGGACTCGCTCGATTTGAGCTGAGAGACGCGATTCGGGAGCACTTCGATGACCGTACAGGGCACGGTCTCGCCGGCTTCCGTGAACACTCGCGTCATGCCGCATTTGCGGCCGACCAGGCCTAAGGACATGGTTTGATCCCGATTCAGGGGCGGGGGCTGCAAGACGACGAAAGAATCCGCGGCCGGGAAGGCCGCCGGATGCTCGAGTGGTCTTGGGACGCTCGGGTCCCAACCTCGCCCGGGTTGCTCAGCCGGCGCCCTCGGAGGGCCTGCCGGCGAAAGGCCGCGCAGTATAAGGGGCGGCACCACTCTCTACAAGTAGCGCCGCACGCTCCTTGGCGCCGTGATGCGATCAGTTGAGCTTGATCTGAACGTCCACCCCGGCCGGAAGCTCGAGCTTCATGAGCGCATCGACGGTCTTGTCGGTCGGATTGAGGATGTCCATCAGGCGCTTGTGCGTGCGCAGTTCGAACTGGTCGCGCGCGTCCTTGTCCGCGTGCGGCGAGACGAGGAGCGTGAACCGCTCCATCTTCGTCGGCAGCGGTACCGGGCCGCGGACGGTGGCTCCGGTGCGCTTCGCCGTCTCGACGATTTCCCGCGCCGAGTTGTCGATGAGACGGTGATCGAACGCCTTCAGGCGGATACGGATGTTCTGATTGGCCATGACGGCGTTCCTCTTTGCTTCAGGAGCTTACTTCAGCACTTTCGAGACGACACCCGAGCCGACGGTCTTGCCACCCTCGCGGATCGCAAAGCGCAGCCCCGCCTCCATCGCAATCGGGCTGATCAAGTCCACCGTCATCTTGATGTTGTCCCCCGGCATGACCATCTC
>DATNFW010000045.1:0-35880 GCA_035606175.1 Steroidobacteraceae bacterium | reverse complement strand
TCCCCACTACTGGGCAGATTCCGAAGCATTACTCACCCGTTCGCCGCTCGTCGCCAGGATTGCTCCCGCGTTACCGCTCGACTTGCATGTGTTAGGCACGCCGCCAGCGTTCAATCTGAGCCAGGATCAAACTCTTCACTTTAAGCTTATGAGCTTGAAGCGACTGAGCGGATCCAAAAGCCCAACTACTTGCTGGACATTTTGGTCACTCGGTCTGAAGCCTCTTCGGCTCGACGCGAGTCCCCACACAAATTACCTGCCGAACTGTTAAAGAGCGTCCCGGACGCTTGGCCCTGGGAGGGATGCCGCGCGTTGCTGCGCACCATCGGGAAAGGGGGCGGAAGTATAGCCCCCGCACCATTTTCGTCAACCGCTCGCACGCCCCTGCCGCAGTGCGGCATCGGCGTGAAGGGGGCGCGCAGTATAGCCTCAGACGAGAGGTTGTCAACGCGCTTTCCGGCCTCGCGGCCGGCTCTGCGAATATGCGACCTTCAGCGGCGGAGATCCGCGCCCGCGCGACTGACTGGGCTTCAGGTCTTCCGCTCGAGCTTCAGGCGCGCGAACCGACGCGTCCCCACCTGGAAAACGTGATCGGCGCCGGCCCCGAGCGTGAGCCCGCGGTCCGTCACGCGCACCCCGTCGATCCGCACGGCGCCCTCTTCGATCTTGCGATACGCCTCGGAGGTACTCGCGACGAGACCCGCGGACTTCAGAATGTTCGCGAGCTTGAGCCCCGCAGGCTCGACGAACACGGTTTGAGGTGCAAGGTCGGTAGGAACCGACCGCTCGCTCACGCGCGCCATGAAATCGCGCTCCGCGTGCTCGGCCGCCGCGGCATCGTGGAATCGCGCGACGATCTCGCGTGCGAGCTCGAGCTTCACGTCGCGCGGATTGCGGCCCTCCTCAGTCTGCCGTTTGAGGGCCGCAACCTCGGCAAGCGGCCGGAATGACAGCAGCTCATACCAGCGCCACATCAGCTCGTCCGAAATCGACATGATCTTGCCGAACATAACGGCGGGCGATTCCGAGATGCCGACGTAGTTGCCGCGGGATTTCGACATCTTGTCGATGCCGTCGGTCCCCTCGAGCAGCGGCACCGTCATCACGACCTGCGCTTCCTGGCCGTACGCTTCCTGCAGCTGACGGCCGACGAGCAGATTAAATTTCTGGTCCGTGCCGCCGAGCTCGACGTCTGCGCGCAGCGCAACCGAGTCGTAGCCCTGCGCGAGCGGATAGAGGAATTCGTGCACCGCGATCGGCCGGCCTTCCTCGTACCGCTTGGCGAAATCCTCGCGCTCGAGCATGCGCGCGACTGTGTAATGCCCGGCGATCTTCACGAATTCGAGCGCCGGCATCGCCGCGAGCCATCGCGAGTTGAAATCCACTCGGGTGCGCGCGGAGTCGAGAATCTTGAAGACCTGCTGCTCGTAGGTGCGCGCGTTCTCCTCGATCTGCTCGCGTGTGAGCGGCGGCCGCGTCGCATTGCGACCCGTCGGATCTCCGATGAGACCGGTGAAGTCGCCGATGAGGAAGACCACGTCGTGTCCGAGCTGCTGGAACTGCCGCATTTTGTTGAGCAGCACCGTGTGGCCGAGATGCAGATCGGGCGCGGTGGGATCGAACCCCGCTTTGACGACCAGCGGCTTGCCGCGCCCGAGCTTGCGCAACAAGTCCCGCCGCGTCAGCACCTCCTGTGTGCCGCGTTCGAGCTCTGCGAGTGACGCGCGCTCGGACACAGTGAGCTCCTCCCGCGCGCCGGTGGAGTCGTTCGGATGCTCTCTCATGGCGGGGCCACTTTACCGGGCCCGCATGCGCGCCGCATCACAGCGTGGCCGAGGCGGGTTGACCACCCAGCACACGCTCAAGTACGGTGCCGCGATGCCCTTTGCCGCGAAGACGACGGTTCTTGCGCTCGCGCGATCCCCCGCGCGCTGGATGCAGGCAGGTCTCGTCCTGGCGATCGCATGGGGCTGCCTCGAGGTCCCACGGCTCATCTCACACCCGCTGCCGGGCACGTCCGCGACGAGACCGCTGATGCACGCCCCTGCGATGACCGCTCCCCTGCCTCTTCCCGGCGTGCCCCGATCGACGGCGGCGCCCGCCAGCCCCGATGCCCGGCTTTCCGCAAATTCGGCGACGCCCGCGCCCCAGACGCTAAATGTGAGGGTCGGCCGCAACGACACGCTCGAGGCGATCTTCCAGCGCGAGGATCTGAGCCGCGCCGATCTGGCAGCGATTCGAAGCCTCCCGGGGCTGCGCGACGATCTCGACCGACTGCGTCCCGGGGAATCGCTGACCCTCGTGCATGCAGGGGACAATCTGCTCGGCCTGACGCGCCGGCTGAGCCTTGCGCAAAGCCTCGAGGTGACACGGAGCGCGTCCGGATTCGAGGCGCACGTCACCGCCGTTCCGCTCGAGACTCGCGCACGCACGATCTCCGGCAGGATCGACCACTCCCTCTTCGAGGCGATGGCGAGCGCGGGCGGACACGATTCGACGACGCTCGCGCTCGCGGACATCTTTGCGTGGGACATCGACTTTGTGAACGATATTCAGCCAGGGGATACGTTCACGGTCACCTACGACGAGATCTATGACCACGGCAAATACGCCGAGGACGGCCCCATTCTCGCGGCGCGCTTCATCAACAACGGCCATGAGTATGTTGCCGTCCGCTACGTCTCCCCCGATGGGCACGCGGGCTACTACACCCCCGACGGGCGCAGCATGCGCAAGGCGTTCCTGCGCGCGCCGCTCAAATTCACCCGCGTCAGCTCCCCCTTCAGCCTGCACCGCCGGCACCCCATTCTCAATCTCATCCGCGCCCACAAGGGCATCGACTTCGCGGCGCCGAGGGGCACGCCGGTGTGGGCAGCCGGGGACGGCCGCGTCATCTTCGAGGGCCGCAAGGGCGGCTACGGCAATGCAGTCATCCTCGACCACGCGCACGGCATTACGACTCTGTACGGCCATCTCTCGCGCTTCGCGCGCGGATTGCACGTGGGGGAGCATGTCGCGCAGGGCAGCGTGATCGCGTACGTCGGCATGACGGGACTCGCGACCGGGCCGCATCTGCACTACGAGTTCCGCGTCGACGGCGTATACAAGAATCCCCAGACCGTGAGCTTGCCGGACGCCGTTCCGATCGATGCCGGACTGCGTGCCGATTTCCTCGCGAAGACCGGCCCGCTGCTCGGCACACTCTATTCACCCGAGGGCCCGGCGCTCGTCTCGCGCTGATATTGGCAGGGGACCGGCGCGGCTCGCCGGGTATATCCTCCGAGTACCCGCCGAGCGCGAGCCGACTGTCGTGGACGCCCCAGACCTCAAAGCCCCCGATCTCTATATCAACCGCGAGCTCTCGTTTCTCGAGTTCAACCAGCGCGTGCTCGCGCTCGCGTTCGACGAGACCGTGCCGCTCCTCGAGCGGCTGAACTTCCTCTGCATCTCCTCGAGCAATCTCGACGAGTTCTTCGAGATCCGTGTCGCAGGACTCAAGCACCTGGAGGAGCTCGGCTCGGCACAGCTCGCCCCCGATGCGCTCACTATTCCCGAGCAGCTCGCCGCGATCCATGAGCGCGCCTCGGGTCTCGTCGTCGAGCAGTATCGCTGCCTCGATGAGGTGCTGCTGCCGAAGCTGCGCGATGCCGGCATCCATCTCGTCGGGCGAGCGAGTTGGACCGAGGAGACGCGCCGCTGGCTCGAGCAGTACTTCGAGCTCGAGGTCGAGCCGGTCCTCTCGCCGCTCGGGCTCGATCCGGCCCGTCCCTTCCCGCGCATCCAGAACAAGAGCCTGAACTTCATCGTGCGGCTCGAGGGCAAGGATGCTTTCGGGCGCGACAGCGAGCTCGCGATCGTGCAGGCGCCGCGCTCGCTGCCGCGCGTCGTCCTCGTTCCGCAGGAAGGTGGCCAACGATCGATCGTGCTGCTCACCTCGATCGTCGACAACTTCGTCCCGAAACTGTTCCCCGGCATCGAAGTACTCGGCTGCTATCAGTTTCGCGTGACGCGCAACAGCGATCTGTTCGTCGACGAGGAAGAGATCGACGACCTGCGCCGCGCCCTCGAGGGCGAGCTCGCGCACCGGCGCTATGGTGAGGCGGTGCGCCTCGAGACCTCACGCGACTGCCCCGATGAGATGGTCTCGTTTCTGCTGCGGCAGTTCTCGCTCGCCGAAGCGGACCTGTACCGTGTGCCGGGTCCCGTCAATCTCAATCGGCTCTCGGCCATCTACGACCTGGTGCAGCGCCCCGATCTGAAATACCCGCTCTTCACGCCGGGGCTCCCGCGGCCGCTCGCAGGCGGCGGCGGTACGGACCTGTTCGCGGCGATCCGCCAGAGCGATCTGTTGCTGCATCATCCTTATCAGAGCTTCGCTCCCGTGATGGATTTCGTGCGCCAGGCGGCAGCGGATCCCCAGGTGCTCGCGATCAAACAGACGCTCTATCGCACCGGAGCGGAGTCCCCGCTCGTCGATGCGCTGGTCTCCGCCGCGCAGGCCGGCAAGGACGTGACTGTCGTCATCGAGCTGCGGGCGCGCTTCGACGAGGAAGCGAACATCGAGCTCTCGAATCGACTGCAGGAAGCGGGCGCGCACGTCATGTACGGTGTCGTCGGCTTCAAGACGCACGCGAAGCTCACACTCGTCGTGCGGCGCGAAGCGGAGGGTATCCGCCGGTACTGCCACCTCGGCACTGGCAACTACCATCCGCGCACCGCGCGCACGTACACCGACTACGGCCTGATGACCTCCGGAAAGAAGATCGGCGAGGACGTGCACGAGATCTTCCTGCAGCTCACGAGCCTCACTCAGACTCCGAGGCTCAAGCGCCTGCTGCAGTCGCCTTTCGGTCTGCACGAGGCGATGCTCGGCCGGGTCGCGCGCGAGGCCGAGCACGCGCGCGCCGGAAGGCCCGCGCGGATCATCGCGAAGATGAACTCGCTCGTCGATCCGCAATCGATCGAGGCACTCTACAAGGCGTCCCAGGCAGGTGTGACGGTCGATCTGATCGTGCGCGGCATTTGCGCCCTGCGCCCGGGGCTGCCGGGTGTCTCCGAGCGCATCACGGTCCGTTCGATCGTCGGTCGCTTCCTCGAGCACTCGCGCGTGTTCTACTTCGAGAACGCGGGCGAGCCCGAGCTCTATTGCGCGAGCGCCGATTGGATGGAGCGCAACTTCTTCCGGCGAGTCGAGGTGGCATTCCCGATCGAGCCGCCTCAGCTCCGCGAGCGCATTCTCCGCGATCTCGACATCTACCTCGCCGACAACACACAGTCCTGGCGGCTCGCCCCCGATGGTCTCTATCGACGGGCCGAGCCGGCCGGTGAGCCACCCAGCAATGCGCAGGAGAAGCTTCTCGCGAGCTATGCGGCCGGGGTCGGCTACAGCCTCTGAGTCGGTTCCCTATTCCCGTCGCCCCTCCTCAATCCCGTCCGCTGAAGACTCTCAATCTGAAGCCGTGCGGTTTCAAATACTCGATTTCCTGCTGAAGGTCCGCGCTCGTGAGTGGATGATCCTTCAACCAGCGACCGGGAAATGTGAGCTCGAGGGATCGCGGCTTCGCGGCGAGCTCGATGGACGGCAGCGCCGCGGGGCTGCGTCCGCGGTGGAGCAGCACGGCGAGCCGGAGCAGCACGATCAAGTGCGGCGCGTTGCGGTCCCAGGGCGGAATCAACTCGTCGAGCCCGACGAGCGACAGCTTCCTGCGATGTCCTCCGACGAGTCGCGCGAGCAGCTGCTGCTCCTCGCGCGGGAAGCCCGGCATGTCCGCGTTCTCGAGCAGGTACGCACCGTGATGGTGATAGCCGCTGTGCGATACGTCGAGCCCGATCTCGTGCAGCCGCGCAGCCCATTTGAGTGCGAGCTCGGCGAGCGGCGCCTCGAGGCGCCACGCCTCGCGCGTGCGGCTCAAGAATCCAAGGACGGTCGCCTCGACGCGCTCCGCCTGCGCGAGCTCCACGTGATAGCGGCGCTGCATGGCGCGGACCGTGCGCTCGCGCGCGTCCTCGTCCGTGAAGCGGCCGACCATGTCGTAAAGCAGGCCCTCGCGCATGGCCCCCTCCGCGACTCGCAATTCGCGGATGTCGAGGCCCTCGAGGACCTCGGCGAGAATGACCGTACCGCCCGGGAAAACCGGCCGCCGCTCCTCGGTGACCGTCGACAGCTTCAGCTCCCGTAGATTCCCCGCCTCGATCAGGCGGGCGAGCAATCGCTCGATGCCGCTCGGAGTGATGGCGGTCATCTGCGGATCGAGCTCGCGCAGCGCATCGCCGATCGCGCGGATCGTGCCGGAGCTGCCGGCCGTTTGCTCCCAGCCACGGGATCGAAATGCCGCTTGCACCGGCTCGAGCTCGAGGCGTGCGGCGAGGCGCGCTCGACCGATGCGTTTCGCGGAGAGCTTCCCGTCGCGGAAAAACCGCTCGCTCGAGCTCACGCAGCCCATTTGCAGGCTTTCGAGTTCGAGGGGCGCCAGTCCCTCACCGATGATGAGCTCGGTGCTGCCGCCGCCGATATCCACGACGAGTCGGCGGCCGGGCTCGCTCGGCATCGTGTGCGCAACGCCGGAGTAGATCAGCCGCGCTTCCTCGCGGCCGCTGATGATCTCGATGGGGTGCCCGAGCGCTTCGCGTGCTCGCTCGAGAAAAGCCTGCTTACGCCGCGCAAGCCGCAGCGCGTTCGTTCCGACGACGCGGACGCTGTCGGCATGCATCGCGCGCAGCCGCTGCCCGAAACGCTCGAGGCAGGCGAGTGCGCGCGCGGCGACGTCTTTGTCGAGCCGGCCGTTCTCCTCGACGCCCGAGGCGAGGCGCACCATCTCGCGCAGCCGATCGATGATGACGAGCTGGCCGTGCGAGTAGCGCGCGACGACCATGTGGAAGCTGTTGGAGCCGAGGTCGACGGCCGCGAGGATATCGGGCGGGCGGCCGGAAGCACGGGCCTCGGCTGCCGGGCTCACCGGGTTGCGCTCCGAAGGGGACGATCGTCAGGCGGCGAAGGAAGAACCGCAGCCGCAGGTCGTCGTCGCGTTCGGATTGCGGATGACGAACTGCGCTCCGTCGAGTCCCTCGCGATAGTCGATCTCGGCCCCCATCAGGTACTGCACGCTCATGGGGTCGACGAGGAGCTTCACGCCTTGATTGACGATGCAGATATCCCCGTCCTGCTCGGCTTCGTCGAATTCGAATCCGTACTGCAGGCCCGAGCAGCCGCCGCCTTGCACGAACACGCGCAGCATCAGCCGCGGGTTTCCCTCGCCGCGGATGAGATCCGCGACCTTCCGCGCCGCCGCGTCCGTGAATACGAGCTCTGGCGGCAGGGTGTCCGCTTCGCCGGGGGTGGGGTCTAGTTTCGCATCCATGAGTTTCAGTGTATGGGCACGAGACTGGCGGGTCAAAGCCGCCGGATCGCCGGTTGGGGAGGATTAGCCGGTTGCGCCCCGGCCCCCGCTCACCGACGGCCCCACCGCTGCCGGGGCGAGCTCTCCCGATGCCCCATCCTCGGTCGCTAAGGCGCGCTCTGCCGGGGGGCGGTCTGCTGCAATGCGCCCGCCCGCCGCAGACCCCACCGCACCGGCCGCGGACCCCACCGCACGATCAGAGCCGCTCCGTGCGGGCGCCGGCACGAGCCGGCCGAGAATCTCCGCCCCGAGCGCCGTCTCGATCACACCATAATGCACATCGCCGTGAACCTTCGCGCGAGGGCCGAGCGCGACCCGGCCGCTCGCGACGATGTCGCCATGAACCGTCCCGTTCAGGATCACGTTATCGGCTTCGGCAGAGCCCTCGATAGATCCTGACTCGCTCACGGAGAGCGTCGAGGGCAAGTCGGGGCTCGCGCGCACGTGGCCTGCGACGCAGCCGTCGAGATGCAATCCGCCGGCGAAATCGATGTCCCCACGGATACGGGCGCTCTTCCCGATCAGGATATCGACGGCAGCAGGGGGCTTGGACTCGCGGCCGAACATGAGAGACCTCCCGGTATTCCCGCCCGATGTCAGGGCGTTTCCACCCGCCATGGGAACGACTGCACGACCTGCCCCGGCGGCTGCTCGCCCGACGCGGCAGCGGGGCGCGCGCCGCTGCGCGTTCGCGGCTGCGCTTCGATCGTCAGACGCTCCGCGCGAAAGTCCGGCGGGAGGGAGATTTCCTCATCGAGCGTCTGGAAATATCGGAAGCTGAAGGCCTGCTCATGAGTCTTGCCGTCCGTCAGAGCCGCCTGATCGAGCGTCGCCGGCTTGCCCGCAGCCATTCCCTCGACGCTGAGCTCGAGCGTGCCCTTCGTCTCGGCCTCCGGCCGCGTCCGCTCGAGTAGGGTCAAATGGATATCGAAGCGCCCCGCACCAGCCCCCGGAGTGATTCGCACCTGGCGCAGCTCGAGCCCTGCACCATGGGTCGCTGCACTTTCGGAAAGCACGCTGCGGTAGAACTCGATTTGCTGGGTCTGCCGGCCGACCTGCGCCTGCAAATCTCCGATAGTCCGCGCAAGCTCCGCACGCTCCTGAGCACGACCGATCCTCAACGTGTCGAGCTCAGCCACGCGCGCATTCAGAGTGGCATTCGCCTTCTCGAGCTTGGCGATCTGTCCGCCGAGCTCGGATCGCTGCTCGGCGGCGCTGATGCGATCGTAGCCTCCGTCCAAGCGCCCGCGCTCGTACACGAGGTACAGCGCCGCTGCCCCGGCGATGACGGCGGCTGCAACGAGCAGCAATCGCTTGAGGGGCGCGGCCCGACGGACGACGAGGCGGGCGGGCAGCTCGGTCATCGTGTTTGCGCGCATCCGAGGCTCAATCGAGCGAGGCGGAATCCCCGCCGGAGCGCGCAGGCACTCCGGCGATGCTCGCGAGCCACGCCGGGGCGGCCGGCGCGCCGCGCGGGAACGCGATAGGCGCGAGCTCCTCGAGCGCCTTCACGTACACCGCGCGTTTGAAATAGATCACCTCGCGCACCGGTTCCCAGTAGCTCGTCCAGCGCCACTCGTCGAATTCCGGCTGGGTCGTCGAATCGAAGGCGAAGCCCGCATCGTCGCGCTCGAGCCTGAGCAGAAACCAGCGTTGCTTCTGGCCTATGCAAACGGGGTGGCGGTTGCGGCGAACGTAGCGAGACGGCAGGCGGTACCGCAGCCAGTGCTCCGTGCGCCCGAGCAGCTTCACGTCCGCGCTCGTGAGCCCGATCTCCTCGTGCAGTTCCCTGTAGAGTGCCTGCTCGAAGCTCTCCCCCTCGCGCATGCCGCCCTGAGGGAACTGCCATCCACGCCCTCCGGTGCGCCGGCCCAGGAATACTTCGCCGCTGTCGCGCATCAGGACGATGCCGACGTTTGCGCGAAACCCGTCGGAATCGATCAGATCGGCCATTCGCCGTGCAGTCTGCCACAACCCTCAGCATCCCATTTGGACTGCATCCCGAAGCGGCGGCCTGGAGGAGCGCCCGCTGCATGCGCCGCGTGCCAACCGGCGACGATTCGATGCGCGCGCGATAACCTAGCCCCATGTCGGGCGAGATGGATGTGAGCAAGTCGAGATCCTCGGCACTCGCCGAGGCGCTCTCCTCGGTGCAGCCAAAAAGCGACACGGCCGCGCGCGCGAATACCGCCTTGCGCTCTTCCATGCGCCGTTGGCTGCTCGCCTGCATGCTGCTCGCCCTCGGTGCGGCAGTCTTCGTTCTATCGCTTGCGAGCGGTAGCGCGGGAATCGGTGCGGAGCGCATGTTGCATGCGCTCGTCGGGGGCGCCGATCCGATTGCGCGCAGCGTGCTCTTCGAGCTGCGCCTGCCGCGCGTCGCGGCGGGCTTCGCGGTGGGCGGCCTGCTCGCCCTTGCAGGCGTGCTGATGCAGGCTCTTTTCCGCAATGCCCTCGCCGATCCGTATGTGCTCGGGGTGTCGGGAGGGGCCGCCGTAGGAGCGATCGTCGCGATGGCGCTCGGGGCCGCGCTCGCCCTCGTACAGGCAAGCGCGGTTGCCGGCGCATTCTGCTCAATCCTGGCGGTCTATGCGCTCGGGCGCGGCGGCGGGACAGCGCGGCTGCTGCTGGTTGGGGTCGCGATGGCGAGTGCCTGCGGCGCTCTCGTGACGGTCCTCCTCGCCCTCGCCGACGCCTCGCAGCTGCGTGGAATGATCTTCTGGCTCGCGGGCGATCTCGAATGGGCCCGCTCCCCGCTCGCGAGCTCGAGTGCCGCGGCGATTGCGGTCGTTGCCGCAGTGCTCCTCGCCCGTCCTCTCAACGTCCTCGCCGCAGGCGAGCTGCGCGCGCGCAGTGTCGGACTCGATCTCGACGCTTGGCGCCTGATCGTCTATGTCGCTGCCGCGGTGCTTACGGCTGTCGCCGTGGTGAGCGCGGGCACCATCGGCTTCGTCGGCTTGATCACACCGCACGCCATCCGGCTACTATTTCGCACCAGCGACCATCGCATCGTGGCCCCCGCGGCAGCGCTCCTCGGGGGCACGCTGCTCGCAGCCGCCGACCTTGCCGCGCGCACCATCGTGAGCCCTCGCGAGCTGCCGGTGGGGGCGGTCACCGCGCTCGTCGGAGCACCGATGTTCATCGTGCTGCTGCGCACGGCCGCGCGGGGACCGCGGCGGCCCGGGGCGTAGCACCGAAACGCCGCAGATCGAAGCCGCTCACATCGAGATGCGGCTCGCGCCCGGCGACGAGCGCAGCGACGAGCTCGCCGGTCACGGCAGCCAACGTGAGTCCGATGTGATGGTGACCGAACGCGTAGAACAGCCGCGTCGGCTCCGCGGCACGCCCGATCGCCGGCAAATAGTCCGGGAGAACGGGCCGCGATCCCACCCAGCTCGGCCCGTCAGGCTCGCATCGGTAACCGAGCTCTCGAAGCAGACGGCGCAGATGCGCCGGCTTGCGCGCATCCGCCGGCGCGTGCGCGGGCTCGAATTCCATGTAGCTCGTCGCCCGCAGCCGGCCGCTGAGCGGGGTGACGACCAGATAGTGGTCCGCATACAGAACGGACGAGTCGAAGAGCGGTGCATGCTGAGGCAGCTCGACGTGATAGCCGCGAACGGACTCGAGCGGCACGTGCATCCCGAAGGGCTCGAGCAGCGGGGCGCTCCACGGTCCAGCGCACACCACGACGGCATCGACGTGAGTGCTCTCGGCCTCGGTGACGACGTGAAGGCCCGCCCCGCACGGCTCGACCGCGCGCACATCGGCGCATCTGAGCTCGCATCCTCGATCGCGCGCGGCGTCGCTGAACGCGCGTACGACGTGCAAGGGATCGAGCACGTAACCCGTCGAGGGATACCAGAGAGCGGCCGCACCGGCGATGCGTGCCGGGACGCTCACCGTCTCGACTTGCAGGCGGCGCATCAACCGAGCCTGCCGCTCGGCGCGCCGCGTCGCGTCGGCTCCGCGCCAGAGCTCATAGTGTCCTGCGGCCCGGAAGAGCTCCGGCCGTCCGATCTCCTCGAGCCAGGCGCTCAGCACCGATGGGGCGGCTCTGACGAGGGGAGCGAGAAGAGCGGTGTTTGTCCGGCGCCGCAATGCCGCAGCGGCGAAGCGCATCGCCCACGGTGTAAACGCCGGCAGCCGCCGCAAGGGAATATCGAGCGGCCCACCGAAGGCGAACAGCCGCCGCCAGAATCCCAAGAGCAGCTCGACCGACGGGAGGGGCTCGACGGACTCGGCGGCGATGTGGCCCGCGTTGCCGTAGCTCGCGCCGCAGACTCCGGGCTCGCCGCGGTCGAAGAGTAGAACGCGGCGGCCCTCGCGGGACAGGGCGTACGCGACCGCCGAACCCACGATTCCGGCGCCGATCACCGCTACCGTGTCCTGGCCGGCCATGCGAGGACCGTATACGATCCCTTGCGCACGTGCCAGCCGCCGCGGTGCCTCCGCCCCTCGGCAAGTGCCTCCGGTACGTGCTCGGATCAATGGCCTCGACCGCAACCCGCCCCGTCAGTTGTAGCTGGTCTGGCGTGCTCCCCGCCGTGACGACCCAGTTCCGGGAAGATCTCTCGCTCGACCTCGCGGCCACCCGGGCCTCGTTTGCCGCGCTCGTGCGCGACGGCGTGCACGGCCTCGTGCTGCTCGGCACGGTCGGTGAAAACAACTCGCTCTCGGCGGAGGAGAAGCGAGCGGTCCTGCGGGCGGCCGTCGAGGCGGTCGGCGGCAAAGTGCCGCTCATCGCCGGCGTTTGTGAGCTCACGACAGCGAACGCGGTTGCCTACGCGCAGGATGCCGAGCGCATCGGAATGAGCGGCCTGATGGTCCTGCCCGCCATGGTGTATGTGCCGACCCGCGCCGAGCTCGAGCATCACCTGCGCACCGTGGCGCGCGCGACGCCGCTTCCGATTCTTCTCTATGACAATCCGCCCGCCTATCGCGTCGAGATCGATCTCGAGACGCTCTCTCATCTGGCAGACGAGCCGAACATCGTTGCAGTGAAGGAATCCGCACCTGACTCGCGCCGCTTCACCGATATCATCAACGCCTTCGGCGAGCGCTTTGCGCTGTTCGCGGGCCTCGACGATCTCGTCTTCGAGGGAATGTGCCTCGGCGCGCGCGGGTGGGTCTCAGGCCTTACGAACGCATTCCCGCGGGAATCGCTCGAGCTCTACGAGTCCTTGCGCGCGGGCCACCTCGAGCGGGCACGCAAGCTTTACCGCTGGTTCATGCCCTTGCTGCACCTCGATGCGGCGCACGATCTGGTGCAATCCATCAAGCTCGCGGAGGCGCTCATGGGGCGCGGGTCCGAGCGCGTGCGTCCGCCGCGGCTGCCGCTCGCAGGCGAGCGGCGTGCCGTGGTGACGACGCTCATCGAGCGGGCGCGCGACACGCGGCCGGCGTGAGACGCAGTCCCGGGACGGTTCGATGTCAGAGCACGCGATGCAAACGATCCGCATCGTCGATTCCCACACGGCCGGCGAGCCGACGCGGCTCGTTCTCGAGGGCGGGCCGGAGCTCGGCGACGGTCCGCTCGATGAGCGCGCGCGCCGCTTTCGCGAACGATTCGACGGGTTCCGCTCTGCGATCGTAAACGAGCCGCGCGGCTCGGACGCGCTCGTGGGCGCGCTGCTCTGCAAACCCCATCGCTCCGACTGCGCCCTCGGCGTGATCTTCTTCAACAATGTCGGCTGCATCGGCATGTGCGGCCACGGGACGATCGGACTCGTCGCCTCGCTCGCGCATCTCGGCCGGTGTACGCCGGGCGTGCTGCGGATCGACACGCCGGTGGGCGCGGTGAGCTCACGACTCAATGGCGACGGCACGGTGGACGTGGAGAACGTTGCGAGCTATCGCAAGGCCCGCGCGGTTCAGCTCGAAGTGACGGGAATCGGCACGATTCGAGGAGATGTGGCCTGGGGCGGGAACTGGTTCTTTCTCACTCCGGAGCATGGCCTCGATCTCGATCTCGAGGATCTCGAGGCACTCACGACATACACACGCCGTGTGCGGCACGCCATCAACAGTCAGGGGTTCGGCGAGGTCGATCACATCGAGCTCACCGGGCCGGCGCGCGGGCCCGGCGCACACGGGCGCAACTTCGTGCTGTGCCCCGGCGGGGCGTACGACCGCTCGCCGTGCGGGACGGGAACGAGCGCGAAGCTCGCCTGTCTCGCGGCCGACGGGGAGCTCGCCGAGGGTGAGCCGTGGGTCGCCGAGAGTGTCATCGGCAGCCGATTCACCGCCCGATACCGGTGGAAGGACCGGTCGCGGGGCGAGATCGTGCCGACGATCACCGGACGTGCGCACGTGACGAGCGAGGCGCTGCTGCGCCTCGATCCGCAAGACCCGTTCTGCTGGGGGATAGCTCGATAGCATGCCCAAGGCAGGAAGCCGGTTACCTGACTGAGCCGATACACACGCCCTGGACCGTCCCGCCGTTCGATCACCTCGGACGCGCCCCGCGCCGGGTCGATCCGACCGATGAGATCCACGCAAGCGTCGCGGAGCGCTGGAACGCCGATCCGACCTACCGGCCCGCCCCGCTCGCGGCGATTCCGTTCCGACCCGCGCCCTTCGCCTGATAGAGCGCGGAGTCCGCTTCCGCCATCAGCCGCTCGGCGAGCGATTTGAAATCGCGGGTGTCGGCCCCGGGTTCGGCAACGGCGACGCCGATCGACAGGGTGACGGTCTCGGAGACACCCGGCGTGATGGGGATCGGCGTGCCACGGACGGCATTGAGGACGCGTTGGGCGACGATCATGCCGTCGGCGAGGCTGCCGTCCGGCAGCACGATC
This sequence comes from Steroidobacteraceae bacterium, assembly GCA_035606175.1. Taxonomy (GTDB): domain Bacteria; phylum Pseudomonadota; class Gammaproteobacteria; order Steroidobacterales; family Steroidobacteraceae; genus JASHUC01. The sequence continues at coordinate 21,689 of DATNFW010000045.1, read as the reverse complement.
GCAAACTCGTCTCCGCCGAAACGCGCTCCGGTATCGCTCACGCGCATCTCCTGATCGATGCGCTGCGCGACTTCGCGCAATACGGAATCGCCGGCCAGATGGCCGTACTGATCGTTGATGCGTTTGAAATGATCGACGTCGATCATCAGGCAGGCAACCGATTTGCGTGCGCGCTGCGCCCGTGCGAGCTCCTCGCACAGCCGCGCATGCAGATAGCGGCGATTGTGGAACCCGGTCAGGAAATCCGTGAGACCGCTGCGCACGAGCCGTGCACGGTTGACCGCGTTCTCGATGCACACCGCCGCGACGACGCCGAGGTGCGCGAGGAAGTCGCTCGCGAGCTCGCTCGTGAAGCGCCGCCTGTCGCAACTGCCGAAAACGAGCACCCCCTCGAGTTCGCCGCCTCGCATGAGGGGAATGAGCGCGAGACTGCCGAGAGCGGTCCCGCGCGGCACGAGCAACTCGTGATCGGCCGCGCGATACGCGCCGAGCCACGGACGCTCGAGCGCCGCGAGCTGTGGGGCGAGCGTCACGACCGAATCGACGAACAGCACCTCGGCGAGCCGGTCCTCACCGAATCCGTCGCCCGAGAGCAGGTGCCGCGTCTCGTGCTGTGGGTCGTGCAGCACGAGCGATACGGCATCGAGCTGATAAACAGTCCGCAAACCGTGGATCAGCCGCTCCAGAAGCTGCACGAGCGAGCCTGCCTGCAGCAGATCGAGCTCGCGCTCCTGAGTCTTGCGCAGCAGCGCCTCGTTGCGCGCGGCCTCCTCGGTGAGCTCCGCGAGGCGTGCCTTGAGCTCACCGTTCTCGTGCTCGAGCGCCGTGAGCCGCTCGCTCGTCGGCGCCGCGCGATCCCGGAACGTCAGCGGTCGTCGCACACTCCGTCCCCCCGCTCCCGACCCCGTATCCCGCCTCACCCGTGTCCCGAGCCCTAAGCGCGCCGCTCCGCAAAGCTGCGCCGGTCCTCGAGATAATCGCGCCCGCGGCTCATGAGCTCGACGAACGCATCGTGATCGCGCGACAGCACCGCCGCGCGCACGCGCTCGACGGCCCGGGAAAGCGCCTCGAGCGATTCGGCACCGTAATCATTGAGCGACTGAATCTCGAAGTAGAGCTCCGGGCTCTCCTGCGCGACGCGTGCGGCGACGTCGAGCTGCGCATCGAAAGTCGTGCTCGACATCCGCGCAAGGCGCGGCGCGGCCTCGCCGCTGCCCGCCAGTGCCGTGAAGAATGCGATATTGAGTGCGTGCGAGAGCCCGAGGACGTAGGCGATCAGCCGATCGTGCTCATCGAGGCTCATCACGACTTGCTCGGCCATGGTCGCGGCGAACAGCTCGCGCACCCGCTCGAGCGCCTCGGCGCAACCGAGGTCGACGAAGACCACGTGCCGCCCGGTGAGGAGCTCCGTGTCCGGACCGAACATGGGATGAATCGAGGTGACGCGGCAGTCATGCGACTTCAGCGCGTTGAGCCCTCCGCGCAGCGGCGACTTGAGCGATCCCACGTCGAAGATGACCCCCGGCGGCCTCTTGAGCGCGAGCTCGTGAAGGATGCCATCGGTCACGCCGAGTGGGGTGGCGAGCACGATGAAGTCGTGACGCAGGTCGCTTCGGCGCCAGTCCTCGAGCGCCGCCACGCCGGGCGGCGCGCCGGAGGGGTCGGCGACCTCGACCGCGAAGCCCTGCGAGGCGAGGAATTCGACGAACCAGCGTCCCATTTTGCCCGCGCCGCCGATCACGAGCGCCCGCCGCCCGGAGCCGACGCCGCGTGCTTCGACACTCGCCTGCTCCTGCGTCGTGAGCGAGGAGCGAATGAGTAGCCGCATCAGCGCCTCGGCGAGCGAGGGCGGCAATCCGAGCTCGATCGCGGAATTGCGCGCATCGAGAATCACTTCGCGCTCGCGCTGATAGTCCCGCGTCGGACGCCCGGTCTCACGCTTGACGCGCGCCACCTCGCGGCTCACGGCCTGCCGCTCGGCGGCAAGGTCGAGCAGGCGACGATCGATCTCATTGAGACGGCGGCGCAGCTCATCGAGGCTGTTATCCGGGCGATTCATTGCGTATCCGGGCGATTCATCGCGATAGGGCTCTCGGGGGAGTCGGGGTCCCTCTTTTAGCATGCAGGGCGCGTAACATGCGTTCCATGACGATCCCGAGTGAGGAGCGGCTCGCCGGCCCTCTGCCGGAGGAACCCCTCGCGACGGCTGCCGCGTGGCTCGCCGAGGCGTGGCGGCTCCACGCGCAGCCCAATCCGAACGCAATGACGCTTGCGACCTGCACGGCGGACGGGCGTCCCTCGGCTCGCGTCGTCCTGTGCAAGGAGATTGTCGCGCGGCCGGGTTATGTCGTGTTCTACACGAACTATCGCTCGCGTAAGGGCCGCGAGCTCGAGGGCAACGGCCGCGCGGCCGCCGTGCTGCATTTCGATGTCCTCGGATGTCAGGTGCGCGTCGAGGGTGTGGTCGAGCGCTCCCCGGCCACCGAGAGCGACGCGTACTTCGCCTCGCGCGCGCTGCAGAGCCGCATCGGCGCGTGGGCGAGCGCACAGAGCGAGCCGATCGCCTCTCGCGAGCACCTGCGAGCTGCGGTCGCGGCGGCTGCGCAGCGCTTCGGCGTCGATCCCCGCGCGGCAGCGGCGGATGCAGCCGCGGAGGTGCGCATTCCACGCCCCCCTCACTGGGGCGGATACCGGTTGTGGGCGGAAGCGGTCGAGCTTTGGGTGCAGGGCGCAGCCCGCATCCACGATCGCGCGCGCTGGACGCGCAGCCTCACCCGGCTCGAGGACGGAGGCATGGAGGGCGGCGCGTGGTCGGTGACGAGACTGCAGCCCTGAAGCCGATCCTCGCCGCCCGCGCACTCACGATCCGCGCCGGCGCCCGGCTGCTCGTGCGCGAGCTCGCGCTCGAATGCCGCCGCGGCGAATTCGTCGCGATTCTAGGCCGCAACGGCTCTGGGAAGACCCTCACTCTGCATGCGCTCGCCGGCCTCGGCAGCCCGGCCTCGGGAGAAGTACTGCTCGGCGGCAAGTCGCTGCGACAGCTCGGTCGGCGAGCCATCGCACGCGACATCGGCATCTTGATGCAGGATCGGGAAGAGGGCCTGCCCACGAGCGTGCTCGAATCGGTCTTGATCGGGCGCAATCCGCACCTGCGGCCCTTGCAATGGGAAACCGCCGCCGACCAGCGGATCGCCGAGGCGTGCCTCGAGCGGCTCGACCTCGGTGCATTCTCCGAGCGCAAGCTCGAGACGCTCTCGGGCGGCGAGCAGCGCCGCGTCGCCCTCGCGGCGCTACTCGCGCAGGACCCCGCGATATTCCTGCTCGATGAGCCGACCAATCACCTCGATCCGCACCATCAAATAGAAGTGCTCGAGCTGTTCCGCAGCCTGGCGCGCGCGGGCCGGACCGTCATTGCGACGCTCCACGATCCAACGCTCGCGGCCCGATTCGCCGACCGGGTTCTGCTGCTGCACGGGAATGGGGATTGGCACGCGGGCGCCGTGGACGATGCGCTGACCGCCGGCGCACTCGCGGCGCTCTATCTGACGCCTTTCGTCGAGCTTCGCACCGAGGGCCGCCGCGCGTTCCTCGGCGCGTGAGGTCCAACGGGCCGTGTGCGCGGGCCCATCGAGCGGAGCCCATCGAGCAGGCCGCTCTCAGCGCAACGCCGCCTCCACTATCTCGTAGAGCGCGCCGTTGGTCGCAAGCACGCTCGTCGTCGCGAGGCCGACCGGAGCACCTCGTAGATCGGTGAACCTACCCCCGGCCTCGCGCACGATTACCGTGAGCGCCGCGATATCGAGGATGTTCACGTCCGACTCGATGACGACATCGAGCGCGCCGCGCGCGAGCAGATGATAGTGAACGAAATCGCCGTACCCGCGAATGCGGCTCACGCGACCGATGAGATCCCCGAACCGCCGCCAGCCCTCGGCCGAGTGCGCGAGTGTCTTGAGATTGCCCGTAGAGACGATCGCCGCATCGAGCGTTGCAGTTGCGCTCACGCGGATCCGCTCGCCATCGAGATACGCGCCCGAACCTTCCTCGGCCCACGCGAGCTCGCCGTACGCGGGCGCGCTCGAGACGCCGAGCACGAGCCGGCCGGCACGCATCAACGCGATCTGCGTGGAAAAGAAAGGACAGTCGCGGATGAATGATTTGGTGCCATCGAGCGGATCGACGAGCCACACCGACTCGGCTCCGAGGTCGTGCTGCCCGGTCTCCTCGCCGTAGAAGCCGTGGGTCGGGAAGCGCTCCGACAGCACGCGCCGGATTGCTTCCTCGGTGCGCACGTCGGCCTCGGTGACCGGCGAGCGATCGGCCTTGGTTGCGACGCGCACATTGCGGCCATAGAGCGATCGGAGGATTTCGCCGGCGGCTTGCGCAGCATCGAGCGCGGCCCGGAGCTCCGGAGACGGGGTGTGCATGACTCGTTACACCAGCGGATGGGGCGAGCCCCATAATACGGGGATGGGCAACCGCCTCACCAAGATCTACACGCGCACGGGCGACGACGGCACTACGGGCCTCGGGGACGGAAGCCGCGTGCCGAAAGATGACGCCCGGGTCGAGGCCTACGGCGCGGTCGACGAGCTGAACAGTGCGGTGGGCCTGGTGCTCGCCGCTCCCGGTCTGCCCGAGCCGATCCGAACGTGCCTGACGGCCGTTCAGCACGACCTCTTCGATCTCGGCGGCGAGCTCAGCATACCCGGCCATCGCATGCTCTCCGCCGAGCAGGTTGCGAGCCTCGAGCGCACGCTCGATGAGCTCAATGAAGCACTGCCTCCGCTCAAGGAATTCATTCTGCCGAGCGGCGGTGCGGCAACGGCGGCCTGTCATCTCGCACGAGCCATTTGCCGTCGTGCCGAGCGGCGGCTCTGGACCCTGACGCGCCGCGAGGCCGCGGGCAGTCGCGACGGCGCGGCTGGGCACGAGGCGGCTCGCGCGCCGAGACCGTCCGAGCCGCGAGCCGCACCGCTCAATCCCGAGGCGGGGAAATATCTCAACCGGCTCTCGGATCTGCTGTTCGTGATCGCGCGCGTGCTCGTCCGTCGTGAGCGCGGCGCCGAAGTCCTGTGGCGCCACGATCGCGGCCGCACGCGCCGCGAACCCGTCTGAAGGGCGCTCCCATGCGCCAGATGCAGCGGCCGCTCACCGTCGTGGGCGTGCTCCTCTCGATGTTCATGGGCGCGATGGAGGCCACCATCATCGCGACCGCGATGCCCACCGTCGTCGAGAAGCTCGGCGGAATCGAGTACTACGGCTGGGTCGGGGCGGTCTACCTGCTCACCTCGACCGTCACGATGCCGCTCTACGGCAAACTCTCCGATCTGTATGGCCGCAAGCGAATCATGGTGCTCGCCATGGCCATCTTTCTCGTCGGCTCGATGGCGAGCGGCCTGTCGCGCTCGATGACCCAGCTCATTTTGTTTCGCGCTCTGCAGGGCGCCGGGGCGGGCGGCCTTCAGCCGGTGTCGATCACGATCATCGGCGATATCTTCGAGCCGGTGGAGCGCGCGCGCATGCAAGGGATCTTCGGCGCGGTATGGGGAGTGTCGGCGATGAGCGGCCCGCTGCTCGGCGGGCTGATCGTGCACGCGCTCTCGTGGCGCTGGGTCTTCTATATCAACGTACCGTTCGGGCTCGTCTCCGCATTCTTCATTCTGACGTTCTTCCACGAGCGCGGTACGACACACGAGCATAGTCTCGACTTGAGCGGAGCGGCGCTCCTCACCGGCGCGATCGTGGCGCTGCTCCTCGGCGCGCAGCGTTACGAGCCCGCCGCCATGCTGCCGCTGTCGGCGGTGCTGCTCGTGGGCTTCATCGCCGTCGAGTGTCGAGTGAGCGAGCCCGTCCTGCCACTCGCTCTGCTTCGCCGCAAGATCATCGCGGTCTCGAGCGGTGCGGGCGCGGCCGTCGGTGCGGTGATGTCGTCGACGGTCATCTACCTGCCGCTCTATGTGCAGGCGGTCCTCGCCGGCACGCCGACGGCGGCAGGAGCGACGGTCTCTCCGATGCTGATCGGCTGGCCCATCGCGAGCACACTCTCGGGACAGCTCCTGCCGCGCACCGGATATCGGCCTCTGGTGCGCACCGGCTTCACGATCGTCACGCTGATGTCGATCACGCTCGCGGTGCTGATGCGCGAGGGCGCCCCGGCGCTCGCGCTCGGGGCCACCATGTTCGCGATGGGCGCCGGAATGGGGGCGGCGAATTCCGCGCTCATCATCGCCGTGCAGGAGAGCGCGACCTGGCAGGAACGCGGCATCGCGACCGCAAGCACGCTCTTTTTCCGCACGATCGGCGGTGCCGTGGCGGTCGGTGCGCTCGGCGCAGTGCTCGCCTCCGGCATGGGGCCGAGCGTACCCGCCGGGCTCCTCAACCGGCTGCTCGCGCCGGATCGCGGAGGTCTCGATCCCACGCTCGCGGCGCATCTCGCGGGATCGCTCAGAGCCTCGCTCGAGCACGTTTTCGATCTGATCGCCGTGATTTCCGTTGCGTCGCTCGCGACGGCTTTCCTGTTTCCACGGATGCATCTCGCGACGCGTGAGCCGCGGACCCTGGTGGCGAGCGAGTAGCGCACCCTCAGGCGAGCGACTCCGCGCTCGCTACGGCGAGCGGGTCGCGCGCGACGGCGCGATCAGCCGGCGCAGTCGAGACCAGTCGAACGCGGGGCCCGGATCGGTCTTCCGTCCCGGCGCGATCTCGCTGTGCCCGGCGATCCGATCGCGGCTGAGCGTCGGATAAGTCGCCAGCAGCGTCTCGACGAGCGCGGCGAGCCGCTCGTATTGCCCGTCCGCATACGCTTGCTCGTCGGTGCCCTCGAGCTCGATGCCGATCGAGAAGTCGTTGCAGCTCGGTCGCCCGAGATACTGCGACGGCCCCGCATGCCAGGCGCGCCGCTCGAAAGGCACGTACTGTACGATCTCTGCGGTGCGGCGGATGAGCAGGTGCGCCGACACGCGGCTCCCGACGATCGCGGCGAAATACGGGTGCGCGCCCGCGGGCAGGCAGCCGGTGAAGAGCCGGTCGATCCACGGGCCGCCGAATTCCCCCGGCGGCAGGCTGATTCCGTGGATGACGATGAGATCGATCGCCGTGCCGCTCGGCCGCTCATCGAAGTGAGGCGAGAGCACCTGCCGCACACCGCTCAGCAGCCCCGTGGCGACATCGATCTGGAGAGAGCCCATGGATTCGATGATGGCAGAAAACGCCGCATACGTGGCACGCGACCTCGCGCACGTGTGGCATCCCTGCACACAGATGAAGGACCACGAGCATCTGCCGCTCATCCCCATTCGGCACGGTGCGGGCGTGTGGCTCGAGGACTTCGCTGGGCGGCGCTATCTCGATGCAATCAGCTCCTGGTGGGTCAATCTATTCGGTCATGCAAATCCGCGCATCAACGCGGCAGTGAGCGAGCAGCTCGAGCGGCTCGAGCACGTGATCCTCGCCGGCTTCACGCACGAGCCGGTCATCGAGCTCTCCGAGCAGCTGATCGCCCTCGCGCCGGCGGGGCTCACGCGCTGCTTCTACGCGGACAACGGCTCGTCCGCGGTGGAAGTCGCCGTGAAGATGAGCTTCCACTACTGGCGCAACGTGGGCCGCCCCGGCAAGCGCCGCTTCATCACCCTCACGGGGAGCTATCACGGCGAGACGCTCGGTGCGCTCGCGGTGGGCAACGTGGAGCTCTACAAGTCGATCTATCAACCGCTTCTCATGGACGTGATCACCGTGCCGTCTCCCGACTGTTTCGAGCGCGATCGCGGCGAGTCGTGGTCGGATCATTCGCGGCGCAAGTTCGCGCACCTGCAGGCGGCGCTCGAGCGTCACGCGCACGAGACCGCAGCCGTCATCGTCGAGCCGCTCGTGCAGTGCGCGGCGGGCATGCGCATGTACGATCCGGTGTACCTCGAGCTGCTGCGCGCGGCTTGCGATCGCTACGAGGTGCATCTCATCGCCGATGAGATAGCGGTCGGCTTCGGCCGCACCGGTACGCTGTTCGCCTGCGAGCAGGCGAGGATTCGACCGGACCTGATGTGCCTCTCGAAGGGATTGACCGGCGGGTACCTGCCGCTCTCGGTAGTCCTCGCGACCGAGCCGATCTACGAGGCCTTCTACGACGAGTACACGCAGCTCAAGGCATTCCTGCACTCGCACAGCTACACGGGCAACGCACTCGCCTGCGCGGCGGCGCGTGCAACGCTGCGCATCTTTCGCGAGGACCGCGTGATCGAGCGCAACCGCGGGCTCGCAGCGCATTTGCGCGCGCGCATCGGCGCGCTCGCCGAGCATCCCCATATCGCCGAGGTGCGCCAGCGCGGCATGATCGCAGCGGTCGAGCTCGTCCGCGACAAAGCGCGGCGCGAGCCCTACCCCTGGCAGGAGCGGCGCGGACTTGCGGTCTACCGCCATGGCCTCGCACGCGGCGTTTTGCTGCGGCCGATCGGTAATGTGATCTACTTCATGCCGCCGTACGTGATCGCCCCCGAGGAGATCGACCTCATGGTCCAAGTAGCAAGCGAGGGAATCGAGCTTGCGACGCGTGCTTGACTCAGCATCTCCGCGAGTCCTGGCAGGCGATTGCGCCGCCTCCTGCCGGCGGAGCCGGGCATGCGTTTGAATCGGGTATTCGTGGAGGATGCGCTGAGGCCGCACACGGCAGTTGAGGTGAGCGGACCGGCTGCGACTCACATCGTTCGCGTGCTGCGCCTGAAGTCCGCCGATGCCTTGACCGTGTTCGACGGGCGTGGAGGCGAGTACGAGGCGCGCATCGATGCGATCCGCAAGGACCGTGTGTTCGTCTCGGTGGGCGCGCACCGCGCAATCGAGCGCGAGTCTCCGCTCGCCGCGACGCTCGCGCAGGGCATCTCGCGCGGCGAACGCATGGACTTCGTCGTACAGAAGGCGACAGAGCTCGGCGTGCGGCGCATCGTCCCGCTCATCACGGAGCGCAGCGTCGTACGGCTCGATCCGCAACAGGCGGAGTCGAAGCGGCGCCACTGGCGTGCGGTCGCCGTCGCGGCGTGTGAGCAGAGCGGCCGCAACAGCGTGCCGGAGGTGGCCCTGCCGGCAAGCCTCACCGCGTTTCTTGCGACCGCCGGGGCGGCTGCGGATGCGGCGCGGATCGTACTCTCGCCCCGAGGCGGAACGCGCCTGCGCGATTTGCAGTCGGTAACCGGCGTGATCATGCTCATCGGCCCCGAAGGCGGGCTATCGGAAATCGAGCTCGAGACGGCCGTTCACGCAGGATTCCAGGCTGTGAGCCTCGGGCCGCGCGTTCTGCGCACCGAGACCGCGGCGATCGCGGCACTCGCCGCCATCCAGCACCAACTCGGAGATATCTGATATGCCGCTCACCTCACGCGCCATGGCGTTCCTGCTTGCGGCCGCTGCCGCCTGTGCTGCGAGCACGGTCCTCTCGGCAGCGCCCGACAGTGCGAATCGGAAGCCGCACGTCCTCGCTCATGTCCTCGCTCCAGAGAGGCTGCGTGATCTTCTGCCCGCCTCCCTCGATCACCTTGCGCGCGGCGACATCTCTGCGGAGCGGGTTACCGCGCTTGGAATTCCGCTTTCGGAAGCCGAGGCACAGTACAGGGACACCCAGGGTCATTACATTACTTTGCGGATCGAGGATACGGGCGGCGCGGGCGGACTCAAAACGCTGGTGCGCTGGGCATCCAGCCGCACGGCGCACGAGCAGGTGCACGAACAGTGGCAGCCGCCCTCGGCTCCAAATACGATCGGGTACGGCGAATACGCCGTAGTCGTCTCCCACCGCTACCTGGTGGAGGCCTCCGGAAAAGTGGCCGGCATCGATGTGCTGAAGCGCGCCGTCGAGCGCGTCGATCTCGCGAAGCTCAGAGCCTCGAGAGCCGCGCGCGCACGCCCGGGCTGAAGCGATGTATCAGTGGAATGCCGAAGACTACGCGCGCCACTCGAGAGTCCAGGAGTCGTGGGCACTCGAGCTGCTCGGCTCTCTCGAGCTCGCCGATACCGACGAGGTGCTCGACGTGGGCTGCGGCGATGGCCGGATTACGGCGGCAATCGCCGCTCGCGTCCCGAAGGGACGGGTGGTCGGAGTGGACTCATCGCCCGACATGGTGCGGCACGCAGCAGAGCGCTTCGCGCAGACCGCGCACCCGAATCTCACATTCGAGCGCGGCGACGCCGCCGCGCTCCCGTTCGAGAGTGCCTTTACCGTGGTGTTCTCGAACGCGGCTTTGCATTGGGTCCGCGATCATCGACCCGTGATCGCCGGTATTGCCCGAGCCCTGCGCCCGGGCGGGCGCGTGGTGGCGCAGATGGGCGGCGCCGGCAATGTCGCAACCGTCATCGACTCCTTTGAAGCCGTCATGCGCCGTCCGCGCTGGATGCGCGACTTCGAGCGCTTCGAGAGCACGTACGGCTTCCATGGTCCACAGGACTACGCAAAGTGGCTGCGCGCCGCAGGCTTCGAAGTGCATGAAGCCCGGCTCATCCCGAAAGACATGGTGCATGCGGATCGCGCCGCCTTCGTCGGCTGGCTCCGCTCGGCCTGGCACCCTTACACCAGTCCGGTCGGCGCCGCCGATCGCATGCTATTCATCGACGAAGTCGCTGCAGAATTCCTGGCCGCGCATCCGCCCGATTCCGATGGACGCATTCACGTCCCCTCCATACGGCTACAGATCAGCGCACGGAAAAGCTGATTTGCCCGACGGAGAGGTTCCGGTCACACGGCGAAAAGCTCAAGACTGAGTTTGCGCTCACTCGAGGCGCAGGCTCGATGCGCCGACTCGCAGAGGGTTGCGCCGTGAAGGGGGTCGGAAATGAGAATAAGTAGCAGGACGCTCGTGCCCCGTCCTATATCGAGTCCTCGTCGCCTCGTAATCGCTTTGCCGATCGCCACGATCGCGTTGGTTCTGCATGGCTGCGGCGGCTCCTCGGCACCCCCGGCCGTGTCCCTCAGCGCCTCGACGACCGACGTGAAGATCGGCTCATCCGTAACGCTCACCTGGAGCTCCACAAATGCGAGCTCTTGCGTCGCATCGAACGGGTGGAGCGGCAATCTCGCGACGGCGGGTTCCCAGACTCAAACCGTCGTCGAGTCTTCGACGTACACCGTCTCGTGCTCGGGCGCAAACGGGGATGCGATTGCGAGTGCGACAGTGACCGCCTGGGAAGCTCCTCAGGCCAGCATATCCGCGGACGCTACGGACGTGTTCCCGAACAATACCGTGCTCCTGTCCTGGTCTTCGCGAAACTCCGCTACCTGCTCAGGCGGCGACGGCTTGTCCGGATCACTAGCGACTTCCGGCAGTCAGACCTCTCCGTCGCTCACATCCAAGACGGTCTTCACGGTCTCGTGCTCGAATCCCGTCTACCCGGCGGTCAACGCATCGGTCACTGTGAACGTGTCACCTACTTTGACGCTCAACGTCTCGGTGCAGTATCAAGTACCCGGCGACCCGGTCCCCGATCCGAACACAGGCTACCTCGTCCCCGATTGGACCAAGCCGGTCAGCGCACCCGTTCCGTACGTCTGGGTCGAGCTGCAGGACCCAAACGGCGGAGTGGTCCAGCACACATTTGCCGATGCGAACGGAGTCGCAACGTTTTCAGGGCTCGAACCTACCGGAATCTACACCCCGGTCATTCGATCCGAGATCAACGACCCTGCGATCGGCCTCGATTTCGTCGTGTCGAACAATACGGCGCCGGTCGACACCTCACAGCCGACCTACCGCGCACGCTACGCGCCATATCTGAATTCCGGTAGCGCTTACACGCCGGACAAGCGCCTCGCGACGCAGAACCTTGGAACCATCGTCGCGACTGACGGCTGGGACTCCAGCCAAAAGAAGCTCGTCGACGCATCGTCGGCGAGCGGCGGGTAGACCCGAGCAAACCGCGCGTCTTCGAGGTCCGCCATTTCACGATCGCGAATCCCGGGTTCGTCGCACCGGCGCGCAAGGGCTCCAGCAGGCCGACACCGGGACTCGAGACCAGGCGACCGGCGGCTCACTAGGACCGCGGCACGCGCAGGAACGCTACGCCGTCCGCGTCTCGTCCGCGATCATGTCCTCGAGCCGCTCGAGGTCCGGCACCCACGGGGTCTCGTTCACCATGCGCACCTGACAGACGATCGGGGAGCGCTCGGAGAATGCTCGGGAGTTGTCCGGCCGCACGACGTCGGAGCTGACGCGCACGAGCTGCGGGAAGCCTTGCGAGACAAGGCCGAAATAGCCTCCCTCGAGCCGTGTCCCGATGCTGTGGAAGATCACGATGCGCGAGCGCCCGGATGCGGGAGGAATGCTTTGCCCGCAAGCCCCCTCGAACGAGACGAGCGGGATCTGGCGTCCGTTCCACGCGATCGTGCCGACGTACCACGGCGGCGCGCCGGTCATCTCGGAGGGAGTTTGAAAGCCCACGACCTCTGCGATGCAGGCCCGCGGGATGATGAGCCGGCCGTCGATCAGAGGAATCAACAGACTGTAGATTTCTGCGACCCGCTCAGCCATGCGACCTCCGCGCGCTCAAGCACTCCGCTCCGCGTGTCAGCTCGCCGCCGCCGCGTCGAGCTCGGCCTGCCGCCGGTCGGCGCGCGAGTGGCGATGGCGCTCCACGAGCGGGGCGATGGCATCGAGGAGCTGCGCCTCCTGGTACGGCTTGCCGAGATAATCGTCCACGCCGAGCTCGATCGCCCGCGCGCGATGCTTCTCCCCGACGCGCGAGGTGATCATGATGATCGGCACATTCTTGAGGCGCGGATCGCCGCGCACGTGCGCCGCGACCTCGTAGCCGTCCATCCGCGGCATCTCGATGTCGAGCAGGATGATGTCGGGCACGTTCTCTTGCAGGATCGATACCGCATCCATGCCGTCGCGCGCAGTGAGCACGCGCATGCCGTTGCGCTCGAGCAAACGTTGTGTGACCCGCCGGACGGTGATCGAGTCGTCCACCACGAGCGCGAACGTGCGGCGGTCGCCCCGCTCCCGCGAGGCCGTCTGCGGCCCGCGGCCGCGCCACTCTCCACGCACGAGCGCACCGATGTCGAGAATGATCACGATGCGCCCGTCGCCGAGGATCGTCGCCCCGGAGATGCCGCGGATCGAGGAGATTTGCGGACCGACCGACTTCACCACGATCTCGCGACTGCCGACGAGCTCGTCCGCGACGAGGCCCGTCGAGTGATCGCCCGCGCGCACGAGCACGACGGGCACGGTCAAGTCCCCTTCCGGAAGCTGCGAGGGCTCGAGTCCGACGAAGGTGGCGAGATGCTGGAATCGGTACCGCTGGCCGCTGTGCTCGAAGCTCGGGGCATCCCGGCCCAGGTGCGCGCCGACTTCCGCCTTGTTGAGCCGCAGCACGCCTTCGACGGTCGGCAGCGGCAGAGCGTAATACTCGTCTCCCGTGCGCACGACGAGGGCGTGGCTGATGGCGAGCGTGAACGGCAGGCGGATGGTGAACTGCGTACCCTCGCCGGCGCGACTCTCCATGTGCAGTGCGCCGCCGAGGCGCTTGATCTCGGTTGCAACCACGTCCATGCCGACGCCGCGGCCCGCCTGCTGCGTAACGGTGCCGGCCGTCGAGAACCCGGGCTCCAGGACGAGCTGCATCGCATCCTCGTCTGAGATCGTCTGCCCCGGCTCGAGCAGCCCGAGCGCGACGCCCTTGCTGCGGATCGCCTGCAGGTTCATCCCGGCTCCGTCGTCGCTGATGCGCACCATCACCTCGGCGCCCTCGCGCTGCAGCGCGAGCCGGATCGTGCCGGTCTCGGGCTTGCCGCGCGCTGCGCGCTCCTCGGCAGGCTCGATGCCGTGCACGACGGCGTTGCGGAGCATGTGCTCGAACGCCGGCGTCATGCGCTCGATCACCTGACGGTCGAGCTCGCCCGCGGCCCCTTCGACCGTGAGCTCCGCGCGTTTGCCGGTGTCGGCCGCCGCCTGGCGCACGATGCGCGCGAGGCGCGGCACGTGGCGCTGGAACGGCACCATGCGCGTGCGCATGAGCCCGTTCTGCAGCTCGGTGACCGTGCGCGCCTGCAACTGCAGAAGATTCTGCGTGTCCTGCGTCATGGTCTCGAGCAGCTGCTGAATGCTCGCGACGTCGCTCGCCGTCTCCGCGAGCGCTCTGGAGAATTGCTGAATCGTCGAGTAGCGATCGAGCTCGAGCGGATCGAACTCGCTGCGATGGCCTGATTCGTCCTCGTGACGGTGCAGGATCTGCTTCTCGGTCTCGATCTCGAGCTTGCGCAGCTGCTCCTTCAAGCGCGTGACGGTGCGCGAGAGCTCGCCCAGATTGAAGTCGATCGACCCGAGCTGCTGCTCGAGCCTTGCGCGCGAGATGCTCACCTCGCCCGCTATGTTGAGCAGCTGATCGAGCAGCTCGGCATCGACGCGCGCCATCTCCGGCCGATCGGAGGGCGCCACGGGCTCCCGACCGGGCGGCACGGGAAGCGGGGCCGACCAGCTCTCCTCCGCGGCACCGGGGGAAGACTCCGCTCCGAGCGTCTGAGGCTCACGGTCGAGCGCGGGTGCTCCCCGCTGCTGCGCAGCGTCGAGCGCCGATGCGCGCGCCAGCTGCGGTTCGGTTTCATCGAATGCCGGCTCGCCAGCCGATGCCGGTCGCGCAGGGGTCTCTCGATCTGCCGTGACTTGATCTGCCGTGACCCGTGCGGGTTCGAGGCGCGGGGCGAGAGGCGGCTGTGCAGCTGGCCGTTCCGGCGCTGGTGCAGCGTGCGGCCCGCCGGCATCGGGTTCCGAGCCTGCGCTCTCGCGCGGCGCGGGCGAAGTTTCCTGTTCGCGTTCCCGTTGTCGTTCTCGTTCTGGCTCTTGCTCGCCGGCTCCCGGGCGCGCGAGCGCCCGCAACCGCGCAATGAGCTCGCGCGCAGGGGCGACGCCGCGGCCGGCCGCCACGTTGTCGCGCATGTTTGCGAGAGTATCCAGGCTCGCCTGCAGCGCATCGAATGTCGAGTCGTTGCGCGGCGCAGCCCCGCTGTCGAGTTGATTGACAAGCGTTTCGAGCTCGTGGCTCAGATCGCCCATGGCGATGATGCCCGCCATGCGAGCGCCGCCCTTCAGCGTGTGCAGCGGACGTTTGAGGGCTGCGAGCCGCTCCCCGCTCGCCGGCTCGGCGCGCCACGCGCCGAGCGCCGACTCCGCGGCTTCGATCAGCTCCGTCGCCTCCTCAGTGAATATGCTCGCGACGTCAGGATCGAAGTCGACCGGCGGCTCACCCGCCGAGGCGGGCGTTGAGCCGAGTCCCTCCGGCTGCGACTCAGGCGCCTGCGCGGGCGCGCGATGTTCGCCGGTTGCCGCCGCCGCCTCGACACTGTCCGCGATCCGCCGGTCGAGACCCTTCTCGGCGGCCGCAATCCGCTCATAGAGGCTCGCGTGCGAGACGAAGTAGGCGGTCGACTCGTCGAGGTGCGCGGCGACCGCTTCCATCGCCGACATGCACTCTGCGATGAGCGTGAGATCGGTCTCGAGAAGTCCGACTCCGCTGTCGAACGCCTTGCGCAGCCAGTGATCGAGCGGCTGCGCGAGCCGTACCCCGTGCCGCGCTTCGGCCATTTTCGAGCTGCCGGAGAGCGTGTGGCAGGCGCGGTAGACCTCCTCGGGAAGCTCGTGCGGCGCCGGCCTTCCGGCCGCGCGTGCGAGAAAGCTTCGCACCACGGCAATGTGCGCGGCGGTCTCGCGCGCATAGATCTCGCGCAGCGCCTCATCTCCGCGCTGAGTCGCCGCGCTGCTCCCGGTTGGTTCGGCCTCGTCGATCTCCCCGGCTTCAACGACTCTGTGAGCGCTCTCGGCCTCGCCCGCAATCGCGGCGCTCGATCGCGGCGTCTCACTCTCTCCCGACGCTCGAGCGGGAGCACGCTGCTCCGCGACCGTTGAAGCCGCAGCAACTCGCGACCTATCGAGCCCCGCGGTTGCGCCCGCCGGCGGCGCACTGCCGCCTGGTGAGCGTGCCTCGGGCCTGGCGGCGCCGACAGGCGCCGCCGCAAGGCTCGACAACTCCTCGGAGTCGCCATCCGCGAGCGCACCCGGCCCGCGACCGGCAGCGAGCGAATGCGCGCGTGTAACGATCGATGCGAAATCTACTGCCGGAGGCGCTCCCGTTTCGAGCTGCTCGATCAGCTGCGGCAACGCGGCGAGCGCCTCGCGCACCGTTCCCACGATGGCGGGCGTGCGGGCGAGCGTGTTGTCGAGCAGCCGGTTGAGCAGATTCTCGATGGCCCACGCGAGCTCCGCGAGGTCGCGCGCGCCGACCATGCGGCCGCTGCCCTTGAGCGTGTGGAACGAGCGTCGCACGGTCGCGAGCGCGTTCTGCTCGAGCGGATTCTGATCCCAGATGGGGAACTGCTTCGTGATCTTCTCGAGCTCCTCGCGCGCCTCTTCGATGAAGAGCTTCACCAGCTCCGGATCGGCATGCTCGGCGAGCGCACCCGAGGTGTGGCGCGCAGCGAGCGTCGGCGGCATACCGACCGGCTGCGGCGATGCGCCTGGCTGTACCATCGGTGGCTGCGCCGTTGTCGCCGCATGCGCCGCCTCCGCTGCTCGAGTCTCCAGGGCGGGCGCGACAGGCTGCTGCAGCTCGCGCAGAACGGGCCGGAGCGCCACTGTCTCCGCAAAAGCAGTCCCGAGTCCCGCAGCGGGACTCTCGGACGACGCGGCTCGGCCATGATCGAGGGGCGCCACGGTCGGCACCATCGGAGCGGGCAGCTCATCGAGCGCCTGCAGGCACGACTGTGCGTTGTCGAGCATGTACCACGGGTCGCTGCGTCCGGCCTGCAGCGTCTCCATGTAGTACTCGAGACTGACGATCGCATCTGCGAGCCGGTCGAGACCGCTGCCGGCAAGCGCTACGCCCCCCGGTTGCATCACGGGCCTCAGGCGGGCGTGCAACGCCTCGGTCAGCTCGACCGCACGCGTCTTGCCGAGCATGAGCAGGCCCGCCTTCAGTCCTCTCATCAGCTCGTGCCAACCGTCGAGCCCCGCCGCATCGAGCGTGCCCCCGACGCTCTGGGCGATCGACTCTTTCAAACGCGCGAGATTGAGGATGCACTCGCGCAGAACCGCGGCCTGGACCTCGCGAAAGTCCGCATCGGCGTCCTCGCCCCCGGCTGACGACGATGCGCGGGGCAGAATCATGCCCACGAGCCGATCGTCGAGCCGGTCCTCGACGCCAATGAGGGTTGCGGCGATCTCGACGAGCGTCGCCTCGTCCGGCTTCGCCCGACCCGCGACGATCTGCTCGAGGCGCTCCGTCTCGCGCTGCACGCTCGCGCGCAGCTCCCCGAGGCCGAGCACCCCGAGCGTGTCTCCGATCTTGCGCAGCAGCTGCACCTGAGGTGCGAGCTCATCGATCTGACCCGCGCCGCGTCGCACGAAGATATCGAGCACGTCCTTCACGCGCGCGAGGTCCTCGCGGATCGCCGCTGCGACGGTCTGCATGAGCTTCACGCTCGGGGCAGACAGGCTCTCGCGCTCCTGCTCGACGGACTCATCGACCGGCAGCAGCTCTGCGAGGCGGAACGAAGCGCGCACGGCCGTCACGCGCGGCCCGGAGGCGTTCGCACGACTGACGTAATAGAGCAGATTGTTGAGCAGCTCGACGGGCGGGGACTCCGCGTAGCGCGCCTCGGTTTGCTCGTAGAGCCGCTTGATTTCCCGGTCGGCGAGGCCGAGTAGCCGCTTGACCGACACGCCGCCCTCGAGTCCCTCATCGCGCAGCGCCTCGAGCACGGCGCCGACCACCCACCAAAGCTGGAACACCGGCTGCCGCGTAGCAATCTGCTCGAGCTTTTGCGCGACGCTCGCGAGGACCTCGAGATTCTCGTCGAGCCGTTCGCCGCGTATCCAGCCGATCAACCCCACCTGGAAGCGGGCCCGCAGCCGTCGAGCCCACTGCTCGACCGTGAGCACCGGCTCGCCGGGCTCCGCGGCGGCGGGCTGCGCCTCGCGATCGGATTTGAGGTTGAGGAGCAGCAGCGTCCCCTCGGACAGGAGCGCGCTGCCGCGCACGGCGCGCAGATCGTTGAGCAGCGGAAGCAGTACGAGCGCCAGATCGCGTCCCCCGGCGAGCACGCGCTCGAGATAGCTCGGCAGCTGCGCCATGGCGCGCATCAGCGCATCGAGAGCCTCCGCCTGGCTCTTGCGCTCGTCGGCGGTTGCGACCAGATAACGCGCGACCTGCTCCATTTCCTCTGCGAGCAGCGCGCCGCCGTAGATCTCGAGCACGCGCAGCACGCCAAGCACCTGATGCAGCTCGCGCGTGCAGCGCTCGAGCAGAGACAGGTTTTGCGGCTGCTCGACGTAGGCCTCGAGGGCGGAGCGCGCCTCGGCGAGGGCGACGTTCAGCTCGCGACCGACGAATTCGACTGTCTGAGAGGCGATTTCAGGCATGGGGAAACGTCAATCCTTCGCGTGTGCCGAAGCGGCCGTGCCGCCCTCACGGACTGCCGACGGCCGATACCGAGCGGGCCGGCGCGCGCGGCTCTGCGGCAGCGCGTGCCTCCCCTGGTCCGCGAGCCTCCGCGGGCCGAGCCGGCGCATGAGGCTCGGATCGTCCCGCGGGCGGTTCGGGCGCGGTAGGCAGCCGGAAGCCGGCGGCCGCCTTGCGCAACCCGGCCGAAAGCTCCGCCAGCTTCGCGATCGACACGGAAGTGGCGCTCGTCTGATCGGCGGTCTGGGCGCTGATCTCTTTGAGGACACCCATGTTCCGCGCGATGTTCTGCACCGCGGACGATTGCTGGCGGGAACTCGCCGAGATGTTCTGCACGAGACTCGCGATCTGATTCGATACCTGCTCGATCTCCTCGAGCGCCGCGCCGGCATTCTCGGCGAGCAGCGCCCCGCCCACCACGTCGGTGGTGCTGCGCTCCATCGACACGACGGCTTCGTTGGTGTCCGTCTGGATGGTGCGCACCAGGACTTCGATCTGCTTGGTCGCGTTCGCGGCACGCTCCGCGAGTCTTTGTACCTCGTCCGCGACGACCGCGAAGCCGCGGCCTGCCTCCCCGGCCATGGAGGCCTGAATGGAGGCGTTGAGCGCGAGGATGTTCGTCTGCTCGGCGATATCGTTGATCAGCTCGACGATGTTGCCGATCTCCTGGGAGCTCTCGCCGAGTCGCTTGATGCGCTTGGAGGTCTCCTGGATCGTCTCGCGGATGGCGTTCATGCCGTCGATCGTGCGCCGCACGGCATCGCCGCCCTTGTGGGCGACGTCGACGGAGTGGCGCGCCACGTCAGAGGCGCGCTCGGCATTGTTCGAAACCTCCTCGGTTGCCGCGGCCACCGCCCCGGCAGTCTCCGTCGCAGCTGCGATCTGCTTCGACTGGGCGCCGCTCGACTTGGCGAGATGCTGGGAGAGGGCCTGCGTCTGCCGGGCCGCCCCGTCGAGCTGAATCGCCGAGTGATTGATGGTCGCCACGAGTCCGCGCAGCGCATCCACGGCGTAGTTGATCGAGTCCGCGATCGCGCCGGTGATGTCCTCGGTGACGGTCGCCTGCACGGTGAGATCGCCGTCGGCAAGACTCGAGAGCTCATCGAGAAGCCTCAAGATCGCTTGCTGGTTGCGGTCGCTCTCGAGGCGCTGCGACTCTACGGCCTGCTGCTGCTGCACCGTCGTGCGGCGCAGTCTCGCGAGACCGAGCCACAGCGTCCCGAGCGCGGCGAGCGTAGCGGCGCCGAGAAGCACCGGGAGCCAGGCGCCGGCAGGCGGCGCGGCCGCCCCGGATGCGATGCCGATCGCCCCCGCGGCCACCGCGGCGAGCGTCAGCACCGCCGCGACTGCGACCACAACACTGAGACGATCGATCCCGCGGGCGGCAGCAGCACGCTCGGCGGCAGGCGGCATCGCGCCCCTCGGAGCCGGGGTAGAATCGCTCATGACGGTGCCATTCTTCCTCGTCTCGTTGAACGTTGGTCAATCATGCGGCGGCCTCGGCGAAGGCGGGGCTCTCGAGAATCGAGCGCAGCGAGAGGACCGGCCAGTGCTCCTCGCCGCGGCGAAACGCGCCGGCGAGATAGCGCTCGCAGCGCGCGACCGTCGGCGGCGCATCGCCCGAGAACTCGCTCTCCGCGAAGCGCCGGAAGCCGAGCACCTCATCGACGAGCAGCCCCGCGGGGATCTCGCGATGATTGACGACGAGGACGCGCGTGTTGCGCGTCGCGGGCGCCACACCGCTGCCGATGAACTGCCGCAGGTCGATCACGGGCAGCAGTTGACCCCGTACGTTCGCGAGCCCGCGAATCCAGGACTTCGCACCCGGCACGCGAGTCAGCGCCGGCGGCACGGACAGCACCTCGCGCGTCTCCTCGCGTGCCGCGAGAAAGAGCTCCCCGGCCATGCGCAGCGCGACGCCGACCCATTCGCGCCCGCCCTGGCCTTCCTGCCCGGATTGTGCCGAGACCGCGCGTCCGCGCCGCTCGAGCTCCTTCAGGAGCTCGAAGGGCCGGTCGCGCAGAGACTTGAGAGAGACCCCCTCCATCGCCTGCGCGGCTCAGCTCGAGAGCGTCGCCTGGGCCTTCGCGACGAGCTGGTCCGGCGAGACGGGCTTGACCATGTAGTCGACGGCGCCCTGGCGCAAGCCCCAGATCTTGTCGGTCTCCTGGCCCTTGGAGGTGACCATGATGATGGGGATGGTGCGGGTCTTGGGATCGTTCACCAGAGTACGGGTCGCCTGATAGCCGTTCATCCCGGGCATGACCACGTCCATGAAGATCAGATCGGGGCTCATCTCGCGCGCGAGCCGGATGCCCTCGGCTCCATCCGCGGCCGCAGCGGTGCGGTAACCGTGGCGCTCGAGAGCCTTCTTCATCACGTGCACCTCGGTCGGGGAATCGTCGACGATCAGAATGAGAGGCATGGCCTTCATCTCCCGATGTGCGTCTCGATCGCGTTGAGGAGCTCGTCCTTGGTGAACGGCTTCGTGAGGTAATGCTCCGATCCGACGATACGGCCCCGCGCGCGATCGAAGAGGCCGTCCTTCGACGAGAGCATGATGACCGGGATCGAGCGAAAAACCTTGTTGTGCTTGATCAGCGAGCAGGTCTGATAACCGTCGAGCCTCGGCATCATGATGTCCACGAACACGATATCCGGGTGGGTGTCGGCAATCTTGGCAAGCGCATCGAACCCATCGATGGCCGTGTAGACCTCGCAGCCCTCCTTCGCGAGAAGCGTCTCGGCCGTCCGGCGGATCGTCTTACTGTCGTCGATGACCAGTACCTTGAGGCCCTGGAGCTTCGTATTGGCGCCGGTCACGTCGATCGATCTCCTAGTCCATGCATCCACCGGAAACCGTAATGGTGGCTCGTCCGAGCTGGAGTTGCCGCGGTTTTTAACATATCGGCATACCCCCTGCTATGCCAGACACGTCACGTTTTGCACAAGAACCGGCAGTCGCTGAGGCGCGCCGCGGCCGCGGCGCTGTTTTATGATGGCGCGCCGTATGTCAAATACTCGCCCCAGGCTCGCGGTCGTCATGGACCCGATCGCGGCGATCCACTACGCGAAGGACTCGACACTCGCCATGCTGCTTGCCGCGCAGGCACGTGGATTCGAGCTGCTGTATCTCGAGCAGTCCGATCTGTCGCTGCGCGACGGCCGGGCGCTCGGGCGCGTCCGGCCCCTCGCCGTGCGCGCCGATCCGGGGGACTGGTTCACACTTGGGGAGCCGCGCACCGAGCCGCTCGCCTCGG
>DATNFW010000044.1:0-27773 GCA_035606175.1 Steroidobacteraceae bacterium | reverse complement strand
CGTATGTGCTGACGGTGCTCGGCTATGCCGCGTATACCTTCGCGCTCGGAGGCCTCGCGTTCTGGATGCCCACTTTTCTCGAGCGCGTGCGTGGAGTGCCGGGACCTGCGGCGACGACCGGCTTCGGTGCGATCGTCGTGGTGACGGGCTTCGCGGGCACATTCGCCGGAGGCTGGCTCGGCGACCGATGGCTCAAGTCCTCTCGCGAGGCGTACTACTGGCTGTGCGCGCTCACGGCTTTCGCCGCCGCGCCTCTAGCCGCGGTCGCGCTCACGGCTACGACGCCCGCGATCTATTACTCAGCGATCGTCGCTGCCGAGCTGTTGCTCTTCATGTCGACGGGGCCGGTCAACTCCATCATCGTCAATCTC
Organism: Steroidobacteraceae bacterium; assembly: GCA_035606175.1. Taxonomy (GTDB): domain Bacteria; phylum Pseudomonadota; class Gammaproteobacteria; order Steroidobacterales; family Steroidobacteraceae; genus JASHUC01. The sequence continues at coordinate 27,402 of DATNFW010000044.1, read as the reverse complement.
GCTGCACCCTGGGAGCGCGCCTCGGCGGTGGCCCTGAGCGTGCTCGCGATCCATTTGTTCGGAGACGTGCTCTCACCGCCGCTGATCGGGGCACTCTCGGATGCCAGCTCACTTGCGACAGCGGTGCTCATCGTACCCGCGGCCGTGGGGCTCACCGGGGTGCTGTGGCTCGCCGCGGGACGCGCGGCACGCGCTGCGGCTTGAACGCGAGAAGCACGTCAAAGAAAGGTCATGCTAAAATTCCAGCCGCGCGCCGTTCGTGGCACGCTGCGCCCCCCCCGTTTCAGCTCATGTGAGGCTATGCCGAAACCAGCCGTGTCCGCGCCCAGTGCCGCCGAGCCGACGGTTCCCCACCGCAAAACCTCGCATCACTCCGGCGATCCCCTTCGCGATTTCACCGCCGACCTCCGGCTGCTGGCCCTCAGTGGGATGGCGCTGGTCGTTGGCACGGGCGGCGCCGCTGCCGCGTGGGCTCTCCTGCACCTGATCGACATCGTCACGAACCTCGCCTATTACGGGCGCTGGAGCGTCGTGCACGTGACGCCGGTCGGCACGCCCTACGGGGACTTTGCGCTGTTGGTCCCGGTCGTCGGCTGTCTGATCGTCGGCCTCATGGCTCGGTACGGGTCGGAGCGCATTCGCGGCCACGGAATTCCCGAGGCTATCGAGGCAATCCTCATCGGGCGCAGCCGGATCGACGCGAAGGTCGCGGTGTTGAAGCCGCTGTCCTCTGCGATCTCCATCGGCACGGGCGGTCCGTTCGGAGCCGAGGGCCCGATCATCATGACGGGTGGCGCGCTCGGCTCCCTGTTCGCGCAGATGTTTCACCTCTCACCCGCCGAGCGCAAAACGCTGCTCGTTGCGGGCGCGGCGGCGGGCATGTCGGCAACGTTCGGTACGCCGATCGCCGCGATATTGCTGGCAGTCGAGCTGCTGCTCTTCGAATGGAAGCCGCGCAGCTTCGTGCCGGTCGCGGTCGCCTCTATCGTCGCGGCGGTCTGGCGCCCCTGGCTGCTCGGTCCCGGCCCGCTCTTCCCGATGGAGGCGAGCCATGCCGTGGGCCCGATTGGGCTGCTTCTGTGCGCCGCCATGGGAATCATCGGTGGTGTCTCCTCCGGCATCCTCACGCAGATGGTTTACAAGTCGGAGGACTTCTTCCAGCGCCTGCCCATTCATTGGATGTGGTGGCCCGCGCTCGGCGGCATCGTGATCGGCATCGGAGGACTCGTATCCCCCCACGCGCTCGGTGTGGGCTACGACAATATCGGTGCACTGCTCCGCGGGACCGTAGACAACGCGACCTCGCTTCGCGTGATGTTCGTGAAATCGATCATCTGGTCGGTCGCTCTCGGCTCGGGCACCTCGGGCGGTGTGCTCGCCCCGCTGCTCATCATGGGTGGAGTGGTCGGCCGCCTCGTCGGCAATGTGATGCCCGTGGGCGATCCAGCGTTCTGGGCTCTGCTCGGCATGGCCGCAATGATGGGCGGCACGATGCGCGCGCCGCTCACGGCGATGTTGTTCGCACTCGAGCTCACGCACGATTACAACGCGCTGCTGCCGCTCGCCGTCACGAGCGCGACTGCATACGCAACGACCGTGCTATTGCTCAAGCGCTCGATTCTTACCGAGAAAATCGCGCGCCGGGGCTATCACATCACACGCGAGTACAGCGTCGATCCGTTCCAGCTGATGCGAGTGCAGGAGGTGATGGCGACACCCGTCGACACGCTGCCCGCGGACATGCCGGTCGGGGAGGTCGTGAAGTTCTTCACGACTCCGGATGCTCCGCGCCGGCACAAGAGCTATCCCGTCGTCGACGCCTCGGGTCGGGTCGTCGGCCTCGTCTCACGCACGGACGCGCTCGCCTGGATGATGGACGGGCATCGCACCGGAACGCTCGCCGAGCAGCTCGCCGGCCGCAATCTCGTCGTCGGATACGAAGATGAGATCGTCGGCGTAATCGCCGATCGCATGGCAGAGACGCAGGTGGGCCGCATCCCCATTCTCCGTCGCGAAGACTCATCCCTCGTCGGGCTCGTCGCTCGGCGCGACATCCTTCGAGTGCGCGCAACCGTCAACAGTGAGGAGCGCGATCGGGAGGCGCTGATTCACCTCGGCGCATTCGGCCGCTCGCACGCGCACGGGCACGCGGACGTATCTCAGCGCAGCTGATGCAAGAAGGGGCAGGGATGCAACTGCATCCCCGCCCCCGCATCGTCCACTTCCAATTCGACCGGAGGGAGTGCGCTTAGAAACCCGATCCACCGTTGCACTGAAGCAGTCCGGTCCTCCGTGAGACGATGCTTCCCTTGGACAAGCTAACGGCCGGCGTCCGCTTCGATTAACACTCGATGCGTGACATTGGTGTAATACGAGGGATGCGTCGCACTCGGCCAAGCGTCGGGCGCCCGCCGCAGCACTTTCTTTCTCGAATTCTTTCGTGGGATATTTCAAGTACTTATAATGTTGATCAATAAGTAACTTGAACACATCTTCGCATCCCGCAGAACCCGTCGGCGCCTCACCGCGCGCCGAGAAGCTCGACACGCGCGCCGCGGGCATGGTCGGCCTTTACGTCATGTGTAGCCGCGTGCTCGGTGTGGCACGCGAGCAGATCTTCGCAGCGCTCTTCGGGGGCGGCGCGCTGATGGATGCCTTCACGATCGCCTTCCGCATCCCGAATCTGCTGCGCGATCTGTTCGCCGAGGGCGCGCTCTCGACCGCATTCGTCACGACTTTCAGCAAGACGCTGGCGACGCAGGGAGATCGAGCCGCGTGGCGCCTTGCGAACAAAGTCGCAACGCTCACCGTGATCACGCTCAGCGCGATCACCATCGCCGGCATCATTTTCTCGCCCTGGCTGGTGTCGGTGCTGGCGGGAGGGTTCACGGGCGCCAAGGCGGCGCTCACCGTGCACCTGACGCGCGTCATGTTCCCGTTCATTCTGCTCGTCTCGCTCGCGGCACTCGCGATGGGGCTGCTCAATTCGCGGAGCATCTTCGGCGTGCCGGCGATGGCCTCGAGCTTCTTCAATCTCGGCTCGATCATTGCGGGTGTCGCCCTCGGATGGTGGCTCGATCCTGCCTTCGGTCCGAAGGCGCTGCTCGGCGTTGCGATCGGCACGCTGATCGGCGGAGCCCTGCAACTCGCGGTTCAGCTTCCGGCGGTGCGCGGCGTCGGCTACCGCTTCCGCCCGGACTTCGCGTGGCGCGACCCGGGGATCGAGGCGATCCTGCGGCTCATGGGCCCGTCGGTCATCGCGGCGAGTGCGACCCAGGTGAACGTGCTCGTGAACTCCGCGTTCGCCTCACGCCTGCAGGACGGCTCGGTGTACTGGCTCGCCACCGCCTTCAGGCTCATGCAGCTGCCGCTCGGTGTGTTCGGCGTGGCGCTCGGCACGGTCTCGCTGCCGCTGCTCGCTCGCATGGCGGCGGCCCGAAACACGGTTGCATTTCGCAGCGAGCTCGCGCGCGGCATGCGGCTCGCGTTTCTTCTCACCATTCCTGCCAGCATCGGACTCATCCTGCTCGCAGGTCCCATCATGTCCGTGCTCTATCAGCACGGGCACTTCACGGCCTTCGATGCCGAGCAGGCGGCTGGAGCCCTCGAATTCTATGCGCTCGGGCTCTGTGGCTACGCGGCGCTGAAGGTCCTCGTCAACGCCTTTTATGCGATCGATCGGCGCAAGACGCCGATGGTAGTGAGCTTCTTTGCGGTCGCGCTGAATCTCTTTCTCAACTGGCTGTTCACGATGCATTTCGGCTGGGGCCACCGGGGGCTCGCGTTCTCGACGGCATGCATCGCGACCTCGAACTTCCTCATCCTGTACTTCATCATGCGCCGCCATCTAGGGCGGCTCGAGTCGGCGGCGCTCGTATCGCTCCTGATGCGCCTCGCCGCTGCTTCGGCTCTCCTTGCCGCCGTGTGCTGGGCGGGCAATCACTTCCTCCTTGCGCACTGGGCTACGCAGCGCTTCTGGCCGAAGCTCGGATCCCTCGTCGCGGTGATCGTGGTCGGCGCTTCGGCGTTCTTTGCCTGTGCGACCGCACTCGGCATCCGCGAGCTCGAGGACGTCTCCCGCGCAATCAAGCGGCGGTTTGCGAGGGCCGGAGCACGCTGAGCGGGTTCGGATTTCAGAACTCCAGCATGAAGCGCGACGTGAGCGCACGCTCATCGGGGCGGTTGCCGTTCGACGCGCCACCCTCGAAGCGCGTCTGCTCGAAATCGAGCTGGATCCTCACGTTTCGCACGAGGTACCAGTTGATGCCGACCCCGATCGCGCGCGCATGGCGTACGGCAGTCGCCGGGTTCGCGAACGAGCCGGCGCCTCCGACGAAAGCCGCCTCATCGAACCGCAAGTCGTGATAACGAGCCACGATCTCCCACGCACCGATACCGCCCTGGGCAATGCTGCGGCGTGGCACGACCGGCCGATCGTAAGTCTCCTGCTCTCCGGTCAGAAAAAGGTAGCCCTGCACCTGCCACGCGCGGTTGTCGAGCGTTGCGCTGCGGGAGCTCGTCGCACTCAGTTGTCGAAAAACCTGCTGCTTTGCCTGCACGTACTCGGCGAGCAGCCCAAAGCGGCCGATGTAATAGTACGCTTGCGGTACCAGGCGTCTCTCGATGCCGTCCGCGATCGTGGCGTTGTTGAAATCGACTGCGCTATTGCCCCTATACGAGAGGAGCGCTTGCTGACCCGTCGTTTTGTAGTTTGCGAGAAGGCTCGTCGTCGAGGCCGTCGTCGTCGTGCCGGATGCATTGACATAGGTCGCCGCGATGCCGATTCCGAGCGCATTCAGCGCTCGCCACTCCGACCTCTGGAAGGGCCTGGCGAACAGGCGGCCGCTCCAGACGAATCTGCCGCCTGACAAGCCGAAATCCGGCGTGCTGTTCGAATCGGTACTCTGACCGTCGGGAGCGCCGCCGAATACCCCGAGCTGGTAACTGAGAAGCCCCTGGGCAATATCGCCGCGCACTTCGAGCCCGATATCACGATAGGGCAGCAGATCGGACGTGAGGGAGGCCTCGATGAACCGGGAGAACTCCTCGAGCTGCAGTCTCTCGAGCCCGACGGGGGACTTGAACTTGCCGATCTGAAAAGCGAGCCACTTCTCGATGCGCGCGGCGACCCACGCATCCTGCAGGACCGTCTTGCCCTGCGCAAAGTCCGGCATCAGGCGAAAGTCGAACATGCCGGCGAGCGTCCCCTCGAGGGTCGGACGGGCTTTGCGCACGAGGAATCCATCGGCCGTGGAGGGGGTATACGAGTCCTCGAAGCGTCGGTAATCGAGCGACAGATTGCCGCGTATATGAATGACGTTCTGCCCGTCCGCGCTTTGCAACGTGAAGCCGTCGGGGCCGAAGCTGCCGTTGAGCGAACCAGTGCTCGAGGCCTCGCTCTCGGGCGCGGCAGCCGCCGGCTGCCCGGCCGGTGGCAACAGCGCGACTAGGGCGGACGCGGCGAGACGAGCGAGCGTCGGTGCTCGGTGAAATTGCCGCGCGTGTCCCAGTCGTAAGGCGATCGGAGTGCTCCCAGGAGTTCGTGTCGGCGGCGTCTTGCGTCGCGGTGCCGCGATACTGGGCGCGGGGCGGTAGCGGTGTCGGTAGCGCCGGGGTTATGAGACGGTTACCGGGGAACGGGGCGGCCCCGCTGCACGATAGGCAGGAAACTTTTCCCGGCGCGGCGCATTGGACGCACGCCGACGCGGGTATCATTCGCGCGTCGCGCGGCAGGGATTGCAAGTCGCGAGGGGATTGCGCCATGCGTATCGATCGTCTCGGACCGACGGCTTGAACGTCTCCCACGCGTCTAAAGTTCGCCGGCCGATTCGGGCCGGCCTCGTCGTGCTTGTCGTGTGGGCCGCCGTACTCGCCTCCTGCGGCGGCGAGGGTTCCGCGCCCGCGCCGAACCCTGTGTCGAGCTCCTCTCAGAGCTCCTCGTCAGCGTCGTCGTCTTCGTCGTCGACTTCCTCCTCCTCGGCGCCGGCCGGCGCCGGTACCGACGTGCTCACTTACAAGAATGATCAGGCGCGCACGGGACAGAACCTCACCGAGACGATCCTGACTCCGGCGAACGTCGACGCGAGCGATTTTGGGTTGCTGCGCGGCCTGGCCGTCGACGGCAAAGTCGATGCACAGCCGCTCTTCGTCTCGCAGTTGATGCTTTCGGGCGCGTCCCACGATGCCGCAATCGTCGCGACGGAACACGACTCCGTCTATGCATTCGACGTGGCAAGCGGCGCAACGCTCTGGCACGTCTCATTGCTTGGGCCGGGCGAGGCGACGAGCGATGAGCGCGGCTGCCAGCAAGTCTCGCCCGAGATCGGCGTGACGGCGACGCCGGTCATCGATCGGCAGGCGGGTCCACGCGGCGCGATCTACGTCGTCGCGATGTCCAAGGACAACGCCGGTCAATATCATCAGCGCCTGCACGCCCTCGACCTTGCAACGGGCGATGAGCTCTTCGGCGGTCCGGTCGACATCTCAGCGACGTTTCCCGTCTCGCAGGGCGGTACGGCGACCTTCGATCCTGGCCAGTACGAGGAGCGCGCGGCGCTGCTGCTCCTGAATGGAACGCTCTACACGAGCTGGACCTCGCATTGCGATATATCGCCCTACACCGGCTGGATCATCGCATTCAATGCACAGACGCTCGAGCGGACCGCGGTGCTCGACATCGCGCCAGGAAGCAGCAGCGGTCCTGCGATTTGGATGAGCGGGGACGGTCCGGCGGCCGATTCGAGTGGGAATATCTATCTGCTCTCCGCGAACGGCGCATTCGAGACTTCACTCGATGCGAACGGCTTTCCCTCGGGTCACGACTACGGCAATTCGTTTTTGAAGCTCTCGACGGCGAATGGTCTTACCGTCGCCGATTATTTCGCGATGTCGCGCGAAGTCGCGGAGTCCGATCAGGACGAGGACCTCGGCTCGGGCGGCGAGCTGCTGCTTCCGGACCTCACCGACGCGTCGGGCGTAGTCCGGCACCTCATCGTCGGCGCGGGCAAGGACGGCAACCTTTACGTCGTCGATCGCGACGGCATGGGCAAATTCGACCTTGCGGCCAACCACATCTGGCAGGAGCTCGACGGAGTCCTCGGCGGGGGCATCTTCTCGACGCCGGCATACTTCAACGGGACGCTCTACTACGGTGATGTGGGACGCGCCCTCAAGGCCTTCACGATCACGAATGCGAAGCTCTCAGCGGCGCCGGCATCGCAGACATCGGCGACATTTGCTTACCCGGGGACCTCGCCGGCTGTCTCGGCGAATGGCTCGATGAACGCGATCGTCTGGGCGAGCGAGAACACCGATCCCGCGGTGCTGCACGCCTACGACGCCTCGAACCTCGCGCACGAGCTCTACAACAGCAATCAAGCCGCGGGCGGCCGTGACCACTTCGGCACCGGCAATAAATTCATCGCCCCGACGATCGCCAACGGACGCGTGCTCGTCGGCACGATCAACAGCGTTGCGGTTTTCGGGCTGCTGCACTGAGGCAGCGGCCGATCGCAGGAGCGCTCAGCGCGCCGCAGTAGCCGGCTTCCATCCGCCACCGAGCGCCGTAACGAGGCTCACCGCAGTAGTCTGCCGAGCGAGCGCAAGCTGCGCGAGGGTGCGCCGGGCGCTGAGCGCGGCCGCCTGGGCAACGACGACGGTCGTGTAATCGACCGTGCCTGCCTTGTACTCATTCAGCGTGAGCCGCTCGGTCTCATCGGCTGCGTCGGAGGCTTGTTTGGCGAAATCGTATTCCTTCAAGTCCCAGCCGGCGGCTGCGAGGTCGTTCTCGACGTCCCGAAAGGCGGTGAGCACCGTCTGTCGATAGCTCGCGACCGTCTGAGCATACGCGGCGCGCGCCTCGGCGACCCGTCCCCGGGTCGCGCCGAAGTCGAGCAGGGTCTGCGAGAGCCCGAGCGCGCCCTGATGGGACTCGCTCGATTTGTCGAACAGGCTCGAGAGGCTTCCCGAGAGGAATCCCTCGGCTCCCGTCAGAGTGATTGACGGAAAATAGGCGGCCTCCTGCACGCCGATCGTAGCGTTCGCGGCCGCGACGCTCCGCTCGGCCGCGACCACATCGGGGCGCCGCTCGAGGAGCGTCGACGGAATGCCCGCCGGCACATCGGGTACCGGCATGTTCCACGTCTCTTTTTCGGCAATACGGAAGTCGCTCGCCGGCTTGCCCACGAGTGCTGCGATGGCATCCTCGAGCTCTGCGCGCTGCAACCTCAGAGCTGCCTCCTGCTGCTCGGCGTTGTAGAACTGAGTTTCCGCCTGCAGCACGTCTGTCTTGGGTGCAGTGCCGACCCGATACCGATTGCGCGTGATTTCGAGAGTGCGCTGGTAGCCGGCAATCGTCGCGGTAAGTAGCCGACGCTCGGCATCCGCTTCGCGCAGCTGTAGGTACGCGGTCGCGAGCTGACCTTGGGCGGAGAGCCTCGCGAAGGCGAGGTCGGCTGCGCTCGCCTGAGCCGTCGCTTTCGCATTCTGGAGGGAGCGCCGCAGCCGCCCCCAAACGTCGAGCTCCCAGCTCGCGCTGCCCGTCACCTGATAGAGCGTACGGCTGCCTCCTCCGCCACCCGATGCGCCCACGCTCACCGAGCCGATGCTCCCAACCGCACCCGTACGACTGCTGCCGCTCACGCGGGTGGCCGAGGCATCCCCAGTGACCGTCGGAAAAAATGCAGCGCGCGCCACGCGCACCGCGGCCTCTGCCTGCTCGTATGCTGCCACCGCCTGCGCGAGGTTCTGGTTCGACACCTCGACTTCGCCGACCAGCCGATCGAGGTCCTGGTCATCGAACAGCGTCCACCAATCGTCTGGCGGAGTCGCAGCGGCGGCGGGCGCAGCGCGTGCTGCGGGTGCAGCCTCGGGCGCCACGGAGTTCTTGTAGCTCGCCGGCACCTCGGTTCCGGGACGCCGGTAGTTGGGTCCCACCGCACAGGCGGCGAGAAGCAGGGCAGAGGCGGTCAGCAAGGCAACGATGCGCTTCATTGGATTTGCTCAGGTCGGTTGCGGCGATGCCGGACTCGTTCCGCGGCTCAAATGGCGTTCGTCTGCGCCGCGGCGGCGCAACCGATCGACGTACAGGTAGACGACGGGTGTCGTGAAGAGAGTGAGCAGCTGGCTCAGGAGCAGACCGCCCACGATAGAGACGCCGAGCGGCCGGCGCAGCTCCGCACCCTCGCCGAAACCGACGGCGAGCGGCAGCGCGCCGAGCGCCGCGGCGAGGGTCGTCATGAGGATCGGCCGGAAGCGCAGGATGCACGCCTCGCGGATCGCGGCGCGCGGGGAGAGCCCGCGCGCTCGTTCGGCGTCGAGCGCGAAATCGATGATCAGGATCGCATTCTTCTTCACGATGCCGATGAGCAGGATGACTCCGATCAACGCGATGATCGAGAACTCCATGTCGAACAGCATGAGCGCGAGGAGGGCGCCGATGCCCGCGGAGGGGAGCGTTGAGAGCACGGTGAGCGGATGCACATAGCTCTCGTAGAGAACGCCGAGCACGATGTAGATCGTGATCAGCGCAGCCGCGATCAACACCGGCTCATCTCCCACCGAGCTCTGAAATGTGCGCGCCGTACCCTGAAAGCTGCCACTGACCGTGACCGGCATGTGGATCCGGGCCTCGGCGTCGCGGAACGCCGCAGCCGCCTGGTTCAAAGAGTAACCGGGCGCCAGATTGAATGAAATGGTCGTGGCCGGCGCGCCGTTCTGGTGATTGACCGAGGTCGGAGCGGAGGATGTCGCGAAGTGGGCGATGGCGGCGAGCGGGACCATCGTTTTCGGGGTAACGCTCACCGGATTGCCGTTCGAGGCATCACGCAGCGGCAGCAGCGGTACTGCGGGCACACCCGAGCTGCTGCCGCCCGCCGCGGTGCTTCCCGCAGTGCCGCTCGCCGCAGAGCCGGTGACCGATGCCGCGCCCGTCACGCCGACCTGTGGAGCGTTGCTCGCACCGAGGCTCGCAATCGTTCCGGATGGGGGAATCGTCGCGCCCGAGCCGCCGAGAATCGCGAGCCCTGCAAGCCCTGCACCGCTCGATCCGGCCGAGGGCGAGCGGGTCACAGCCGTACCGGCCGGTCCGCCGCGGCGGCCTCCGGTTCCCGCGGTCTGTGCGGCGGTCCGACCGGACGAGCTCGACGCCGTGGTCCCGCCGCTCAGACCGCCACTCGGCGTTGCGGCGAGTCCGCCCGCCGGAACCGCGTAGCCGCCGGTCGGGATGTAGATGTCGTTGAGAGCCTCCGGCTGGCGGGCATAGCGCGGATCGACTTCCATGACGACGTGATATTGGTTGAGAGCCGTGTAGATCGTCGAGACGAGCCGCTGCCCGAACGCATCGTACAGGGTGTTGTCGATATTGATCGGGGCGATGCCGAGGCGCGCCGCCGCCGAGCGATCGATATCGACATAGGATTCGACGCCGTGCTCCTCCTGGTCCGTGTCGACATCGGTAACCTCGGGCGCGAGCTTCATCTGCTGTGCGAGCTGCGTCGCCCAGCGCCGGAGCTCATCCAGATTGTCGCTCTGGAGCGTGTACTGATAGTTGGCGTTCGACTGGCGCCCGCCGATGCGCATCTCCTGCTGCGGATTGAGAAAGATTCTGAGGCCGGTCACGCGCTCGAGCTGCGGGCGCAGGCGCGCGATGACCTGCTGCATAGTCGCGCCGCGCTGCGACTGCGGCTTGAGCTCCGCGAACATGAACCCGCCTCCCGCGCGCGAGCCGCCCGTGAAGCCGACGACGTGCGAGACGGCAGGATCGCGCCGCACGATATCGATGACGGCCTTCAGCTTCTGCTTCATGAGATCGAAGGAGATCGACTGGTCGGCGCGCATCCCGCAATTGAGCTGTCCGGTGTCCTCCTGGGGAAAGAACCCCTTCGGCACGATGATATAAAGGTAGACGGTCAGCGCGATGACACCGACGAGCAGCATCATCGTCACGGGTGCGTGGTCGAGGGTCCAGTCGAGCGCGTGGCCATAGACCACGAGCACGCGGTCGAATGAGCTGCGCCAGGAGCGGGCGAGCCGGTTAGGCGGGCGGCTCTCGCGCTGACGCGGCAGCACGTACGCGCACATCATCGCGGTCGTCGTGAGGGAGATCACGAGGGAGATGAGGACGGCCGCGGAGAGCGTGAGCGCGAATTCGCGAAACAGACGCCCGACGATGCCGCCCATGAAGATGAGCGGAATGAATACCGCGACGAGCGAGACGCTGATCGAGAGCACCGTGAAGCCGACTTCGCGCGCGCTCGTCACCGCGGCCTCGAAGCGGCCCATCCCGGCCTCGAGGTGCCGCGTCGCGTTCTCGACGACGACGATGGCATCGTCCACGACGAAGCCCGTCGCAACGGTGAGCGCCATGAGGGAGAGATTGTTGAGGCTGAAGCCGGCGAGATACATGACGCCGAGGGTCCCGCAGAGGGAGGAGATGACGGCGACGGCGGGGATCGCGGTCGCGCGCACGCTCGACAGGAACACGCTTACGACGAGAATGACGAGCAGCAACGCGATGAGGAGCGTCGTCTCGACCTCGTGGAGCGACGCGCGAATGGTGATGGTCCTGTCGGAGGCGATCGATAGCTGGATATCCCGCGGTATATCGGCGCGCAGCTGGGGAAGGATCGCCTTTACCGAGTCGACCGTCTGAATGATGTTCGCGTTCGGCTGACGCGTCAGGATCACGATGACGGCGGGCTCGCCGTTGAAGTAGCCGACCGTGTGGGTGTCCTCGACGCCTTCGGTGACGTTCGCCACGTCCTTCAGACGCACGGCCGCGCCGTTGCGCCACGCGATGACCAGGTTGCGATAACTCTCGGCAGAGCGGCCCGTGTCGTTCGTATAGACCATCCAGCGCATCGAGTCGTTCTGGATGACACCTTTGGGACGGTTCGGATTAGCGTTGTTGAGCGCCGCGCGAACGTCCTCGAGGCTGATGCCGTATTGCGAGAGCTCGAAGGGGACGAGCTCGACCCGCACGGCCGGCAGCGAGGCGCCCCCTATCTCCACGTCGCCGACGCCGCTCACCTGCAGCAGATGCTGCGCGACGATGTTCGACACCTCGTCGTAGATCTGTCCCGGCGCTTTGGTGCGCGAGGTGAGCGCGAGAATCATGATGGGCGTGTCGGCCGGGTTGACCTTGCGGTAAGTGGGATTGCTCCGCAGCGTCGCCGGCAGGTCCACGCGGGCGGCGTTGATCGCGGCCTGAACGTCGCGGGCCGCCCCGTCGATATCGCGATTGAGATTGAACTGCATCACGATCTGCGTCTGTCCCACCCGGCTCTGGGAGGTCATCTCCGTCACATTCGCGATGACTCCGAGATGGCGCTCGAGCGGGGTTGCAACACTCGTCGCCATCGTCTCCGGGCTCGCGCCCGGCAACCGCGCGGTGACGGCGATCGTCGGGAAGTCCACCTGAGGGAGCGGGGCGACCGGCAGCACGAAGAAGGCGCCGACGCCTGCAAGCAGAAGGCCGGTCGTGAGAAGGGTCGTCGCGACAGGTCGCCGCACGAAGGGCGCGGACAGGTTCATGTCGGATGCAGATCGCCGGCCGGCGGCGTCGCCTCGTGAGGCGCGGGCTTGGTGAAGCGGTCGAAGGCCAGATAGACGACCGGCGTCGTAAAGAGCGTCAGCAGCTGGCTCACGATGAGGCCGCCGAAAATGGAGATGCCGAGCGGCTGGCGCAGCTCCGAGCCCACACCGATTCCGGCCATGAGCGGAATTGCAGCGAAGAGTGCCGCCATTGTGGTCATGAGGATGGGCCGAAAGCGCAGCAGGGCGGCCTCATGGATGGCCTCGCGTGCCAACTTGCCGCCAGTGCGCTCGGCATCGATCGCGAAGTCGATCATCATGATGGCGTTCTTCATCACGATCCCGATCAGCAGGATGATGCCGATGATCCCGATGACCCCGAGATCATTGCCGGTGATGAGGAGCGCGAGCAGCGCCCCGACGCCTGCCGAAGGCAGCGTCGAGAGGATCGTGAGCGGATGGATATAGCTCTCATAGAGCACCCCGAGCACGATGTAGACGCAGACGATCGCCGCGAGGATCAGCCAGAGCTCGTTCTTGAGGGACGTCTGGAAGGCATCGGCTGCGCCGAGGAAGGATGTTGTGATGCTGCCGGGCAAGCCGACCTCTCGCTCCGCATCGCGAATCTCCTGCACCGCCTCGCCGAGCGAGACGCCCGGGGCGATGTCGAAGCCGATCGAGGCTGCGGGGAATTGGCCCACGCGCGTGATGGTGAGCGGCACCGCCTCGGTCCGCACACTCGCGAGGGCCGTAAGCGGCGTCGGCTTGCCGGAGCCCGTCGCAATATTCACCAGATCGAGACGGTCCGGGCTCGTGATGACGCCCAGCTTCTGCTCGAGGATCACCCGGTACTGGGTCGTCTGGGTGAAGATGGTCGAGATGATGCGCTGACCGAATGCGCTGTAGAGCGCCTCATCGACGGTCGCGGCGGTGACGGCGAGGCGGCTTGCCGTATCGCGGTTGATGCTGACGAGCGTCGCGAGCCCGTGATTGAGCGTGTCGGAGACGACGTTGCGCAGATGCGCATTCTGCGCCAGCTTCGCAATGAGCCGCGCGGTCCACTCGGTGATCTGATCGGGATCGGCACCCTGGAGCGCGAATTCGTACTGAGTCGGCCCGTTCGCAGTGTCGATCGTCAGATCCTGCACCGGCTGCAGATAGAGCGAGACGCCCGGGACGGCGCTCACCCGGCGCCATAACCGCTCCATGATGACGGCCTGCGTATCGCGCTCGCCGAAGGGCTTGAGGTTGATGAGCATGCGGCCGGAATTGATCGCCGTCGAGTTGACTCCGTCGACACCGACGAACGAGCTGAGCGAGGCGACCCCGGGGTCCTTGAGGATCGCGGCGGCCACTTCCTGCTGCAGCTCTCCCATCCGCTGGAAGGAGACCGATTGGCGCGTGCGGACCTCCGCCTGCAGGAGCCCCGTGTCCTGGGTCGGGAACAGGCCCTTTGGGATGATCAGATACAACGCAGCGGTCAGCACGAGCGTGAGAAAGGCGACAGCGAGCGTGAGTCGCTGGTTGTCGAGCACCCACGCGAGCGCGCGGTCATAGCGGTCGACGATGCGGTCGAATCCGAGTTGCCAGTAATGCCCGAGACCCGATGGCGGTACATGCGGCTCCTGGCGCAGCCAGCGCGCCGAGAGCGCCGCTGTGAGCGTGAGCGAGACGACCGCGGAGATGATGATGGTGACGGCGAGCGTTATGGCGAATTCGCGGAACAGCCGCCCGACCACATCTCCCATGAAGAGGAGGGGGATGAGGACGGCGATGAGGGAGACCGTGAGGGAGATGATGGTGAAGCCGATCTGTGCGGCCCCTTCGAGCGCCGCCTGCAGCGGCCGCATGCCCGCCTCTATATAGCGGGCGATGTTCTCGATCATCACGATCGCATCGTCGACGACGAATCCGCTCGCGATCGTGAGCGCCATCAGTGAGAGATTGTTGATGCTGTAACCGAACAGGTACATGACGCCGAACGTGCCGATGAGCGAGATCGGCACGGCGAGGCTCGCGATGAGTGTGGCGCGCGGGCTGTGCAGAAATAGGAAGATCACCAGCACCACGAGCGCCACGGCGAGGACGAGCTCGATCTCCACGTCGCGGACGGAGGCGCGGATTCCTGTCGTCCGGTCGGTGAGGACATCCACGTGCAGATCGGCGGGCAGGCTCGAGAGCAGCTGCGGTAGTTGCCGCTGTACCGCATCGACGGTGCCGATGACGTTCGCGCCCGGCTGGCGCTGGACATTCACGATGATGGCCGGATGGGTGTTCTCCCAGGCGGAGAGCTGGTCGTTCTCGGCACCCTCGATGATGTTTGCGACATCTTTCAGGCGCACCGGCGCGCCGTTGCGGTATGTGACGATGAGATTGCCGTACTCGGCGGCGGTCAGCAGCTGATCGTTGGCGTTGATGGTGTACTGACGGGTCGGGCCATCGAAGCTGCCCTTTGCGGTATTGGCATTTTGGTTGCTGATGACCGTGCGCAGCTGATCGAGCGACAGGCCGATCGAGGCGAGCCGCTGCGTATCCACCTGGATGCGCACGGCCGGACGGTGACCGCCGGAGAGCGTCACGAGTCCGACGCCGGGAATTTGGGCGATTTTCTGACCGAGGCGCGTGTCGACGAGGTTCTCGACCTGCGTGAGCGGCATCGTGTTCGAGGTGACCGCGAGCGTGAGGATCGGAGCGTCCGCGGGATTGATTTTCGCGTACACGGGAGGCGCGGGCAGATCGGTCGGGAGCAGCGCGCTCGCGGCGTTGATGGCGGCCTGCACTTCCTGCTCCGCGACATCGAGCGAGAGCTGCAACGTGAATTGCAGCGTGATGGCGGAAGCACCCGCGCCGCTCACCGAAGTCATGCGCTGCAGGCCCGGCATCTCGCCGAACTGCCGTTCGAGCGGTGCGGTCACGGTCTGACTCATCACCTCGGGGCTCGCCCCCGGGTAGAGTGTCGTCACCTGAATGCTGGGATAGTCCACCTCCGGAAGCGCGGAGAGCGGCAGAAACTGAAAACCGACGAGACCGGCGAGCACGATCGCGACCATCAGCAGCGAGGTCGCGACGGGCCGGAGGATGAACGGCCGGGAGGGACTCATGGGGCGGGGAGGGGGACTCTCATGCGTTGCGGCGCGCGGACTTCCTCCCCTGGCTCTGCCCCGGCTCGCGAACATCGCTCGGGAGGCGAACCTTCGCGCCGTCGACCAGGCGGTCGCCGCCTTCGGTGACCACCTCCTCGCCGATCATGAGTCCGGAGGCGATCGAGACCTTATCGCCCACCGAAGGGCCGGTCTTGACGAGTCGCACGTGGGCGACGTGATCCGGGGAGACCACGTACACGTATGTACCTTGCGGGCCCTCGCGGACGGCGGCGGATGGCACCACGGTCGCGCCCGGCAACGTATCGAGCAGCAGGCGTACGTTCACGAACTGCTGGGGGAAGAGTGTGCCATTTTCGTTGGCGAAACGTGCCTTCCCATGGATAGTCCCCGTCTGGGTGTCGATCTGATTGTCGAGCGTCAGGAAAGTGCCGGTGGCGAGTTGAATGCTCCGCGTTTGATCGAGCGCGGTTGCTTGCAGCACCGCGCCGGCGGCGAGCCGCTTCTCGACTCTCGGGACGTCCTGCGACGGCAATGCGAACTCCACGTCGATCGGCATGACCTGGGTGATGGTTGCGACGCCGTTCGGCAGGCCGGAGGTGACATAGTTGCCGGCGTCGACCGGACGCAAGCCGACGCGGCCTGTGATGGGCGCGGTGACGCGGCTCCAGCTCAGGTTCAACCGCGCACTGTCCACGGCGGCGGAGTCGGCCGCGACGACGGCGAGGAGCTGCTTGAGCGTCGCCTCGTCGGTGTCGACTTGCTGCTGGGCGATGGAGTCCTGCCGCAGCAGCACCCGGTCGCGCTGCACGATGACCCGCTGGTTGGCTAGATTGGCCTCGTCGCGCCCGAGGCTGCCATGGGCCTGTTCGAGCGCGATCTGAAAGGGCCGCGGATCGATCTGCACGAGCGGATCGCCCTTCTTTACGGTCTGACCTTCGCGGTAGTAGACGCGCGTGAGGACTCCCGAGACCTGCGCCTGCACGACGGCCGTCGCGAGCGGAGTCACCGTGCCGAGCGCATCGAGATAGATCGGCACATCAGCCCGCGCCGCCGCTGCCACGCCGACTGTCGCCACGGCGCGGAACCGGGCGTTCGGACCCGACTGGTTTGCTGCGTTGCGGTGAGAGAGGAACCAACTGAGGCCCGCGAGCGCGCCAAGGGCGAGGAGCGCCAGCGTCAAGGCCGCCAACCTCGAGTGCCGCAGGCGCTGGCCCGTGTGGCGCCACCATGGCTCGCGCAGCGCCAGATGCGGCATACGAAAGTCGGTCGTTCGCGAAATATCGTTCATTCAGGTCCTGTCGTCCGAGCTCGACCTGCGGCCCGTTACCCGTCTGTCCAGCGCGACAATACGGGATGCGGTCCGGAGGCGCGAGATCCGTGCCACGAAAGGCGCGGCGGGAGGCACGGACGGCACGGCTCGCGTTTCGAGCCGACGGGCACGAGGAGCACGGCATGCTCCGCGTACCCCATTTGGTGGAGTTTAGCGGGCATTTGGTTCCACGCGCGAGCGCCGCCGGGGAGCACTGCAATCGTTCCGATACAATCCATTACAAAACAGATCAAACGGCTCGCGGGGGCAGGCTGCAACCGGCTACGACGAGCGCGCCTTCGAGCACATGGCGACCGCGCCATGGTGGGGCCGCAAGCGCTTCGATGGCGAGCCTGCGCTGCGGCACGATCCGGAACCCGTCCGGACCGACGCTCACGCTCACGTCGTTGAAGTTGAGCCACTCGCGCGTGAGGGTGAACTGGCATTTGTAGAACGCCTCCTTGGCACTGAAGATCAGCGTCGCCATCTCATCTGCGCGCTCGGCTGCGCACGATTCGAGCCAAGCGAGCTCTTGCGAAGTTGCGATCTGCCGCCACAGTCCTCGATGCACCGCATCGCGGCGCTCTGCGTCGAGCCCGAGCGCCGCGACGACTGTCGTGCGTGCGGCGGCCGCCGCGCAGAAGCGTTCCGTGTGCGTGATGCTGCCCGCGATGCCTTCCGGCCAGAGCGGCTCGCGATCCGGACCGACGCGCAGAATGAAATCCGGGACGCCGAGCTCGGCGAGCGCGCGGCGCGCGCAGGCGCGGCCCGCGGCGAATTCTCCCACACGCTTTGGAACGGCGCGCGCGACGTGAGCCGCCTCCTCGGGCGCGAGCACTCGAGGATCGATCGGTCCGCGAGCTTCGAATGCCGCAACCGGCTCGGCAAACAGTCCGCCTATCGTGAGCGAGCGTTGAATCGAGCCATCGGAGTCCATCGAATCTCCATCCCGTTCAGCAAAGATGCCATCCGCGGCCGGGGCTTGCAAAAGGTTGAAAGATATGCTTGAGCGCGTCCGCGCGGTCCGCCGGCGTGCGTGTGTCCCAAATTTGCTCGCATGTTCGCCACTTTTGGTTGTGCGAAGCCTCTGCGCGCCCAAACAAACGCTCCGCGCGGGCGCGGTTGTTGCTGAAGGGCGTCTGGAAATGTTAGAGTTGCACGGATTTGGTTGAAGCCCTTCTAACCCTCTCATCAAATATTTTCAACGGGAGCCCGTACATGCCACGTCCACGTCGCCGCAAAAGAGTTCTTTGGACCTCCAAGGAGCTCAGCACTCTGAAGAAGCTCGCGGGGCGGCAGGGAGTCCGCCGCATCGCCAAGCAGCTCGGGCGCAGCGAAGCGGCCGTGCGCTTCAAGGCCTGGCAGAAGCGCATCAAGCTGGCGGTACGAAAGAGCTGATCGTGCCCCTCGGGGTCCGTCCCCCGGGTACGGGGACGGACCCCGGAGGCCCACAGAGGGCTCTGCAGCCGCCTGCACCCCCGCGGCCTGTGGCCGGCCGGCCCCGGCTGCGGTTGGGAACACCCTCTGCGGCCGCTCGTTCAACGTTTGTATGCGCGTCCTGATCCTCGCGGCTTTCGCCGCGGTCGTCTCCACGCCGCTTGCGGCCCAGAGTCCGCCGTCCGCCGATGCGTCGGTCGCCCGCGCGAAGGCGTGCGACGCCGCAGCCGCCCACAAGAACCTTTCGGATACCGAATATCGCGCCTATCTGAAGGCATGTCTCGCCTCCACCAGGCCGCCGGCGGAGCTTTTCGAGTCCATGCGCTCGCTCGAGCGCCGCTGCAACACCATCGCGAACGCGCGGCAGCTCACCGCGCAGGACCGCGTCGCCTTCATGCAAACCTGCCGCCGTAAGGGCGGCTGAGCGGACCCGAAGCGCGCGTCGGCGGCTGTGCGTCGGCCGCCGACGCAGTGGAGTTATCCACAGAATCTGTGCATAACTCTGTGGAGACCCCCCCTTGCCAATTGCAGCGGCGCTTCGCGCGCCGCTGTTTCCGTCGAGGTGACGAATTCATGACCAGCCGCCCAGGTGCCGGCCGTCGGAGCGATGCCCGGTCTGCGAGCGGCACCTCGCGCGCCCGCGCCGCTCGCGCGCGTCGCCTTGCTTGCCGCGCACCGCACGAGCGCGTAACTTCGACTGCGCAGACGCTCGATGACATGTCAACGGAGGGCGAATGGCGATCGAGCTCTACTTCTTCCAGCCTCTCGGCACCAACTCCGGCAGAGTCTTTCTGGCGCTCATCGAGAAGGGAGTTCCGTTCATCGAGCGGGAGCTCGACGGGGTCGCATTCGAGCATCTGCGACCTGCATATCTGGCGATCAACCCGCGCGGCCAGGTGCCCGCGCTCGTCCACGACGGTCGCCCGCTCACCGAGGGCGCGCCCATTTGCGAGTATATCGACGAGGCGTTCGCGGGCCCGGCGCTGCGTCCGGCCGACCTCGACGAGCGCTGCACGATGCGCCGCTGGTGTCGGTATCTCGACGTCGATCTGGGACGCGCGGTGATGATGATCCATTGGAACCGCATCGTGCCGGCCTTCGTCGGCGCGCGCTCGCCGGAGGAAGTAGAGAGGATCATCGCGTCGGTGCCGGACCCGGACCGGCGGCGTGCCTGGCGCCGCGCCTATCTGCAGCAAACGCCGCCCGAGGAACTCGCCGAATCGCATCGGCGGATCGCGGCCGGCGCGGCGCGGATCGAGCAGGCGCTCGCCCGCGGACCGTGGCTCGCCGGTCGAAGCTTCTCGCTCGCCGATATCGATCTGTTGAGCTTCTATGCCTTTCTTGCGAAGTGGTCGCCGGAGGTTGTGAACGAGCTCACGACTCCACGCACTCTGGATTGGATCGCCCGAATGGAGGAACGGCCCGCCGTGCGGGAGCTGCGCGCCCGATCCCGCATGCCGCAGCGCGCGCCTGTCTCGGAGCGCGGCGCGGTAGCCGCTCGGGCCTGAGGCGCGGGACGATGCTCGATGTGTATCACGCGGAGCCCACCGGCGCATCGGCACGCGTATTGATCGTGCTCGAGGAGAAGGCGCTCGAGTTTCGCAGCCACTACGTCGATGTGCTCGCGCTCGAGCATTGCCGCGCGCCTGTCGCGGAGCTCGCACCGGGAGAGGATCTTCCGGTGCTGGTTCGAGGCGGCGTGGCCTCGGCCGGCGTGAGCGCCGTGTGCGAGCTTCTGGATGAGGCCTACCCCGAACGGCCCCTCATGCCGAAGGGAGCACGCGACCGATGGTGCGCGCGCGTTTGGCAGAAACACGTCGATGACGTCATTGCTCCCGCCGTGAGTGGGCTCGCCTGGCAGGCCTATCGAGAGCGATTCTTACAGTCCGTGACGCGAGACGAGCTCGAACGCTCGGTCGAGCGGATCGAGGCGCTCGATGAGCGGGTCCGCTGGCGCGCAGCGCTCGGCGGATACGGCGAAGAGCAGCTCGCGCGCGCCGACGCACGCGTCGAGGAATCCCTGCTGCGAGTCGAGACGACTCTTTCCGCAAACGAGTGGCTCGCCGGGCCGCTCTTCTCGTTGGCCGATATCGCCGTGTTCGCCTATTTCAAGTATCTTTCGGGCCTCTGCGGCGCTCGTCTCAGCGAATCGAGGACTCCGCGCACGCTTACCTGGCTGCGCGCCGTCTCGCAGCGGTCTCCCGTGCGAGCCGCGCTCGCGCGCGGGAGGGCTCACGACCCGTTTACAACGGCGACGCCGGCTCCAGAGCCGATTCGCTGGGGGTGAGCGCGGGCCGGTGAGCTGGAGCTCGGCGCAGGTTCGCCAGGTATGCGGCTTGCGGAATAGAACGACCGCCGCACGATGAAACGTCTCCTTCTCTTTCTGCTCACGAACGTCGCGGTCCTCGCGCTCATTACAATCATCGTGCGCGCGACCGGCGCGGATGCCGCTCTCGCTCAGCGTGGGATGGACTGGCACAGCCTGCTCGTCTTTGCAGCCGTCATCGGCTTTGCCGGCTCGCTGATCTCGCTCGCCCTGTCCAAGTGGCAGGCGAAGACCTTCATGGGTGTGCAAGTCATCGGGCAGCCGCAGACCGAGTCCGAGTCCTGGCTCCTCGAGACGGTGCGCGAGCATGCGAGCCGCGTCGGGATCGCGATGCCGGAAGTCGGAATCTACGACGGTGCCGAGATGAACGCCTTCGCGACGGGCGCGAGCCGCAATCATGCGCTCGTTGCCGTGAGCAGCGGCCTGCTGCGCGGCATGACCCGACAGGAGGCGCACGCAGTGCTCGGCCACGAGATGACCCATGCGGCGAATGGCGATATGGTGACGCTCGCGCTCATCCAGGGTGTCGTGAACACGTTCGTGATCTTTCTCTCGCGGGTGCTCGGAACGTTGCTCGACGGTTTCATCTCGGGCGGGCGTACGCAGGAGAGGCGCGGACCGGGACCGTTCTATTTCGTGAGCGTAATCGTCCTGCAAGTGGTGCTCGGGCTTCTCGCGAACATCATCGTCATGTGGTTCTCGCGTCAGCGCGAATTCCGTGCCGATGCGGGAGGTGCGCGACTCGATGGGGCAGGCAACATGATCGCGGCGCTCGAGCGGCTGCAGGCGGGCGAAGGGGCCGCGTTGCCCGGCTCGCTGCGCACGTTCGGCATCTCGGGTGAGACGACCTCCGGGCTGCGGCGCCTGTTCATGAGCCACCCGCCCATTCCCGAGCGCATCGCGGCTTTGCGCGAGGGCCGGTACGCGAATGCCTGATGGGTGAGTTCGGGGTTCCGGGCCTGCAGGCGGCGATGCGTCAACCCGGACGCGGGATGGCCGTTGACGGACTACACTTCGTGCCCCGTTGCCGGCCCGCCACGATCGAGCAGGCACAGCGGATGCGGGTGCACGCGAACGTCGGGCTCAAAAGGGAATCGAGGTGTCGGCCGTGAAGATCAAAGCCTTTTGCGCGCTCGGCGCGCTGCTAACGCTCGCTTGCGCCTCCCCGGCGATGGCGCAGTATTACTACTCCGGGAAATCGTATCGGCCGCTGCGCTGGCAGATCGAAGGTGGCTATAGCCCCACAGTCGGCACCACCTCCGATTATCTGCAGGGCGGCTGGACCCTCGGTGGCGGAGTGACCTGGTACCCCTCGCCACAATCGCCGGCCGGACTGCGGCTCGATCTGAGCTACAGCGAATACAATGCGACGCATAACCTGCTCGTGCAGAACGAGACGGCGCTGCAGACGGAGATCGATTCGGGCACCGGCCGCACCTGGGGCGGGGACCTGGACGGGGAGCTCGATTTCGCTCTCGGTCCAGTCGCCAAGGGGTATCTGATCGCCGGAATCGGCACGTACAAGCGTCAGATCGAGCTCTATCAAACGGTGATCGGCGGCGGCATCTTCTGCGACCCGTGGTGGGGATTTTGCGGACCGGGCTACTTTCCCGGGAACTCGGTCGTTGCCCGCACGACGAGCGACTGGAAATTCTCGTGGAATGCCGGGGTCGGTTTTGAATTCCCGGTCGGCAACGGGATGTCCTGGTTCGTCGACGCGCGCTACCTGCGCATCGGGCCAGAGGATCAGAAGACCGAGTTCGTTCCGATCAGGGTGGGTCTGCGCTTCTGACAACGACGAGCTCGATCCCGGGCGCCGGCAGGGCGGCGTGCATGCGCAGTGTGGGTCCGAGTTGCGTGCGTCGGTCGAGCGGCTCCAGGGTCGCGGTGCGCGAGATCGGCTCGCGCTCGATGTCGTAACGGACGCCCGGCTCCAGGTGCGCAATCGTGAGATCGTATCCATCGATTCGACGGCATGGGGTGCGCCGATCCCGCGCCTCGGACTTCGAGCCGCGCGGCAGGCGTGACGCCGCGGGCACTTCGTAGTTGCTCACGATGATCTGCAGCAGGCGGCCATCCTGCGAGCGGCCGGCCTCGGCCTCGAAGCCGCAGCGAGCCTGCGAGCCGCCCGGTGAACGTGTGACCGCCAGCTCGATGCGCGTGTCTTTCATGCGCCCGAGAGCGACGAGCGCTGCCCCGGTCTTGTTGGGTGTCGCACCGTCTCTGCCGAAGAGACTGTCGGCGCGATAGAGCGCGGCGAGGTCGATCGGTGAGTGCGCCATGACAATGAGCGAGCTCGCGACGAACGCCGCCCGCTCGAGATCGGTGGGCAGCGGATAACTGAGGCCGTAATTCCATTCGTCGAGCACGCTCAGCGTGTTTCGAAACCCGAACCGGTCGAGCCGCGCGCGTACGTTGCGGCCGAGGCGTGCAAAATCGAGCGGGTCGTTCGAGTCGGTCGCGTACCAATGCCACGAGAAGAAATCGAGCGGCAGGTGTTCCTCGCGGACGAACCGGAGGAAGCCGTCGCGGTAGGGCGAGGGCTCGTTCGGCTTTGCAAGCGTCGGACCGCCGACGAGGGCGGAAGGATCGGCGTGCTTGACGGCGCGTGCGAGCTTTGCATAAAGCGCGTAGAACTGCTGCGGCGTGCCGCCCCAGAAGAGCGTACCGAGGTCGGGCTCGTTCCACACTTCCCAGTATTTGAGACCGTAATGAAAGCCGTGGTCCCAGCCGCGGTTGTAATGCAGCACGATGTGCTCGACGACGGCGGCGTAGCGATCGAAATTCCGCGGCGGAGTCACATCGGAGGTCTCGCTCCGCCCCAGACGAAAGATCGTCTGAGCGCCGATGCGTACGATAGAGGCCACGAGACGATCCGTCGGGCCGAAGTGATAGCTTCGCGGATCATCGGGATCGGCTTCCCGGTCCGGGAATATCACGAGCGAGCTGCGCTTCGGGGGGACCGTGAAAATTCCCGTGGAGCGAGGCGGCCCGAACCGCGCATCGATATCCCCGGGACCGTACGCATCGTGCGTGCGCACGAGGTCGATGCGAGCCGCGCGATAGCCGCGGGAGACGCCGACGTCCTCCGACATGTTCCAGCCGCCGAACGTGAACTGCGGCGGCTTGTGCATGCCCGGTGCAGGCGCGCCGTTCACCCCTTGCAGAGTGCGGAGCGCTCCCGCGCTGCGCGCGGCATCGACGGTCACGCTCTCGAGCGCGGCTGAATGCGACGCGGCCCCCGAGGAGTCGGCGGCGGAAGCTGCGGGCGCGAGGGCCGCCGCCGCGAGCGCCATTGCCGAAATGACGACCCGGGTCGAAACTCTCGCGCTGTACCGAAATCTCATCGCGCAAGAGGGTAACTCAATGTCGGCTGACATCGACTCGCAAAAGCAGGCGATCCGCGAGCTCATCGACCAGTGGGTGATCTACAGCGACAGCGGCGACTGGGACCGATTCGCAGCTCTCTGGCACGAGGACGGTTGGATGACCGCGACGTGGCTGCAGGCACCCGCGCACGAGTTCGTGCGCGCTCGCCGGGCGGGCTTCGAGCGCGGCGTCAGCATTCTGCATTTTCACGGCGGCTTCACGTGCGACATCGTGGACGAGCGCGCCATCGCGCAGACGAAGATGACGATCAGTCAGCGCGCGCCCGTCGAGGGTGTGCTCTGCGATGTGGTGTGCACCGGACGATTCTATGACTTCCTCGAGCGCCGGGCGGGGCGGTGGGGGATGGTCCGCCGCCAGCCGATCTACGAAAAGGACCGAATCGATCCGGTGACTCCCGGCGCCGCCCCGAAGCTCGATGCGGCGCTGCTTGCGAGCTTTCCGGAGGGCTACCGGCATCTCGCATATCTGCAGACGAGGATCGGTTATCCCGTGAAGCGCTCCGGCCTTCCGGGTCTCACCGGGCCGGAAGTGCAGAAACTCTACGGGGAGGGCCGTGCATGGCTCGCCGGCTCCGCGAGACCTGGCGAGCCGGGCTGAAGGGCAGGCCGAAGCGGTCGTGCTGAAGGTCAGCCGGGCGTCCAGAGGGGCGGGAGCGTGCGCTCCCGCGGCTTCTGTGCGACAGTAGCTGCTCAAGCGGCAGCCTCCGATGTACACCCAGGGTCTGGATTTGCTCGAGCCGGATCGCGCCGGGCGCGGCGACCGCGCCGCGCTCGCCGAGCTCGAGGCACGGTTCCAGGCGCGCATCGATGCCGACGAGCGCATCGAGCCGAAGGATTGGATGCCCGAGGCATATCGACGGACCCTCATCCGTCAGATCTCTCAGCATGCGCACTCCGAAATCGTCGGCATGCTGCCGGAGGGCAACTGGATCACGCGCGCACCGACCCTCGAGCGCAAGAGTGTGCTCATCGCCAAGGTCCAGGACGAAGGCGGCCACGGCATGTACCTTTACGGGGCCGCCGAGACGCTCGGTGTCTCGCGCGATCAACTCGTCGCGCAGCTTTTGAGCGGCGCGGCGAAGTACTCGAGCATCTTCAACTATCCGACGCCCACCTGGGCCGACGTGGGGGCGATCGGGTGGCTCGTCGACGGCGCCGCGATCATCAATCAGATTCCCCTCTGCCGCTGCTCCTACGGTCCGTACGCGCGGGCCATGGTCCGCATCTGCAAGGAGGAGAGCTTCCATCAGAGGCAGGGCTTCGACATCATGCATGCGCTCGCTCGCGGCACCCAGGAGCAGCGGCGGATGGCGCAGGAGGCGCTCGATCGCTGGTGGTGGCCCTCTCTCATGATGTTCGGGCCGGGCGATGCCGACTCGCGGCATACCGCCCAGTCGATGCGCTGGAAGATCAAGCGCTTCACGAACGATGAGCTGCGCCAGCATTTCATCGACGTGACCGTGCCGCAGGCCGACTATCTCGGACTCACGATCCCCGATCCGCAGCTGCGCCGGGACCCGGAGAGCGGCCATTACCGTTTCGGGGCGATCGACTGGAGCGAATTCCAGCGCGTCGTGAACGGGGAAGGGCCATGCAATCGCGAGCGCCTGGAAGCGCGCCGCCGGGCGGAGGAGGAAGGCCGGTGGGTGCGCGAGGCGGCGGCCGCTCACGCCGCGAAGCACCGCGCGCGGGAGGCTAGGGCATGAGCGAGGACCGAGCGAGCACGAGCAAGGAGTGGCCTCTCTACGAGGTATTCATCCGCGCGCGCTCCGGGCTCGAGCACAAACACGTCGGCAGTGTGCATGCCGTCGATGCGCGCATGGCGATCGAGCATGCGCGGGATGTGTACACACGCCGTCAGGAGGGTGTCAGCATTTGGGTGGTGCGCTCGGCCGATATCGTCGCGTCCGATCCCGCAGAAGCCGACGCGTTGTTCGAGCCCGCACGCGACAAGGTCTATCGCCATCCGACGTTCTACGACATCCCCGATGAGGTGAAGAATCTTTGAGCGCAGGGTCGGATGCGCTCCCTGCCGGGAGGGCTTCCCACGTGCCATCTGCGGCAGACTTGCCGGTACCGGATGCAGCGATCCGTGCCCGCTATGTACTGCGACTCGCGGACACGAGCCTCGTGCTTGCGCAGCGTCTTTGCGAATGGATCGGGCATGCGCCGGCGCTCGAGGAGGAGCTCGGGCTTGCGAATGTCACGCTCGATCTGCTCGGGCAGGCCCGCGCTCTGCTCACGTACGCCGCAGAGCTCGAAGGACGCGGCCGTTCGGAGGATGACCTGGCATATCTGCGCGGGCCGGGCGAGTATCTGAACGCGACACTCGCCGAGCAGCCGAATCGAGACTTCGCGGCCGCGATCGTTCGGCAGGTACTTCTCGATGCGCTTCGAATGGCGCAATACGAGGGCCTTGCCCGCTCCGCGGACCCGCGCCTGGCGCAGATCGCCGCAAAATCGCTCATCGAGACGCGCTATCACTTGCCTTATAGCACCGGCTGGCTGGCCCGTCTCGGCGATGGCACGGCGGAGAGTCGCCGCCGGGTCGTTGCCGCGCTGGAGGATCTCTGGCGCTTCACCGGCGAGCTCACTGCAGGCGATGAGGTCGACGAGGCCATGGCTGCAGCGGCTTGCGCGCCCCCCGTCTCTATAATCGCAGCGCGCTGGTCCACACTCGTCGACGAGGCGCTCGCGACGGCAACGCTCGTTCGCCCCCCGGAGGTGCCGCCCGATTCGCCGGTGCCGTGCGGCAAACGCGGCGAGCATACCGAGCACCTGGCCGACCTGCTCTCTGAGATGCAGTCTCTGCCGCGAGCCCATCCCGGGGCGCGCTGGTAGCAGCACGGCAGCACGGCCAGCACGTCTCGCCCCTTGCGCTTGTGGCAGCCGCGAGGCCTTTGCGACAGCCGCAAGGCCCCCCTTTATGGCAGCGGCGAGCCGTCCCGCCGCCTGCGCACCAAGGCGACGGTGTTCTCCGAGGCGACGGGACGCAACATTCGGTTCGGCGGTATGCGAAAGAATCGATAGACGCGCCGGGACTCGAGGCCGAGGCGAGGGTCCGCCACGAGCTCGATGTTCTCCCCGAAGCAGCCGGTGTTGATCTCGTGCACGATGCGCGCTTCGCCCGTCAGCCGCGTGCCGTAGTTGAGATTATCGAACTCGTCGAAATAGATCACGCAGCCGTTCGGCAGCCGATCGATCAGCCGCTCGAACACCGTTCGGGTCGAGGAATAATAGTCGCAGTCGATCCATACGAGGATGGGCGGCGAGTCGTCGAGTGAGTCGAGGAATGCCCGATCGATA
>DATNFW010000043.1:0-27787 GCA_035606175.1 Steroidobacteraceae bacterium | reverse complement strand
CATCATCGGCATCAACGCGACGGGTCTTCCGGCCGCATCACGCGCCGCGCTCACGACGGCCTGCCCCGCGGGTGAGGACAGGTCGGTACGCAGCGCCGGATAGCCGGGACCCCACTGGACTCGGATGATTCGCGGATGGGTCATGCGCATCGCCTGATCTGGCGATCTCGTCCGAGGCGAGAGCTTCGGGTTCTTGGGGTTCGACTTTCGCCGGGTGCTGAGCCTGCGAGGGCGCTGGCGCCCGCAGTACACGCCGAAGCTGAAGAAGCGCACGGCGTTGCTCCGGCGGCTACGGGAGATCTTCTGGCGCTACCGATCCCAGCCTGTGCAAGGGGTGGTGACTCTCATCAACCCGATCTTACGGGGCTGGGTGAACTACTTTGCCATTGGACACTCGAGTCGCTGCTTCGGCCTCGTCAAACGCTGGGGGGAGCTGAAGATCCGGCGCCATCTGCGGCGCGCCCGGAATCGTCGCGGGTTTGGGTGGCGCGCGTGGAGCACGGCGCGACTGTACGCTGCGTTTGGCCTGTTCAATGGCTATCACGTGCGTCCAGCTCTGCGTTGGGCACTCCGTGGCCATCTTGTCTCATAACCCTTGATGTGAACCACACACGAGAGCGCAGTGCGGTAACTCCGCACGCTGCGTTCGATGCGGCGGGGGCTGGAAACGTGGCGGGGGTCACCCCCGACGGCGCGCCAGCCCTCGACCCTACCAGACTCCTGTCTTAAACTTGCACTACACGACTACGGGGTCAGCATGGCGAGCGCAACCGGACATCCAACCCAAAGCGTGTCGAGTGGGGGCAATTACCGCCCGACGAAGCCAGCCGTATATAAATCGAGACGCAGTGCTTATATCTGGGCGGCCAGTGCTTGCGCATTGCTAGCACTGGTCGGCTTTTCTCGAACTTACTATTTAAAGGGTCTTTTTGGGACACGACAACTCCCATTAATTCTGCACATCCACGGAGTTGTCATGACTGCGTGGTGCATCCTGTTTATTGCGCAATCCTCTCTCGTGGCGGCCGGCCGGGTCGACCGGCACAAGCAATTGGGAGTTGTGGGGATTGTTCTCGCGGCGGCGATCGTTACGCTGGGAACTTACGTGACCATCAGCGCTGCCGCTCGCGAGGTCCGCGCTCATGTCGTCGGCCAGTTTCACCTCCTGTTGGGCTTCAATTTGCTGAACCTCCTCGTATTTCTCGGTCTCTTCCTCGCCGCCGTGTTCTACCGACGACGATCGTCAATGCATAAGCGGCTCATGTTGCTGGCGACGATAAGCCTTTTGCCGCCGGCAATTGCGCGAGCGACGTTACTGCTCACCGCAAATCAGGGCGCGCAAATGTTGGCCGTCGACATCGTTGTAGTCGCTGTCGTCCTCATCGACGTAGTTCGGCATCGCCGTCTGCATCCTGCCTTCGGCTGGGGCAGCCTCGCGATGCTTGTCGCGCTTAATGCAGGCTACGAAGCATTTCAGACCGACAAATGGACGGGATTCGTCACGCGCCTTTTCACTTAGCCATCAATAAGCTGGGCTTCCTCATATCAGTCATTGCTGATCGGCTGCTCCGGGTCGTGAGGGAATATAGACAACTCGATCGCGACGGTCCGCTTGCGCGACACCCCCCCGGGCTCGAGGAAGAAACGATAGACATCGAGGAGCCCGAAGAGCTCACAGGTCCGTCGCCGCGATCATCTTCTCGATGACCTTGGCTTTGTGATCAACCACCAGGTGTGAGTAGCGCTTGACCATGGCGAGCGTCTTGTGGCCGAGCACGTCGGCGATTTCGAGGAGTGAGGCGCCCTGCGCCGCGAGCATCGACGCGGTCGTATGGCGGAGGTCATGGAAATGAAAATCGCTGATGCCTGCCGCTTCGAGCGCGGCGTGCCAATGCGCGTCGAAATGTTCGTACGGGCCTGAAAGCCCTGACGGCTGCGCGAATACCCACTCGCTGCGAGCGGAATCTTGCAGCTTCAACTCGCGCAGTGCCTCGAGCGCCTTGCCGGCGAGCGGCAGCGTCCGCTGCTCGTCGTTCTTCGTCTCTCGGACCAGCGCGCGCCCCCTCTTCAGGTCGACGTCGGCCCACTTGAGGCCAATCAGCTCGCCCCTGCGGGCCCCGGTCGTAATCGCCAGCAGAACGAGCGTACGCAGCGCCGGCCATTCGGATTTGCCGCAGGCGTCGAGCAGCGCGGTCCGTTCCTCTTCTGACAGGAAGCGGGTACGGCCGCGGGCCTCTTTCTTGCGGCTGATGTCGCCTACGGGGTTGCGATCCGCGAGCCGCCGCTCCTTCACGGCGAAAGAGAACAGGTGCGAGAGGGTTGCGATGTAGCGGTTGACCGTTGCGCCTGTGCGCTTGTACTGCTTCGGCGCGATCAGCTCGCCCGACTTCTTGTCCTTATGCGGCTTGCCGCGCGTGAACGTCTCGGCGGCGAGCTTGTCACGGGCCTGCGAGATGCCGTCGGCCGTGATCTCCGCGAGCGACAGTCCGGAGAACTGCTTCGACCACCACGCGAGCTGGCGGATGCGCGTCGCTTTTTCCTTGGGGTCGAACTCAGCCAGCACCGTATCGGTGTAATCCTTGGCGAGCGCGTCGAAGCTAGTTCGCTTTGCTGCCGCGTGCGGGAAGTGTCGCCCCTCACGGATCGCAGCCTCGATCGACCGCGCCCACTGCTCGGCTTCCTTGCGATTAGGGAACGTCTCGCTCTGCGCCGGTCGCCCTTTGACTCTCACTTGCGCCCGGTAGGAGACCGCGCTCGTGATCGGGCTGACAATCCGTTGAATCGAGGCCACCGTGCACCACCTGCCGCATGCGTCTCGGCGCGTTAGCGACTGCACGGAGCGTGCACGAACTGAGTGGTGAAGAAAAGACCTCGGCTTTCTACGTAGAGCCAAGTTCATAAATCACAAGGATTTATGGTGGGCCATGAAGGACTCGAACCTTCAACCAACGGATTAAGAGTCCGCTGCTCTACCAATTGAGCTAATGGCCCGCTCTAGATCGTCTATCCGCGACGGCGCCCGTGCGCCGTGCGAAATGGGGTGGACGATGGGACTCGAACCCACGACAGCCGGGACCACAACCCGGGGCTCTACCAACTGAGCTACGTCCACCACTCGGCATCGCATCGCGCCGTGACCGGATCTCGCAGCCGCGGTGCGGCTCCCCGGAGATGGCGCGCCCGGCAGGACTCGAACCTGCGACCCTCGGCTTAGAAGGCCGATGCTCTATCCGCCTGAGCTACGGGCGCACTCTCAAGCCCTCGAGCACGTCCCTCGTTCGGGTTGGTCGGGGCAGAGGGATTTGAACCCCCGACCCTCTGCTCCCAAAGCAGATGCGCTACCAGACTGCGCCATGCCCCGACCGAAAACCGCCGCCTTCCGCCCACGCGCCCGCCGCCCGCACGGCCCGGCCGCTCCGGCGCGGCTCGCCGCCCCCCCGGGGGCGGGCATCATACGGAACCGCCGCGAGGAGCGTCAATTTGGGGGGACC
Source organism: Steroidobacteraceae bacterium (assembly GCA_035606175.1). Lineage (GTDB taxonomy): Bacteria > Pseudomonadota > Gammaproteobacteria > Steroidobacterales > Steroidobacteraceae > JASHUC01. Next base: position 24,296 of record DATNFW010000043.1, on the reverse strand, counting down.
GCTGTGGCCGGCACCCGTCGAGCCGCACGCCCCCGCAAGTCCCGAAGACTCCGGACCCTCCGGAGACCCGAGCGCTCCGACCGACAGCCTCCCACGCCTAAATAATCGGCTTCCCGCCGGTAACCGCGATCGTCGCCCCGGATATATAGCTCGCCTCATCGCTCGCGAGCATCACGTATACCGGCGCGAGCTCCTTCGGCTGCGCGGGCCGTTTCATCGGCACCTGCTCGCCGAAATGCTCGACCGCCTCCTTGGGCATCGTCGAGGGGATGAGCGGCGTCCAGACGGGGCCGGGTGCAACCGCGTTCGCCCGGATCCCCTTCTCGGCCAGAAGCTGCGCGAGACCAGCCGTGAAGTTCTGGATGGCGCCCTTGGTCGCGGCGTACGCGAGCAGGCGCGGGCTCGGTTTGTCGAGATTTACGGAAGTCGTGTTGATGATCGAGCTGCCGGGCTGCATGTGCGGCTGCGCCGCCTTGGTGATGTAGAACATCGCCGAAATATTCGTCGCGAACGTGACATCCCACTCCTCATCGGAGATCTCCTGAATGGAGGAGAAGCTCATCTGATGGGCGGCATTGTTGACCAGTACATCGATGCGCCCGAAGGTGTCCACCGCCTTGCGTACCAGGCTGCGGCAGACCTCGGGCTTGGAGATGTCGCCGCGGAAAGTCACGCACGTGCGGCCGGCCTCCTGCACGAGCCGCTGGGTCTCCTTGGCGTCGGCCTCCTCGCTCAGGTAGCCGATGAGCACATCGGCCCCTTCGCGCGCGAAAGCGAGCGCAACCGCACGTCCGATTCCCGAGTCTCCACCGGTGATGACAGCCTTCTTGTCCTGCAGGCGCCTGCTCCCCTTGTACGTCGTTTCACCATAATCGGGCTCCGGCTCCATCGCTGAGCTCGAGCCGGGAACGGGCTGGCGCTGAGGCTTGAACGGCGGCTTGGGAAAGTCTGGTTGAGTCCCCATGGCGGATTCCTCCTTGGCAGTGCAGGTCGATGCCCATAGAACGGCGGGCAGCATCCCCCGATCCATGCATCGATGCGCATCGGCGCATCAGCGCCTTGCCGCCTTGCCGCCTTGCCGCCTAGGCGCCTGGCCGCCTGGCCGCCTGGGCGCGTGGCGCTTGAACGCGTAGTTGCGTGGGGACGCAACCGCTCCCGGGGGCCTTCCCCTCAGGCGCGGCGCCAGGCTGTCTTGCCGCCCGGGCGATCCTCGAGAACGATCGCAGCGTTGGCGAGCTCGTCGCGAATGCGGTCCGACTCGGCCCAGTTCTTCGCCTTGCGCGCGGCTGCGCGAGCTTCGATCAGCCTCTCGATCTCCTGGTCCGTCAGACCGGGACTCTCCGCGCGCTTCGGCAAGCGGAACCATTCATTTGCTGGCACCGTGAGCAGGCCGAGAAGGTTCGCCAGCGATCGCAGCTCCCCCGCGAGCGAGGCCGCATCGCTCACCTTGCGTGCATCCTTGGCCAGATTCACTTCCCGCGCGAGTGCCTGCAGGACGGCGAGCGCTTCGGGCGTATTGAGGTCCTCATCCATTGCTTGCTCGAAGCGCGCGGTGAATTTGCCCGGCGGTGCCGAGCCTTCGGGAAGATCCTGCAACGCGGTGTACAGACTTCGCAGCGCCGCCTCGGCCTGATCGAGCTGTTCCAAAGAGTAGTTGATCGGCCCGCGATAGTGGCTCGCGAGAAAGAAGTATCGCAGCACCTCCGGGTGGCGAAGCGTCGGCAGGACCTCTCGCACCGTGAAGAAGTTCCCGAGCGACTTCGACATCTTCTCGTTGTCCACGTTGACGAAGCCGTTGTGCATCCACAGGTTGACGAAGGGTTCGCCGGTCGCCGCGCACGACTGCGCGATCTCGTTCTCGTGATGCGGAAACTTGAGGTCGATGCCGCCGCCGTGGATGTCGAAATAGGTGCCGAGCAGCGCGGTCGACATCGCCGAGCACTCGATGTGCCATCCCGGTCTCCCGGGGCCCCAGGGCGACTCCCACGACGGCTCGTCCGGCTTCGCGTGCTTCCAGAGAACGAAATCGAGCGGATCGCGCTTCGATTCCTCCACCTCCACGCGCGCGCCGGCGCGCAGATCGGCGAGATGCTTACCCGAGAGGCGCCCATATCCATCGAAGCGGGCGACCGAGTAGAGAACATCTCCGTTCGAAGCGACGTACCCATAGCCCTTCTCGATCAGCTTCGCGATCATGTCGACGATCGCGGGTACGTACTGCGTCGCCCGCGGCTCCTCGTCGGGGGGCAGAATGCCGAGCTGCGCGCAGTCCTCGTGCATCGCGCGAATGAAGCGATCGGTGAGCGCCTCTATCGACTCGCCGTTTTCCGCCGCGCGACGAATGATCTTGTCGTCGATGTCGGTGATGTTGCGCACGTAGGTGAGCGGGTATCCCAAATAGCGCAAATAGCGGCTCACGATATCGAACACCGTGAGCATCCGTGCGTGGCCGACGTGCAGATAGTCGTACACGGTAATGCCGCACACGTACATTCGGACGTCGTCCGGCGTGATGGGCCGTAGCTCTTCTTTTTCTCCGGTCAGGGAGTTGTGGATTCGGATCACGCGAACCTCGCGAGCCGCTCGCGCACTTTCCCGGGCGGCATTGCCCTCATGAGCGGCGCGAGCTCCGGTCCGTGCGCGCGTCCCGTGAGCGCCGCGCGCAAAGGGGTGTAGAGCGCCGCGCCTTTGCGTCCGGTTGCGGTGCGCACCGCGCCGGCGACCGCCGGCAGGTCGTTGCCGTTCGCCTCGGCGGCCCGAGCAGCCGCCGCAAAGTACTCTCTACCCGCATCGCGCACCGCGGCGAGCGAGGCCTCATCGAGCGCTGGCGGTCCGCCGAACACCACGTCCGCCCAGAGCCGCGCATCCGCGGGCAGCACCACGTTCGGCCGCACCGCCTCGATGAAAGCATCGGCCGTGCGAGTATCGAGCCCCTCGGGCAACTCGGGCTCGAGCCAGCGGCGCAGCTCCTGCGGCTCCAAACGGCGCACGGCCTCTCTCTGCCAGCCCGTGAGCTGCTGCGGATCGAAATGCGCAGGCGAGCGTCCCAAGTGCTGTGGCTCGAAGGCCCGCGCCATCTCCTCGGGCCCGAGCAGCCCGTGCTCGGTCGTCGAGTGGCCGAGCCGGAAGAGGTGATTGACGATCGCAGCGGGAAGATATCCGCTCTCGCGATACTCGCGCACACTGCCTGCGCCCGCGCGCTTGGAGAGCTTCGTCCCATCGGCACCCAGAAGGAGGGACACGTGTCCGTACGCGGGCGATGCGAGCCCGAGCGCTTCGAGCACGAGGAGCTGGCGGGGCGTGTTCGCGAGATGGTCCTCGCCACGCAGCACGTGCGTCACGCCCATGCGCGCATCGTCCACTGCGTTGCTGAAGAAGAATGCGGCAGAGCCGTCGGCCCGTCGCACGACGAAATCGCCAATGTCATCGCTCAAGAAGCTTTGCGGACCGTGCACTAGGTCGACGAACTCCACGCGCCGCCCGGCAGGTACGCGAAATCGCAACGTCGGTGCAATACCCGCGGCACGCTTGCGCGCCTGCTGCTCGGCCGTGAGCTCGCGGCACGTTCCCGCATAGCGCGGCGGCTTGCCGGAAGCGAGCTGGGCTTTGCGCGCGAGCTCGAGCTCGAGCGCCGAGCAGTAGCAGAGGTACACGTGCCCGGCCGCCGCAAGCGCATCGAAGTCCCGTGCATAGAGGGCGGCTCGCTGTGACTGCCGATACGGACCGCGCGCATCTTCGCGGTCGGGGCCTGCGTCCCAGTCGATGCCGAGCCAGCGCAGATCCTCGATCTGGCGCTCGCGAAACTCGTCGCGGCTGCGCTCCGCGTCGGTGTCCTCGACGCGCAGCACGAAGCGTCCCCCGGCGCGACGCGCGAGCAGGAGATTGAACAGCGCCGTACGTGCGTTGCCGAGGTGCAAGTCGCCCGTAGGGCTCGGCGCGAATCGTGTGACTGGCGCCGCGGTCGCGGCGCTCGCTGCAGTGAGGCCCACGCGGGAATGTTACCATCCGCCCTCGACTGCCAAACGGGGGATGCCGAATTGCTCGACGAGATCTCGCGCCGCACGCGTCATCTGATAGGAATTGCGTGCTGCATGGCCGTTGTGCTGCTCATGGCAGGACCACCCGTCCACGCGGCCTCCCCCGGCGCATCGAGCGCTTCCTCGAGCAGTTCTTCACCCGGCGATGCATCCGATGCCGCCGCGAGCAGCTCCGCGTCGAGCCCCTTGGCGAGCCCCTCGGCGAGCTCCTCATCGAGCTCCTCGTCGAGCGCGAGCGCCTCGGGCAGCTCATCCGCCAGCGAGGCGGCCGAGCCCCAGGACACCTGCGGCGCGCCCTATCCGGACGCGCGCGTACGCGTCACGACGAGCATGGGCAGCTTCGTGATCGAGCTCAATTGCGATCGCGCACCGCTCACGGTCGCCAATTTCCTGCGCTATGTGCGCGAGGGCCATTACACGAATACGCTGTTTCATCGCGTCATCGCGAATTTCGTGATTCAGGGCGGCGGCCACGATGCGACCACGTACCGCTTGAAGCCCACTCATGCGCCGATCCCGAACGAGTCCGGCAACGGCCTGCAGAACAAGCGCGGTACGGTCGGGCTCGCACGCGCCAACAAGCCGCATTCGGGCAACTGCCAGTTCTATATCAATCTTGTCGACAACGCAGAGCTCGATCCGCTGCCGACGCGCTGGGGATACGCGGTATTCGGCAAGATCGTCGAAGGAATGGACGTGATCGACCGCATCGGCGTCACGCCAACGGGCGCGATGGGACCTTTCAAAACCGATTCGCCGCTTACGCCGGTCGTGATCCAGAAAGTCGAGCTGCTGCCGCAGGGCGCTGTCATCCCGCAGTCTCAGCCCTCCGCGCGGCCGGCCACCTCGACGCCGGCCGTCGCGTCGCCGCAGTAGATTCGAGCGCAGCCGACGGCCCGCAGTGGCGCGGCTCTTCGTCTCGGACCTGCATCTCGATGCGGCCTCGCCGCGTGCAATCGAGCAGTTTCTCGGCTTTCTTGCCGGCGAGGCGCGCGTCGCCGAGGCGCTCTACATCCTCGGCGACCTCTTCGAGGCATGGATCGGGGACGATGACCAGGAGCCTACGCGCGCGCGCATCTGTGAGGGACTGCGCGAGCTGACGGGTGGGGGCACGGCCTGTTTCGTCCTGCACGGCAACCGCGACTTCCTGCTCGGTGAAGGATTCAGCCGGCGCACGGGCTGCGTGCTGCTGCCCGACCCGGTCGTGACCGAGCTTCACGGCGAGCGGGTGCTGCTGACGCACGGCGATGCGCTTTGCACCGGGGATCGGGCCTACCAGGAGCTGCGTAGCACCGTGCGGGATGCGCGCTGGCAGCAGCGCTTCCTCGCGCTGCCGCTTGCGGTGCGCGTACGCCTTGCCGAGCGGGCTCGCGCCGGAAGCCGCGCGCACACCTCTCGTGCCGTGCCCGACATCATGGACGTCGACCCCGACGCGGTCGTATCGGCGTTCAAGGCGACCGGCGCGCGCCGGCTCATTCATGGTCACACGCACCGCCCGGGGATTCACGAAATCCCGCTCGACGGCGCGCCCGCGTACCGGATCGTGCTCGGGGCGTGGTATGAGCAGGGCAGCGTCCTCATCGCGGACTCGGGCCGCTACGAGCTGCGCGAGCTGCCCCGCGGCTGAATGCGAGACCGCCGGCCGCACCGCGCGCGCCAGGGGGGAGCAGCGCATCGGTGAGACCGGCGGCTCGCGATCGGACAGGCGTTATCCGAAAGCTACTGTGCGGCGCTGCTCGGTGAGGAAGCGGAGCCCGCCCCCGACCGCGGCCCGTGACGCCAACGATGCCGGAACGGAGGCGTCATCAGCACCTGCAGCTTCTTGTACTGATCCGCGCTCAGAAGCTGTTGCAGCTGCGCGAGGGTCTGCTGGCGGAGCTGCTGGCGCTCGGTGCGCATCTGCTGGAAATCCGGCTTCGCACCCGAGGCCTTCTGCTGCTCCCAAAAGGCTTTCATCTGCTGCCTCTGCTCATCGAGAATCTGCTGGACCTGCAATTTCTGCTGAGGTGTCAGATCGAGCAAGATGGCCATACGATCGAGGCGGCTCAGGCGCGGTGCAGGGTTGCTCGCAGCCGGCGGGGACTCCGCCGATGGGGTCTGTGCCGATGCGAAGCCGGCGGCGAGCAACAGGCCGAGCATCGATAGAGTCACTCGCATCTTCGATCTCCGAAATTTGCGGAAGACCCGATGCTAAACGCGCCGCCGCCCCGCAGGTGTACTCAATTGTCATCCGCTCTGTAATGAATTGTGAGCGAATCTGATCCGCTCGGCGGGACGCACGCGCGGAAGCGACAGGATCGCCTCGAGGCCGCCCTCGGGGAGATTGCGCAGCACGAGCGAGCCGCCATGCGCCTGCGCGATGTCCTTGGCGATCGCGAGCCCGAGCCCCGTGCCGCCCGTGTCGCGATTGCGCGAGGACTCGACACGATAGAAGGGCTCGAACACCCGCTCGAGCTCCTCGGGGGGCAATCCCGGCCCCTCATCGCGTACGCGCAGGATCAGCGCCCCGCCGTCCTCGACCAGCACTCGCGCGCGTTCGCCGAAATTCACCGCGTTCGAAATGAGATTCGTCAAACAGCGCTTGAGCGCCTGCGGCTTGCCGCGAAACGCGCCGCGCGTCCTGCCCTCCACCTCCACGTGCTCGCCGAGCTCTGCGAACTCGGCGACGAGCGTTGCGAGCAGCGCGTCGATGTCAACCGCGATCGCCGCCTCGTCATCGCTCAGGCCCTTGAGGAGCGCGAGGGTGCCGCGCACCATGCTCTCCATCTCATCGAGATCGCGTCCGAAGCGCGCTCGGACATCCTCGTCCTCCTCGAGCGTCTCGACCCTCAAACGCATGCGCGTGAGCGGCGTCTTCAGATCGTGCGACATCGCGGCGAGCACGCGAGTGCGGCTGTCGAGATAGCGATGCATCCGGTCCTGCATCGTATTGAACGCGCGCGCGGCCTCCTTGAGCTCCTGTGCCCCCGATTCCTCGAGCGGCGGCTGATGGACGTCGCGGCCCATCGCTTCCGCCGCACGCGCGAGTCTCGAAAGCGGGCGCGTGATGCTGCGAGCGACGACATACAACACGATCGCCGTCGCAAGCGTGAGGAGCGCGAGATTGAGCAGCAGGCCGCGAGGGAAAAGCGGTCCGCGCCGGCCCTGTGAGACACGAAAGGTGAGCGCGTCGCTATCCGGGAGCGTCACCCGCACGTCGTAGAGGTGTCCGCCGAGCTCGACGCCTTCGGGCGGCTGGCGGGTCACGGTGATCGCCCGGTTGGCGAGACTCGCGGTCGGCTTGACCGTGACTCCATAGTCCGGACCGAGGAGCCGTACGAGCTCCACTTCGAGCGCTTCGCGGAAGTTGGACGATGCGATCGGCGCGCTGTTTGCGGCGGCTTCGCGTGCGCTCGAGCCCGAATCGCCCGGCGCGAGCCGCCCGTGAAAGGGCGCGAGCCGGTACCGGAAGAACCGCCGCGGCGGCCACTGCTCGAGACGCGCCCGCGCTGCCGCACGATCGGAGGGGTCGAGCAGCTGCAATGCGTACGTGAGATCGACGATGCGGCGCGACCATTCGCGTACGTTCGTCTCGATGATGAATTTGTTGCGCTCCCGCGCGACGAGCGTGAATGTCAGCGCCTGCGCGAGAAAGACGGCGGCAAGCACCGAGACGAAGAGTCGCCCGAAGAGCGAGCGCGGCCACAGTGCGAAGTCGCGCCGGAACGTCGCGCGCGCGAGTGTACGCCCGAGGCTTCGAATGCGCCCGAGTCGCTCCCCGCCCTCGCCACGCTCACCACGGTCGCCACGCTCACCGCGGTCGCCACGCTCACCGCCGTCGGCACGCTCGGTGCGCCCCGGGCGCCCGTCCGTGCCGTCAATAGGTTTCGACGCCGACGCCGACGACATAGCCTTCGCCATAGATGGTTTTGATGATGGTCGGCGACCGCGCGTCATCGCCCAGGATCTGCCGCAGACGGCTCACGCGTACATCGATGCTGCGGTCGAGCGGATCGGCTTCGCGGCCGCGCAGGACCTCGGTGAGCTGCGAGCGCGAGTGCACGCGGGTCGGCGCCATGAGAAGCACCGCGAGCAGCCGGTACTCTGCGCCCGACAGCGGCACGAGCGTCCCCGAGGGGTCCGTGAGCGCACGGCTCGTCGTGTCGAGCTGCCAGCCGGCGAAGCGGAACCCGCGCACGCTTTGCGGATCGGGCTCGCGCGGAGCATGCGATGAACGGCGCAGAACCGCCTTCACGCGCCCGAGAAGCTCCCGGGGATTGAAAGGCTTCGGCAAGTAATCGTCCGCGCCGACTTCGAGACCGACGATGCGGTCGACGTCGTCGCCGCGTGCGGTGAGCATGATCACGGGCAACTGCGATCGCGAGCGCAGATCCCTGCAGAGCGCGAGCCCGTCCTCACCCGGGAGCATCAGATCGAGGACGATCAGGTCGATGTGCGATTGCTGCAGGACCCGGCGCATGGCCCGCCCCTCGGCGACCGCGGTCGTGCGATAGCCGTGCGTCTCGAAGTACTGGCCAAGGAGCGTACGAATCTCGCGGTCGTCGTCGACGATCAAAAGGTGCGGGCGATCGCTCATGCGCTGGACGATAAGGGCACCCCGCTCGATGGCGTGTAATGAATTGTTGCCCCGGGCGGGCCCGAATGGAACCGCAGCTCCCGGTCGGGAGAGGTTGCAAGCTCCGCCTCGCGCAGCGCGAGCGCCTCGAGCCGCTCGCGCCATTCGCCCGGCGCCTCCGCGCGCGCGAACTCCACATATTGCGCGAAATGCCGCGCTTCCGAGCGCTCGAGCTCCCCGTAGAAGGCGCCGAGCGGGTCGGCAAGCCGGGGCGCCAGCAGCCGAAAGCGCTCTGCCGAGCGCGCCTCGATGAGCGCTCCCGTGAGCAGCAGATCGAGTTTGCGGCCGGGATTGGCGGTGCGCAGCATCGCTCGCAACCCGGTCGCGTAGCGGCCCGGCACGAGTCGCGCGCTCGCCACGCCGAGACGCCTCATCAGCGCATCGACGCGCTCGAAGTGGCGCAGCTCCTCGCGCGCGAGCCGCGACAGCGCGGCAGCGAGGCGCCGATCCTCGGGATACGCGAACATCAGCGCGAGCGCGGACGAGGCGGCTTTCTTCTCGCAGCTCGCGTGATCGACCAGCAGCTCGCGCCAGCGCTCGACGGCGGCATCGATCCACGCTGGCGGGGTCGGCGCGAGCAGAATCTCGGCAACCTCGGAGGTGGCGGTCGAGCTCATGCGGCGCGCTCGTCATCGCCGCCGAGCGGCTCGGACGCGGCCAAGACGTCACGCGCGCGCTGCAGCGCCTCCGCCGCAGCGGCCGCGGAGGCGAACCGGTCGTCGGGCGACTTGGCGAGCAGTCGCTCGAGGAGTGGCTGCAGCCGCTCGAGCGGCTGCGGCAAAGGGGGGAGCGGCGTCTTGCGGTGCATGTAGATGATCGCCATCGGCTTGTCGGCCGTGTACGGCTTATGGCCCGCCAGCATCTCGTACAGGATCACACCGAGACTGTAAAGATCGCTGCGCGCATCGGTCGGCTCACCGTGTCCCTGCTCGGGGCTCATGTAGTGCGGGGTGCCGCTGATCAGATTTGGGTCGGGAGGCTCGGGCTCGAACCCGGCGAGCCGCGCGAGCCCGAAATCGATGAGCGCGAGCGAGCCGTCCTCGCGGAGCATGATGTTCGCGGGCTTCAAGTCCTGGTGCACCACGCCCGCGGCGTGCACGGTCTCGAGCGCGCGCGCGAGCTCGAGGCCGTAGTTGAGCGCCTCGATTGCGGAGATGCCGGCGTTCATCCGCCGGCGCAGGCTTCCGCCGCCGAGATATTCCATGACGAGATAGGCCCGTCCGCCGCTCACCCCGAGGTCTATCACGCGCACGGTGCTGCGGCTCGAGATGCGCCGCGCGATGTCGCGCTCGAGCAGGAACCGTTTGAATGCGCGATCGAGGTCGCTCTGCTCGAGCGGATCGCCCGCGACGCGCTTGGCGGCCGGTCCCTCCACGGCGATTTTGACGGCTACGAGCTTCGCATCGCGCTCGCACTCGGCGACATGCAGGCGCGTGAGGTGACCTGCCGCAATCACCCGCACGCATCGATAGCCCGGAATCGACGTGCCGGAGAAGCGGTCGTCTTCGCGATCGCTTGCCGCCCGAGCGCGCGCCTGCGTCTCGGCGGCGGCTGCGAGCGCCGCATTGAGGGCTTCGTGCTCGATCTTGTCCCTGCCGAAAACCGCCGCCGCGCCGAGCGCCGAGGCTCGCCGACCCGGAGCATCGCCGCGGCTCGCGCTGAAATACAAGACGGGCGCGAAGCCGCTGCGCCTTGCGAACGCCTCGAGCCAGTCGAGCCGCTGCGGACCCCCGAGGAGCACGGCGTCGAATCCGCACGCGCGCACCTCAGGGGGCGGCAGCCCGCGCGTGGCCGGGTCGTACTCGACGCAGGCCGCATGCGGCCAGCGGCATGTGACGTGATGCCGCAGTAGAGCGCGAAAGCGTGGATCTCCGTCGATGATCAGCAGTCGCACAGCAATTCACGCGCTCCCGCGCGGGAGAGTTTGAGTCCGAGAACCAGATCGCCGACGTTCGTGCCGGTCGGGCCGGTATGCACGAGATCCCCGGCCGCCTCGAGCGCGGTGCCCGCATCGGCGCGGCGCAGCGCCTCATCGACATCCACTCCGGCACAGGCGATGCGGGCGCACGTGTCCCCGTCGACGAGCGCGCCGGCATCGGCCGTCGGCCCGTCCGTCCCGTCGGTGCCCGCCGCGAGTAGAAACACATCGTCGCGTCCTGCAATGAGCCGCGCTGCCGCGAGAGCGAGCTGTTGATTGCGTCCGCCGCGACCCGGATGCTCGGGCAGCTCGACGACCGATTCTCCGCCCCAAACATGAAGCGCGGCGCTCCCGAGCGCGGTGTCGTGCGCCATCTGCACCGCGAGCCGCTCGACACGTCCGTTGAAGCGCTCGCGCGGGGCGTTCACGCTGAGGCCTGCCACGCGATCGCACACGGCCTGACGCGCCTCATCGATCGAGGCGATGACGCGGCGCTCGATGTCGTCGGGCTCGCGCGACCCGGGCGCGCTCGAGGGGCCGAGCAAACCGGAGCCGATCACGGCGGGATCGTCTCCGGGCACATCCGATAGAAAAAGCGCGAGCGCTCGACGGCCGGATAGCTTTGCGGAGAGGCGGCCGCCTTTGAGGAGGGAGATTGCCCGGCGGCGGGCATTGAGCGCCTCGATCGGCAGGGCGCGAGCGAGGCCCTCGAGATTGAGCTGCAGCAGCTCTTCAAGCGTTACGCCGGGCGCGAGCACTTCAACCAGACTCGAGGCGCCCCCGGAGACGAGAAACAGCGGGCGTGCCGAGCGCGGGATCGCATCGACGTAGTTGAGCAGTCGTGCGCCGGCCGCGAGCGAGCGTGTGTCGGGGACGGGGTGGCCGCTCTCGTGCGCCTCGACGCACCCGAGCCGCCGCACTTCCTCGCCGATGTGTCCTTCTTTGGTGATGAGCAGCAGGCGCTCGAGACGCGCGCCGAGCGCATCTGCCGCCCCAAGGGCCATCGCGGCGGCGGCTTTGCCGATCGCGGCTGCCCACACGGGCCTGCCGTCATCGACGCTGGGAGAGGCGTGCCGCACCGCACGCGGGGAGCTGCCGCCGAGCGCCTCACGGGCGCCGAGCGCCTCACGCGTGCAGCGACGGCCATCGACGGCTGCGAGCGCGGCGCGCAGCAGCTCGAGCAGCAGGGCGCGCTGAGGACGATCGTCCTCGGTCAGCTCGTATCCCATCGAACGCAGCCTCGCGAGGTTGCAGGCGTCCGATCATGTTCCGCCGACGACTTTGAGCGGCGTGCGGCGGCCGTCGCGCCGGCGCGCCTTCGCTTCGTCGGAGCGCTCGAGCTGCAGCCGCTCGAGATACTCGCGCGTCACATCGCCCGTGACGTACTCGCCCGAGAAGCAGGAGGTATCGAACTCCTCGACTTTGGCATCTTCGTGGCGGCAGGCTGCGACGAGATCGTCGAGCTCTTGATAGATGAGCCAGTCGGCGCCGATGAAGCGCTGCACTTCCTCGATGCTCCGCCCGGCTGCAATGAGCTCGCTCGTTGCGGGCATGTCGATGCCGTAGACGTTCGGGAAGCGCACCGGAGGCGCTGCAGATGCGAAGTAGACCTTGCGAGCGCCCGCCTCGCGCGCGAGCTCGATGATCTGTGCGGAGGTCGTCCCGCGCACGATCGAGTCATCGACGAGCAGCACGTTCTTGCCGCGGAACTCGAGATCGATCGCATTCAGCTTGCGGCGCACCGAGCGCTCCCGCTCGCCCTGCCCCGGCATGATGAAGGTGCGGCCGATGTAGCGGTTTTTGGTGAAGCCTTCGCGGTATTTGATACCGAGACGCTGTGCGACTTGCAGCGCGCTCGTGCGGCTCGTGTCCGGAATGGGAATGACCACGTCGATGTCGTGATCGGGGCGCTCGCGGAGGATCTTCTCCGCGAGCCGGTCGCCCATGCGCATGCGCGCGCGATACACGGAGATGTTGTCGATGATCGAGTCGGGACGCGCGAAGTAGACGTACTCGAAGATGCAGGGCGTGTGCCGCACGCTCGCGACGAGCTGCTGCGAGTGCAGCCGGCCCTGCTCGTCGATGAAGACCGCCTCGCCCGGCGCGATATCCCGCACCAAATGGAACGAGAGAATGTCGAGTGCGACGCTCTCCGAGGCGAGCATCCACTCCGGGCCTTTCGGTGTGTCGCGCCGGCCCAGCACGAGCGGACGGATGCCGTTCGGATCGCGAAACCCGAGAACGCCGTGTCCGATGATCGTCGCAACGACCGCATAGCCGCCGCGGCAGCGGCGATAGACCGCGTTGAGCGCGGCGAACACGTCTGCCGGCGTCACGCGCGGCGTGCCGACGCGCTGCAGCTCAGAGGCGAAGACGTTTAGGAGCACCTCGGAGTCGGAGGTCGTGTTGAGGTGACGGCGGTCCTCTCGGGTGAGGACCTCGCCGAGCTCCGCGGCGTTGGTGAGATTGCCGTTGTGTCCGAGGCAGATGCCGTACGGCGCGTTTACATAGAACGGCTGCGCCTCGGAGGCGCTGTCGCAGCCGGCGGTCGGGTAGCGCACGTGACCGATGCCGAGGTTTCCCTTGAGCTCGACCATGTGATGCTGCTGGAACACATCGCGCACGAGCCCGCTGCCCTTGCGCACGTAAAGCTCCCCCTCGGCGACGGTCGCGATGCCGGCGGCATCCTGCCCGCGATGCTGCAGCACCGTGAGCGCGTCATAGAGTCTTTGGTTGGCGGGACCCGTTCCGACGATACCGACGATTCCGCACATGGCCGCGCCTCAGAGTCGTTGATCGACGAGTTTGAAAGCGTGCCGACGCTCGGCCGTGTCGCCGACCATCGAGAGCAGAAGCCCCGCCGCCCGCTCCCCGTAGGGCAGCAGCCTCGAGGAGCGCCACCAGCGCTCCTCGTCGAGCCTCAACGTCTGGCAGACGAGCACCAGCACGCCGAAGATCACCAGGCCGCGCATCACGCCGAATACGAATCCGAGGAAACGGTCCGTGCTGCTGAAGATCGACAGACGCACCAGATGGGTGACGATCGCACCGATTCCGGCCCCGACGAGCAGCACGGCGATGAGCAAGATCGCGCGGGCGGACCATGTTTTCACAGGTGGGGAGGAAAGCAGCCCACCGAGATAGGGTGCGAGGCGCCCGGCGAAATGCCATGCGATGAGCAGGGCCACGATCCACGTCACGAGCGCGATGATCTCCCGAAGGAAACCACGTGCAACACCGACGACGGCCGAAAGCACGACCAGTGCGATGATCAGATAATCGACCAGGGTCATGGCGGCGCGGATTGTACTCGACCGCCGCAGTCGGCGGGCGTGAGCGGTTACCAGCTTCATGCGGTTCCGGCCGCCGCGGTCTTCCCGGCCCCTACGGGGGTCCCGGACCGCACGCCAGGGCGGCCACGCTGCGCGCTTACCGGGGCTGCGCGACGGCTCCGTGGAGCCCGGCCGCGCGCAGCCGGGCGGCGACCGCATCGGCAGCCGCGCGATCGTGCTGCGGGCCCACCCGGACCCGGTACCAGGTGTGACCTCGGCTCGAACTCTCGGAGACGAATGTCCCATAGCCTTTGAGCTTCAAACGGCGGGCGAGCCGGTCCGCATTCTCGCGGCTGCCGAAGCTGCCCACCTGGACCGCCCAGCCGTGCGCGGCGCCGTCACCCGGCTCGGCGCCCTTGCGCCGCGCCGCCTCGTGAGGCGGTGCGGTATGGGCCGCCGGGTGCAATCGCGTCCGGGCGAGCGCCGGTTTGGGCGCCGCGTGGCCCGCCGGTGCCGCGTGGCCTGCCGGCGCCTGTTCCGCGGGTAACCGCACCGCAGCAGCTGGAGCGGCCGCAGCGGCCACCGGCGGCACCGCGCCGTCCGTGCCTACCTGCGCGGCCCGGTCCGTCGGCACTTGGGCGCGGGCTACCGCAACTGGGGGCCGATGTGCCGCGATCCGATCTACGGGGGGCGGATCCGTCTGCGTCCCATCCACCGGGTCCGGGTAAGCCCGGTCCGCGGTGGTGCGAATCTCCGCCGGCCGCTCTGCCGTCGGCGGCACCCCGCCTGGGGCCTCGCCGAGCGACAGCGTGTAGGACCGGATCGGGGCCTCATCGACGACCGCGCTGGGCTGGGGCGCCGCACGGCGCGGGCCGGAAAGCAGCTCCGGCACCAGCAGCACGATCAGCGCGACCAGGATTGCAGCGCCTGTCAGCCGCTCTCGAGTCCGATTCTCCACCATTGGGGCGCTCCCTACCTGCTCAAGCGTGCCCGTGGGCGCTACTGCGGGGGCGGTCCGACCGCCCCGCGGGTCCGGCCGACTCCGGGCCGGCTGCCTCGGCGCTCTGCAGTTTCGGACCTGCCGAGCCGCCGAGCCATTCGAGCGCCGCGGTGACCGTCGTGAACGAGCCGAATACGACGACGCGGTCTCCAGCGCGCGCAAGCGATCGGGCGAGACTTAAACCTTCTCCGACGGATGCGGCGAGTCGCGGCCTCGACACGCTCCCGGCGAGCCGTGCCGCAAGCTCGCTCGCCGTCGAGCCGCGCGGGCCCGAGAAGCCGCAGAGTATCCAGGCATCGATCGCGGGCGCGATCGCGCGCCCGATCGCCTCTACGTCCTTGTCACTCAAAATACTGCACACCGCGTACGTTCTCCCCTCCACCCGCTTCATCCGCAGATTCTCCTCGAGTACCTGCGCGGCCGGCTCGTTGTGCGAGACATCGAGAATCCATTCGACTGTGTCCGGCGCAGTGCTGCCGGGTACGGGCAGACGCACCGTTTGGAAACGACCCTGCAGCCGCACGGCGCGGAGCGCCTCGGCAACGCGCCGACCATCGAGCGGCCGCAGACCCGCGGGCGGCCCATGCGCGGCGCCGGACCCACGCGCGGCGGGCGACCCAGACGCCGCGAGCGACTCGTATGCGGCGAGCGCCGTCGCCGCGTTGCGATACTGGATGCGCCCCGCGAGAGCAGGCCGCGGGAGGCCATCGAGGCTCGAGGCGAGACCGCGATAGCTCCACCGATCATCTTCCGCGACGCTCCACGCGAAATCCCGCTCGGCGATCGTAAGGCGCGTCCCGAGCCTCTCGGCCGACGCAAACACGCTCGCCGGCATCTGCGGCGTGCCGAGCACCGCGGGTCGTCCCGGCCGAAAGATTCCCGCCTTCTCTGCACCGATCGCATCGAGCGTATCGCCGAGCCAGTCGCGATGATCGAATCCGATCGAGCAGAGCACGGCGACATCCGCATCGACGATGTTCACGGCATCGAGACGCCCGCCGAGACCGACCTCCAGCACCGCCACATCGACTTCCCTATCCGCAAAGACGGCAAGCGCCGCGAGTGTGTTGTACTCGAAGAAGGTGAGGGTCGTCGCCCCGCGCGCTGCCTCGATGCGATCGAACGCGCCGACGAGCTCGTCATCGCTCGCCTCTCTCCCGTCGATCCGCACCCGCTCGTTGTAGCGCAGCAGATGGGGTGAGGTAAGGCTGCCTGCGCGGTAACCCTGAGCGAGGAGAATCGCCTCGAGGAGCGCGACGGTCGAGCCCTTCCCGTTCGTGCCCGCCACCGTGATGACCCGATACCGGGGGCTCGTCAGGCCGAGCGTCCGAGCGACGGCGGCAACACGCTCGAGCCCGAGATCGATGCTGCGGACGTGGACCGTCTCCTGCCGCTCGAGCCACTCGGCCAGTGTTCGGGGCAAAGCCCTCATGCGGCGCGCGCTTCGAGCGGCGGCAGCTTCAGCAGCAGCCGCAGCAGCGCCGCGGCGCGGTCGCGCATGTCGCGACGGTCGACGATCATGTCGATCGCACCGTGCTCGAGCTGGAACTCGCTCCTCTGAAAGCCCTCCGGCAGAGTCTCGCGCATCGTTTGCTGAATGATGCGCGGGCCGGTGAAACCGATGAGTGCGCGCGGCTCGGCGAGATTCAGATCGCCGAGCATCGCAAGGCTCGCGGACACACCGCCGGTCGTCGGGTCCGTCATCACGGAAATGTAGGGCAGATGCGCCTGGGCGAGCTTCGCGAGCGCGGCGCTCGTCTTGGCCATCTGCTGCAGCGAGAACAGCGCCTCCTGCATGCGCGCGCCGCCGCTCGAGGAGAAGCAGATGAGCGGTGTGCGGTTCTCGATGCAGTGATCCACCGAGCGCTTGAAGCGCTCGCCGACCACAGAGCCCATCGAGCCGCCGAGAAACTGAAACTCGAATGCGCACGCAACCACCGGCAGCCCGTGCAGGCGTCCCGCGAGGGCAACCAGCGCATCCTTCTCGGCCGTCGCCTTCTGAGCCTGTGCGAGCCGATCCTTGTAGCGCTTGCTGTCCCGAAATTTGAGTGCATCCTCCGGCCAGATATTCGCGCCGATCTCGAGGTTCTCGCCCGGGTCGAGGAAGTAGGTGAGCCGCTCGCGCGCGCCGATGCGCATGTGATGGCTGCACTTGGGACAGACGTACAGATTGCGCTCGAGCTCGGCGCGATAGAGCACCGCATCGCAGGCCGGGCACTTGATCCAGAGCCCCTCCGGCACGGAGCGCTTGCGCCGCTCGGTCTTGATCCGCGAGGGCATTATCTTCTCGAACCAGGACATTGCTCACCGTCCGCTCATCGAGCCGGGGCGCCCGGGATAATATCCCAATGAGATTCGTGGGCGGGGTCCGGCAACGCGAAATCATCGGGGTAGCGCACCCGCCAGAGATACAGGCCATCGGCCGGGGCCGTCGGGGCACTCAGCGTCCGGTCGCGCGCGGCGAGCACCTCGCGCGCCCACTCGGGATCGGCCCGGCCGCGGCCGACCGCGATCAACAGCCCGGCGATGTTGCGCACCATGTGGTGCAGAAATGCGTTTGCGGTCGCCCGCACGACGATCCACTCGCCGCGGCGCTCGACCGCGAGCTCATCGAGCCGGCGCACCGGTGTGCGCGACTGGCATTCGGCCGCGCGGAAGGCGCTGAAATCGTGCTCCCCGAGCAAATACGCCGCCGCCTGCGCCATCCGCCGCTCATCGAGCGGATGATGGATCAGCGTCGCGCGTCCGCGCGCAAGCGCCGAGCGCGTCCCGCGATTGAGAATCAAATAGCGATACGTGCGGCTTGCCGCGCTGAAGCGCGCGTGGAAGCGTTCGGGCACCTCGCGCGCCCAGTGCACACTCACATCGGGAGGAAGATTGGTGTTCGCGCCCAGCATCCATCCGCGCATCGTGCGCTCAGCATGGGTATCGAAATGCGCCACCTGCCCGACCGCATGCACGCCCGCATCGGTGCGGCCCGCCGCGGTGAGGCTCACCGGTTCATCGGCAACTGCGGCAAGCGCGGCCTCGGTGACGCCCTGCACCGTCGCAAGGCCGGTCTGCGCCTGCCAGCCCGCATAGCCTCGGCCGTCGTATTCGAGCCCGAGCGCGATGCGGGGCATCAGACGCCGATTCCCGGCGTCGCGCCCGCGCGCGGCGGCCTGCTGCGCCGCTCGACCGCCGGCATCAGCCGGGGAGCGAGGAGATCAGGCGCTCGGCCTCTTGCCTCTGCACGACCGAGCCCTCGTTCAGCACTTCCTCTAGGATGTTGCGCGCCCCTTCGGGGTCGCCCATGTCCATGTAAGCACGCGCGAGATCGAGCTTCGTCCCGACCTCGCTCATGGTGACCGGATCGAGATCGGGAAGAGCGAGATCGTCGGCCCCCAGGCGCTGAGTCTTCGTGAAGACGACATCCGGCACGGTGGCCGTTCCCACATCGAGGTCCACCGGGCCGGCACCGTTCGCCCGCGCGATCTGCGTCGGCTCGCCGATCTCGAAGTCGAGCGTGCTCGCCTTGAGCGCCGCGAGCCGCGAGGTATCGGATAGATCGGCGACTGCGAGTGTGCGCGTGCGCGCCGTGCCCTCGCCCTCGACCAGCGGGTCCTCGTCGAAATGCCACGTGCCCGTCTCGCTTACTTTGAGCTCGCCGGTGCTGCTGCTGCTCTTGCCCGCAGCCTCCATCAGCCGCCGCGAGTGCTCGTCGAATCCCGCGACCATGGTCGGCGAATCCGCTGCGGAGGCGAACGCAGGCTGATCGACGGTGTCGTGTTGATTGGCGCCGTTGAGGTGATGCGCCCCGTTCCCATCGGTGTGGTCCGCAGCGACGACGTGGGTTTCCGCGCCTTCGCCATCTGCAGTCGCCTCGTGATCCTGTGCCGACACATCGGGTGCGGGCGCGAGCGCTGTCAGATCGAGCCCGAGATCATCGAGCGCGACCTCCGTCGTGTGCTCGTGGGAGCCCGCTCGCAGTGCCATCTCGACCTTCTGCCGGATGCTCGGATTCTCGGCCGTTTGCAGCGCAGGCTGCTCGACGGTCGGTGCATCGTGCGTCCCATCCGCGGAGTCCCACCGCCCATTGCGGGGCATCGTCGCGGTGATCTCGCGAGTCTGCGCGGTCATCTCACGGGTCTGCGCCGTCATCTCGCGAGTGGTGGCCGTCCCATCCGCGCCGAGCATCCGTTGAGTCGCCGTCACGACCTCCCGCTCGGCTGTGACCTCCTCGGGCATCACGGCGCTCTCATCGAGCGCGAGATTCCGATCGGTGGCGCGATGCGCCGCGGCCTCTGCGATGTGGTCGCGCTCTCCGATCGCCGAGCCGATATCGAGATCGACTCCCTCACCGGCCGGCGCGACCTGCGTGCCGAGCACGTCGAAGTCGACACGCTGCTCGCCGCCCTCGAGGTCGAGATCGACCCCGCCGGCCGCAGCGCCGCTCACTCCCGTACCCGCCGCAAACAGCGGGTCCTCGGGCGCGAGCTGCTTGCCCATAATGACGATCTTCTCCCACTCTCCGGGCGCGGCTTCCGCCCGGCTCTCCGCGAGCTCGCGCGCGGTCGTGAGGAACTGCTCCTTGTTGCCCCACACGAAGAACACCTCGAGCAGCTTCAACTTCAGATCGCGCCGCGCGGGCTCGCGCTGAATCGCGATGCGCACCAGATCCGCGGCCTGATCGTACAGGCCGTACGCCATGTGGAAGTCCGCCTCGGCGAGGGGATCGCCCTGGTCGAGATTGATGGCGGACTCCCCGCTCATCGCATCGCCCGCCTCCACGTGCCGCGCTGCCGGGGCTTCCTCCGTCTCGTCGAAACGCGGCCGCTCATGCGTGCCCGTCTCCTCGACGAGGATGCTGCTCTCGCGTTTGGGCGCCATTTGCGGCGCCGTGCGCGGGAAGGCTTCCGGCTCATCGTCATCAAACGGCGAGCCGCCCCCGAGAGACGGTGTTCCGCCGGTGGGCGATCCACCCGCCTCGGCGAGCCGGCCCAGGGAATCGTCGAACCCGGCCTTGCGCCGCGCGCTCCAGGCGCGGAAGCCGAGCAACGCGAGCAGCGCTGCGATCGCGGCTGCGAGCACCCAGGCAAAGCTGCCGAGAGAATCCAGCCAGGAGCTCTCGGGCGCCGGATGCGCCGCCACCGCGGGGCGGCGAACCGGGCGTCGAGCAACTTGGCCCGCTGCCGGCGCATTCGACGCCGCCGGCTGCGGAGCCGGAGCGACAGCGGCCGCCGCGCTTGCCGACTGTTGAGCAGCCTGAGCAGCCTGCCCGGTCTGAGCGCTTTGACCCGCCCCCGGCGCCGAGCTCGCCGACTCTGACAGAGCCGCGCCACCCGCCGCCGCGGGCGGATTCGAGGCCTCGGCCGCAGCGCTCGACGCGGATGCGCCGGGCGCCGCTGCGCCAGCCGCACTCCCGCCCGCCGGCTCACGTGCCGCGAGCTTCGCCTGCAGCTGCGCCAGCTCGGCGTCCTTCAAATTGATCAGCCGCTTCGACTCGGCGAGCTGCGCCTGCAGCGACTGCACCTCGCCCTGCAGCGAGCTGACGCCCTGTCCGGAGGACCCGGCAGCACCCGCGCCGGTGGCCTCACCGGCACCGGCCGCGCCGGCCTTGCCATCCGCGCCCGGAGCAACGAGTCGCAGGCGGCCAGACTCCTCACCGGCACTCGCCGTATGCGCTTCCGACCCGCGCCACGCCGCGTATTGCCGCCGCACCTCGACGCTCGCCCGCGCGTTGCTGATCGCCGCGACATCCGAATCGCTCGGGATGCGAAGCACCGCTCCCGAGCGCAGCAGGTTCATGTTGCGGTCGAACGCCTGCGGATTGGCCTGGTAGGCCGCGACCATCCACCGGTACTCGCTCGAGCGGTCGGACATTTTCAAGGCGATGCGCGAGAGTGAATCGCCCGAGCGCACGGTATAGCTCGAGGGCTCACCGGACGCGCCGGCACTGCCGCCCGCCGCGCGCGTACTGCTCGTCGCCCCGGCGTTGCCGGACGCGCCGCCCGCACCGGCCGCATCAGGCGCCGGCGCCGCACTCGCGGCCGTCTCACCAGCGGGCGCACCCGCCGTCGATGCCGCGGAGGCCGACGGGGCCGCCCCGCCAGCGGCACCCGCCGCGGCAGTGCCCCGCTGAATCGTGCCCTCGTTCGCGGCGGCCCCGGTCGTCGGCGCCTGGACCGGCTCCTTCGCGACCCGGCTCGCGTTCGGCGTGTAGACCGGCGGATCGAGTAGCACCGTGTACTCGCGAACGAAATGCCCGCGGTCCCAGTCGAGCTCGACGAGCAGCGTCAGGAACGGCTCGGTTACAGGCTGCGTCGAGCGCACCTCGAGCACGTCTCGTCCGCTTGTGGTGTGCGCGGCTTTGACCGTCACGTTCGACAGGAAGGCCGGCCAGTCGAGCCCATGCTGAGCAAACGTTTCGCGCGAAGCGATTTTCGGAGTGAGCGTTGCGAGCTCATCGGGCGTGGCACCGACCAGGTCGATGCTCGCATCGAGCGGCGCATTGAGCGTCGAGTTGAGATGGATGTCCCCGAGGCCGAGCGCCAGCGCGGCCGACGGGCCCGCCATGAGCCCCGCCAACACCCACTTCACGGATTTGGCCACCATCACGACACCCCGAACTGACTAGGCCGTCTAAGGACCTTCGTAAATACAAAAGGATGGGCGGCTCTTAGCCCGTCCATCCCGCAGCTAGCAATGTAACTTATCATGGGACATCCGTCGGTTCTCGTCGCCTCACCCCCCGCTCAACTCGCCTGCGAGCGTCTCGGGGCGGGTCGGGGCGGCTCTAACCTCCTGCGAACGTCGCCGTTCGGAGCCATTGTCACGCACCGGCAAGACATAAAACGTGTCGCGGTCACATCTTCGTGATTACGGGTGTCGAGGACGTCACATCGGTGTTCTGAGCCCTGTGGCGCAGGGCGTGATCCATCAAAACGATCGCGAGCATGGCCTCGGCAATCGGTACGGCGCGGAGGCCGACGCAAGGGTCGTGGCGGCCGGTGGTCGAGATCTCCGCGGCCTTTCCCGCCACGTCGATGGTCCGGCCGGGCACCTGAATGCTCGAGGTCGGCTTGAGCGTCACGTGAGCGATGATGTCCTGCCCGGATGAGATGCCACCGAGCACGCCGCCTGCGTGATTGCTGACAAATCCGCCAGGCACGAGCTCATCGCGATGCTCGCTCCCTCGCTGAGCGGCAGCCGCGACGCCGTCCCCGATCTCCACCGCCTTCACCGCGTTGATGCCCATCAGCGCATGGGCGATATCGGCGTCGAGTTTGTCGAATACCGGCTCCCCGAGCCCGGGCGGCACACCGGTCGCGATCACGGTGATCCGCGCGCCGAGCGAATCGCCCTCCCCGCGTACCTGCCAGAGCAGCGCCTCGAGCTCCGGGATGCGGGCGGGGTCCGGACAGAAAAACGGGTTTCGATAAGCAAACTCGGGATCGACCGGCTCGACTCGCAACGCGCCAATCTGATTCAAATAGCCGCCGATCCGCACTCCGTACCGCTCGCTCAGGTACTTGCGGGCAATCGCGCCCGCCGCGACACGCATCACCGTCTCGCGCGCCGAGGCGCGTCCACCCCCGCGGTAGTCCCGCACCCCATATTTCTGTTGATACGTGTAGTCCGCGTGCCCGGGGCGGAACAGGTCTTTGATCTTCTCGTAGTCGCGCGAGCGCGCATCGGTGTTCTCAATCACGATGCCGATCGGTGTGCCGGTCGTGCGGCCCTCGAAGATGCCCGAGAGAATGCGCACCTGATCGCTCTCACGGCGCTGACTCACGAAATGTGAAGTTCCCGTCCTGCGCCTATCCACGTCCGCTTGCAGGTCCGACTCCGCGAGCGCGAGCCCCGGCGGACAGCCATCGACGATGCAGCCCATCGCAGGCCCGTGGCTCTCGCCGAAAGTCGTGACCGTGAAGAGCTTCCCGATGGTGTTGCCCGACATGATTGAAGCTACCGATTCGCGGAAGATGACCGCCGCCGTTGCCGCCGCGCGCCCCGCAGCTGCTCCGCCGTGAGCAGAAAGACCCCACCGCCTCCGCGCTCGAACTCGAGCCAGGTGAAAGGGAGGCTCGGATAAGCTCGGCGCACGGCTCGCTCCGTATTGCCCACCTCGACGACCAGAATCCCCCCCGGAGCGAGGTGATCGGCCGCCCCGGCGATGATGATGCGCACCGACTCGAGCCCATCGCGGCCCGCCGCGAGCGCGCGCCGCGGCTCGTGATGGTACTCGGGCGGCAGCCCCTCGAGCTCGCGCCCGCCCACGTAGGGCGGATTGCTGACGATGATATCGTAGCGGCGCCGCGCAAGCCCACGGAAGTGATCGGATGCGACGAGCCGCACGCGGCCGCCCACCCTGTGCCGCCGCACGTTGCATCGTGCGACCGCGAGCGCATCGCGCGAGATATCCACCGCATCGACGCATGCGCGCGGAAACGCCTTGGCGCAGGCAATCGCGATGCAGCCGCTGCCCGTGCCCAGATCCAATATGCGACGGGTGCGCTCGACGGAGATCCACGGTGAAAATCGCCGTTCGATCAGCTCCGCGATCGGAGAGCGCGGGATTAGAACGCGCGGATCGACGCGCATCTCGAGCCCGGCGAACCAGGTCCGCCCTGTCAAATAGGCAGCCGGTACCCGCTCGCCGATCCGCCGCTCGATGAGCGCACGCGCGCGCGCGGCGCGCGCCTTGCCGATACGCAGCGTCGTCATGCGCGATCCCGCGATCGGCGACAGTCCGGCCGCATGCAAAACCAACGCCGCCGCCTCATCCCACGCATTGTCGGTGCCGTGACCGAATGCAAGCCCCGCGCGCGCGAGGCGCCGCGCACCGCGCTCGATGAGATCGCCCACCGTGTCGATGTGGGATAATTTCGGCATGTCCGTGCGAAGTTCCTGGATGCTGGTTCTGCTCACCTCAGCCTGCGCGGCCGTGGGCGGAGCATGGGCCGCGCGCGATCTCGCCTCCTCCCGCGTGGGGCTGAGGCCGGCGGTGCTCCAGCGCGCAGTGGGAACGCGCGCGGCGCTGCAACTCGCAAGCGGCACGTGGCTTCCCGAGCCGCGCAGCACCGGCGACTTCACGCTCACCGATCAAAGCGGAGCTCCATTTACTCAGGCGAGCCTCATCGGCGAGCCTTCGATCGTCACGTTCGGGTTTACCCATTGCCCGGATGAATGTCCGGCCATGCTCGCGATGCTCGCGCGGGCAACCAGCGCCGCAGGCGTCCCGGCTATGAAGGTCGTCTTCGTCACCGTCGACCCGGTGCGCGACACCCCGACCGTGCTCGACCGGTACGTGAGAGCGTTCGACCCGCATTTCATCGCGCTCACCGGGCCGCCCGCATCGATCCGCGCGCTCGCCCGACGGCTCGGCGTGGCGTACGAGCGAGTCGCACTGCCGGGCGGAGACTACACGATCGATCATACGGCCGTCGCATTCCTGCTCGACGCGAAAGGTCGG
>DATNFW010000042.1:0-38610 GCA_035606175.1 Steroidobacteraceae bacterium | reverse complement strand
CTCAATTTCATCCAGAATCCGTGGCAGGGCTCCTTCGCGCTCGAGTATCTGACCGACCTCGTCGAGGAGGCGGTCTATCGCGAGCTCGAGGCGCTCTCCGAGAGAGGCGGCGTGCTCGGAGCGATGGAGACGATGTACCAGCGCGGCAAGATCCAGGAAGAGTCGCTCAATTACGAACGCCGCAAGCACGACGGGAGCTTGCCGATCGTCGGCGTCAATACCTTTCTCTCGGGCGAGAGCTCGGTTGCCGAGCATGCGACTGCGCAGCTCATCCGCTCGACCGACGCGGAGAAGCGCGCGCAGGTCGCGGCTGTCCGCGCTTTCCAGGCACGCAATGCAGAGCGGGCGCCGCTCGCGCTCGAGCGGCTGAGAGAGACGGCGATGCGCGGCGGGAACGTGTTCGCGGAATTGATGGAAGCGGTGAAGTGCTGCTCGCTCGGTCAGATCACCCATGCGCTGTACGGCGTCGGGGGCCGTTACCGAAGGAATATGTGAGCTTCCCGCCTGAGCGCTCACGCCGCGGCGAGATCGGGTTCCGGGAGCTTCATCAAGATCGCGGAGCGCGCTCGCTCGCGCAGCTCGTCGGCTGCCGATTCGGCATCGCCGCTCGCTGCACTCAACGCAGGCAGCAGATCGATGACGATGGTCGCCGGGCGCGGCAGAATCGCGCCCGGCGGCAGCGCCGCACGCGTGCCGCGCACCACGGCGGGAACGACGGGACAGCGTGTGCGAGCGGCGGTGATGAATGCGCCTGCGTGGAATTTGTTGAGGCCCGGGCGCACTGAGAACGTGCCTTCGGGAAAGAAGACCAGCGATTGTCCGCGAGCGGCATTGCGAAACAGCCGCCGCGCGTCCGTGGCGCCCTTGCTGCGGTTGTAGCGCTCGACGAATTCCGCGCCGATCCGGCGCAGCATCGCCGCGGCGAGCGGCACGGCGGCCATCTCGCGCTTGATGACGAATCCGAATCGCGGCGGCAGCGCCGCAGTGAACACCACGCCATCGAGATAGCTCGCGTGATTTGCGACGACGACGCACGGCTCGGCGGGGAGCCCGTCGAGCCCACTCACCTCGAGCCGCATCCCTGCGAGCCGCAGAAACAGCCGCGAGCCCGCGCGAGCGATCGCGCGGCGGCGCGCAAGGCCCGGCGTGACGAGCACCAGAGCGAGCGCGACGAGGCCCGCGACGAGGAAAAGTGCGATCGCGTACGTGCCGTAGAGAATGCGCTTCAAATGAGCCATGTGAACTGGTTCTCGTTATGTCACGCCAGAGGTTCAGTTGTGACCAGGGTCACTCCGGGTATCGAGAGCCTCTCCGCATACTTTACCGGTACGCACACGGCCCGGAATGCGCTGCGATCGACGGGTGCGCCGCGGGGTGCGTGATTCTCTTCAGGTGAGGCCGAAACTTGTCCAAGCATGCCGCAGCAGCCGCAACGCCCGCGCCAGACGCCTCCGATCCGGCCGTCTCGCGGTTTCTCGATGCCGTGTGGATGGAGCGCGGTCTCTCCACAAACACGCTCGCCGCGTATCGCGCAGACCTGACAGCGCTCTCGCGCTGGCTCGCCGAGCGCCGTGTCGTGATGGTCGCCACCTCGCGCTCGGATCTCGAGGACTTCATCGCTTTCCGCGTGAAGGCCGGTGCGCGCCCGCGCTCGACGGCTCGTCAGCTTTCGAGCTTCCGCCGATTCTTTCGCTATTTGGTTCGTGAGAGTGTCATCCGCGAGGATCCGACCGCGGAGATTGCGATGCCGAAGATCGGCCGCTCGCTCCCGAGGTCGCTCACCGAAGACGAGGTCGAAGCGCTGCTCGGAGCGCCGCAGGTTGCCGATCCGCTCGGCCACCGCGACCGGACGATGCTCGAGGTGCTCTACGCGACGGGGCTCAGAGTCTCAGAGCTCGTCAACCTCAAGCACTCGCAGGTGAGCCTCAATCAGGGCGTCATCCGCATCCTCGGCAAGGGCAATCGCGAGCGGCTGATCCCGCTCGGCGAGGAGGCGATGCGCTGGCTCGGGGAATTCGCCCGCGGGCCGCGCAGCGAGATACTGCTCGAGCGTCAGTCCGAATATCTGTTTCCCACGCGGCGCGGAGAGCGTATGACGCGCCAGGCTTTCTGGCACATCATCAAGCGCTACGCGCGCAAGGCGGAAGTCAACAAGGAGCTCTCGCCGCACACTCTGCGGCACGCTTTCGCCACGCACCTGCTCAACCACGGCGCGGACCTGCGCGTCGTGCAGATGCTGCTCGGGCACAGCGACCTCTCGACGACGCAGATCTACACACACGTCGCGCGCGAGCGCATGAAGGACCTGCACTCGCACCATCACCCCAGAGGGTGAGGTGGGGCGGTTCGACCGAGCGGTGTTGCATAACACCCGGCCCGGCGTTGGGGGCTGCAAGGCCCGTCCGAGGGCGGCTTGGCGGTGTGGACGCAGGCTCTGCTAAACTCCTAGAGCCGCGGCGGAGAACCTTCCCGTCGTCGGCGGGTCGAACGGCGCAACTACTGGCGAGTCTCGACATGAAGTCCCTCAAGGCTTTGCTTGCTCCTCTGGCATGTGTCGCGTTCGCCTGCGGGCTCCTCGGGCAGGCGCTCGCCGCAGGGGGCGAACGTGCCGTCTCCGGGCCGCAGGCGCACGCCGCGGCCGCTCCCGCGTCCCACACCGCCGGCACGAGCACGGGCGGCACGAGCACCAGTGCGGACCCGCGTGTGCTCATCGCGAGCAAGATTCCGGGTGCGAGACCCGAGGATGTTCGTGCGACCCCGATCGCAGGGCTCTACGAGATCATGCGGGGAAACGATGCCGCGTTCGTATCGGCCGACGGCAAATACGCGATCGCAGGTGATCTGTACGACCTGCGCTCAAACGTCAATCTGACCGAGAACGAGCGCCGCGCGACGAGGCTCCGGCTCCTCGATCAGGTTCCGGAATCGCAGATGGTGATCTTCGGCGCGAAGACCGAGCCGCATACGATCACCGTCTTCACGGATGTGGACTGCCCGTACTGCCGCAAGCTCCACAGCCAGATCGCGGAGTACAACCGGCTCGGCATCCGCGTGCGCTATATGTTCTATCCCCGCACGGGTCCGAACACTCCCTCGTGGACACGGGCGGAGGAGGTGTGGTGCTCGTCGGATCGCCACGCTGCGCTCACGCAGGCGAAGCTCGGGGAGACGCTGCACGTGAAGGTCTGCCCCAATACCCCGGTGGCGCGGGAGTACGAGCTCGGCCGAGAGCTCGAAGTGCAGGGAACCCCCGCTATCGTGCTCGCGAACGGGGACATGCTGCCCGGCTACGTCTCACCGGCCGAGCTCGCGCAGCTCCTGCAGACGGTCAAGCACTGAGGCGCGCCGCGGATGCGGTAGATCAGCGCTCGAGCAGCGGAAGCTTACCGGGCTTGCGGTCCCACTCCTTCGCGTCGGCAGGCGGCTCCTTCTTCTCCGTGATGACGGGCCACTTCTTGGCGAGCTCGGCATTGAGCGGCTTGTAGGATTCTTGACCGGCAGGCAGCTCCTCCTCGGAGAAGATCGCCTCGGCCGGGCACTCCGGCTCGCAGAGCGTGCAGTCGATGCACTCGTCAGGATCGATGACGAGGAAATTAGGACCCTCGTGGAAGCAGTCGACGGGACAGACTTCCACGCAATCCATGTACTTGCACTTGATGCAATTCTCGGTGACGACGAAGGTCATACTCGGTTCCGATTCCGCAGCCGCTTATTGTGCCACGCAAGCGCGGCGCGCGCAGAGGCGCGACCGGCAGGCTCACGTCGCTGCGAAACGCCGGTCGAGCTCGGCGAAGTGATGCGGTTCCCGGCCCGCAGCGCGGTCCTCCAGATAGCGGCGCAGCGCAAACTCGGTGCTCGGGAAGGCGATATCGGCCCACGGGATGTCCTCCGGGGCGACGAGCTCCACCTCGAGACTCTCGGGGCCGGGTGCGAAGCGCGGCTCCGGGAGATGCGCTCGAAAGAATACGTGCACCTGCTCGGCATGTAACACGTGAACGATGGCGAGCAGGGAGCCGATCTCGACGTTCGCAAGCGCTTCCTCGTGCGACTCACGCGCGGCTGCCTGCTGCAGAGTCTCGCCGTTCTCCATGAAGCCCGCGGGAACCGTCCAGAAGCCGCGGCGCGGCTCGATCGCACGCTTGCAGAGCAGTATCCGCCCGTCGAGCTCGGGTACGCAGCCGACGACGAGGCGCGGATTGCGGTAATGAATGGCGCCGCAGGTTCCGCAGACGTGCCGTGGCAGGTGATCGCCCTCGGGCGTGCGCAGCGACACCGGGCCGCCGCATTCGGCGCAGAATTTCATCGTGCGCTATTGGACCGGTTCGCCGCGCCGGCGTCCAGTACCGGCCGCAGCTAGCGTCAGGACCCGGAACCTCGGGGCCCGGAGACCTTGCGCACGCGGATCGGAATCGACTTCGCCGCGGGCACTTTGCTCTCAGCGGCGTGATGCCAGAGGGGCAACAGCGGGTTGCACTCCGGGTAGTACGCTGCCGCGCACCCGCGCGGGATATCGTGCGCCGTGACACGCAACCCGCCGACTTCTCGCTTCATATCGTCGGCGACGGTGGCGGCGACGATGAGATCGCCGTCGTGCAGCCCGAGCCGCGCGATGTCATCCGTATTCATCATGAGCACGCTGCGGGTCCCGCTCACGCCGCGGAAGCGATCGTCGTATCCATAAACGGTGGTATTGAATTGATCGTTGCTTCGCAGGGTCATGAGCCGCAGCACATTGCCTTCCGGCGATGCCATGTCCGGGTCGGCATCGAGAGAGGTCGGCACGATGAAATTCGCCTTGCCGCTCGCGGTCTTCCAGATGCGCTGCCGCGCCGGGAGCGGCCGCGCGAACCCTCCGGGCTGCCACCGGCGCTGCTCGAAATCGCGAAAGATGTCCGGATAAGTCCTCTCGATCGCGAGCCGCACGAGGGCGTAGTCGCTCGCCCAGCTCTCCCAGGGCGCGCGCGCGTTCGGCGGCAGCAGAGCGGCGGCGAGAGTGGCGATGATCCAGGGCTCGGACCTCGCGAGAGGACTCGCAGGCTCGGTCACTCCTCGGGAGGCATGGATGCAGCTCGTGCTGTCTTCGACCGAAACCGACTGCTCGATCCCGCCCGTTCGGTCGATCTCGATGCGGCCGAGGCACGGCAGAATGTAGGCGATGTCGCCGTGGACGATCTGGCTGCGATTCGGTTTCGTCGCGATCTGCACGGTCAACCGAAGCCTGCGCCACGCCTTCTCCATGCGCTCGGTCTCGGGGACTGCACGGAGGAAATTGCCGCCCAGACCGACGAACGCCCGCACCCGTCCGGCGATGATGCCCTCGCACGCATCGACCGTCGTCAATCCCTTCTCGCGCGGAGCTTCGAAGTCGTACAGCTCTTCGAGCTTCTCGAGGGGCGCGAGCTCCGGCTTCTCGGTGATGCCGACCGTGCGCTGTCCCTGCACGTTCGAGTGCCCGCGCACGGGACAGATGCCCGCGCCCAGCTTGCCGATGTTGCCCCGCAGAAGCAGCAAATTCGTGAGCATCTGGACCGTCTCGACGCCGTTGCGGTGCTGCGTCAGACCCATCCCGTAGATTGCGATGACTGCGCGAGCCCGCGCGTATTGAGCGGCTGCCGCGGTGAGCGCCTCGCGACCGAGTCCGCTCGCACGCTCGATGTCGAACCAGTCCGTCGAGCGGGCGCAGGCGGCGAACGCCTCGAAGCCGTGCGTGTGTTCCGCGATGAACGCAGTGTCGAGCACGCGCGGAATGCCCTGCCGTGCGCAGTCGTCGTCGGATTCGATGAGCGCCTTGCACAGGCCGAGAATC
This sequence comes from Steroidobacteraceae bacterium, assembly GCA_035606175.1. Taxonomy (GTDB): domain Bacteria; phylum Pseudomonadota; class Gammaproteobacteria; order Steroidobacterales; family Steroidobacteraceae; genus JASHUC01. The sequence goes on along the minus strand of DATNFW010000042.1, from coordinate 32,804 downwards.
GCCCCGGCATCGCCGCCCGTGCGCACCTGATGGTACTGAGTGCTGATCTGCGTCTCGGCAGCGGTCAACATCTCGGTGGGCGATTGCGGATTCGCGAAGCTCACGAGTCCGGGCTCGCGCAGAGGATTGAAGGTGATGATCGGAACGTTCCTGCGACGCGCATCCTGCAGTTGATGCAGCATGCGCGGACTGCTCGTGCCTACGTTCTGCCCGAAGAAGAAAATGCAATCCGTCTGGTCGAAGTCCTCGAGCGTCACGGTGCCGATCGACGCGCCGATCGTCTTCGGCAGCGCGACCGACGTCGATTCGTGGCACATATTCGAGCTGTCCGGCAGATTGTTGCAGCCGTACATGCGTACCATGAGCTGGTAGAGATAGGAGGCCTCGAGGGAGGCTCGTCCCGAGGTGTAGAACACGGCCTCACTCGGCTCGAGCGCACGCAGCTCCCGCGCGATCTCCTCGAGGGCGCTCTCCCAGGAGACCTCCACATAGCAGTCTGTTGCGGCATCCCAGCGCAGGGGCGCCGTGAGCCGGCCCTGCCCCTCCAGATCGTGATCGCGCCAGCCCTCGAGCGCACGGGCGGTGTGCTCGAGAAAAAATTCAGGGGGCGCGCGCTTCGCCGTGATCTCCCACGCGGTCGCCTTCGCACCGTTCTCGCAGAATTCGAATCGATGCGGGGCCGCGGGCTTCGCCCAGGCGCAGCTCACGCACGCGTAGCCGTCGGGCTTGTTCTGATGCATCAACACGCGCGCTCCCGCGAGCGCGACGTGCTCCTCGAGCAGAATCGAGCCGAGAGACTTGAGCGAGCCCCAGCCGCCGGCCGGGTGATCGTATTCCTCGATATGGATGTCGTCGTCCGACACGCACGCCTCCGGCGCACCGGTGCGCTGCACCGGTGCGCTCGAGCTCGCGCCGCTCGCCGCGGTCAGCCTGCGGCCGAGCCGCCGGGCGACACGTCTCCAATGGGCTCGTGCACGTGCACGCGGGCTTGCTTGAGGAGCCAGCGATGCAATCTGCCCGTCAGCTCGATCATGAGCTGGAGGATTCCGGTGCGCGCCGCGAAATGCGCTGCGAATTCGCGGTTGATCTCGAGCGGACGCCAATAGGCCGACTGCCAGTCGCGGAAGCATGTCGCGAGCTGATGCTCCTGCTCGGGTCTCACGGCGAGCAGCGCGCAATTGCATGCCGCGCGAATCTCCACCTGATCGTCCGGGCTGAATCGAAAGCTGTGCCGGCTGCGGATGTGATGGAGCCAGCCGCTTACGAGCTCGAATTCCTCGGGAGCGGTGCGCAATGCCGTCATCATGGGATTTACATCGAGATAGGGCATGTTCGGTTCTCCTTGATCCATGGCATCCGCTTACGGCGGGGCGGCCGGACTCCGTTCAAACACGACACGCCGCCGCCGGCGGGCCGATTCGACTAACCCGTGCCGGAGCGTGAAGTTCCGCAATGCACTCGGGGCGCGCGACGGGGCCTGAGGCACGGGGTTTGCTCCGAAAATGCCACTATGACCCAATACGTCAGCGATTTTTTGGTGGCGCGCCTGCACGAGTCGGGAGTGCGCCGGATATTCGGTTACCCCGGCGACGGGATCAACGGCATCCTCGGCGCGCTCGGGCGCGCGAAGGCGGGCTGCGAGCTCATCCAGGTGCGCCACGAGGAGATGGCGGCCTTCATGGCCTGCGGGCACGCAAAATTTACGGGCGAGCTCGGCGTTTGCCTCGCAACCTCCGGCCCCGGCGCGATCCATCTGCTCAACGGACTCTACGACGCGAAGCTCGATCATCAGCCGGTGCTCGCGATCGTGGGTCAGCAGGCGCGTGCCGCACTCGGCGGCCACTATCAGCAGGAAGTCGACCTGCAGCATCTGTTCTCGGACGTGAGCGCCTACGTGCAAATGGTCACGGTGCCGCCGCAGACGCGGCACGTGATCGACCGCGCCGTGCGCATCGCGCAGGCCGAGCGCACGCCGACCTGCGTCATCCTCCCGAACGATCTTCAGGAGCTCGAGGCGGAAGCCCCGGGCCACGAGCACGGCACGGTGCATTCGGGAATCGGATTCGCCGAGCCGCGGATGGTGCCGCGGATCGAGGATCTCGAGCGCGCAGCGCGCGTCCTCAACGAAGGCAAGCGCGTCGCGATTCTGGTCGGTGCAGGCGCGCTGCGGGCGACGGACCAGGTGATCCAGGCGGCGGACCTGCTCGGTGCCGGCATCGCGAAGGCGCTGCTCGGCAAGGCGGCCGTGCCCGACACACTGCCGTTCGTGACCGGCTCGATCGGGCTTCTCGGCACCAAGCCGAGCTACCGCATGATGATGGAGTGCGACACGCTCCTCATGATCGGCTCGGGATTTCCGTACTCGGAGTTCCTTCCGAAGGAGGGCGATGCGCGCGGCGTGCAGATCGACATCGATCCGCGAATGATCTCGCTGCGCTATCCGATGGAGGTCGGGCTCGTCGGCGATGCGGCCTCGACGCTCGAGCTGCTGATTCCGCTCCTCCAGCGCAAGACGGATCGCAAGTGGCGCGAGGGGATCGAGCGCGAAGTTGCCGACTGGTGGAAGACGGTCGAGTCGCGCGCGATGAAGGACGCGCAGCCGATCAACCCGGAGCGGCCGTTTTGGGAGCTCTCGCAGCGCCTGCCGGAGCGCGCGATTGTCACGACGGATTCGGGCTCGGGGACGAACTGGTATGCCCGCGCGCTGCGCTTCCGGGAGGGGATGATGGGCTCGCTCTCGGGCGGCCTCGCAACGATGGGACCGGCGGTTCCGTATGCCATTGCCGCAAAGTTCGCCTATCCGGACAGGCCGGTCATTGCGCTGGCAGGCGATGGGGCCATGCAGATGAACGGAATGGCCGAGCTCATCACGATCGCCAAGTACTGGCAGCGCTGGTCCGATCCGCGGCTCATCGTGATGGTTCTCAACAACCGCGATCTCAATCAGGTCACGTGGGAAGAGCGCGTGCTGGCGGGCGATCCGAAGTTCGAGGCGTCGCAGGACCTGCCCGACGTGCGCTACTCCGCATTCGCGGAGCTGCTGGGGCTCGGCGGCATCTTCGTCGAGCGGCCCGATCAGATCGGGCCGGCGTGGGAGCTGGCGCTCTCCGCATCGAAGCCGACTCTCATCGAGATCATGGCGGATGCGAATGTACCGCCGCTCCCGCCGCACGTAAGCTTCAAGCAGGCGAAGGCGTACACCGCCGCTCTCATGAAGGGCGATCCCGAATCGACGAGCATCGTCAGACAGACTCTCAAGGCGGTGTTCTCGTAACCTCGACGCGCAGATCTCCCGATCGAACCGTCGAGGTCACCTCGATCGCGCCCCCGGGCGCGCGGGTGAAGACGAGATCGACGCGCGCGCCCGCAACCTGCAGCCGCTCGAGGACCAGCCGGTCGAGGAAATGCGGCAGGCAGGGCCTCACGATGCGCAGCCGCCGTGCGCAGGCATCCGCCTCGAGACCGAGCAGGCTCGCGAGGGCGAACGGCAGCGAGCCGGCTGCCCAGGCCTGGGGGCTGCACGCGACCGGGTAGTGAACCGGATGGCGCTCCTCCGAGCGCCGCTCGAATCCGCAGTAGAGCTCGGGCATGCGGTGATCGCGAAAGCCGCTCGCCGCATCGAACAGCGCCTGGAAAATCGTCAGGGCTTCCCGATCGTGGCCGTAGCGGCGCATTCCGGCGAGGATCAGTGCGTTGTCGTGCGGCCAGCAGGACCCGAGGTGGTAGCCGGTGGGATTGAACCGTCGCTCGCTGCTTGCAAGCGTCCGCACGCCCCATCCGCTCCACATGTCGGGTGCCATGAGACGGCGCACCGTACGGGCCGCGTGCTCCGCCGAGGCAATGCCGCTCCAGAGGACTTGGCCGGCATTCGATGAGACCACCGCCGCGGCTCGCCCCCCCTGCTGACGCGCCAGCACATAGCAGCCGAGCTCGTCCGACCAGAAATCCCGCTCGAAGCGCTCTTTCAGCCGCACCGCGCGTTGCTCGAGCGCTTCGGCCCGCGCTCGCTCTCCGACAGACAGCAGCAGTGACGCCGCGGAGCGCCAGGCGCGGTACAGGTATCCCTGAACTTCGCAGAGCGCGATGGGAGGAGTCGCGAGCGTGCCGTCCGCATTGACGATGGCGTTGCCCGAGTCCTTCCAGCCCTGGTTGACGAGTCCCTGAGAGTACTGCCCGCGATAGTCGAGATAGCCATCGCCGTCGCTGTCGCCGTAACGATCGATCCATGAGAGGGCCGCATCGATGGCACCGTGCAGCTCGGCGACGATCGCGAGATCGCCCGACCAGGCCGTGTATTCGGCAATCAAAATGAGGAACAGCAGAGTCGAGTCGACGCTGCCGTAGTAGACGGGACTTTGCGGAACCTCCGCCAGACGCGCGAGCTCTCCGCGCCGCAGCTCGTGCAGAATTTTGCCCGGCTGAGCGTCGCGGTACTCATCGATCTCCGTCGCCTGGAAACTCGCGAGCAGCCGCGCGGTCTCCCCGGTGATCTCCGGCCAGAAAGGGCACGCTTCCATAGAGCCGATCGCGGAATCCCGACCGAAGAGCGTCACGAACCAGGGCACGCCTCCTGCGATGTAGCGTAGGTCTCCGTCGCAGCGCGAGGAGAGCAGCGCGAGGTCGAGGAGACTGCGGCGGATCACCTTCTCGAGCAGCGGATGACCCGAGACGCGCGCGGCCGAATCGAGCAACGCCTGTCCGCTCGGGGCGGCGGGGGTATGCGCCTGCCGCGGGTCTTCGACACCGAGGTCGCGGTGCTGCCGCTGGACGCGCTCGTCGTCGACGAGCGGTGCGATCTCGACCGTGATTTGAAAGCTCGAGTTGTGGTCGAGGGCGAGCTCGAAGATCGCGCAATCACCCTGCATGCGCCGCGGCTCGGGCGAGAATGTGAGCAGCGTGGCCCGTTGACAGCCGTCTCGGCCGCTGTAGCCGAGCCGCGCCTGCGAGCGGCCGGTCGGCTCGGGGGGGAGCACCTTGCCCGGCGCGTGACCCGAGAATTCCCGCACGATGAAGATGTCCGCGTAGTCCGCTGCGAAGCCGATCGTCGCGCGAACGCGGCGCGCGCAGTCGCCGAAATTCGTGATCTCGATGAGCTCGCGAATGCCGCTTTCGCCCGCGGCGCGGTACCTGCGAATCGAAATCGTATGGCGGGGCACCTCGTCCGCCCCCTCGCGAGCGGGCAGGTCGCAGTTCGTCAGGCAGTGCGTGGTCCACTCGCCCGCGCCGTGCTCGCTCGAAAGCGGGATCGGCCGCTCTCCGTTGAGCGTGAGCTCGTACCGGCTGAGAAAGCGCGTGTCGCGCCAATAGAGCCCAAGCCCGCGGCCGCGTTCCGCGCCGCGCTCGACGAAAATGTCCCCGCTCTCATCGCAGAGCATGTACAGCTCGTCGCATTTGAGCACGAGCGTGCTCGCAGAGAGCGTCGCCCGCGAGGGGTAGTGCTGGGTGAGGACCCGCTCGCGCGAGCGATGCTGCTCCGGAGTAAGGGATGTCATGCGCCGCTCTCGAGCTCTAGCCCAAATCGCTGAATGACGAACGAGCCGGTCACCGTCGAGTTCCGGAGACGCCGATGCCGCGCCTCAGCCCGGGCTAGCGATGGCGGCCAGCGCCAGCAGCGCCAGCCCGACCAGGATCCATGGGCCGCGATCGCGAGAGTCAGCGCCATCGAAGTCCACGGCACCCACGGGTCCGTCCCACGCAATGAAACGCGAGGCCGCCGCCGCGGCGAAGCGGGTCATCTCATGCGAGCTCGCGGCGATCGCACCTGCGAGCAGCACGACGATCGGGATCAACAACTGAATCTGGCGGATCGGCCCGAACGAGCGGCCAAGCGCGTCCGCCCGCGCGCTCAGTCGCCCGCGAAGGCGACGGTCGTCATGATCGCGTTCTCGGCCTGGCGTGAGTCGAGCCGCGTGTGCTGGACGACGATCGGCACGTCCGACTCGATCACACTCGCGTAATCCGTCGCCCGCGGAATCGGCTCGGGATCGGTGAGCTCGTTGAACCGGACGTGTCGGGTGCGGCGCGCCGGTACCGTTATCGCGTACGGCCCCGCGGGGTCACGATCGGAGAAATAGACGGTGATCTTGACGTGAGCTTCAGCGGTCCCCGCGTTGAGCAGGCAGACGGTCTCGTGGCTCCCGAGGACATCTTGAGGTCCATGGCTCCAGGCGGGGATGTACCCTTCGGCGATCGCCCAGTGAGTGCGTCCAATCATGTCGAGACAGGTGGCAATGTTCGTGCCCAGGATCAGCGGGGCCGCCCGATGCGCTACTTCAGTCGCTCGATGCGCTACTTCAACGGAAAGCCGGAACGCGTCCCGTAGTCGACCATCGACAGTCCGAACAGGAACAGCAGCCAGAAGAAGCCCGCGCCGGCGAACACCCACTTGAGCGAGGGGCGGCCGCGCAGCTTCATGAAGAGCAGGAAGACGATGGCGGCTTGGGTGAAGGCAATCCCGAAGTGCACGATCGGCTGGAATATCCCGATCGGCTCGTAGGCGGCGAGCACCGACAGTCCGAGCAGCAGCAGCAGCACGGCCCAGCCGATGACGTACGGCGCGATCGGTTCGGGGGGATTTGCGCTCATCAGCCTGCCCTGCCGAGTGGATAGATGCACGCGAAGAGGAAGAACCAAACGGTGTCGACGAAGCTCCAGTAGAGGCCCACGACCTCCAGGGGAGCGTCATAGCTCGGCGAGAAGGCGCCCTGCGCCGCACGCACGGCGAGAAGTGCCACGAGCACGATGCCGATGGTGAGGTGCAGCGCATGCAGCCCCGTCGCAACGAAGTAGAAGCACCAGAAGATCTCGGTCGGCCTGCGATAGCCCGGCTTGAACACGTAATCGATGACCGGCACCGAGTGCGCCGCCACGTCCTTCGCGTACTCGTAGCCCTTCACGCCCAGGAACGCGAGCCCGAGGGCGACAGTCGCTGAGAGCAACAGCACCAGGGCGCGCTGCTGATCGGCTTTCGCCGCGCGCGTGGCGAGCACCATCGTGAGGCTGCTCGTGATCAGGATCGCCTGGTTGACGCTGCCGAGCAGAATGAAGCTGTCGTGCCCGGCGAGCGCGAACTGCTCCGGGTACGTGAAGCGATAGATGAAGTAGGAGAAGACGAGCGCGCCGAAGAACAGCACCTCGGTCGCGATGAATACCCACATCCCGAGCTGCGCCGTCTCGGACTGCTGGCGGCTGTCCGAGTATTGCGCTTCGAGCCGGCCGCTAAACATCGGCCGCTCCGAGCCCGAGTCCGAGGCCCGCGGGCTCGGCGAAGTGCGCGCCGTCCTGGGTCGTGAAGCTGCCGTCGCGCGGATCGTAGCGATACGGCCGTTCCGTCACGGTGGGCGTGTGCGGGAAATTGTGCGCGGGCGGCGGCGAGGATGTTCGCCACTCGAGCCCCGTTGCGCCCCAGGGATTCGCGCGCGCGCGCTTGCCGAAGAAAAGCGACCAGGTGAGATAGCCGAGGGGGAGCAGATACGCGGCGGCGAGGATCGAGGCGCCCGCCGAGGAGAGGACGTTCCAGGTCTGCAGGTCCGGTGCGTAGGTGTAGTAGCGCCGCGGCATGCCGAGATAGCCGAGGATGAACTGCGGGAAGAAGGTGAGATTGAATCCGACGAACATGAGAATGGCCGCGTAGCGGCCCCACATCTCGGGATAGTGCCGCCCGGTGATTTTCGACCACCAATAATGCAGGCCGCCGAAATAGGCCGAGACCGTGCCGCCGACCATGATGAAGTGGAAATGTGCGACGACGAAGTAGGTGTCCTGCAGATGGATGTCCGCGGAGAGCGTCGCGAGGACGAGCCCGGTCAGTCCGCCGATCGTGAACAACCCCACGAAGCCGAGCGCGTACAGCATCGGTGCATCGAAGGAGATCCGCGCGTTGTGCAGCGTCGCGGTCCAATTGAAGACCTTGATCGCCGAGGGCACTGCCACGATGAACGACATGAGCGAGAAGACCACGGCGGAGGTGAGCGAGATGCCCGCCGTGAACATGTGGTGGCCCCAGACGAAGAAGCCGATGACCGCGATCGAGATGAGCGCGTAGCACATGCCACGGTAGCCGAAGACCGGACGCCGCGCGAAGCACGCGACGAGCTCGCTCACGACGCCCATCGCCGGCAGCACCATGATGTAGACCGCGGGATGGGAGTAGAACCAAAACATGTGCTGAAAGAGAATCGGGTCGCCGCCGAGCGCCGGGTTGAAGATGCCGACGCCCCAGAGGCGCTCGATGCCCACGAGCGCGAGCGTCATTGCGAGCACCGGCGTCGCGAGCAGCATCACGATGCTCGTCGCATAGATCGCCCAGACGAAGAGCGGCAGCCGGAACCAGGTCATGCCGGGGGCGCGCAGCTTGTGCGTCGTGACGACGAAGTTGAGCGCCGTTGCGATGGTCGAGAAGCCGTTGATGAACACCGCAACGGCGGCCGCGATCACGTGCCCGTTCGCAAAATTGCTGGAGTACGGCTCGTAGAACGTCCAGCCCGTGTCGTCTCCGCCGATGAAGATGAAGTAGAGCGCGATGAAGCCGGAGAGCGTGAACAGGTACCAGGAGAACAGGTTCAGGCGCGGGAAGGCGAGGTCGCGCGCGCCGATCATGAGGGGGATGAGGAAATTGCCGAGCGTCGCCGGGATCGATGGAATCAAAAAGAACCACACCATCACGATGCCGTGCATCGTGAACATGCGGTTGTAGACCTCCGGCTGCAGCAACGTGCCGTAGGGGTTCACGAGGTGCAGCCGGATCAGAGCCGCTGCGGCCCCGCCGATGAAAAAGAAGAACGTGATCGAGGCGAAGAACAGGATCGCGATGCGCTTGTGGTCGCGCGTGAAGAGCCACGAGCCGAGCGAGTGCTCGTCGCCGAGGTAGCTCTCGGACTGGCTCTCGGGGTGTCTTGCGGGCAGGCCGGCCGTCGTGGCGCTCATGGCGATCGTCCTTCGGAGAGTGATTTGATGTACGCCAGCATGCGCACGAGATCGTCCTCGCTCAGCTGGCCCTCGAAGGAGGGCATGACCGGCGGATAACCGGCAACGCGCTGTGTCGAGGGGATGAGGATGCAGTCGCGGATGTAGCGCTCGTCCGCGGCCATGGTTCGACCGTCCGCGAGGTGGACCACGCTTCCGTAGAGTCCGTCGAACGAGGGCGCGTGCACGGTGCTCGACGCCGAGTGGCAGCCGGTGCACCCGTAGCGGCGGGCGAGCGCGAAACCCTGCTGCGCGAGGGATTCCGTTGCCCCCTGATTCGCGAGCCAGCGCGCGTAATCGGCAACGCTCATGACGATGACGCTCCCGATCATGTGCGCGTGTTGGACCCCGCAGAACTCCGAGCACTCGAGCGAATAGGTGCCCGTGCGGTCGGCCTCGAACCAGAACGTCTCGAACTGCCCCGGCACTACGTCGTGCTTGAGGCGAAACGCCGGGATGTAGAAGCTGTGGATCACGTCCTGCGAGGCCAGGATGATCTTCACGAGCCTGCCAACCGGGATGTGCACCGCGTCTATCTCGCGCTGTCCGCCCGGATGCTGGACCTTCCACATCCATTGTTTGCCGACGACGTAGAGCTCGAGATCGGGCCGCGACGGGGGCTTGTAGAGGAACAGATAGGCCTTGGCGCCGAGCACGAACAATACGAGGAACGCCGCGAGCGTCCCCGATGTCCAGCCGATCTCCCAGACCCAGCTTTTTTGCCCGGTCTCGTGGCGCGGCACCGCGCTGCCGCGGCGATATTTCACGCAGAAGACGAGCATCATGCCGTACACGAAACAGAGGATCAGCAGGACGAGCGCGAACTCCCCGATGTTGATCGTGTCGATCACGCTCGCGGAGAGCGCCGCATTCCGGGGCCAGAAAGGCAGCCAGTGATGCATCATCGGGCAGGCCTCATCAGGCGGGCCTCGGGCGGCGCGCGAGCCTGAAGAGCATGAATCCGAGGCCGAGCACCGTCGCCGCGCAGAGCGCGCGGGTGGTATTGCGGATCGCGAAGCTGTAGCGCCCCGTGCCCGGGTCGTAGCAGTAGCAGAGCAGCAGCAGATCGGCGACGGGCGATGAGATGCGGCCGCGCGCCGTCTCGGTGAGTCCGAGCCGCAGATCGAGCGGACGGAACCCGACCCCGAGCAGATAGCGCGCGATCGTGCCTCGCGGCGTCGCGAGCATGATGCCCGCCGGGTGCGCGAACTGATCGACCGCCGGATCGTAGCGGTAATGGAAGCCGACCGCGTCCGCGACGGCGCGCACGGAGGACTCGGGACCCGTGAGGAAGTGCCAGGCCGCGGCGCGGGCGGGAGGAAGTCCCGCAAGGTACTTCTCGCGGGCGGCGCGCGATTCAGCCGGCCCGTCCCGCGGATCGATGCTGATCGCGACGACCCGATAGTCGCGCCCGGCGATGAGCGGGGTGAGGGCGAGCGTGCTCGCGGTGTGCTCGAGCACGACGCCGCAGAGCGTCCGGCAGCGCAAATAATCGAGGACCAGCACCACGGGCTCGCCGTGGAAGAAATCGCCGAGACGCACCGGTCGGCCGGCCTCGTCGCGCAGCGCTACGCCGAGCGGCAGCGCGGCGCCCATCCGCTGTTTGAAGCCGAGCTCGCTCGTATCTTCCGGCCTCAATGTCGTGTGCGGACCGCGATCGGGTCCCGCGGACGGGCGGTCGGGGAGAGTCTCCATCGAGCCCATCGGATGCGCGAGCGCGGCGGTGTCGAGCGCGGCCGCGAAGCAAAGCCCGCAGCAGAGAGCCACCGACCGCCACACGGCCGCCCACGCATGCCCCGCCTGCCTTTGCGGCGTGCGCCTCATCGTTGCTCCCGATGTTTGCGTCGCGCGGCCGCTCGATGTGTGGCCGCCGGCGATGCGCCCGCCTGCGATGCGCTCGCCTGCGGCGCCGGCTGTTCCGGCGAGGGCGCGGTCCGCGGAAACTCCGGAATGCCCTGCTGCGCGAGCCGGCGCATCGCTTCCTCGATTGGAATGCGCGCGATGCCGTGCTCGCGATCGACCCAGCCGTAGGAGTCGAGGAGCTTGCTCTCCTTCGCCATGTAGTTCGCAAGATCGGTTGCCGGCGCCGTCTGCAGGCGCGGCTCGGGTGGAGTGATCGCGAGGTGCCGGTTCACATCGCCGCGGGTGAGCGGGAAGGCGCCGATCATGATGAGGGGCGTCACCCCGAGCAGCACGAGGATGCCGAGCGCGACGATTCCGATCACGTAGAGCGAGATGTCGCTGCGCTCGTATTGCACGTCGGCGTTGCGCCGCACGCCCGGGTCGGCAGCGCCACTCCCCGGCATCGCGCTCCCAGAGCCACCACTCGAAGGCCCACCGCTCGAAGGCCCGCCGCTCGCGCGTACGCGGCTCTCAGGCATGGGTCGCCTCCGGATGGGCCCCGCCCGTTCGGTCCCTGCAGAACCGCAGGCCTCCCGCCGCCGCAAGCATCCACAGTCCCCCGATGCAAATCATCGCCGCGGGATCGAGCCAGGAGAATGCGGTCCGCTCGAAGCCGGGCAGCACCAGCCACCACACATTCAGCAGATCCGCCAGGAGCAGCAGGGCACAGACCGCGCCGACGACGATCGGATTGCGCTTCGCGGGTGTCCAAACGAGCACGATGAACGGCACGAAAAACTGCGCAGCGGCGAGCGCGAAGATCACACTGCCCCAGGGCGGAGCCCAGCGCTCGATGAACCAGTGAATCTCGGTGTGCAGGTTCTCCTCCCAAATGATGAGCCACTGGCAGAACGAGGTGTACGCCCAGAAGACGATCACGGCGACGAGCACGGCGGCGAGCGATGCGAGCGCCGGCGTGAAGGGGTCCGCCGCGCGTACGGCCGCCGCATCAGCGGAGCCTTGCGCGGCAGCGGTCCGTCCCGCCGTGGCATCGCCGGAGCCCGATGTCGCCGCGGCCGCTCCCGCCGCGACCGGCGCGCGAGCGCCGAGCACCATCAGCATCAAGGCGCAGGAGATGGCGGCGATGAACTGGCCGGAGCCGACGACCATGCCGTAGATGGACGAGAACCAATCGGGCTCGGTCGACATGATCCAATCGATGCCGGCGTAAGTGAGCGAGTAGCCCATTAGCAGCACGCCGATCGCGCTCACCCACTGCAATCCCGCCGGGGCGCCGCCGTCGGGGCCCGGTCGGCGCAGCACGCCCCAGGCGGCGAATCCGATCCAAATGAGAAAATACAATCCCGCGCGCAGAAAGAAGAATTCGAGATTCAAATACCACCCGTTGTGCAGGTGCGCGGCGACGGATGCATGCGTCCACGGATAGAGGATCGGCAGGCCTGCCACGACCGGCAGGTAAATGAGCAGGAAGAGCGGCATCGTTGCCGCCATGGCCGAAAGCGGCAGTCGAGCGATCGGGCCCCAGCGACCGCCCGTCAGGTCCCAGATGAGCAGCATTCCGATGGCGCCGACCGGCATGGAGAGCCAGAAGTAGAATCCCGCAAGCCAAGCGGGAAAGAACGTCTGGGGGGTATTCAAATAGCCCCAGATGCACGGGCCGCCGCCGAGGAGTGCGGCGATCGCCCCAATGAGAACGAGCCGGGAGATGGCGCGGTCGAGTCTCATTTGAGGGCGGCCCGTTCGGCGGCAGTCAGCGTCAGCACCGTGGGTGCGGTTTCGGCGTCGGAGCCGCCGGTCGCTGCGGCTCTGGCGCGCGCCGAGGTCATGCTGGGATCGGCGGCTCGGCCCGCCGTCGAGCTGGCCGGGCCCGCGGCCGAGTCGGCGGACCGGCCGGGCGAGCCCGTCGCGGAGCGGGGCGATACTTCAACCTCCTCGGCCGCCTGCAGTGCGCGGATGTAGGCGATGATCGCCCAGCGGTCCGCCGGCGCGACGCGCTGCGCGTACGAGAACATGACACCGTACCCGTTCGTGATCACGTCGTAGAAATGTTGGATGGGCGCCTTGCGCAGCCGGTCGATGTGATACGAAGGCGGCGCCGGGAATCCGCGCTGCACGACCATGCCGTCGCCGTAGCCCGTCGGCCCGTGGCAGACGGCGCAGTAGATGTCGAAGCGCTCCCGTCCGCGCTCGAGCAGCGCCAGCGTCACGGGAGGCGGCGGCGGCTCCGGCGCATAGTCGCGCGCGATGGTTCCGGGCGGAGCCTGCATCGGCGGCAGCGGCTCGGGGGAGGTGCGGTAGACCTCGTAAGGGTTGACCTTCGGCTGGTTCGCCATGTTGTCGCAACCTGCTGCGATGAGGGCGGCGAGCCCGCACGCGAGACAGCTCGCGGATCGCACGGCGGCTCGTGCCGCCACAGCGCGAAGCGCGCGTCTCATGCCGCGATCTCCGAGGCCTCGACGACTCCGTGCCGCGCGAAGATCTCGCGCACGCGCGCGGCGTCGTATCGCTCGTCGATCGCCTCGACGCCGACGAAAAATCGGTCCTGCGTGGCCCGATCGAAACGCGGCACGGCGAAGATCGGATGATGCAGCCGCGGCAGCCGGCTCGCCGCAAGGAACGCGAAGAATCCGAAATAGACCGTGAAGAGCGCGCAGATCTCCCAGGCGGAAGGCACGAACCCCGGCCAGCCGTCGAGCGGTCGCCCGCCGACATTGATCGGGAAGTCGATGACCGCGTCCCAGTATTGAATGAAGTAGCCCCAGCACGCCCCGGCGATCGCCGCCGCAAACATGACGAGCGTGACCGCCACCCCGCGCCGCGTCGGTACGGCGTGCTCGATCTCCTCGAGTGGCGCAGGGCCGTAGATGTCCCAGCGTGTCAGACCGGCATCGCGCAGCTCGCGAGCGACGGCCGCCGCTTCCTCGGGAGTGCGGAACTCCCCGACGAGTCCGTAGGGTTTCGCGTGCGCGCTCATGTGTCGCCCGCGGGGCGTGTGCTCGTGCCCGTGTCCGGGCGCCGCTTATGAATGATCTCGCGGATCTCGAACATCGAGACGACGGGCAGCAGGCGGATGAATATGAAGAACCCGAAGAGCACGAGGCCCGCAGACCCGATGAGAATCGCCCAGTCCCAGAACGTGCCTCCGAAGTAGCCCCACTTCGAGGGGATGTAGTCCTGCGAGAGCGCGCTGACGACGAAGTTGTACCGCTCGATCCACATCCCGGCGACGATGCCGACGGAGATGAGTGCGAGAGCCACTTTGTTGCGCCGGACCGCGGGCAACCACAGCAGCTGTGGGATGAAGATGTTGAGCGTGTTGCGGGCCCAGAACGTCGCCCCGTAGTGGCCGAAAGCACTCGCCATGTACTCGGTGACTTTCGTCGGATCGCCGGAGTAGAACGGTTCCATCGCCTCCATCAAATAGCAGTAGGCGAGCATCAGCCCCGTGGCGAGCATCAGCTTTGCGATCACATCCAGATGCCGCTCGGTGACGATGCGCTCGAGTGAGTAGAGTCTCCTCAACGGGATCATGAGCGCGAGCACGACCGCCCAGCCGGAATAGAGGGCGCCAATGAAGAAGTACGGCGGCCACTGCGTCGAATGCCAACCCGCGATGAGCCCGGCGGCAAAGTCGAGACCGACGATGCTGTGCACCGAGACGACCATCGGGGCCATGATGCCGGCCATGATGAGATAGGCGGCCTTGTACGCGCGCCAGTCGCGCGCCGAGCCGCGCCACCCGAGCGCGAGGACCCCGTAGAACACCTGCTTGCCCCGCGTCGTCGCGCGGTCGCGCAGCGTCGCGCAGTCCGGGATCAACCCGATGTACCAGAACACGATCGAGGTGAGGACGTAGCAGAGCAGTGCAAAGAAGTCCCACAACAGCGGGCTCAGAAACTGCGGCCACACTCCCATCACCGTGGAGTAGGGGAACAGCCAATAGAAGAGCCCCTGCCGCCCGAGATGCAGGATCGGCATCATGCCGGCCGCTGCGGCTGCGAAAAGCGTCAATGACTCGGCGGTGCGGTTGACGCCGTTGCGCCAGTCGGAGCCGACGAGATAGAAAAGCGACGATATGAACGTGCCGCCGCTTGCGATACCGATCCACCACACGTAGTTCGCGAGCGCAAAGCCCCAGGCGACGGGAATGTTGACGCCCCAGACCCCGACGCCGCCCACGAATGTCCAGATGCACGCGATGATGAAGAGCACGAAGAGCGCGCCCGAGATGGCCGCACCGGCGTACCACCAACGCGGCGTCCGTTTCTCGAGCACCAGATCGCTGAGACTCGCGGTGACGGAGGAGAAGTCCTGCTCCGGTCCGATCACCGGGCCGTCGTAGCCGAGCTCCGCAGGACGCTCAGGCATCCCCGGTCTCCCGGCCGCCGGCGGCCGGCAGCGTGGCCTCGCCGCTGCGCGCGCTGCGAGGCGTGCCGTTCGAGGCGAGCGCCGGGTTCGGATTGCGGATCAGCGCCTCATAAGTCGTGCGCGGGCGCGTGTTGAGCGCGCCGAGCATCGCGTAGTCGAGCGGACTCGCCTTGCGCCGCGCGACTGCGCTCGCTGCGTCATTCTGATCGCCAAACACGATCGCCTCGGTCGGGCACGCCTGCTGGCACGCAGTTTTCACCTCGCCGTCCTGTACACGCCGGTTATCGCGATCCGCCGCGATCATCGCGGTGCGCGTGCGCTGCACGCAGTACGTGCATTTCTCCATGACGCCCCGGCCCCGCACGGTCACTTCGGGGTTCCACGACTCCCGCGGGCGCGGATCGGAGGCGGTGTAGGCGAAGAAGTTGAATCGCCGCACTTTGTACGGGCAATTGTTCGAGCAGAACCGCGTGCCGACGCAGCGGTTGTAGACCATGTCGTTGATGCCCTCCGAGTCGTGCACGGTCGCATGAACCGGGCAGACGACCTCGCAGGGGGCGTTCTCGCATTGCATGCACGGCACGGGCTGAAATACGGTCGCGGGCTCCTCGGGCGAGCCCTCGTAATACCGATCGATGCGCAGCCAATGCATCTCGCGATCGCGGATGACCTCGGTCTTGCCGACGACCGGACTGTTGTTCTCGGCCTGGCACGCCGTGACGCAGGCGTGACAGCCGATGCAAGCATCGAGGTTGATGCTCATGCCCCAGGCGATCCCGGGATACGGATAGCGCGGATACAACGAAGCGTCCGAGTGGCCGTAGCTCGCGAAGCGCGGATTCGCGAGGAACTGACCGAGCGTGCCCTCGCGCACGAGGTCGCGACCGAGCGTGTGCGATTCGTGCTGAATGGACGCGAACTGATGACGGCGGTCGGCGAGCTTGCGGAGGATTGCGCCGGAGGTCTGCCAGAGCGTGCTCCGAGTGCGAAGGGTGTACGCATCGAAGCCCACGTCTTGACCGACGGGTCCGGCGCGGCGACGCCCGTAGCCGAGCGGCAGCGTCACGCAGTCGTCCGCCTGCCCGGGGAGCACCCAGACGGGTGCTTGCAAACGCCGCCCGCCGAGATCGATCTCGACGAGGTCGGCGCTCGAGAGTTCGAGCCGGCGCGCGGTGCGCGGTGAGACGAGCGCCGCGTTATCCCAGGTGAGGCGAGTGAACGGCCGCCCCATCTCCTGCAGCCAGCCGTTGTCGGCGAAGCGACCGTCCCAGAGATAGATGTCCGGGCGGAACAGGATCGTCACGGGCGGCGGTGCGCCGGGCGCAGGCCGCGCAGCGGCGGTCGACGGAGCGGCCGACGGCTCCCCGCTGGCGGGCGGAGCGGTCGCCGCGGGTGCGGGGCGCGGCGCGAGCTGCGAGCTCAGATCGGCACGCGGCGTCACCTCGATGCGCTGAGCCGCGGTGTCGGGCGCCACGCCGGCGCGCAGCGCCTGCGTCCAGTACGCGTCGAAGTCGCGCACGCCGGACTCGCGGGCGCGCATTTGCCAGTGCTGACGCACGATTGCAAGGCCGTCCGGCGTCGTTTGCCCCGAGATCACCTCGAGCAGCTCGTGCGCGGAGCGCCGCTCGCCCCGCGGGCGTATCTGCGGCTGCTGGATCGCGAGAGTGCCGTCGAAGGCGCGCACGTCGCTCCACGCCTCGTATTCGTGCGAGCGGGGCACGTGCCAGTGCACCGCCTCGGCCGTCTCATCGGCGGATTCGCCGAGATAGATGGAGAAGGGGACGCGGCGCAGTGCGCGTGCGAAATCGAGATCGGCGGGCGCGCCGTACACCGGGTTGTCGGCGAGAACGACGAGCGTGTCGACTTGCCCGCGCGAGACCGCTTCGGTGAGATCGACGATTCCGTGCGAGCTTTCGCGAGGCTCGGCGCCAACGGGCTCTATCATCGAGAGGCACGTGGCGTGCGCACCGAGTGCGTGATTGAGCGCCGCGCCGAGCGCGTGCACTTCGGCGCTCTGGCAGGCGCCGACGTGTACGAGCGCTCGGCCATGCGCGCCGCGCAGGTCCGCTGCAATCGCATCGAGTGCTTGGCCCCGTGCGTGTGCCAAACCGGACCACTCTGACGGGCCTGCACCGAGCGAGCCTGCGAGGCGGCGCAGCGCCGTTTGGATCTCATCGGGAGACATCGCAAGGCCGTGATCGGCCTTCGCGCCTGCGAGCGTCGGGGTGCTCTCGAGCGCGTACAGCCGGCTCATGCGACCCTTCACCTCCGAAGCGCGGCGGCGGGAGGCGAAGTCGCGGGCGAATTTGAGATGTCCGGGCGCAGACTCTAGGAAGTCGCTCTCGATCGCGAGGATCACGTCCGCCGCGGCGAAATTGGGAAGCAGATCGACGGGACGCCCGTACGCGAGCTGCGCGCCGGCGCGCGCTTCGTCGCGATCGACAGCCTCCCACCGATACCAGCGCAGCTCCGGGAAATCGCGCCTCAGCGTCTCTATCTGTTCGATGAGCGTCGGCGATGTGACGGTTCCCGTGAGCAGCGCGAGCCCTCGTCCGTGCTGTGCAAGCAGGCTCCGACGCCGCTCGATCATCGCGGTTGCGAACGCGGGCCACGAACTGATCGATCCGTCGAGCGTCAGAGCTTGCGCGCGGAACGGATCATACAAAGAGAGGATCGTCGCCTGACCGATCGCGCTCGTTGCGCCGAGGCTCGCTGGATGATCGGGGTTGCCTTCGACTTTGATGGGGCGGCCCATCTGATGCTCGATGAGCACTCCCTCGCCGTAGCCGTGCGGTGCCGTCGCGGTCGCGTAATACCGCGGGCGGCCGGGAACGATGCCGACGGGCTGCTCGACGTAGGGCTGCCGATCACGCGGATCGACTTCGGGACCGCAGGCGGCAAGTCCCATGAGCGCCATCGAGGCCGCCGTCAGCTGTAGGAAGCGGCGCCGGTCGAGCGAATCGGCTCCGGCTGTCGCATAGGCGGCGAGCTGCCGTCGCGCTCGCTCGAGGATCTCCGGGGGGCCGTCGAATGTGGCGAGGCGCCCCCAATCGAGGATCTCGCGCGACGCGTCCCGGTGCCCCGAATGATCGCTCATCGATGGCACACGGAGCAGTCGGTCAAGGTCTTTGGATGGATGCGATAGATCGCCATGAGCTCCTTGCCCGAAGGGGTCGATGCGGTGCGGCGCCAGTGCGGGTCGAAGACGGCCTTGAGCGGGCGCAGATGCGGGGCCGGATTGCGATGACAATTCAGGCACCAGCTCATGTAGAGCGTGGTCGCCTTGTAGGTGAGGGGCATGTCGCCGATCGGGCCGTGGCACTCGGTGCAGCCCACGCCTTTGGCGATGTGGATGCTGTGGTCGAAAAAAACGTAATCGGGGAGCGTGTACACGCTCTCCCAGCGCAGCGGTTTGTGCTCTGCGAGGCTCGCACGTACCGGCTCGAGGATCGCGGCGTTCGTCCACACCTGCGAGTGGCAAGTCATGCACGTCTCGGTCGGCGGCATGCCCGCGTTGCTCGCGAGCTCGACCGAGTCGTGACAGTAGCGGCAGTCGATGCCGAGACCGCTCACGTGATGCTTGTGACTGAACGGCACCGGCTGGCGCGGCGTGAAACTCACCTGAGTGTTGTAGTTCATGAGCGGAACGCCCCAGACGAGCGCCAGGAAGAAGAGCCCTCCGAGCACGAGGAGCGCGAGGGCTATTTGCGTGAACAGGTTCGCCCTGCGCGTGAAGATCGCCGCCATGCCGCCTGTCCGATCAGACCGGGATCGAAACGCGCGGAGTGCGGCAGGGTTCCGGCCGCGGGGCGGACGCGGGCGCATGCAGACGCGGGCGCATGCGGACGCGGCGGGCAGCGCGTGGGGAGCGGCGGGCTCGTCCGGTTGCGCCAGTTATGTCGAGTGCGGCGATCGGATCGGCCGTTCTGTGACGTGCATCTCACCGCTTCGGGCTCGCAGCGGCTGCGCCGGGCGCATGGCGGCCGCGCTGGGATGCAGTTCGATCAACTCATTGTGGGCGCTGCCGTAATGTATGCGGGGCCCCTACGAGGGCTGCGGGAGGACTCGTGTCGACCGAGCGGTCATTCGACCGTGCGCCTGTGCTCGAGAGCGCCGGAGAGCCTGCGCAGGAGGAGTCGTCCTCGAAAGCCTCCGGGCTCCGGGAGCGTACCGAGCAGCTGGTCGGCCACAGCCGCCAGCTCGCCGCGAGCTCTCGGCAGCTCGCCGCTGAGGCCCGTCAGCTCGCTGCGAACATCCAACGCTTGGCCGCGCAGGCGACCGTCAGGTCGGCCGGAGAGATCACCACGCAGAGCCTCAGCCGTTGGCTGCACCTCGTTCCCTGCGTGACCGGCTACGGTGTATCGATCACCGATGCAAACCGGCGCGTGGTCTGGGCGAATGACAGCTTCACGCGCCTCACGCAATACGAGGCGCACGAAATTCTCGGGCGCAAGATCAGCGAGCTGCTGTACTTCGAATCGACCGACTCGGCCATCGTGAGCCAGATCCGCACGCACCTGGAGGCCGCGCGCGGCGCGCGCTTCGAGCTGCTCGTGCGCGGCAAGAAGGGCCGCGAGTTCTGGCTCGATGCCGATTGCCAGCCGCTGCGCGATGCCAGCGGGGAGCTGCAGGGGTGGGTATCGGTGCTCGCCGACATCACCGCGGAGGTTGCAGAGCGCGAGGCGCTACGGCGTGCCGAGGCGGAGCGGCGCATCGCCGGCGAGCGTCTGGAGCTCATCGCCGCGAACGTCCCGGGAATGATCTTTCAGTCGCGGCACGCGCCGAACGGCACCCGGGAGTTTCTGTACGTGAGCTCCGGCGTTCGCGAGCTGTTCGGCATCGAGCCGGAAGTCGTGCTGAGAAACAGCGCCGCAATCTTCGAGGCGACGCACCCCGAGGATCGAGAGCGTCTCATGAGCTCGATGCTCGCGGCCGAGGAGACGCTCGGGCGCTGGCGCTTCGAGCATCGCGTCGTGAAGCGGGACGGCACCGTCGTCTGGGTGCAGGGCAATGCACTGCCCAAGCGCGCGGAGGACGGCTGCACGCTCTGGAACGGCTACGTCTCGGATGTGACGGCGGCGAAGCAGTCGGAGCAGCGTATCTCCTTCCTCGCGTTTCACGACCCGCTGACTGGGCTCGAGAACCGGCTCGGATTGCGCAACCGGCTCGATGAGCTGCTGCGCTCGGCCGCGCGCTCGGGCTCGCGGCTCGCGGTGGTGCTGATCGACCTCGATCGCTTCAAATACGTAAACGATACACTCGGCCACGACATCGGCGACGAGCTGCTCATCGAGATCGCGCGCCGCTTGCAGCGCGAAGTCCACGAGGCGGACGCCATTGCCCGCCTCGGCGGAGACGAGTTCGTCCTCGTGCTCGGCGGGCTCGCCGGTCAGGCATCCGTCGAGACCGCGGTGAGTACGCTCATGAAGCGGGTGCGCGGCAGTTTTCGCCTCGCGTGGCGGACGGTGTACACGACGTGCAGCATCGGCGTGAGCCTCTATCCGCGCGATGGGACGGATGCGACGACACTGCTCAAGCACGCGGACCTGGCGATGTACGCGGCGAAGGAGCGGGGCGGGGACTCCTACCGTTTCTTCGATCAGACGCTGCGCCCGGGGACGGATCGGCTGGCCCTCGAGATGGAGCTGCGCGATGCGCTCGAGCGCGGGCAGCTCGAGGTGCACTATCAGCCGCGCATGGATACGGTGACCGGGCGGCCGATAGCACTCGAAGCCCTCGCGCGCTGGAGACACCCGGTGCGCGGACTGACGCTGGCGGGGGCGTTCATTCCGGTCGCGGAAGAGACCGGGCTGATAGATGCGATCGGGCAGTGGGTGCTCGAGCAGGCTTGCCGCGATGCGCGCGCGTGGCTCGATCAGGGAGGCGAGCCTTTGAAGCTGGGCGTGAACCTGTCGCCCGTACAGTTTGCACGCGAGGACCTCACCGAGCGCGTCGCCGCCGCGCTCGCGGCGGCACGGCTCCCTCCGGAGATGCTCGAGCTCGAGATCACGGAGACTGCCGCGATGCGCTTCCCGGAGCTCGCGGCGCGGCATCTCGGCGCGCTGCGCGCGCTCGGCGTCAGACTCGCGCTCGATGACTTCGGTACCGGACACTCATCGCTTTCGCGCATCAAGCTGCTCAACGTCGACTGCGTGAAGATCGACCGCTCGCTCGTCAAGGACTGCACCGAGAGCGCGCACGGCGCTGCACTCTGCCGCGCGGCGATCGCGCTCGGGCTCGCGCTCGGCCTCGAGGTAGTGGCAGAGGGAGTGGAGACGCAGGAGCAGCGCCAGTTTCTGGCGCAAGAACACTGCAGCACGATTCAGGGATTCCTGCTCGCGCGGCCCATGCCTGCGCGAGATGCGTTCGCGCTGGTGCGCTCGCTGCTCGAGCTGCCGCGAATCAAGGGGACCGGCCGGGGCTAGCCGGTCGAGCGCTTCGGCTCGGCGATGCGCACCAGATCGCGGCCGCCGTGCTTTGCCTCATAGAGCGCATCATCCGCCCGGGCGATGATCTCATCGAGTGTTCTCACCTCCGCGCCGCTCGCGGCAAGGCCGGCGCTGAACGTGACGCGCAGTCCCTCGCACGTGCGCGGCAGTTCGATCGCGGAGGCACGCGTGCGCAGCCGGTCGACCGCACCGAGCGCGATGTCGAACGTGGTGTCCGGCAACAGCAGCAGGAACTCCTCCCCGCCCCAGCGGCCGAGGATGTCGCCGGCGCGAATGCATTCGCGGCCGACCCGCGCGAACTCTTTGAGGACGAGATCGCCCGTCGCGTGACCGCCGCGATCGTTGATCGCCTTGAATCGGTCCAGATCGATGAGCGCGACCGTGAGCGGTCGCTGCGCGGTTCGTGCCGCCGCGAGCGCCTCGGCGGCGAGGTGCGCCGTGCGGCGGCGGTTGGGAAGACCGGTGAGGCCGTCCTCGATCGCGAGTTTGACGAGCTGGCGGCGGTAGCGCAGGTTCGCGATGAGGACGTAAGTGAGGAGCGCGATGACCCCTGCGCTCGCGCCGCTTGCCCACACGATCGAGTGCAGCACCTGGCGCTGATGCGCGGCGCGCTCGCGAGCCGACGTGAGCTGATGCTCGAGCTCCGCATTGCGTTCGATCTCGCGGTCAATCGCAAAGCGTGCGCGCTGCGCCGCGGCGCTGGTCGCGCGCTCCAGCTCGTTTGCCGTGCGATAGCGCCGGACGAACTGCGCGAGATCCGTGAAGGCCTGCTCGTAGTGGCCGAGCGCGGCATTGGTACGCGCTCGCAGCTCGAGGACGAACGGCAGCTGGCGCGGGGGCATCAGCTCCGCGCCCCCCTTTTCGAGCACTCGATCGAGCCGCACGAGCGCCTGCTCCGGGTGCCCGCGGGCGAAATCGATACGCGCGAGGTACGCCTCGTCCTGCTTCACGACGTCGATGGAGTGCGCCGCCGCGAAGACCGGCAGCGCGCTCTCGCAGCGTGCACGGGCATCGCCGAGCTCGGCGAGCTCGATTTCATCGCGGCACATCTGCAGGTCCGCGAACGCAATTCCCTGCGTGTCGTGGACGGAGCTGCTCAACGCGCGCGATTGCGCGAATTGCGCGAGCGAATCGGCGAAGCGGCCCATCGACCAGAAGATTTCGCCACGCAAGTAGCGGGCGACCGAAAGCGCGAGCGTCGCTCCGCCGGCGGTCTCGTGATCGATGACTTCCTGGTTGAGCGCGAGTGCCTGCGTGTAATCGCCGATGCTGCGCATGACCGGAGCGAGCGCCGCGGCTGCGAACACGCGTTGCTCCACGAGCTTCGCATCCGCGCTCGAATGGTATGCGTAGGTGAGATCCGCGACCGCCAGATCGGAGCGGTCTTCGCGGTACAGCAGCCGCCCGAGCGTGATGGAAAGACAGATGTCGGCGAGCGAGCCCTGCGGTTGCGCGCGCCGCGCCGCATCGATCTCTGCCGCTGCGCGCGCGAGATCAGGCGCGTCGTAGACGTTCTCAGCGTACGCGCTCAGGAGATTGAGGTGCACCGGGTCGTTCGGCGCAGGCGCGAGCTTCAATCCCGCCTCCGCTGCGGCTCGCGCCTTCGGGTCGAGCTCCAGGCGCCCGTAGGCCTGCGCTTCGACCGCATACAGCTCGGCGAGCCGGTGCGGATCGGGGTGCGGCGCACCTTCGGCGCGCTCGATGCGTGCCTTGGCCGCTTCGAGCGTCTTCCCCGCATTGCTCGAGGTCTGGGCATCGAGGGTGCGGAGGTCCGCGTCGAGCGTGTTGAGACAGCTCGCCCGAGCGGGAGCGCCCGGGAGGGCGCTCAGCGCGAGGGTGGCGCACGCCGCGAGCACCCGAGCGCGGATGCGCGCGGCGCGAGCGACGGCCGCGAGGGCTGCGGTGCCTGCGGGGCTGCGCGCGGGAGGGATGCTCGCGCTCTGCGGGGCAGCCCGTCCAATGGGAGGAGAGGTGCTCCACATGGTGGGCGCGACGCTACCGTTGCGCGCGTGGGTGCGCGCCCGGGGAATTCACGCTTTATGGGATGCCGTGAGCCGGTCGCCAGGGGTGCCGACGGCGGCACATCGAGGGGCTGGATTATGTCCGCAACCGGCCCATGCGCAGGAATGCCCGAGGTCGGAGTCGAACCGACACGCTTTTAAGGGCGGCGGATTTTGAGTCCGCTGCGTCTACCAATTCCGCCACTCGGGCACCGGGCGACAAGTATAGGGAGGGCACGCGAGGGGCGCACGAGGGGCGCAGGGAGCGGCTTGCGCATCGGGAGGCGCTCGCGCACGGGAGGGGGCATAAAAGAAGGGTGCGGGCACCGTGCGACCTTTCCCAGCGGCGGCGCATCATAGGGTAGGTGGCCAAGCTTGCGGACATCGACGTGCCGGAAGGACTGATCGCGAGCGCACGCGAGGGGACGGAGAGCGCGTGCGCGCGGCTCTATACGGCGCTCGCCCCCTCGACGTTCGGGCTGATCCGCCGGCTGGTCGGTGCGCGCGCGGTCGCCGAGGATCTTTTCCAGGACACGATGATGACGGTCTACGAGCGTCTGCATGATTACAGGGGCGAGGGACCGTTCGGCGCCTGGGTTCGCCGGATCGCGGTCTCGAAGTGCCTCATGTATCTGCGCTCACCTTGGCACCGCGCGCGCATCGAGATCGCCGGGAGCGGCGAGCGCCTGGGCCTCGGCCCGGACGATCGCGGAGAGCACGGCTCGGGGTTCGGCGGCCGATACCGCAGCGGGTACGGCGGCGGCCACGAGCCAGGTGAGCTCCCGGGGCCCGTCGCGCCGGCGCCCTTCGCGGAGTGCCTGGACGTGGAGCGTGCGCTCGCGAGCTTATCGCCGACGGCACGCGCCGTAGTCTGGCTTTACGAGGTGGAAGGCTATTCGCACCAGGAGATCGCCCAGGCATTCGGCCACACCGTGAGCTTCTCGAAATCCCAGCTCGCGCGCGCGCACCGGCGTCTGCGCGAATGGTTCGAGCCGAAGGACGTACGACAGCCATGCACCACGTTGATCCCTTGAGCACGGTTGCAGCCGAGCGCCTGCGGGCGTTGCCGGACGTGCAGTCCGAGCCGTACGGATGGGCCGAATTCAAACGGCGCGCGTCCCGCGCGGCTCGCGTCGATGCGCGCTACGGGACTGCGGCTGCGCTCACCACCAAGGCAGCAGCTGCGATGTTGTTGGTCGCGGGAGCGACTGCGCTCACCGCCTGGATGTGGGGCGAGTCTGCCCGGCCCGCGCATCTGTCGTCAGAAATCGCACCAATCTCCACGAATGTGGTGCCGGCGGACAAACACGACGGCCGCTCCGATTCAGAGGATTCCCGGGAGCGCGCCATGGAGCTGTGGCTCGCGCATCAACCCGCCGAGCCCGCGATGGTGCGTGTGGGCGCCTATGCGGCCGTGGCCGGTCTCGAGGACCGCATTGCGCAGCTCGA
Organism: Steroidobacteraceae bacterium; assembly: GCA_035606175.1. Lineage (GTDB taxonomy): Bacteria > Pseudomonadota > Gammaproteobacteria > Steroidobacterales > Steroidobacteraceae > JASHUC01. The sequence continues at coordinate 7,711 of DATNFW010000042.1, read as the reverse complement.
CGATCTGCTTACGACCGCGCGCGTCGAAGGCGTCGAGGCCGCGCGACTGTCGCCTCTCGAGGAACAGCGCACTCGGCTCGTGAGCTCGCTGGCGCAGGTCCGCTACGCGGAAACGCTCGTCTCGGGGACGCCTCCGTGAACCGCGCCTGGGTCGATGACCCGGGGCGGTGCTCGGCCGGCAACTTTGCGACTCCTTAATCGAGGATGCTCATGTGACATCGCTCTCTGCTTCGATTCCAGCCATTCTGGCCATGGCGCTCGCCATGCCGGCTGCACTCGCTGCGCCTGCGGGGGTCGAGCCCACTCAGGTCGCGACGGCCGACGCCGAGCCGGCCGCGTCGCCGCCGGCCTCGGGCGCGGCTACATCGTCATCGGGCCGCACGGCATCGAGCGGCAATTCAGCGAGCGCGGAGCGCTCGGCGTCCGAGCTGGAGTCGCGGCTGCAAGCCGCGCAGCGCCGGCTCGAAGCTGCTCAGCGCCGGCTCGAAACCGCCGCACGTGAAGTCGCGGAGCTGTCGGCGGAGCGGGGCCAGGTGGTGATGCGCCGGTACTCCACGTTCATCGACACGCGTGGGCGAGCGATCATCGGGGTACAGCTCGACGGCGGGAGCGATGAGAGCGGCGCGCGCGTGCTCGATGTCAGCCCAGGGGGGCCGGCCGCCGAGGCGGGCATCCGTGCCGGCGATGTGATCACGGCCGTGAACGGGACCGAGGTGAAGGGCGGCGATGCCGCGCGCCGAGTCGTGCGGCTCGTCCGGGACCTGAAGCCGGAGAGCAAAGTACGCATCACCGTCTCACGGAATGGCAAAGCGCAGGAATTCACGGTAACCGCACGGCGGGGATTCCCGTTCTTCGGACCGGGACAAGCAGGGATGCCGCCCGCTTATCCGGCTCCACCTGCTCCTGCCGCCCCTCCGGCTCCACCCGCGTTTCCGTTCGGTCCTGGCTCGATGCCGCTGTTCCTCGGTCGCGGGCCGCTCGCGGACATGGAGCTCGCAACGCTCACGCCGCGCCTCGGGAAGTATTTTGGAACGGACGAGGGCGTGCTGGTCGTGCGCGCACCCGCGGATGGAGCGCTGAAGCTCCAGGACGGCGATGTGATTCTATCCATCGACGGCCGCATGCCGACGAGCGGACCGCATGCAACCCGCATCCTGGGCTCGTATCGACCCGGCGAGAAGATCGATCTGCGGATCGTGCGGGATCGCAAGCGGATGAACATCGAGACGACGATGCCGGAGAGGGAGCGCCGGGGACCCAACCGAATCTATTTCCGCAGGGAAGAGCGCAACTTGCGCAGCGAAGAGCGCAACTTCCGCAGCGAAGAGCGCAACGCGCCGCGTTCGCCGAATTCTGCGGTCCACCGGGTCATCTGGCAACTCGGATAACATCGCGAGCGTGCGTCGCGAGGATTTTCGTTACGAGCTGCCCGAGGAGTTGATCGCGCAAACTCCGCTCGCCGAGCGGTCGGCGAGCCGGCTGCTGGTGCTCGATGCGCACGCGGCAGGCCCTCGCGACACGACGATCCGGGCCCTCCCGGAACTGCTCCTGCCCGGCGATCTGCTCGTGCTCAACGACACCCGCGTCGTTGCGGCACGGCTCATCGGGCGCAAGCCGACCGGCGGCCGCGTCGAAATCCTTTTGGAACGGCCGCTCGAGGAGCGCAGCGCGCTGGTCCAGCTGGCCGCGAGCAAGCCCATCCGGCCGGGGCTCCTCGTGCAAACGGCGGGCGGCGACATCGAGATCCTCGAGCGCCGCGAGGACCTCTGGCACGTGCGGTTGCCGCAAGCTGCGCTCGAGTTCTTCGAGCGATGGGGTGAGGTGCCGCTTCCGCCCTACATCCATCGCGCGCCGGATGCGGCCGACCACGAGCGGTATCAGAGCATCTTCGCTCGCGAGTCGGGCGCGGTGGCTGCTCCGACGGCGAGCCTGCATTTCGACGCTCCGCTCCTCGAGTCGCTCGAGCGGCGCGGGATCGAGCGCGCCTTCGTCACGCTGCACGTGGGGGCGGGCACGTTTCAGCCGATCCGAGTGAGCGATCTCGACTCGCACGTCATGCACGCGGAGCGCGCGAGTGTGAGTGCCGAGACGTGCGAGGCGATCGAGCGCACGCGGACGCGCGGCGGACGCATCGTCGCAGTGGGGACGACGGTCGTGCGGGCGCTCGAATCCGCCGCGCTGGCAGCCGCGTCGGCCCTCGCACCCTGGTCCGGGGAGACGCGCCTCTACATCCGGCCTGGCTTTCGGTTTCGCGTCGTGGAGGCGCTGCTCACGAATTTCCATTTGCCCGAATCGACGCTGCTCATGCTCGTCGCGGCCCTTGCCGGGCGGGAGCGCGTGCTCGCCGCGTATGCGCATGCGGTACGCTTGCGGTATCGGTTTTTCAGCTACGGAGATGCGATGCTGGTTTTCAGCGCTCGCGGTGACCGAGTCGATGCAGCCGCGGTTTGAGGTCGCCGCTCGCTGCGGAGCGGCGCGCCTCGGCCGCCTCACGGCCGCACACGGGGTGATCGAGACGCCGGCGTTCCTACCCATCGGCACGTACGGCACCGTCAAGGCGATGACCCCCGAGGAGCTGGAAGCGCTCGGCGCCGAGATCATCCTCGCCAACACCTTCCATCTGATGCTGCGCCCGGGACCGGACATCATCGCCGCCCACGGCGGGCTTCATGGATTCATGCACTGGCGGCGCCCGATCCTCACGGACTCGGGGGGGTTCCAGGTATTCAGCCTCGCGAGCTTGCGGCGCATCGCGGAGGAGGGCGTGCGCTTTCGCTCGCCGGTCGATGGCGCCGAGGTCGAGCTCACCGCCGAGATTTCGATGCAGGTGCAGCTCGCGCTGCGCTCCGACATCGCCATGGCATTCGACGATTGCACCCCCTATCCGGCGACCGAGCGCGAGGCGCGCGACTCGATGGAGCGCTCGATGCGCTGGGCCGCACGCAGCCACGCCCGGTACTACGCCGGTGCCCATGGCTCCGGTGAGCCGCCGGGTGGACTCTTCGGGATCATCCAGGGCGGCATGCACACGCCGCTGCGCCTCGCCTCGCTCGATGCGCTCGCGAGGCTCGAGTGGCCGGGTTTCGCCGTGGGAGGCCTGGCGGTCGGTGAGCCGCACGAGGAGCGTCTGCGGGTGCTCGAGGAGCTGGTGCCGCACATCCCGGCCGAGCGGCCGCGATATTTGATGGGTGTGGGCTTTCCGGAGGACATCGTCGCCGCCGTCGAGCGCGGCATCGACCTTTTCGATTGCGTGATTCCGACGCGCCATGCGCGCAATGGCCATCTGTTCGTACCGGGTGGGGTCGTCAACATCCGCAACCGAGCGCACGCGAGCGCTCTATCGCCGGTCGATGCAGGCTGCGCGTGCTATACCTGCCGGCACTACAGCCGCGCCTATCTGAGGCATCTCGATCGCTGCAACGAGATCCTCGGCTGCCGGCTCAATACGATCCACAACCTCCACTTTTATCTCGAGCTGATGCGGGCGATCCGCGCGAGCATCGCGGCGGGTACCTTCGAGGGGTTCGCGGCGGCCTATCCGCGCCCTCGCCGGGAGGCCGGGAGCGCTGTGGCATAATGCCGCCCCTTCGCTTTGCCCCGAACCGTCCCCGTTCATCTGGGCCGGCAGGCGTGAGTGGCGGGCGGGTCATTCAACTCTAGGGTCGTCATGAATGCATTGATTCCTTCAGCCTGGGCTCAGGCGAGCGGGCCGTCCTCCACCTCGGGTCAGATTGCCCCGCTTTTGATGATGGTGGTGTTCATCGCCATCTTCTATTTTCTGCTCATCCGCCCTCAGCAGAAGAAGGCGAAGGACCATCAGGCGATGGTCGCCAAGCTCTCCGTGGGCGATGAAGTCGTGACTTCGGGCGGTATTCTCGGGCGCGTGACGGACGTGGGTGACACGTTCGTCACGCTCGAAATTGCGGACTCCGTCCGCATCAAGGTGCAGAAGGCCCAGGTCACCTCGCTCATGCCCAAGGGCACTCTGAAGAGCGCTTGAGACCGCAGCGAAGCGCCTGAGACCGCATCGAGAGGAGCGCGCCCGCCATGCTCGAATACGCCCGCTGGAAATACTATCTGATCGTCGCCGTAATCATCGTGTGCGCGCTGTTCGCGCTGCCGACCGTATTCGGCGAGGATCCCGCGCTGCAGATCGTGCGCCGCGATCACAATCCAATCACGACGGCCACCGAGCAGACCTTCGAGCAGTACCTGACGAGCCACGGCGTTCAGTTCACGAAGACCTCCCTCGATGGCGGACAGCTCATGATCCGCTTCTCGAGCGTTCCGGAGCAGCTCAAGGCGCGCGACGCGGTTTCCGACAAGTTCAGCGACCAGTACATCGCGGCACTCTCGTTTGCGCCCCGCACGCCGGCGTTTCTGCGAGCGATGGGCCTGAAGCCGATGAAGCTCGGTCTCGATTTGAGAGGCGGTCTCGACCTGCTCTACCAGGTCGATGTGCAGGCTTCCGTGCAGCAGCTGCTCGAGGGCTACGCGCAGGACGTGCGCCGGGCGCTTACCTCCGCCAACATCCCATTCACGGAGGCGAGGCTGATCGCGGCGCAGGGGAGCGACCAGCAGAATGCCGTGCGCATCACGCTGCCGGCGAACGCCGATGCGGGGAAAGTGCGCGATCTGGTTGCGAAGACCGTGCCGGATTTCGTCGTCTCGGTGACGTCACTTCCGGGCGGGACGGCCATCGACGGGGTCCTGCCGCCTGCGAAGATTCGCGATCGTGAGGACTATGCGATCCAGCAGAATCTCGTCACGCTGCGCAACCGCGTGAACGAACTCGGCGTTTCCGAGCCGATCGTCGAGCGCCAGGGCCTCGACCGGATCGATGTGCAGCTGCCCGGTGTGACGAATTCGGCGGAGGTGAAGAACATCCTCGGCAAGGTCGCCACTCTCGAATTCCGGATGGTCGATGAGACGGACAATCCCATCCAGGCCGCACAGACCGGCGAGGTCCCGCCCGGCACGAAGCTTTATACGAACACCATCGATGGGCAGCCGATTCTCCTCAAGCGCGAGATCATCGCGACGGGCGATGAGCTCACCTCGGCGAGCTTCTCCATGGGCCAGGAGGGCCCGCAGGTCAACATCCGGCTCGATTCGCGCGCGGGCGAGCGGATGCTGCAGAACACCCGCCGGAACATCGGCAAGCAGATGGGCATCGTGTACATCGAGAAGCGCCGCGAGACGAAGACGGTCGACGGCAAGAAGGTGACGCGCGATGTGACCGAGGAGAAGGTCATCAATCACGCGACGATCCAGGGGGTGTTCTCGAACACCTTCATGATCACCGGGCTCAATCCCGGGGAAGGACGCGATCTCGCACTCGAGATACGCTCCGGCTCGCTCTCCGTGCCGATTTCCGAGGTGAGCGAACGCGCGATCGGGCCGAGCCTCGGGCAGGACAACATCGACAAGGGCATCGCCGCGCTCGTGATCGGCATGGCGGGCGTCTTCATCTTCATGGCAATCTATTACCGCGTGTTCGGCCTCGTCGCCGATGCCGTGCTCGCGGCCAACGTCATCGTGCTTGCCGGGCTGCTGTCGATGTTCGGCTCCGTCCTGTCGCTCCCCGGCATCGCGGGCATCATTCTCACCGTCGGCATGGCGGTCGATGCGAACGTGCTCATCTACGAGCGTATTCGCGAGGAATTGCGCAACGGCGTGACGCCGCAGGCCGCGATTCGCGCGGGCTTCGAGAAGGCGTTCTCGGCGATCGCGGATTCGAACGTCACGACGCTCATCGCCGGGGTCGTCTTGTGGGTGCTCGGCACGGGCGCGATCCGCGGTTTCGCGGTCGTGCTGACGCTCGGGATCGCCACCTCGATGTTTACCTCGCTCATGGGCAGCCGCGCGCTCGTGACGCTGCTCTATGGCGGGCGGCGCAAGATTGCGCGTCTGCCGATCTGACGGCGCCGCACCGTCCTCCCGGGGGTCCAACCAAACATGGAATTCTTCCACAAGCCGACCAGCTTCCGGTTCATGGGCACCCGGCGGGTGTGGTATGCCCTGTCGGCCGTTCTCATGATCGTCTCGATCACCTCGCTCGCAACGCGCGGACTCAATCTCGCCATCGACTTCACGGGCGGCGCGACAGTCGAAGCGAAGTTCCCGAAGACGGCGGACCTCGATGCGGTGCGCGCGCGGCTCGCCGCGGCGGGCATCCGCGATGCGCAGGTGCAGAACTACGGCTCCTCGCGCGACATCGCCATTCGCCTCTCGCCCGCCGCCGTGGCAGCCGCTGCTCCGCAGGCTGTCGGCACGGGCGCCGCCCGGAGCACGCAACCGACGCCTGCGGCGGGCGCAGGTGCGGGCGCGACCGGGGCCCGGACGGATGCCGCTGCGACCGGAGCCGGCGCAGCGTCGAGCTCGGCCGGAGTGTCGGGCGCAGCCGGAGCGTCGGGCGCGGCCGCAGCATCGAGCTCGAGCAGCGCGGCCGGTAGCGCTCGAGGCGCGGCTGCTAACTCGGGCACCGAGGCCAGCACCAGCAGTACCGGCGCCGAGGAGAGCGCGATTCGCGCGCGAATCGAGCCGGTTCTGAGGTCGGTCGATCCCGGGGTCACGATTCAGGACGTCTCGGCGATCGGGCCGCAGGTCGGCGGGGAGCTCGAGCGCAGCGCCGCGTGGGCGCTCGCGTTCACACTCGGCGGCATCTTCATCTACATCGCGTTCCGCTTTCATACCTGGCGACTGTCGCTCGGCGCGATCGTCGCGGTCATTCACGACCCCGTGCTGGTGCTCGGCATCTTCTCGCTCGACCGGACCTCCTTCGACTTGCCGGTGGTCGCGGCCGTTCTCGCCGTCGTCGGCTATTCCCTGAACGACACGGTGGTCGTTTTCGACCGCATCCGCGAGCGCTTCCATGCCGCGCGGCGACTGCCTTCGGCAACCGTCCTCGATCAATCGATCAATCAGACGCTCTCGCGCACGATCATGACCAAAGTCGTGACGTCGATCGTCGTCGTCGCGCTGCTCGTGCTCGGCGGCCCGGTGCTGCGCGGCTTCTCCGAGGCGCTGCTGATCGGCATCATCGCGGGCACGTACTCGTCCATTTACATCTCGAGCGCGATCGCGCTCGACTGCGGCCTCACCGCGGAGCACATCTTCCCGACGGTGAAGAAAACGGCTCTCGATCACATGCCCTGAGGGGCGCGCCTCGGGGAGCACGCACACGGTCGCCCTGCGCAGCCTTACGGCCCGCCCGCTGAGAGCGCGTCGTCGTGGTTGATCTCTTGCCAAGCCCGCAGGCGTGGCTCGCCTTCCTGACGCTATCGGTGCTCGAGATCGTTCTCGGCATCGACAATCTGATCTTCATCGCGATCTTGATCGCAAGGCTGCCGGAGGAGCGTCGCCGCATGGCGCGCCTCGCCGGACTCGGCCTCGCGATGGTGACCCGGATCGCCCTTCTCTATTCGATCGTGTGGCTCACGCGGCTCACCGCGCCCTGGTTCTACATCGGCGACCAGGGGTTCTCGGGACGGGACGTGGTGCTCCTCTGCGGTGGGCTCTTTCTTCTCGGCAAAAGCGTGGTGGAGCTGCATCACAGCGTCGAGGGCGAGGCCGAGAGAACCGAGGCGCGCAAGATCAACGGGGCTCGCCACGGCAAGGCACTCGCCGCCTCGGGACTCGCGCTCGCGATCGTGCAGATCGCGCTCATCGACATCGTATTCTCGCTCGACTCGGTGTTCACCGCGGTGGG
>DATNFW010000041.1:0-3427 GCA_035606175.1 Steroidobacteraceae bacterium | reverse complement strand
CTACGGCGGCCGCGCGCTCGTCAAAGCGGGCCGCTTCGACGACGAGTACATCGTCACGCTGCGATTCCCGCACGTCGAGTCGGCCGCGAGGCTCATTGCATGACGGTGCGGGTGCTCATCGTCGATGACGAGCAGCCCGCGAGGGAGAGGCTGCGCACGCTCCTCGCCGAGGTCGGCGGCGTAGAGGTGGCGGGTGAGGCCGCGACGGGAGTCGAGGCGTTGCAGCTCGCGGCCGAGCAGCAGCCCGCGGTCGTACTACTCGATGTGCGCATGCCCGGCATGGACGGGGTCGAGGCGGCGCACCATCTCGCCTCCCTCGCCACGCCCCCCGCGGTCATTTTCACCACCGCTTTCGATGAGTACGCGCTGAGCGCATTCGACGCACAGGCGATTGGATATCTGTTGAAGCCCGTGCGCAAGGAGAAGCTGAGCGCCGCGCTCGCGCGCGCCGAGCGGCTCACGCGTGCCCGGCTGCATGGCCTGGCAGAGCCGGGAGGCGGGCCGCTCACGCGCATCGCCGCACGACATCGCGACGGGGTGCGGCTGATCCCGCTCGAGGAGATCTACTGCTTCATTGCCGATCAGAAGTACACGACGGTGCGGCATGCGCGCGGGGAGGACCTGATCGAGGACTCGTTGCGGGCGCTCGAGGAGGAGCACGGCGATCGGTTCGTGCGCATCCATCGCAATGCGCTCGTCAGCACGCACCACCTCGACTCGATCGAGCGAGCCCCCGACGGAGGCTGGCTCGTGCGCTTGCGCGGCTGCGCCGAGCCGCTGCCGGTCAGCCGGCGCATGGCGAGCCACCTGCGCGAGCGCTACGGCTTTCGTTTCCGGCAGGGCGGAGAGAGCACCTGACGTCCTAGCACCTCAGCGCCTCGCGCCTGAGGCCGCCTGAGGCTCGGGGCTCTGCGGGCAGCGGGTATACTCGCCCGTAGTGGAAACGCTCACCGTAGAGCTCGCCGAACGCAGCTATCCGATCCTGATCGGCGCCGGACTCTTGCAGGACTCGGCGCTCCTTGGGCAGCACGTGCCCGGTCGCGATCTGCTCCTCGTGAGCGATACGACCGTCGGCCCGCTCTATGCGCGCGCGCTCGAGCAGAGCCTGTCCGATCGACGCCTCGTGCAGGCGATCCTACCGGATGGCGAATCGCACAAAACGCTCGCGACGGTATCGCGCCTGCTCGATGTGCTCGTCGCCAATCGCTTCGGGCGCGACGCGACGATCGTTGCACTGGGCGGCGGAGTCGTCGGCGACACTGCCGGATTTGCGGCGGCGTGCTATCAGCGCGGAGTCGCCTACGTCCAGGTCCCGACGACCCTGCTCGCGCAGGTCGACTCCTCCGTCGGCGGCAAGACCGGCGTCAACCATCCCGGTGGGAAGAATCTCATCGGCGCGTTCCATCAGCCCGTCGCAGTCGTCGCGGATACCGCAACGCTCGCAACGCTTCCGGAGCGGGAGCACAGGGCAGGCCTTGCGGAGATCATCAAATACGGCCTCATCCGCGATGCCGAATTCTTTGCCTGGCTCGAGGCGAGCATGGATCGGCTGCTCGCGCGTGAGCCCGGCGCGCTCGCGCAGGCGATCCGCCGCTCGTGCGAGATCAAGGCCGAGATCGTGGGCCGCGACGAGCGCGAGCAGGGAGAGCGAGCGCTGCTCAATCTCGGACACACCTTCGGCCATGCGATCGAGGCTGCGACGGGGTACTCGGGCTGGCTCCATGGGGAAGCGGTCGGCGCCGGACTTGCGATGGCGGCGGCCATGTCGCGGGCGCGCGGCACGCTGCAGGCGGAGCAGGTCGAGCGTGTGCGAGTGCTGCTCGAACGGACCGGCCTTCCGACCGCGGCACGCGAGGTGCGCGCTGCGAGCGCCCTCGAGCACATGCGAATCGACAAGAAGGTCAAGGCAGGCCGCATCCGTCTGGTGCTCCTCCGTGGGATCGGCGATGCCTACGTGACGGGGGATTACCCGGACGCCGATTTGCGGACGACGCTCGAAGCCCATTGCGGATGAGGCTCGCGAGAGTGCGGCGGCGGGCGGGGGAGCGACGCGAGGCGATGAACGATTCCGCGGCAACCGACGAGGCTCTCGCGCCCTATGCTGCGAGTGAGCGGCACTCGCGCGGCCGGCGCTACCCGGAGCCGAAACCGGATTTGCGTGGGGAGTACCAGCGCGACCGCGACCGCATCATTCATTCCAATGCGTTCCGGCGCCTGGTCTACAAGACGCAGGTGTTCGTCAACCACGAAGGCGACCTCTACCGCACGCGCATCACGCACTCCATCGAGGTCGCGCAGATCGCCCGCTCGGTCGCGCACGCCCTCGGGCTCAGCGAGACGCTCACCGAGGCGATCAGCCTCGCGCACGATCTCGGGCACACACCCTTCGGTCATGCAGGCCAGGATGCGCTCAACGCGTGCATGCGTCCCTACGGAGGCTTCGAGCACAACCTGCAATCGCTGCGGGTGGTCGATGAGCTCGAGGACCGCTACCCGGATTTCCACGGGCTCAACCTCACCTTCGAGTGCCGCGAGGGCATCCTCAAGCACTGCTCGCTCCGCAATGCGCGCGAGCTCGGGGATGTGGGCGAGCGTTTCATCCGTCGTCAGCAGCCGAGCCTCGAAGCGCAGATCGCGAATCTGTCCGATGAGATCGCCTACAACAATCACGACGTCGACGATGGACTCCGGGCCGGCCTGATCGATGTGGCAAGCCTCTGCGAGGTGCGTCTGTTCTCGCGGGAGCACGCCGCCGTTCGCAAACAGTACCCCGCGCTCCCGGAGCGCAAGCTCATCCACGAGACGATCCGGCGCATGATCAACCATGTCGCGCTCGATCTGATCCGCTGCACGGGCAAGCGGATCGAAGAGGCCTCCCCCCGCTCGATCGACGATGTGCGTGCGCGGTCGAAACCGCTCGCCGGATTGAGCGATGCGGTCGTGGAGGAGCATCAGGAGCTCAAGGCGTTTCTGCGCGATCGGGTCTATCGGCATCATCGCGTACTGCGGATGACCTCGAAGGCAGGGCGCGTGATCGGCGAGCTGTTCGAGGCGTTATTCGCGAATGTGGCGCTGATGCCCGAGGAGCACCGCGACGCGGCACTTCGGGCCGAGGCGCAACGCGGCCGAGCGGGGCGTGCCCGCGCGGTGGCCGACTACGTGGCCGGCATGACCGACCGCTATGCGATCCTCGAGCATCGCCGGCTCTTCGATCCCGGCGAGAGGACCTGAGGGACTCAGCAGTCTGAGCCCACATCTGACCCGGGCAGTGTCCGAGGGCGGAGCGGAGTTTCCGCGGAAGGGATTCCAGGCCCTGGGCCCGTCGGGAGACAACTCTCAGGCCCCCTCGGCGTACGAGGCGAGCGACTCGTTGCGGCCGCGCCACACGACGCAGGTACGTCGAATCGACGCCGGAGCGAGCGCTCAT
>DATNFW010000040.1:0-45520 GCA_035606175.1 Steroidobacteraceae bacterium | reverse complement strand
CCAGTACGTCTACGAGAAGTATGGGCGCGAGCGGGCGGCGATCGCCGCCACCGTCATCATGTACCGGCCGCGCAGCGCCGTGCGCGATCTCGGCAAGGTCTTCGGGCTCGATCCTCTGCAGATCCGCAATCTCACGCGCATTCTGCAATGGTGGGACCCGAGCGTCACGCCCGAGCACGTGCGCCAGGCAGGGTTCGACCCGGAGAGCCCGATCTTGAGGATGATCCGCGAGCTCGCGCAGGAGCTCGTCGGGTTTCCGCGTCACCTCTCGCAGCATGTCGGCGGTTTCGTGATCTCGGCGGGGCCGCTCGATGAGCTCACTCCCGTCGAGAATGCGGCGATGCCGGACCGCACGGTCGTGCAGTGGGACAAGGATGACCTCAACGACCTCGGGCTGCTGAAGGTGGATCTGCTCGGGCTCGGCATGCTGACCGCGCTTCGGCGCGCACTCGCGCTCACCAATGAATGCCGCGGCACGAGCTTCACTCTCGGGCATCTGCCTGCCGAGGACCGGCGGGTCTACGAGATGGTCTCGCACGCCGATACTGTCGGGGTGTTCCAGATCGAATCGCGCGCGCAGATGGCGATGCTGCCGCGGTTGAAGCCAAAGCAGTTCTACGATCTCGTCATCGAGGTCGCCATCGTCCGGCCTGGGCCCATCCAGGGAGACATGGTGCACCCTTACCTGCGCCGTCGCGAAAGGAAGGAAGAGGTCGATTTCCCGGGACCCGAAGTGAGAGAGGTGCTGGAGCGCACCCTCGGCGTGCCGATTTTCCAGGAGCAGGTCATGCAGCTCGCCATCAAGGCGGCGGGCTTCACGCCCGGTGAGGCCGACAGCCTGCGCCGCGCGATGGCTGCATGGAAGCGCCACGGGGACATTCACCGTTTCCAGGAAAAGCTCGTGCGCGGCATGTGCGAGCGGGGGTACTCGCAGCAGTTCGCGGAGCGGATCTGCAAGCAGATCGAGGGATTCGGGGAATACGGCTTTCCTGAGAGTCACGCTTGCAGCTTTGCGTTGTTGGTCTACGACTCGGCGTGGCTGAAGTGCTACGAGCCTGCGGCGTTCACGTGCGCGCTGCTCAACAGCCAGCCGATGGGCTTCTACGCACCCGCGCAGCTGGTGCGAGATGCAAGGATGCACGGCGTGCAGGTGCGCCCGGTGAGTGTCGAGGAGAGCGACTGGGATTGCACGCTGGAGCGCCGGGAGGCGGCGGAAGGCTCCGAGATGCCGCCGGGTGAGCCGACAATGAACGCGCAGCCCATAAACACTCAGCCGGCGATTGCTTGCACCGAAGGGCGCCGGCAGCCGGCGCTGCGACTCGGGCTGCGGCTGGTGAAATCTTTACCCGAAACGGCGGCGAAACGGATCATGGCGGCCCGGGAAGAGCGCCCCTTCGCAAGCGTGCAGGACCTCGCGCAACGCGCCGCGCTCGATCGCGGCGATCTGGAAGCACTTGCAGCGGCAGGTGCGCTGAGCTCGCTCGCCGGCAACCGCCATCTCGCATTCTGGGAAGTGGCGGGCGCGGAGCGGCCCTGGGCGCTTGCCGCAGGCGCGGCGGATGCAGCCGGCGCGAGGGCACGTAGGAGCGATGGTGCATTTCCGGCGAGCTCGATCGGGGGTGCGCTCGAGATGCGGGCACACGAAGGCCGCCCGCTGCTCGCAACTCCGACAGAGTGGCAGAACATCGCGGGCGATTACGCATCCCTCGGACTGACGCTCGGCCGTCACCCGCTGGCTCTGTTGCGGGAGCGGCTGAACCGGGAGCGGATCGCAACGGCTGCCGAGTTGCTGGCGCTGCCGCACGGGACTCTGGTTTGCACCGCCGGCCTCGTTTTATTGCGTCAGCATCCCTCGAGCGCCAACGGCGTGACGTTCATGACGCTGGAGGATGAGACCGGTCAAGTCAATCTCATCGTCTGGCGCCAGGTCGGGGAGACGCAGCGCCGCCCGCTCGTCGAGTCGCGCCTGCTCGAGGTGCGCGGTCAGGTACAACGGCAGGGGGAAATCCTGCACGTGGTAGCACACCGATTGATCGACCGCTCCGAGCTTCTGGCGGGACTTACCTTGGGATCGCGCGACTTTCACTGAAAATGCGGCGCGCGAGCGTCCTCTCGAACGCCCGCGCGCTGCCACTGCCTACGTACCTGCCGGGAGGCTAATTTCCCAGCCTAGAAGGCATAGAACGGACCGTTCAACGGGCCAGCGTTGCCGGTGATGGTGGCACCGGGGTACGCGATGAACACCGTGCGTCCGAAGAAGAACGGCAATCCCCAGACGAACGCGTTTGCTCCGTAAACCGCAGGCGGGGTTGCACCCAGCGAGCTGAATACGATGCTGTTCGGATTGGCGGAGTTCAACGTTTCGGCATTCGCGACCGTGAAGTTCACTGTCACGGGGCCACCCACGCCGCCGGCTCCCCCGACATTCGCCTGCAGAGTCAGCGGCTGGGTCGGGCAGTAGAAGGTCGTCAAGCCGGAACTCGTGCACATCGGGATGCCGCTATCGGTGAAGAAGTACGCGACACCGGCGGTATCGAACCAGCTCGTGTAGCTCACCGCTGATGAGCCTGCCTTCTGCGATGTGTAGCTCGTCGAGACGGCGGTCGTAGCCGGATCGGATGCCAGTGCCGTAGCAGCGACGTTGTAGGCGTTGTTGCTTTGCGTACCGATGCCGAAGGTGATCGTCCCTTGCACACCACTCGCCGCGCCCGCAGCGGGGTCCACCGCCGGAAGCGTGATGATCACTCCGTTCTTGTCCGTCGCGAACATCGTGACGGGGTTCGCGACCTGCGCGGTTGCAGGCGGTGCCGCAGCGACGTTCGACTGGCAATTGACGCTGCCGCCTGGGTTGGTGTGGCATGTGAAGTACTGGTTCGTGCATCCCTGACCCGTGCAATCCTGCGCAAGCGGAGCAAGTCCGATCACGCCGTTTGCTCCGAGCTGCTGCACGCCCTGGGCGATATCCCCACGGATGAACCCGTTGCTGGGGCAGGTGGTCGCATTCGGCGTCGCAGCGGGCGTGGCAATGATCTGAATGGGCACGCTCGCTGCCGTCTCGCCGCTGATCTGAACATCCGCGGTCGCCACGCCACCCCAGGCAGTGCCCTGCTGCAGCTGATAGCACTCCGCCAGCGTATTGCCGGAGGTGGCCGGGTCGGGCTCGGGAGTCAATGTGATGCCTGTGAGCGCACTCTGTAAAACGCGAAGTCCGACGGTTGCAGTCGAGACCTGCACGTGATCGACCGTCACGCAGGTCGTCGTACCGGGCTGACAGACGTTGACCGAGACGTAGAGATAGTTGTCCGGCGAGTACCGCGTCTGTGCGATCGAGGCCGGTCCGCTGTCGACCACGACATTCGCGACGTTCGCACCGGAGGCGGAGCTCGAGGAGCTGCTGGATGAGCTGCTCGATGCGCTGCTGGAGCTCGATGCACTGCTGGAGCTCGACGCACTGCTCGATGAGCTCGCGGAGCTGCTGGAACTCGATGAGCTACTCGATATCGAGGAGCTGCTCGAGCTGGCCTGCTGAGCGGGCCCGCTCGATCCGCCGCCGCCGCACGCCACGAAGCTTGCTGCTGCGAGAGCCAAGAGACTGAACTGTAAGACCCTTATAGGTTTGACCTGCGCTTGCATGATGTTGTGCCCTGGGTGTAATCGCGCCTTCGTCGCCCCGACGAGCTCGAGAGTGTTTCCGGGACCGCGACCGCCGAGCCGCGCACGCTCACGCGCGCACACGGGCGGCAAGGCGGCCGCGAAATTTCCCGCTCACTCCCTGTTCATCGGGTCCTGTTTATCTGGCATCGGCCGTCTGCCTCTCCGGAGAAGGCGTGCAGCCTGGCCAATCTCGACCTCGAGCCTATGAATAATCGGGGAGGCTTACCGCAAGGATCGTTCCCGAATACCGCGGGACGCGATTTGCGGAAAATGAGTCGGGTGGCGGCGCTCGCAGCGGTGCGTGCCGGAGCGCTATCTTTTCTTTCGGCCGCAGGTACTTAGGCCCACGGCTCCTCGATCGTTTTCGCGAACGAGCGGCAGCCGTCGGCTCGGGATCTATTATCCTCTATGCGGGAGACGCAACTGCTGCGCCATAGCCTCTCGCTAGCACAATCGTTACCTGTGCAGGATGTACGAGAGCAGTACCTATCCGGTCGCTCCGGCGAACTTCATTTGGATCGACCCGCGCCGTTCCAGGAATTTCCACACACCGTTCTCGCGCACGAAGCGGTCCTTGAACTCGCCAAAGAAAATCGGACCTTGGGAATTGAAGGGCGGCTTCGCATCGCCGGGAGTCGTCGCGATCATCGTCAGGTAGGAGATGCCGCGCGCGCTGTCGCGGCTCTCGACGTCGATCATGATATTCGTCGCGAGGTGCTTGGTGAGCAGGCCCTTCGGACGGGTCAGGAGCGAGGCACGTATCGTCTCACGGCCTTCGATGATCTGATCCGGTGTCATGGGACGCGACATCGAGCCGTTCTCAGCGAAGAAATCGGCCGCCCCGGCGAGATCGCCGAGATCGAGCGCACGCGAGTACGCATACACGAGCCGCTCGCACGCTCGCTCGATCTCGACCCGCTCCGCACTGGTCAGCTTTTCCGGCATGTTTGATTCTCCGGCATGACTGAAGCCATGCCCTTACGATACCGCGGCGGGCTCGACGGCGGACGCCTCGAGTGCAGCCGCCGGCAGCGGCGTGCGTCCGAGGACCATGTCCGCCGCTTTCTCCGCGACCATCACCACGACCGCATTCGTGTTGCCGCCGATAATGGAGGGGAAGACGGACGCGTCGGCGACCCGCAGTCCCTCGAGCCCGATCACCCGCAGCTGCGAATCGACGACCGCGCCGGCATCGGTTTCGGCGCCCATTCGGCACGTGCTCACCGGATGATGCACGGTGTAGGCCTGGGCGCGAATGTAGGCGATGAGGTCCTCCTCGCTCTCGACCTCGCGGCCCGGAACGGCCTCGTGTGCCCGGTACTTGCCGAAGGGCGGGGATGCGAAGATCCGACGTATCAGGCGGATTCCACGCACGAGCGGCTGAACATCCTCTGCGACCGAGAGCAGATTTGGATCGATGACCGGCGCTGCAAGCGGATCGGGACCCCCGAGCGTGATGCGTCCCCGGCTGCGGGGATACAGCCCGACCGGGCTGGTCGCGTATCCGTGACCGATGGGAAAGGGAAACGAGGGCGGCGGCCGTCTCGCGGGTTGGAAGACGAGTTGCACGTCCGGCCGGTCGAGCCCCGGCACGCTCTTCACGAACGCGGCGGACTCGAAGATGTTGTTCGCGATCGGTCCCTGTCTCAGAAGCAGATACTCGGCGATGTTCACCAGATTGCGCGGCATGGCGCGTGAGGAGATGCCATAGGAGGACGACTCATCGGTTGCCATGTGCACGGGACTTGCCAAGTGGTCATGCAGATTGCGGCCGACGCCTGCGAGCTGATGCCGCCGCTCGATACCGACCGATCTCAAGTGCTCACCATCTCCGATGCCGGAGAGCATCAGGAGCTGCGGGGAGTGAACCGAGCCCGCACAGAGCACGATCTCGCGACGTGCGCGAAACGCGACCGGGGCGGCGCCTCCCCCCACGATCGCTTCGACGGCCGTCGCGCGGCGGTCCTCGAGGAGAATTCGCGTCGCGCGTGCGTGTGTGAGAACAGTCAGGTTGGGGCGGCTCATCGCCGGGCGCAGCATCGCGCTCGCGGTGGTCTCGCGCGTGCCTCCGCGGATCGAGAGCTGGCGCAACGCCATGCCCTCGGTCTCCCCGCCGTTGAGGTCGGCGCGCGTCGGAACACCGAGGCTCCTCAGCGCGTCGAAGAATGCGAAATTCAGCGGATTTGGGCTCGTGACGCTGCGGACGTTCATCGGTCCGCCGCGACCATGGTAGGGCGAGTGTCCGAAGTTCTCGTTGTTCTCGCTGCGGCAGAAATACGGCAGGACTTCGCGGAAGCTCCAGCCCCTGGCTCCGGCCTTGGCCCAGTCGTCGTAATCGCGCGGATGACCGCGAAAATACACCATCCCATTGATGAGCCCCGAGCCGCCGAGTCCGCGTCCGCGCGGCACGGGGATCGACCGGTTGTTCAAATGCGGCTGTGGCTGTGTCTGAAAGCTCCAGTTGAGCTCCGGCGAGCGCTGTGCCATGACGATGGCCGCGGGCACATCGACGTAGGTGCTTCTACCCGACCCGCCCGCCTCGAGCAGACACACCGTGCGGCTCGACTCCTCCGACAGCCGCGCCGCGAGGGCGCAGCCGGCGGTTCCCCCGCCGACTACGATGAAATCGTAGCTCCGCTCACCGTCAGCCATTGCCAAGACCTCAGCGCATCAGCTCGAGCGGCTGCGGCAGTTTTGCGAGCAACTCGTCGCTGAACTCGGCATCGATATGGAAGAACGCGAGCCGCGCGAGCCGGTCGGAGCGGTTCTCCCACGCGTGGTCCGTACCGCGCTGGACTACGACATCGCTGCGCCTGAGGGTCACCTCGCTATCATCGAGGATCAGCACGACTTCGCCCTCGATCACGACGACATAGTCGAGAGTTTTCGTGCGATGCATGACGGTGCGCTTGCCGCCGTCCTGCGGCGGATAGATGTCGATGATCCGCAGCAGGTGGCCGGAGGGCGGCATGATCGTGAAGGCGCGCTCGTTCGGCTCGCGAGCCTCGATCGAGGTGAGGGGCGGAACCGGACGGGACACGTTCCAGATCTCGAAGAAATCCGCACCCACGGACGGACCGTGCATCGGGTGATTCTGCGGCGGCGGACCGTCGGAGAGTACGACCGATTTGCCGTGCTCGTCATGTCCGGTGACGACACGCCTCACGCGCCGCTCCATCAGGGTTGAACCGCCAACATTTCGACGACATCGGTTCCATCCGGCGCGTGGCGCGAAGCGCCCATTACTTTCACACCGGGCTTGAGGAGAGATGCATTGCTCTGCTCGATGACCGTGATATGCGTTTGCGGGGAGACCTCGATGGTTTGTGCGCCCCCCTTGTAGGTGACGTGCAATACCGTTCCCTCGGCAGTGCCCTTCGCGGTGCGCACCTCACCGTTTGTCATGGTAGCAATGTTGCCGTTGGTCATCGTGGTGTTCGGCGGACCCACCGGATTGTGCCCTTCGCCGACCCCGCGCATGCTCTGCGGGAAAATGTGGCATTCCGTCGCGTGCAGCTTGTCATCACGGCCTTCGACGGCCGTGCAGCCGACGAATTTGCCCGGGGCGAGATCGCTCAGCTCTCCATGCCGGCTCGTCGTGATGCGTGTCGAGGGTGCGAGCTCGTATGTGGCGGTGGTGCCGCCAGGGCCTCGGATCAGGAATTCCCGGCCATCGACTCGCTCAACGGTGCCGCTGATGCGCGTAAGTCCCGCGAAGGCATTGGACGTTGCGGCCTCGGCAGTGGCCGGTATCGCGAGCGCGGCGAATGAGACAAGCGAGGCGACGCAGGTGCCGAACAGCAGCTCTCTCGTGCGCACGAGTGACCTCCATCGGGGCGAGCCCCGGCTGCAAACCGCCGCTGCGGCGGTCTGCCGAGCGGAGATGGTATCACTCGATGGTGATCGTGACCCCGCTCGCGCTGCCGCCGCTCAGGTCGATCACAGAGGAGACCGGCTGACGGCTCAACGTGCCCGACGGGTCGGAGGAATTCCACACCCAAGCTTCGGCGGAGTATTGGTTGGTTTTCGCCACGCTGCCCCCGCTATCGCCGGGCACCGAGCTGAAGAGCGTCGCTGAGCTCTGGGCTGCGCCGAGATAGGAATCGAGCGGCGCCATTGCGATGAGCGCGCCGTTCTGCGTAAGCAGCAGCTCGCCTCGATCGTACTTGCCCGGTGCCGCGACGGCTATGCTCCCGGAAATGCTGGCGGCGCTCGTGCCGCTCGGCAGCCCGATGGCGGCAACCGTGAAAGGAACCGTGGTCGCCACCCCCGGCGCCGAGACGGTCGTGCTGAGCGGGCCATCGCCATAGAGCGGTGCGGACGCCGCGATGTGATAGGAGCCGACGCCCTCGGCAGGTGCTGCACTCGTGAGCGCCACGGCGCTTCCCGAGCTATACGCCCCGTAGAGCAGATCCGCCCCGGAGAGGTACTGGGCGGTATCGAACGTCCCGGTGAACGGATCGACCGGTGCGGCCGCGATGAGATAGGGAACCTCGCCCGGTGACGGTATCGTTTGATAGAAGCCTACATAGGCGCCGGCAGGCGAGACGGTGCTGCCGGAGGCGAGCTGAACGGGGAACGCGGTGGCGGGCGTGAGCACCACGCCAAAGGAGAGGATGTTCGCGGAGCCCGGACTGCCCGCTGTGACCGGCACACCCGTGATGATGACCGTCGCGATGCCCCGACCGTGAATGACGAGATCGTACTGCGCGGTCGCGCTCGCCGTGGTCACGCAAGTGCCGGAGGCGGAGTCGTAAGTCTCGCCCGAGGGGCAAGTCGTCGAGGTCGTGGAGCTTGCGGCGCTGGTCGTTGCCGGCAGTGGATACAGCACGAAGTTGCCGGTGGAGGAGAGCGGTGCGCTTGCAACGATCACGTGCCGCGATCCGTCGCTGCTCAAAGTCTCGGCGGTGACCTCGATGCCCCCCGTATTCGCCGGCAGCCCCGAGACACCGACCGTCCCGGAGATCGATGCGGCCTGAGCGAGGTCGTATGCGGCAGCATGAGGGATCAGTAGGAATCCCGGTTGTCCGCCGAGGAGATAGGGCACGACATCGCGCGCAGCGTCGAAGTCGACGGCAAGACTGGTCGTCGCCGCGGTGAGCGAGTTCGAGCACGTGCCCGTCGTGGGGTTCAACGTCTGACCGGTAGCGCACGTCGAAGCAAAATTGGTGACGCTCGAGGCGCTGCACGTCCCCGTCGCGGAGTTGAACGTCGTGCCTGGCGCGCAGCCTGTCGTGCCGGTCGTCGTCACTGTGGAAGAGCATGTGCCGGTTGCGGAGTTGAACGTCGTACCGGCGGGACAGCCGGACGAGCCCGTGACGTTGAGGCCCGTCGTTCCGAAGGAGCCCATCCCACCGATCGTGATGCACGATCCGAGCAGCGAATCGAAGAACTGTCCGGATACGCAATCGGCCCTGGTCTGACCGCCGAAGGCGCAATTGGTCGAGCTCCCAAAGCCACCCCCGACGAAGGCACCGCCGGCATTTCCGAATGAGGAATGCGAGGAAGTCGCGGCGCAGGCGAGCGCCGCGAGCCCGGCCTGCTGCGCGCTTGCGACGGTGAGTCGCACCGCAAAAGCGAAGCCTTGCGCCGCGTTCGGCACCTGCAGGGGCAGGCGGTGCAGCGCGCCGCCGGCGTCCGTGTAGTCGACTTCGTCGTTGAATATCGCACCTGCAGCCTGGGCGCCCGAGGTGAGCGAAGCGCTTGCATCCGTCAGCGTGATCCGCATCTGGTTGTAGGTGCCCTGCGGCAGTTGCAGTTTGCTCGCGAACTGCGCCAATCCGCCGTTCGTGAGCGCGGCGAGATCGACGGTCTGGGGGGTTGAGAGGGTGAACTGCTTCCAGGCGGCATCCTCCGGACCCGCCGTCGCACTCGTATTGAAGGAGACCTGACCCAGGGTTACCCAGACATGCTGATACTGGACGGGAACGTTGCCGGTAGCCGAGACGTTCGTCTGCGGCTGGCACGCGGCGAGCGCAACGCACGCGAGCAGACAGATCGCGACTAGACAGAATGCAGGGCGTTCGCGCAAAGCGGACACTCCGGGCACTGCAGCTGCCTCATAGCCTATGCTACCGACGGCTGCGGTGTCGATGCATGCCGGCTCATCGCTTCGGCAGGCGCTTCACCTGCCCCGCCTTCAGCGCCGGATCGATTTCGTCGCCGATGTCATAATCGTCGAAATCGCTGGTGAGCTCCGCCGTGCGCTTCTCCTCGAGCAATTTCTCGAGACGGCGCCACGCGGGGTCCCCCCCATCCCTCTGGGCGCGACGCTTCGCGAGATCGAGGTCTTTGATGACCCGATCGAGATCTTCCGCGTCGTCGCCGATAGGCTCATCGGCGTCTTCGTCCTCGAACTCGTCCGATTCAGGCTTCTCGCTCATGACTCTTATGCGTCATTCAGAACGGCTTACCGGATCAGCTGATTCATCTCGAAGATCGGCAGGAGCATTGCAAAAACGATGCCCATGACGATGACGCCCATCAGCACGATGAGCAGCGGCCCGAGCAATCCGACGAGCGCCGTCAGCAGACCGTCGAGCTCGCGTTCCTGGCTCGTGGCCGCCTGCTCGAGCATCCCTTCGAGCTCGCCGCTCGCCTCCCCGCTCGAGATCAGATGGATCGTCATGGGAGGGAAGAGGCGACTCGCGGCAAGCGAACGCCCGATCGGGGCGCCCTCGCGCACACGTTGCGAGGTTTCGACGATCGCATCGCGCATGGGCAGGTTCGTCACGACCTCGCCCGCTATGCGCAGTGCTTCGAGTACCGGCACGGCGCTTGCCGTCAGAATACTGAGGGTACGCGTAAAGCGCGCGGTGTTGAAACCGCGCGCGAGTTTGCCGACGACCGGCAGAGTCAGCAGCAGCCGGTGGTAGCGACGGCGGGGCGCGGGTTTGCGGAGCACGCGCGAGAGGAGCACGCCGGCGATCACGACGACGACGAGCAACACGAGCCCGTAGGAACGCAGCAGAGCGCTCACGGCGATGAGCACACGGGTCGCGATGGGCAGCTGTGCATGCGTCGACTGGAAGACGGCGACGACTTTCGGCACCACGTATGCGAGGAGTCCCGAGACGATGGCGAAGCACATCACGGTGAGCACGATCGGGTAGAGCATTGCACCGAGAATTTTCTGGCGCATTTCCTCGCGGCTCTCCGTGTAGTCGGCGAGCCGCTCGAGAACGCGATCGAGATACCCGGATTGCTCCCCGGCTGCAACAGTCGCTCGATAGATCTCGGGAAACACGCGCGGGAACGCGGCGAAGCCGTCCGCGAGCGTGTGACCCTCCATCACCCGCGAACGCACGCCGAGAATGATGCTCTGCACGCGCGGCTTCTCCGTCTGTTGGGAGACGGCGAGCAGCGACTCCTCGAGCGGCAGGCCGGCGCGCACCAGCGTTGCGAGCTGACGCGTGAAGAGCGAGAGGTCGGCGGCAGAAACACGTCGGGCGAGGCTGAAGCTCGCCTCGCGCTTCGCCTCGCGCTGCGCGACTTCCGTGACGGACACGGGCAATAGCTGCCGCTCACGCAGGAGCTGGCGTACCTGACGGGCGGTGTCGCCCTCAAGGATTCCCTTGCGCTCACGTCCCCCGCCATCGAGGGCGGTGTACTCGAAGGCGCCCATTGCTGCAGGGGTCCGTCAATCCTCCCGAGTAACGCGCAACACTTCCTCGAGCGTCGTCTCCCCGGCGAGCACCTTCGCCCGTCCGTCCTCGCGGATGGAGGGGGTGAGTGTCCGCGCGTAACGCTCGAGCTCGTGCTCCGCGGCGCCGTCATGAATCATCGTGCGCATCGCGTCGTCTACGACGACGAGCTCATAGACGCCGCTGCGACCGCGGTAGCCGCCGCCGGCGTCACGGCCGGGCCGATACAGTGTCGGCGCGGGGTCTTTCGGGCCCAGATTGAGCAGGCGACGTTCGTACTCGCCGGCCTGGAAGGGCTGCTTGGAGTCGGGATTCAACACGCGCACGAGGCGCTGAGCCAGCACTCCGATGAGGCTCGAGGAGAGCAGGAACGGCTCGATGCCCATATCGCGCAAACGTGTGACCGCGCCGACGGCGGTGTTCGTGTGCAGGGTCGAGAGCACGAGATGTCCCGTGAGGCTCGCTTGCACGGCGATTTGCGCGGTCTCGAGGTCGCGGATCTCGCCGACCATCACCACGTCGGGGTCCTGGCGCAGGATTGCACGCAAGCCCCGAGCGAAAGTCATCTCGACCTTGGTGTTCACCTGCATCTGGCCGATACCGTCGATGTAGTACTCGATCGGATCCTCGACGGTCATGATGTTGCGGGTGTGATCGTTCAGACGCTCGAGCGCCGCATAAAGGGTCGTGGTCTTACCGGAGCCCGTCGGACCCGTCACGAGCAGAATGCCGTGCGGCTTGTGGATGAGCTCGTCGATCAGACCCTCAGTCTTCGGGTCCATACCGAGTGAGGTGAGATCGAGCCTCCCCGCCTGCTTGTCGAGGATGCGCAACACCACCCGCTCGCCGTGTCCGGACGGGACCGTGGAGACGCGTACGTCCACCGCACGCCCGGCGATACGCAGCCCGATGCGCCCGTCCTGCGGCAGGCGCTTCTCGGCGATGTCGAGCTTCGACATGACCTTGATGCGCGAGACGACGAGCGGGGCCACGGCCCGCTTCGACTGGAGCACCTCGCGCAGTACGCCATCGACTCGGAAGCGCACGACGAGCCGGTTCTCGAAGGGCTCGATGTGGATGTCGGAGGCGTTCTCCTTCACGGCCTGCGTGAGCACCGCGTTGATGAGCCGGATGATCGGCGCATCGTCCTCGCTCTCGAGCAAGTCCGCTTGCTCGGGCAGCTCCTGCGCCAGATGCGCGAGATCGGTCGTGTCCTCGATCCCCTCGACCGCCTGCATGGCGTCCGAGCCGGCCTCGTAGGCGGCGCGCAGCATCGCATCGAAGCTTGCCTCATCGACGCGTTCGACCTCGAGCGGCAAGCGCAGGAACCGGCGCACTTCCGCGAGAGCGAGCGGCGAGGCGCCGGCGCGATAAGCGCACCGCGCGCAGCCGTCGACGATTTCCCGAACGAGCACGCCGTGGCGCTTGGCGTAGGCAAACGAGAGGCGGCGCTCGGGGACTGCCGATGCGGCAGCCGAGGCAGGTGAGCCTGCAGCAAGTGCCGGAGGTGCAACCGCCACGGAGGGCACTGGAAGCGTGTCCGGGATGGGTGGCGCGGCGCGCTCGGGCCGGGCCGAGAATGGCGGCAGCGCCGTGGCCGAGCGGGCGAGGTCGTTCATGGCGATCCCTGCGGCGGCTTCGCGCTCGGGCGATCAACCGGCAGCGCCGGATCGGGCTTTGCCGCGGCGTCCGGCACGGCATCCGGCTTCGCTGCGGCATCGGGCGCCGGGTCCGGCTTCGCCGCGGCATCTGGCGCGGCATCCGGTGCGGCATCCGGATTCGGGGCAGCGTTCGGCTTCGCCCGCTTCTTACTGCTCGGCTTTGCCGGCGGAAGCGGCGGCAGGATCGATGTCTTCGCACCTGGAACGAGGGGCAGAAGCTCTCGACTGCCCACCTGGCGCTGCTCGCTGCGCATGAAATTGTATCGCGCGTCCGTCGTGAGCTGCGTGTCGAGGCCGTCATGCAGGATCTGGGGCCGGATGAAGATCATCAAATCCTTCTTCTGCAGCGTTCCCTGCCTGTCCTTGAAGAGCTGCCCCAGCAACGGGATGCTCGAGAGGAAGGGCACCCCGGTGTTGTTGCGGTCGTACTCGTTGCTGATCAATCCGCCGATCACGATGATACCGCCATCCTCGATCAGCACGTTGGTGCTCACGGTGCGCTTGTTAGTCGTCAGATCGACGGCGCCCTGCGGGCCCGCATTCTTCGGCACGACGCTCGAGCTCTCCATCTCGATCTTGAGGATGACGGAGTCGCCCTCGTTGATCTGCGGAGTGATCTTCAGGATCGTGCCGACCTCCTCGCGCTGGACGGTCTCGAACGGGGTCACCTGGCCGAACGCCGCATTGGTGCCGTTCGTATATTGCCCCGTGATGAACGGCACTTCCTGCGCGATCTTGATCGTCGCTTCTTGATGATCGGCCGTGACGACGGAAGGCGTGGCGATGATGTTGGAATCGTCATCGCTCTGCAAGGCGCGCAGCATGGCCGCGAAGCTCATGCCGCTCTTGGCGATGCGGCCGAGCGCGACCGTGGTCCCGTTCACGAGTCCCGTCTGCGGCAAAGTAGTGGGATTGAGGATGGCACCGGCGAGGTCGACGAGGCTCGCGCCGCCGACCGGGGTGAGGAACGTCGCCCCGGGCACGGTCGAGCCCTTCGAGAAGAGCGCCCAGTTCACGCCGAGCTCCGCGGATTTGTCGAGGTCCACATCGACGATGACCGCCTCGACGAGCACCTGAGCGCGGCGAATGTCGAGCTTGTCGATGATGTTCCTGATCTCGCGCATCTCCTTCGGAGGTGCGGTGATCACGAGCGCATTGTTCTCCTCGTCCGCCCAGATGTCGGTCGCTTTGTCGGACGCTGCGGCTGCGGCGGCGCCCTGCGTGCCGCCCCGCGACTGCTCCATGCCGGTGATCTGCTGCTTGAGCAGCGGAGCGAGTTTTTTCGCATCCTCGTAGTGCAGGTAGACGACTTGTGTGTTGCCGCCATTGGCAAGCGGTGTATCGAGGTCGGCGATGAGCGCTTTGGCTCTCAGGCGCTGCGCCGCATCGCCGCTCAGGAGAATGCTGTTCGAGCGCTCGTCCGCGACGAGC
Organism: Steroidobacteraceae bacterium; assembly: GCA_035606175.1. GTDB lineage: Bacteria > Pseudomonadota > Gammaproteobacteria > Steroidobacterales > Steroidobacteraceae > JASHUC01. The sequence continues at coordinate 31,131 of DATNFW010000040.1, read as the reverse complement.
TTGAGCGGGGCCGAGCCGATCTCGTTCTGCCCTTGTCCCTGGTAAAGCGAGGACACGATGCGCGCGATCTCGACCGCGGAGGCATTCTGCATCGGCATCACATCGACGCCCGAAGTGTTCGATTCATCGATGCGTTCCACGATCCGCACGATGCGGTTCACATTCGCAGCGCGGTCGGAGATGACGAGGATGTTCGCGGCGGGATAAGCGCCGAGGTCGGCTTGCGGCATCATGAGCGGGCGGAGCACCGGCACGAGCTGAGCCGCACTCACGTTCTTGACCTGCACGACCTGCGTGACGATCTCATCGGAGGTCGGGCTCGCGTGCGGCGGCAGGGTGATGCTGGACATGAAGCGCTGGTTGGTGTCCAGCGTCACCTTCACGACGTCGCCCTGTTGCACGGCAATGAAGCCGTGCACCTGCAGGATGTCGAGGAATGTCTGGTAGAACGCATCAGGCGTCATCGGTGTCGAGGCGTAGATCGTCACCTGCGCGCGTACGCGCGGGTCCATGATGATCGTCTTGTGCGTGACCATCTGGACCGCTTCGGCGATCTGGCTGATGTCGGTGTTCCTGAAGTTCGGCGTGATGCGCGCGCCGGAGTTGGTCTGCGCCCAGGCCGACGTTTCGGGTCCGACGAGGCCCGCGCTCACGGCGAGCGCGAAGGCGAGCGGCGTCAGCAGTCGACATCGATTCATCAAAGTCCCCCGAACGCGGCGTGCCGCGCCGTCAGTGGCGGGCCGGCGGGACCGGCGCACCGAGGGTCGAAGGTCTCGGGGGCGCCCCCTGCGCAGAGCCGCCGGACTGGGCCTCCTCGCCGGCGAGCTGGTCGGCCTCGGAGGCGATCTGCGACATATTCAGGGTGAGATCTTGCTGCCGTCCATTGCGCATGACTGTGACGCGCGCCTCGCTCGAGGATGCGAGCGTCCCAAAAATCTCCTCGCCGCGGGCGGGATCGTCGAGCGGTGTGTCGTTAATGGCGACGACGAGATCGCCCGGACGTAGTCCCAAGCGCAGAAACGCCTGCCGGTTGCGCCCGGGGTACACACGATACCCGCGCTGCTTGCCCCCCGCGAATACGGGCTGGGGCCGGATGACATCGGCGATGACCGCTGGATTCTGAGTGATGAGCTCGCGGACGCGCTCGGCGGGGAAGGAAGTCCTCGTGGGGATCGGTGCGGTGGCCTCACCCTGAACCTGCTTGGGCAGCATCAGCGATTCGAGGCTGCCGTTGCGATCGAGCAGCACACGGTCGTCGTAGACGGCGTGTAGCCGGGCGCCGCCCGGGACGTTGTCGCCCACTACATACACATTCGCTGCGCCGGAGTTGGGACCGAGGATGGCGAGGCCACGATCCGGAAGGAGCTCTCCAGTCTTCCTGTCGTGAGCCGCAAGAGTGGCCGTGAGGACGAGGGCCATCGTCGTGCGGGGTGCATCGGCGGCGCTGCCGCTCGGCGCGACAGGCGGCGCCCCGAAGAGGTGCGCGTTCGTGATGGCGGCGACATCGGGCGCCCGCGTCATCGGCACGGCCGCGGGCTGCGACTGGGCAGCCGCAGCGGGCGGTGCACCGGCTCCGGCGAGGTGCGTGACGATGAGCGCCGCCTGCACGCCGAGCGCGAGCGCAAGAGCCCAAACAGCCACCTGCGGCGCACGGGAGCGCAGCGTGCTGGCCAGCTTGTCCGGTGCGTGCATCGCGTCGAGCCATGAGCTTACGGCATTCATCGGGAAGCGGAACGATCCTCTCGAGGGCAATGAGGTGCCGGCAATCATACGAGGGCCGTGCTTTGGCCCTCAAGCCGGTGTTTGCGGGGCACTTGTGCTCGCGTTTGGGGCACCCTATAAAGACAGGATGTCCCGCCAGGACCCGCACCCCGCCCGCCCGGATGCCGGAGTCGTCGTCGAGGAGTCGCGGCCGGAAGTCAAACAGCCGCCGCTCTACCGAGTGATTCTGCTCAACGATGACTACACGCCGATGGAGTTCGTGGTCGATGTGCTCGAGAAATTCTTCTCGATGAACCGCTCGACGGCGACCCGCATCATGCTGGAGGTGCACACGAAGGGGAAGGGGGTGTGCGGAGTCTTCACTTACGAGATCGCGGAGACTAAGGTGGCTCAGGTGACGACCTACGCTCGCGACCACCAGCATCCGCTCATGTGTACGCTGGAAGAGGCCTGAGGCGCCTCGCGATGTCCGGACTTACGAATTCGGTGTGGAGTTAACGTGCTGTCCAATGAGCTCGAGTATTGTCTGAACGATGCGTTCCACCAGGCGCGCGAAGCGCGCCACGAGTACCTCACCGTCGAGCACCTGCTGCTGGCGATCCTCGACACGCCCAAGGTGCGTGAGATCCTGCGGGCGTGCGGTGCGGATCTCGCCAAGCTCAAGCAGGAGCTCAAAGATCATCTGGATCAGTCGACGCCCCGGCTCGAGGAAGCCGAGGAGCGCGAAGTGCAGCCGACGCTCGGCTTCCAGCGGGTGCTGCAGCGCGCTGTCTTCCACGTGCAGTCGAGCGGCAAAAAGGAGGTCGGCGTCGCAAACGTGCTCGTGGCAATCTTCAGCGAGAAGCAGAGTCACGCCGTCTACCTGCTCAATCGCCAGCACGTCACGCGGCTCGACGTGGTGAACTACATCTCCCACGGTCTCTCGAAGATCGCGGAGGAGAAGACCGACAAGGAGGAGACCGGCCCCGAGGCGGAGCGCGATCCGGAGGGGGGCGGCAGCGCACTCGAGAAATACACGACCAACCTCAATCGTCTGGCGCAGGAAGGGCGCATCGATCCGCTCATCGGACGCAAGCTCGAGGTCGAGCGCACGATCGAAATCCTCTGCAGGCGGCGCAAGAACAATCCGCTCTACGTTGGCGAGGCGGGCGTGGGCAAGACGGCGATCGCCGAGGGGCTCGCGCGTTTGATAGTCGAAGGCAAAGTCCCCGAGGTACTCGCGGACTGCACGATTTATGCGCTCGACATGGGTGCGCTCATCGCCGGCACGAAATACCGCGGCGATTTCGAGAAGCGCTTGAAGGGCGTCATCACGGAGCTCAAGAAGCAGCCGGGTGCGATCCTCTTCATCGATGAGATCCACACGGTGATCGGCGCGGGCGCGGCATCGGGCGGGGTGATGGACGCCTCGAACCTCATCAAGCCGGTGCTCACGAACGGGGAGATTCGCTGCATCGGCTCGACGACCTACCAGGAATATCGCGGCATCTTCGAGAAGGACCACGCGCTTGCGCGGCGCTTCCAGAAGATCGACGTAACCGAGCCTTCCGTGCAGGAAACGATCGAGATACTCCAGGGCTTAAAATCCCGGTTCGAGGAGCATCACGCGATCAAATACGCGGACGACGCCCTCAAGGCGGCGGCGGAGCTCGCAGCCCGCCACATCAACGAACGGCATCTACCCGACAAGGCGATCGATGTGGTCGATGAGGCCGGTGCGCGGCTGCGCCTGAAGCCTCTGGAGGAGCGCGAGGAGACGGTGGAGGTGCGGCACATCGAGGATGTCGTTGCGCGCATGGCCCGCATCCCGGCGAAGAGCGTATCGACTTCCGACCGGGAGGTGCTCAAGAACCTCGAGCGCAATTTGAAGCTCGTCATCTTCGGGCAGGATCGCGCCATCGAGGCGCTTGCCGCATCGATCAAAATGGCGCGCTCGGGGCTCGGCGACCAGCAAAAGCCGGTCGGCAGCTTCCTGTTCGCAGGTCCGACCGGTGTCGGCAAGACCGAGGTCACGCGCCAGCTCGCGATCACGATGGGGATCGAGCTCATTCGCTTCGACATGTCGGAGTACATGGAGCGTCACACCGTCTCGCGCTTGATCGGTGCCCCGCCGGGATACGTCGGATTCGATCAGGGCGGTCTGCTCACCGAGGCGATCAGCAAACATCCCCACTGCGTGCTGCTGCTCGATGAGATCGAGAAGGCTCACCCGGACGTTTTCAATCTGCTCCTGCAGGTGATGGACCACGGAACGCTCACGGACAACAACGGCCGCAAGGCCGATTTCCGGCACGTCATCATCGTCATGACGACGAATGCGGGCGCCCACGAGATGAACCGGCCGTCGATCGGCTTCATGCACTCCGACAATTCGACGGACGGCATGGAGGCAGTGCGACGCCTGTTCTCGCCCGAGTTCCGCAACCGGATCGATGCGATCATCCAATTCGCCTCGCTGGATGCTGCAACGATCGAGCGTGTCGTCGACAAGCTCATCCTCGAAGTCGAGATGCAGCTCGAGCAAAAAGGCGTCAACCTGACGCTCGACGATGCGGCACGCGCCTGGGTGGCCGAGAAGGGCTACGACCCGAAGATGGGTGCGCGTCCCATGGCGCGCATCATTCAGGAGTTCATCAAGCGCCCACTCGCCGAGGAGCTGCTTTTCGGACGCTTGGCCGGAGGCGGGCAGGTACGCGTCACCGTCTCGAAAGACGGCAGCAAGCTCGAGCTCGATTGCGCGCCGCTGCAGCAGGAAGTGCCGGCTTAGCGGCCGAGTGGGGCGGCAGCGGCGCATTCGGTGCGGTGGCCGCATTCGGTGCGGCGGCCGGTCGGATTAGCGGCCTCGGTAGATGATCCGGCCCTTGGAGAGGTCGTACGGCGTCATTTCGACCGTGACCTGATCGCCGGTGAGGATGCGGATGTAGTTCTTGCGCATCTTGCCGGAAATGTGTGCGGTGACGACGTGACCGTTCTTGAGCTTCACACGGAATGTGGTATTGGGCAGGGTCTCGACGACCTCGCCCTCCATCTGGATCGCGTCTTCTTTGGACATGGGGGCGCGCATTCTGCCCGGAAACGCCGCGTCGGCGCAACGCCGCACGCCTTTGCCCCCTTTAATGTTCTCCTTAATGTTCTCCGGCGATGTGCGTGCGCAGCAGAGCCTGGAACTCCGAGCGTGGGACGAGACGGCTGCCGAGGCTCTCCAGATGGCGCGACGGGAGCTGACAATCGATCACCGCGATGTCTTCGGCCCGGCACATGTCCACGAGCCGGGCGAGCGCGACTTTCGAGGCATCGCTCTCGCGGCTGAACATCGACTCACCGAAGAACATCCTCCCTAGCCGCACTCCGTACAGCCCTCCGGCAAGGCGACCCGCCAGATACGTCTCGATGCTGTGGGCATAGCCCTGCCGGTGCAGCTCGATGTACGCCGCGCGCATCTCGCGCGTGATCCAGGTGCCGCCGCTGCTCGCGCGCGGCGCGGCACAGCCTTCGATCACCGCCTCGAAGTCACGATCGATCTGCGTCTCGAATCCTCGGTTGCGCAGCGTCTTGGCGAGGCTTCGCGAGCAGCGAAACTCCTCGGGAAACAGCACCGCGCGCGGGTCGGGAGACCACCAGAGCACCGGCTGGCCCGGGGAGTACCAGGGGAAGATCCCGCGCCGGTAGGCGGCGAGCAGCCGCGGGGCCGACAGGTCGCCGCCCGCAGCGAGCAGCCCCGGGGGCTCATCGAGCGCGCGCTCGAGCGGCGGAAAGCGCTCGGGGGCATCCTGTGGCGAGAGCCAGGTGATCGTCTTCATGGTGCGTCTTCGCCGGAAGCCTCTGCCCGTCCCGGTGCGGCGCTCTCCGCGTGGCTCCCGAGATCGCCGCGGCGGTCGCGATACGGCACGTGCGTCTGAATCTCGGCGGCATACGCGTCGACCGCCTCGCCTTCGCGCTCGAGGTACTCGCGGATCGCCGCCCGAAATCGCGCGTCGGTGATCCAGTGTCCGGACCAGGTGATCGTGGGCTCGAACCCGCGGCTCACCTTGTGCTCGCCCTGCGTTCCGGGCTCGAACCGCTCGACTCCGCGCTCGATGCAGAACTCGATCCCCTGGTGATAGCAGGTCTCGAAATGCAGGCTGTGGTAATCGGCGGCCGCACCCCAGTACCGGCCGTAAAGCGCCGCAGGGCTCCAAAAGAAGATCGCAGCCGCGACGGGCCGTCCGGCATGCAGTGCGATCTTGATCATGAGGGCATCGCCGAGCGTGCGCCTGATTTCCTCGAAGAACTCGCGCGTGAGGTACGGCTCGTGGCCGTGCCGCAGGAACGTGTCGCGGTGAAAGGCGTACACGCGATCGAGGAGGCGCTCGTCGAGCTCGGAGCCGAGGCGCGTGTCGAAACTGATGCCCGCTTCGGTGACGCGGCGTCGCTCGCGGCGAGCTTTCTTGCGTTTCTCCGCGGTGAACGTCTCGAGGTAGTGCTCGAAGCTGGCGTAGCCCCGATTCCGCCAATGGAACTGGCAGTCCCGCCGCGCGAGCCAGCGCGCCCCCGAAAGTGCGGCCCGATCCGGCTCGTCGAGAAAGAGCGCGTGAACGGAGGAGAGCGATGCGGCGCGGGCTTCGCCCTCGACGGCCTCGATGAGGCGGCGTCGCATGCTTTCCGCATCGAGGTCGGGCCGCACGAGCAGACGTGCGCCCGTTGCGGGTGTGAAGGGGACGGCAATCGTGAGCTTCGGGTAATAGCGGCGCCCGAAGCGGTTGTAAGCCTGTGCCCAGCCGAAGTCGAAGACGAACTCGCCGTAAGAGTGGGACTTTACGAAGGCCGGCACCGCGCCCGCGAGACCTCGCTCGTCGCTGAGCGCGATGTAGCGGGGGAGCCAGCCGACGCTCGGGCCGACGCAGCCCGTGTGCTCGAGGGCGGCGAGGAACTCGTGGCGGAGAAACGGACTCTGCGCCCCGGCGAGGCCGTTCCACTCTCCCCGGTCGAGCTCGTCGATGCTGAGGGCGATGCGCGTCTTCAAGCGAAATCCAGGCCCTCGAGGTAATGATCCGCATCGAGTGCCGCCATGCAGCCCGCGCCGGCCGAGGTCACCGCCTGTCGATAGACCTGATCGGCCACATCACCGGCCGCGAATACGCCCGGGACACTCGTCGCGGTTGCCCCGCCTTCGAGCCCGCTCTTCACCACAATATAGCCGTTGCGCATCGCGAGCTGCCCCTCGAAGATGGTGGTGTTCGGCGAATGACCGATTGCAATGAATACACCCGTCACGTCGAGCTTGGCCGTCGTGCCATGCTGGGTCGAGCGCACCGCGAGGCCGTTGACCCCCACACCGTCGCCGAGCACTTCCTCGATGGTGTGATTCCAGAGTATCGAAAGCTTCCCGGCGCGCTCGCGCTCCATCAGCTGATGCTGCAGGATCTTCTCGGCTCGAAGCCGGTCGCGGCGGTGGATGAGCGTGACGTGCTCCGTGATGTGCGAGAGGTAAAGCGCCTCCTCGGCCGCCGTATTGCCCCCACCGACGACTGCAACGCGCTGGCCGCGGAAGAAGAACCCGTCGCAAGTCGCGCACGCCGAGACTCCGCGCCCACGGTAGTGGTCCTCGGAGGGGAGACCGAGATACTTTGCCGTCGCCCCGGTTGCGATGATGAGCGCATCGCAGGTGTAGCGGCCGGCATCGCCCGTGAGCTGGAACGGCCTGGCGGCAAGATTCACGGAGGCGATGTGATCGTTGACGATCTCGGTGTCGAAGCGGCGTGCATGTCGAAGCATCCGCTCCATCAACGCCGGTCCCTTCAGTCCCTCCACATCGCCCGGCCAGTTGTCCACGTCCGTGGTCGTCATGAGCTGACCGCCCTGCTCGAGACCGGTGATGAGGAGGGGCGCGAGGTTGGCGCGCGCCGCGTAAACGGCCGCGGTATAGCCCGCGGGGCCGGAACCGAGAATGATGAGCCGGCTGTGCCGTGATTGCACCATGTATAATCAATCTCCAAAACTGCTACGCACCCCAGGGAAATCGCGGCGCGCTCGCGGATACTGCGTTCCAGGGAAGGATGTTCGCACAGTCGTGTGAGGACGGGGAATTTGGCCGAGACGACCGCGCGGGGTGCTGCGCGTTTCACCGAGTCCGTGAGCCGTGGGTTGCGAGAGAGTGGGGCGATCGCGCTCGCCGTCGTGGCTCTGGTGCTGCTCGCCGCCCTTGCAAGCTATCGTGCGACCGATCCGGGATTCTCGTTCACCGGCGAGGGAGCGGTCCACAATCGCATCGGCCCGGTAGGCGCGTGGCTCGCCGACCTCTCGTTCTATCTCTTCGGCCGTCCCGCCTATCTCTTTCCCGCGATGATCGCCATCGCGGCGTGGATTCTCTTTCGTAATCGCAATCGTCCGAAGCGGCCCTCGCGCGCGGACACCGCCGTGCGCCTCGGCGGCTTCGTTCTGGTGCTCGCCGCAAGCTGTGGACTCACGACACTCAACTGGGACGCCGGTACGTTGCGGGAGACGGCGGGCGGGGTTCTCGGGCAGCTCGTCGGGAAGGAGTTGGCGGTCGGTGTCGGCCAGCTCGGCTCGACGCTGTTTCTGATTGGCTTCTGGATGGCGGGCGTATCGATCGCGTTCGGCGTGTCCTGGATCACCGTAATGGACCGGCTCGGCTCGATGACCTGGGGCGGTATCGGCTGGGTCCGGGGGCGGCTGTCGACGGCGCGCAATATCGCCGAGGGCCGCGAGCGGCGCGAGCGACGCAAGGAGACGGTGCAGACGCAGCAGAAGAAGGTTGCCGCGCGCGCGCCGCCGAAAATCGAGCCGCCGCTTGTCGTGGTCGAGAAGAGCGAGCGCGTCGAGAAGGAGCGGCAGGTGCCGCTTTTCGAGTCCAAATCGAACGAGCTGCCGCCGCTCAAGCTCCTCGACGATCCTCCGGTGCGGGAGCCCTCCTACTCGGCCGAAGCGCTCGAAGCGATGTCGCGGCTCGTGGAGATCAAGCTGCGGGATTTCGGAGTCGAGGCCGAGGTGGTCGCGGTGCAGCCGGGACCGGTGGTCACGCGGTTCGAGCTGCGCCCGGCGCCGGGCGTCAAGGCGAGCCAGATCACGGGACTCGCGAAGGACCTCGCGCGCGCGCTCTCGGTCATGAGCGTGCGCGTCGTCGAGGTGATTCCCGGCAAATCGGTGATGGGCCTGGAGATCGCGAACGAGAAGCGCGAGCTCGTGACGCTCGGGGAGATCATCCGGTCGAAGGCGTACGACGACCTCGGCACACCGCTTGCGCTCGCACTCGGCAAGGACATCGGTGGTCAGCCGCTCGTCGCCGATCTGACGCGCATGCCGCATTTGTTGATCGCCGGGACCACCGGCTCCGGCAAATCCGTCGCCATTAACGCGATGGTGCTCTCGCTTCTGTACAAGGCGACTGCCGAGCACGTGCGTCTCATCATGATCGATCCGAAGATGCTCGAGCTCTCCGTTTACGAAGGCATCCCGCACCTGCTTGCGCCGGTCGTCACGGACATGAAGCAGGCCGCGAATGCGCTGCGCTGGTGCGTCGCGGAGATGGAGCGCCGCTATCAGCTCATGGCGGCGCTCGGTGTGCGCAACATCGCGGGCTTCAATCGCCACGTGCAGGAGGCGATCGATGCGGGCAAGCCGATCCGCGACCCCGTGCTCACTCAACGGGCCGCAAACGATCCGACGATGGATCAAGCGCAGATCCCGGACCTAACGCCGCTCCCCTACATCGTCGTGATCATCGACGAGCTCGCCGATCTCATGATGATCGTCGGCAAGAAAGTGGAGGAGCTCATCGCACGCCTCGCACAGAAGGCGCGCGCCTCGGGAGTCCATCTGGTGCTCGCGACGCAGCGGCCGTCGGTCGATGTGATCACCGGGCTCATCAAGGCAAATATCCCCTGCCGCATCGCATTCCAGGTCTCCGCGAAGGTCGACTCGCGCACCATCCTCGATCAGATGGGTGCCGAGACGCTGCTCGGGCACGGAGACATGCTCTATCTGCCCGCAGGCACATCGATGCCCACCCGGGTGCACGGCGCATTCGTCTCGGACCAGGAGGTGCACCGGGTCGTCGAGGCGCTGAAGAGATCGAGCAACGCTCCAAGCTACGTCGAGGAGGTGCTCTCGGGCCCGAGCGCCCCGATACCAGGGCTGCCGAGCGAGGAAGACGAGAGCGGCGGTGCGGAAGGCGACGCGGAGCAGGATGCACTCTATGATGAAGCCGTGCGCATCGTGACCGAGGAGCGCAAGCCCTCCATATCCTACGTGCAGCGGCGGCTGAAGATCGGCTATAACCGCGCTGCGCGTCTGCTCGAGGCGATGGAATCGGCCGGGATCGTCGGGCCGCTGCAGTCGAACGGCAGTCGCGAAGTGCTCGCGCCCGCGCCACCGGGAGAGTGAGGCGTGCGCGGACCGCGCCGCGCGCAGGCAGCGATTGCGCTGCTCGGTCTGATTGCTTGCATGGTTTGCCGGGCCGCCGCCAACTCGGGTGCGGCTGCGCTCGATCGCTACTTCGATGGCCTGCGCTCATTCAGCGCGGATTTCACGGAGACGGTGACCGATGCACAGGGACACGTGACGCAGCGGGCGAGCGGGCGACTGCTAGTGCTGCGGCCGGGCCGGTTCCGGTGGGAGATCCACCCGCAGGGTGAGGGCTCGGGCCAACTGCTCGTCGCCGATGGCCGCAATCTCTGGTACTACGATCGCGATCTCGAGCAGGTGACGGTGAAACCGGAGCAGGCGGCGCTCTCGGCGACTCCGGCGATGCTGCTCTCCGAGGGCCCGAGTGCGCTCACGGCGTTCGACGTGAGCTCGGCCGGCGCGCCGCCCGAGGCCGGCGCTGCAGCAGGTCTCGACTGGGTCCGCGTGGCGCCCAAGGCGGCGGATGCCGATTTCCGCGAGGCGCTGCTCGGATTCTCGGGGAACCGGCTGCGGCGCATGATGCTCAAAGACAAGCTCGGTGGGACTGCGGTGGTCGTATTCGAACACGCCGAGCGCAATGCGCCGGTCGCCGATGCCGAGGTGAGCTTCGCCCCGCCGGCCGGCGCCGATGTGATAGGAAAGCCTCAAAAATGATTTGGTCGCGTGATCCTGTGCCCCCTGCGAAGCCGCGGGCACTGCCACCGCATTTGCAGTTTCCGGCACTGTGGTGGTGCATCGGCTGGGCGCTGGTGGCCTTCATTCTGTACTCCACCCTCGCGCCCTCGCAGGATGTGCCGAACCTGCACATTTGGGACAAGCTCGAGCATTCGGGGGCATTCTTCGGATTGACGCTTTGGTTCGGCGGGCTGATTCGCCGCACCCGCTATCCGCTGCTCGCATTTTGGATGCTGCTGCTCGGCGCGCTCATCGAGCTCGTACAAGGCTACATGGATTGGGGGCGCGATCGGGACATTCACGATTTCTATGCCGACGCCACGGGCGTCGCGGTCGCTTTCATCCTGCTCGGGGCCGGACTCAGGCACTGGGCGGTGTGGGCGGAGCGCATCTTCGGGCTCTCGCGCGAGCCGTCGTGAGCCGGAGGCAGGTCGCAGAGCTCGGGCGACCGCTCGCCGATCGGATGCGTCCGCGAACCCTCGAGGAGTTCGTGGGTCAGCGCCATCTGCTCGCGCCGGGCAAGCCGCTGCGGGAGGCGATCGAGGGCGGCCAGCTCCATTCGATGCTTCTATGGGGCCCGCCCGGCACGGGCAAAACGACACTCGCACGTCTCATCGCCCGGCGCGCGGACGCGGAGTTCATCGCGTTATCGGCTGTCATGGCCGGCGTCAAAGACATCCGCGCGGCCGTGGAGCACGCGCGCGCGGCTCGCGACATGAGCGGTCGGGCGACCGTGCTCTTTCTCGACGAGGTGCATCGTTTCAACAAGGCGCAGCAAGACACTTTCCTCCCGTATCTGGAGGATGGGACGCTCACCTTCATCGGCGCGACGACCGAGAACCCCTCGTTCGAGGTCGTGAGCGCGCTGCTCTCCCGCGCACGGGTGTACGTGCTGAAGGCGCTCGATGAAACGGACCTCCTGACGCTTCTCGGCGCGGCGCTCGCGGACCACGAGCGTGGCCTCGGAGACCTGGGGCTCGCCGCGGACCCCGAGGCGCTGCAACTCATCGCGCGCGCCGCGGATGGCGATGCGCGTCGCGCTCTCAACATGCTCGAGCTCGCGGCCGGGCTCGTGGAGGCGGGGGCTGCTCCTACCGCGACTGCGCCGGCTGCTGCCGTCCCAGCTGCTGCCGCTCCGGCTGCTGGCGCCCCGGCCGCGCGATCCTTGACGCTCGACATCGCCCGCGAGGTGGCGAGCGGCGGGCGGCGTCGCTTCGACAAAGGGGGCGAGCAGTTTTACGACCAGATCTCCGCGCTGCACAAGGCGGTGCGCGGAACGGACCCCGACGCGGCGCTTTACTGGCTCGCCCGCATGCTCGATGGCGGCTGCGATCCGCTCTACATCGCGCGGCGCGCCGTTCGCATGGCCGTGGAGGACATCGGGCTCGCCGATCCGCGTGCGCTCGCGCTCGCGCTCGATGCGTGGGAAGCCTATGACCGGCTCGGCAGCCCCGAGGGCGAGCTCGCGATCGCCGAGCTCATCGTCTATCTCGCCTGCGCGCCGAAAAGCAACGCCGTGTATGTCGCGCTCGGGGAGGCGAAGGAGGATGTGGAGCGGCACGGAACTCTCGATGTGCCTCTCAGATTGCGCAATGCTCCGACGCGGCTCATGAAGGAGCTCGGCTACGGCAGGGGCTACCGCTACGCGCACGATGAGCCGGAGGCCTACGCGGCCGGGGAGCGCTATTTGCCGGATGAACTGCCGGATAGGCGATACTATCGTCCGGCAGCGCGCGGGCTCGAAATTCGCATCGGCGAAGCACTCGCGCGGCTGCGCTCCAAGAGTTCTCCCACCGACGAGTGAACCCGTGATCGATCCGAAACTGCTGCGCAGCGATCTGCAAGGCGTCGCCCGCAATCTGGCGCGCCGCGGCTTCGTACTCGATGTGCCGAAGCTCACCGCGCTCGAGGAGCAGCGCAAGCGCTGGCAGATGGAATCGGATCGGCTGCGCTCGGAGCGCAATGCCAACGCGAAGTCGGTCGGCATGGCGAAAGGGCGGGGCGAGGAGACGGGACCGCTGATCGCGCGCGGGGAGCAGCTGACTCATGAGCTCGCTCGGGTCGATGAGTCGCTCAACGCCGTGCAGGCAGAGCTCGAGCGCTGGCAGCTGGGACTGCCCAATCTCCTTCACGACTCAGTGCCCGACGGTGCCGACGAGACGGCAAACGTCGAGCTCGCGCGCTGGGGCGAGCCGCGGCGGTTCGAGTTCACTCCGCGCGATCACGTCGAGCTCGGGGAGCGGCTCGGCGGGCTCGACTTCGAGGCCGCAACGCGCATCTCGGGGGCGCGCTTCGTCGTGCTGCGGGGAGCGGTTTCCCGCCTGCATCGGGCACTCGCGCAATTCATGCTCGATCTGCATACGCGCGAGCACGGTTACACCGAAGTGTACGTGCCCTATCTCGTGCAGAGCCAGGCGCTCGTCGGTACGGGACAGCTGCCGAAATTCGAGCAGGACCTCTTCGCCGTGCGGAGCGAGCAGGGGTTTTATTTGATTCCGACGGCGGAAGTCCCGGTCACGAATCTCGTGCGCGAGCAGATCGTGGCGGCGGAATCCCTGCCGCTGAAGTTCGTCTGCCATACGCCGTGTTTTCGATCCGAAGCCGGCGCGGCCGGAAAGGACACGCGCGGCATGATCCGCATGCACCAGTTCGACAAAGTGGAGCTGGTGCAGATCGTGCGCCCTGAGGACTCCTACGCGGCACTCGAGCAGCTGACATCCGACGCGCGCCGCGTTCTCGAGGCGCTGGAGATCCCGTATCGCGTGGTGGCGTTGTGCGCTGGGGACGTGGGAGGCTCGAGCGCGAAGACCTACGACATCGAAGCCTGGCTGCCCTCGCAGAAGCGGTACCGCGAGATTTCCTCCTGCAGCAATTGCGAGGCGTACCAGGCCCGGCGCATGCACGCGCGCTGGCGAAATCCGGCAACGGGCAAGCCCGAGCCGGTGCATACCCTCAACGGCTCAGGCGTCGCCGTCGGACGCGCGCTGATTGCCGTACTCGAGAATTATCAGGACGAGGATGGTTCGGTGACCGTGCCGCGCGCGCTGGCGACCTACATGGGCGGTTGCGAGCGGATCGAGCGCAGCTGAAGGCGCGATCGGTGGCATCGGGCACCTAGTGTATTCTCCCGCACGTTGACCGCTTGATGCGACCGGGAGACTCACATGAATGCACGGAACGTTACCCGAGTTGTACACGGCATGCCGACCTCGGACGGCGCGGGCGTGAAGCTCACGCGCGTGATCGGCCAGCCTCAGCTGCCGGACCTCGACCCATTCCTGCTGCTCGATGAATTCGGCACGGACAATCCGGGCGACTACATCGCGGGGTTCCCCGAGCATCCGCACCGAGGCTTCGAGACGGTGACCTATATGCTCGATGGGCGCATGCGCCACCGCGACAACCACGGGCACGAGGGCGTGCTCGTGCCTGGAAGCGTGCAGTGGATGACTGCCGGGCGCGGGATCGTGCACTCGGAGATGCCGGAACAGCAGGAAGGCCGCATGCGCGGCTTTCAGCTTTGGATCAATCTGCCCGGCCGCGACAAGCTCACCGCACCGAAATACCAGGAGTACGGTCCGGAGAGGATTCCGGAGACCGCCACGGACGGCGGCGCCCACATCAAGGTGATCGCCGGGCAGGTCGGAGAGGTGAGCGGACCGATCGCACAGCCCGCGACCGACCCGATCTACCTCGATGTGTCACTCGATGCAGGCGCGCAGTTCTCACAGCCACTGCCTGCAGAGCATGCCGCGTTTCTGTACGTGTATGAGGGCGCAATGCGCGTCGGAACCGGAGAGTCGGCCGCGACAGTCGGCCCGCACGAGCTCGCGATGCTCGGCACTGGGGATGTCGTGCAGCTCGAGGGGCGACACGACTCGCACGATGCGCAGGGTCATGCCCCCAGCCGCGCGATTCTCGTCGCGGGCCGTCCGCTCAGAGAGCCCGTGGCAAAGTACGGACCGTTCGTCATGAACACGCGCGATGAGCTGGTGCAGGCGTTCGAGGACTATCAGAGCGGGAAATTCTAATACAGGCGCTCGGCGAGGGCGGCTGACGCTAGGCGAGGGCTGACTCTAAGCGAGGGCGGTGAGCGCGCGCGCAATCGGCAGGCGCGCGGCGCGCACGGCCGGGAAAAGCCCTCCGACCAAGCCGATCACGCAGGCCCAGATGATTCCGAGCACGACGAGACTCGGCGTCACCGACATTGCGAAGGCAGTCGGGGGCTGAAGGGCTCCCTGCAGCTGCATGCTCGAGACGTGCCCGTTGAAGAACACCCAGGCGCAGAACGCGCCGATCAGTGCTCCGGCGAGGGACAGGAACAGCGCCTCGGCGAGGACCGAAAGCACGACCGGACCGGAGCCGAAGCCGATCGCACGGAGCGTCGCGATCTCGACCGACCGGGAGCTGACCGAGGCGTACAGGCTGTTGAGCGCGCCGAACAGCGCGCCCCCCGCCATCATGCCGCCGATGAAATAGCCGATGAAGCGCAGTACGGCGTTCAGCGCACGTGACTGATTGGCCGCATAGTCGGACTCGCGAAAAGTCGCGACATGTAGTGTGGGGTCCGATGCGAGCGCTTGCTTCAGCGCATCGAGCCCGTGCGGACCGGCGAGTCTCACCGTGATGCTCTGGAACCAGTTGCGCTGATACGCCGCAAGCAGCGTCTGTGCGTCGGTCAGGATCTGCGAATCGAGCGTGCTCGCGCGGTCGCTCGCGAACACTCCGACGACCACCCAGTCTCCGTTCTGGAATTCGAGATGGCTGCCGACACCGAGGCCGTAGCGCCTCTCGAGATTGCGGCCGACGACGAGCTCGTGCAGGCCTGGGCGA
Organism: Steroidobacteraceae bacterium; assembly: GCA_035606175.1. Taxonomy (GTDB): domain Bacteria; phylum Pseudomonadota; class Gammaproteobacteria; order Steroidobacterales; family Steroidobacteraceae; genus JASHUC01. The sequence continues at coordinate 15,498 of DATNFW010000040.1, read as the reverse complement.
AACATTCTCCCGGAGACGAGATGCAGCTCCGGGCGCAGCTCGGCCTCGACGTTCGAGACGCCTCGCAGCGGGATGTTGATCGTCTTTCCCCCGCCTCGGGGCTCGATTTGTACCTGCGCCAGTGCTTCGGCAGCCGCGATCGGGCGGCCCTGGGCATCCTTCGCGATGCCGGGCGCATTCACGATATTCGGCACCGAATCGCTCGGAATACTGCTCATCGCCTCCTGAAGGGCACCTCCCGAAAGGATCAGGGCGCGATCGGGGCTCCCTCCACCGGCGATCGTCTGGGAGAAGCCGACCGCCATCGAGAGGACGCTGACGAGCACCGCCACGACTCCCGCGATGCCGACGACGATCACGAGCGAGGGGCCGAGCCGCTGCGGCAGGTTGCGCAGATTCATGCCGACGACCGCGACGATTTGCTTCAATACGGTCATTGCAAGTCCTCAGCGCATTGCCAGTGCGTCGACGATCGAGAGGCGCTCGGCGCGCAGAGCCGCCGGCACCGCGCTCACGAGCGCGAGCAGCACTGCGAAGCCGACCCCTACCCCCAAGACGATTCCCGGCAATTCCAGACCCGGTAGTCCGTATCGAGACAGCGCTGAGCCGATGGCGGGCAGCAGCGCGCGCGCGATCAGCAGGCCGACGAGGGCCGACCCGAGCGTGAGCAGGATGGCCTCGCTCAGTACGAGCACCGAGATCGTCCTGTCGGTGAATCCGATCGTCTTCATCACCGCGAACTCGCGAATGCGCTCACGGTAGGCCTGCATCAGCGTCGTGCCGGTGAGCAGCAGAAGGGTCGCGAAGGCGGCCGCGACGATCGCCTCGACGAAAAAGTCGAGATCGCCGAGCTGGGCGAGCTGACTCTGTGCGCTTGCCCGCTCGGTCTCGGTGTGTGTGCGGTTGGGCGAGTTGGCGAACAGATTGTCGATCGAATTGCCGATCGTCGCCGCCTGGGATGCGTCGGCGATCGTCTCCTGATACAGCTGCACGGTGCCCGTGTCCGTTGCACGGCCGGTGTCGAAGTAGTCGTAGTTCATGAGCAGGATCGGCTGCTCGCTCGCGGGACTGTTGGGGATATCGAACGTCCCGACGAAATCGAAAGTCCAGGTCGCGGTGCCGTCCTTCTTGCGTGCATTGAGTGCCTGGATAGGGATTCGGTCGCCCACCTTCCATCCGAGTCGCTCGGCGACGCTCTTCATGACCAGCATTCCGGTGCGTGTATGGAGAAACACGTCTCGGTTCCGCTGCGACACGCTGAATTGCGGATTCTCGGCGAAGAAGTTGTCCGGATCGATCGGCAGGACGATCATGATGTTGCGCAGCGATTGATAGTCGCCGATGAAAAGCGCGCGATACGTCACCCGGGTCACGCCGTGGACCGCCTGAATTTGCGACAGGTCGGCGAGCGGCAGCGGCAACCCCGCCGGATTCTGCGTGACGAGCACGTTCAGCCGCCCTTGATTGACCAGCTGTTTGAACGTGGTATCGATTCCCTGAAGCATCCCGAACAGCAGGAACGCGACGATGATCGATAGCATCGTGAAGATCGTGCGGACCTTCTTGCGCCACAGGCCGGTCCAGATGAGCCGGAAGTATTTCATGCGGCAGGCCTCTGCCAGGCGCAAACGCTCTTGCGCCGGCCGGCAGCAGGACTCGAGCGGACGCGGCTCACGCGACGGCCCTCGCGTCTGCCTCGACGAGCCGACCCTTGTCGAGGTGTCTCCCCGCTCTCGAGCGTCAGATTCAGCCCGTGCAGCACCTCCACCTGCTGCTTGCCGCGGCTGGAGCGCTTGACCACGTTCTTCAACGACACCGCCGCTGTCATGAGCTCTCCCCCCGTTTCGTTCAGAATGATACCCGAGCCACGGTGCGCTCACTTCTCAGCCGACTCGCTCGAGGCGGCGGATCGCAATCGCGCCGCAGACCAGGACGAGGTGCGAGCGCAAGGAGTCTTGGCGTAGCGCGCATCCCAATCCGGATGGATGGATACGATGAAGTCATGTGCCATTGCAGCGTCGTATGACCGAAGAGCCGCATTTCCTCGGAGACGAACCCCATGTCTGTCCCGGCTCGAGCACCAGGTCGACCTCGCGCAGCCGCAATTAGGGATACGACTTCTCGACGCCTTTGAGCTCAATTGCAGGAGCGCTCATTCGTTTTCCTTTGCCGAATGTTCTTCGGCCAATTCGGCCGAACCCATCCTCAGTTGGTCGCGCAACTCGCGGAACCGTCGATCTAGGTCTTCGTCGGAGAGCCCGAGCACGCTCGCGAGATTCGCGGCCGCTGCCAGGTGCTCGTCCAAATCCCGCTGTTGCAGCCGCTGCCCGAGCTCGGCCCCGTCCGCGACGAACGATCCCTTGCCCTGCTGTGTCACGATCAATCCCTCGCGTTCGAGCTCGAGATAGGCGCGTTTGACCGTGATCACGCTGACGCGAATGTCGGCGGCGAGTGCGCGAATCGAAGGCAGCTCGAACCCTGTCGGCCAGTCCCCGATGGCGATGCGCCGGCGGATCTGATCCATCAGCTGCAGATACATCGGCCGCGCGTCGCCCTGTGAGATGATGAGGTCGCTGTGCATACGATATATACACAGTATACACGCAATGTACAGGACAGCCGAGCTGGGTATCGGATGCCGATTTCGATCGGCTCTCGAGTGAAAGCGCCCCGCGGCGCTCCTGTCAGGCGCTCCTGTCAGGCGCTCCAGTCCGATCAGCGCTTGTAAGTCTGAAGCCCCGGTCGGATCGACTTCTCGTCGAGGAATTGCTTCAGCCCCTTCTCGCGGCCCTTTTCCGGGTCGCGGAAGTTCGACTGGTCGACCTTGGCGTACAGATAGTCCTCCGCCTGCTCCCAGGTGAGCTCGCGGCAGCGCTTGAAGCCGATCTTCGCGCCGCGAAGCGCGACCGGGTTCTTCTTGAGCAAAAGCCTCGCGACGGCCGTGGTCTCCTCCTTGAGTTTCGCACGCGGCACGCTCTTGTTGACCAAGCCCATCTCCGCCGCCTGCTGGCCCGTGAACGTCTCGCCCGTCATGATGTAGTAGAGCGCGTTGCGGTGGCCCATCGTATCCGCCACCGCCTTGCTCACGAGATTGCCCGGAGGAATACCCCAGTTGATCTCGGAGAGCCCGAACACCGCCTCATCCGCCGCGATCGCGAGATCGCAGGCGACCAGGGGGGAGAACGCTCCGCCGAAGCACCAGCCGTTCACCATGGCGATGGTCGGCTTCTGATACATCCGCAGCAGCTTCCATTGCCACGTCGAGGCGTCGCGCCGGATGCGATCCTGCGCGATCTCGGGCTGCTTCTCGGTCTCGCGGAAGTACTCTTTGAGATCCATCCCTGCCGTCCAGGAATCGCCCGCTCCGGTCACGACGAGCACCTGCGCGTCGACGTCGACCTCGAGCGCCTCCAGCACGGCCACCATCTCGCGATTGAGCAGCGGACTCATGGCGTTGCGCTTCTCCGGACGGTTGAGCGTCACCCAGGCGATCCCGTCCGCCACGTCCACGAGCACGGTCTTCCAACGATTCGCGTAGTTCGACATGCGCGCCACCCTTGACGCAAGATATCAGGTTACTTGATATTCGCACGATGGCCGGCCACGCGCAATCCCGCATCGCATACAGCGTCGGCCGGCTCGACCGGGCCGTGCGGCAGCGGCTCGGCGAGGTGACGAGCCGCTTCGGGCTCACGGTGGCGCAGTACACGGCGCTTTCGGTGCTCGCATCGCGCGGCTCGCTCTCGAACGCACAGCTCGCGCGGCGCTCCTTCGTGACTCCGCAGGCGATGAACGAGATCGTCGCTGCGATGGCGGACAAGGCGATCCTGGCACGCGCTCCGGATGCGCGGCACGGCCGGATCGTGCGGATCAGCCTCACGCGCAAGGGCGGGCGAGTGCTTCGCCAATGCGATGCCGCCGCCCGGCGCGTGGAAGAGGAGATGCTCGCAGGTCTCCCGCGCGGCAAGCGGGAGATGCTCCGCGCGCTACTGCTCACCTGCGTGGCTGCGCTCGAGCACCGCTCGATGCCGCGGCATTGACCTCAGGGCCGGCGCGTACTATTTTGCAAGCGACTCGCGAGCTCATCACGCCGTCCGGTGCGACAGGCTGGCGGAGTCGGACTAGGGGAGCCCCGGCAAGGGGCTGAGAGGCCATCGGCCCCGTTGGGGCGGCGTGGCGACCCTTGGAACCTGATCCAGTTAATGCTGGCGTAGGAAAGTTCTCGCGGACAGAACTCTCGGTAGGGCTCGCCCCCGGCACTCTCCTTCTTCGGCGAACTGGATCTCCTTGGACTTGAGGAGCATCCGATGAATGCCGTCGTCCCGCTCGAGGTTGCAACCCAGGCCTTTCCCGCATCTCGCAAGGTGCACCTGCGCGGGAATCTGCATGCCGATATCCGCGTGCCGATGCGCGAGATCAGCCTGCATCCCTCCTCGGGCGAGCCGCCGCTCCGCGTTTACGACTCTTCGGGTCCTTACACCGACCCTGCGGTGCACATCGACATTACGCGCGGACTGCAGCGTCTGCGTGAGCCTTGGATCATCGCCAGAGGCGATGTCGAGTCGTACATCGGGCGGTCCGTCGAGCCCATCGACAACGGACTCGCACCGGGGGCGCGGGCGGCAGCACCGGAGTTTCCGGTCGCACGGCGCCCGCTCCGGGCCCGCGGCGGCAGAGCCGCTACCCAACTCTCCTACGCGCGCGCCGGGATCGTAACGCCGGAGATGGAGTTCATCGCGCTTCGCGAGAACCTCGGCCGGGAGCGCGGCAGAGAGGCTCAGGCGCGCGACGGACAGGACTGGGGCGCGAGCATCCCGGATTACGTGACACCCGAGTTCGTTCGCTCGGAGATCGCCGCCGGCCGCGCGATCATTCCTGCAAACATCAACCATCCCGAATCCGAGCCGATGATCATCGGCCGCAACTTCCTCGTGAAGATCAACGCCAACATCGGCAACTCCGCGGTCACATCGTCGATGGCGGAGGAAGTGGACAAGATGGTCTGGGCGATTCGCTGGGGTGCGGATACGGTCATGGACCTCTCGACCGGCCGCAACATTCACACCATCCGTGAGTGGATCCTGCGCAATTCGCCCGTGCCGATCGGCACGGTGCCGATCTACCAGGCGCTCGAGAAGGTGGGCGGCATCGCGGAGGAACTCACGTGGGAGGTCTTCCGCGACACGCTCATCGAGCAGGCCGAGCAGGGCGTCGATTACTTCACGATCCACGCCGGCGTGCGCCTGCATTACGTGCCGCTGACCGCCAATCGCGTGACGGGGATCGTCTCGCGAGGCGGCTCGATCATGGCGAAGTGGTGCCTCGCCCATCACCGGGAGAGTTTCCTCTACGAGCATTTCGAGGAGATCTGCGAGATCTGCCGCGCGTATGACGTGAGCTTCTCGCTCGGCGACGGTCTGCGGCCCGGCTCCATCGCGGATGCAAACGATGCCGCACAATTCGCCGAGCTCGAGACGCTCGGGGAGCTCACGCAGATCGCCTGGCATCGCGACTGTCAGGTCATGATCGAGGGCCCGGGTCACGTCCCGATGCACAAGATCAAAGAGAACATGGACAAGCAGCTCGCGACCTGTGGGGAGGCGCCGTTCTACACCCTCGGGCCCCTCACGACGGATATCGCACCGGGCTACGACCACATCACCTCGGCCATCGGGGCAGCGATGATCGGCTGGTATGGCACGGCGATGCTCTGCTACGTGACGCCGAAGGAGCATCTGGGGCTGCCCGATCGAAACGATGTGAAAACCGGCGTGATCACCTACAAGATCGCCGCGCATGCTGCGGACCTGGCAAAGGGCCACCCAGGTGCGCGAGATCGGGATGACGCGCTCTCCAGGGCGCGCTTCGATTTCCGTTGGGAAGATCAGTTCAACCTTTCGCTCGATCCGGACACCGCGTGCTCGTTCCATGATGAGACGCTGCCGAAAGAGGCGCACAAGGTGGCACATTTCTGCTCGATGTGTGGACCGAAATTCTGCTCGATGCGCATCTCGCACGAGGTGCGTGCGGAGGCGCGCCAGCGCGAGCAAGGGATGCGCGAGATGGCCGAGAAGTTTCGCGCGGGCGGCGGTGAGATCTATGTACCGGCCGAGCCCGGTTCGGCGCAATAGCCGGATGCAGGGCCCCGCGCCCATGGTGACCGTCGCCGGCGCCGGCGTCGCCGGGCTCACCTGCGCGGTGGAGCTCGCCGAACGCGGCGCTCGCGTCGAGGTCCTCGAGCGGGCGCCCACGCTGGGTCCCGCATGCTGCTCGTGGTTTGCAGGCGGCATGCTTGCGCCCTGGTGCGAGCTCGAGAGTGCGGAGCGGCTCATCGCAGAGCTCGGGGAAGAGAGCATCGGCTGGTGGGGCGAGCGGTTCTCGGGTACGGCGTTGCGAGGAAGCCTCGTCGTTGCTCACGGCCGCGATACGGCGGAGCTCGCGCGCTTTGCCCGCCGCACGGAGCGGTTCGAGTGGCTCAACGCCGATGCCCTCGCGGCGATCGAGCCGGACCTCGCCGGGCGCTTCCAGCGGGCGCTCTTCTTCCCCCAAGAGGCGCATCTGGATCCGCGCGCGGCGCTCGCAGAGCTCACTCGGCGGCTCGCGAAGCTCGGGGTGCCGATCCGCTACGGCGTCGAGGCCCCGCTGCCGGAGGCGCTCGAGACGCGCGGTGAGGCGTGGCTTTCCGGGCGCGAGGGACCCGTCATCGATTGCACCGGGCTTGCAGCGCGAGCGACCTTGACCGATCTGCGCGGCGTGAAGGGGGAGATGTTGCTCCTCAGGTCGAAAGATGTCGTGCTGTCGCGCCCGATTCGCGTGCTGCATCCGAGAATGCCGCTCTACGTCGTGCCGCGCGGCGAGGGCCTCTACATGGTCGGTGCGACCATGATCGAGAGCGATCAACAGACGCGCATCTCCGCGCGCTCGATGCTCGAGCTGCTCACGGCGGCATATGCACTGCATCCCGCCTTCGGCGAGGCGGAGATCGTAGAGATCGGCACAGGAGTGCGCCCGGCATTTCCCGATAATCTGCCGCGGATCCGCCGTGCAGGACGCATATTCCACGTGAACGGACTGTTCCGACACGGGTTCCTCCTTGCGCCGGCACTCGCGCGCAGGCTCGCCGAGCACGTGCTGAATGGAAGTTCCTATCCGGAGGTGATGAGCGATGAGGATCATCGTGAACGGCTCCTCGCGTGAGACTGCCGCGGGGGATCTCGCCTCGGTGCTCACCGAGCTCGGACTCGCCGAGGCCGTCGTCGCAACCGCGCTCAATGGTGAGTTCGTTCCTTCGGGTGCTCGAGGTGCCACGCGAATCGGCGAGGGCGACCGCCTCGAAGTGCTGGCACCGATGCAGGGAGGCTGAGCGACGATGCGCGAGCGATTCATGACGGGCCCCATCGCGGCCGGTGCGCTTTCCGCGGCGAGCCCTCTCAAGCTCTATGACGTGGAGCTGGGCTCGCGGCTCCTCCTTGGCACCTCCCGGTACCCTTCACCCGCGATTTTGACTGAAGCGATCGAATCCTCCGGCGCGGAGGTCGTGACCGTCTCGCTGCGGCGTGAGTCGAGCGGGGAGCGTGCGGGTCAGGGATTCTGGTCGCTCATCCGGGAGCTCGGTGTGCGCGTGTTGCCGAATACGGCCGGCTGCCATTCGGTCAAAGAAGCCGTCACCACCGCGCACATGGCCCGGGAAGTCTTCGGCACGAGTTGGGTAAAGCTCGAAGTGATCGGGGATGACGATACGCTTCAGCCGGATGTGTTCGGGCTGCTCGAGGCGACGCGGATTCTGGCAGGAGAGGGCTTCGAGGTGTTCCCCTACACTAGCGAGGATCTCGTCGTCGCGGATCGGCTGCTCGATGCAGGCTGCCGGCTGCTCATGCCCTGGGGAGCCCCGATCGGCTCGGGGCGCGGGCTCAACAACTTGTTTGGATTGAAGGCGCTGCGCGCCCGCTTTCCGGATGTGCCGCTCATCATCGACGCAGGTCTCGGCGTGCCTTCTCATGCGGCGCAGGCGCTCGAGCTCGGGTTCGATGCCGTGCTGATCAATACGGCAGTAGCCGAGGCGGCTCATCCTGCTCAAATGGCGGTCGCCTTCGCGCGGGCCGTCGAGGCGGGATTCGCCGCGCGGCTCGCGGGACCCATGGAGCCGCGCGACATGGCCGAACCCTCGACACCCGTAATCGGCAAGGCGTTCCTCGGCTGAGCCGTGGAGCTCGGGCGAGCCATGAGCCTACCGCGCGTCTACCCGGTCCTCGAGAGTGCCGCCTGGGTGGAGCGCTTGGTGTCCGCAGGCGTGCGCCTCGTGCAGCTGCGGGTGAAGGATCGAGCTCTCGATGAGGTGCGCACGGAGGTGCGCGTTGCGCGATCGCTCTGCGCGCGCTGGAACGCTCAGCTCATCGTGAACGATTACTGGCAAATCGCGCTCGACGAGCATTGCGACTTCGTACATCTGGGGCAGGGCGATCTCGATTCAGCCGACGTCCCTGCACTGCGGAAGGCTGGCGTACGCCTCGGTGTGAGCACCCACGACGATGCGGAGCTCGAGCGCGCGTTGTCTTTGAGTCCGCACTACATCGCGCTCGGCCCGATCTATCCCACGCTGCTCAAGGTCATGCCGTGGGCCCCGCAGGGGCTCGCGCGTATCGGCGAGTGGAAACGCCGGATCGGCGCACGGCCGCTCGTTGCAATCGGCGGCATCACCGTCGAGCGGCTCGACGCCGTGTTTGCGGCGGGAGCGGATGTCGCGGCGGTGGTCACGGACATCGTGCGCCACGCGAATCCTCGGGCCCGGGCACGCGAGTGGCTCGCCGCAGCGGACCTCCGCAGAGCCGAGATCGCCGATGGAGCGCGCTCGTGAGCGACAGGTACTCGCGTCAGACCGTGCTGCCCGAGGTGGGTGCGCAAGGACAGGCGCGCCTCGGCGCCGCCTCGGTGCTCGTCATCGGCGCGGGCGGGCTCGGCTGTGCCGTGCTCCAGTATCTCGCGGCCGCTGGCGTGGGGCGGGTGGTGATCGTCGACCACGACCGAGTGGAGGAATCGAACCTGCATCGCCAGCCCCTCTTTCGCGTGAGCGACATCGGGCTTGCGAAAGCGCGCGCGGCCTGCGACTCGCTGCGGCAGCTCAATCCGCAGGTCGGCTTCGAGGCCGTGGTGGAGCGTCTGTCTCCGGCCAACGCTGCGCGGCTCGTAGGCCTCGCGGGCATCGTGGTCGATGCGGCGGACAGTCTTGCGGCAACTTACATTTTGAGCGACGAGTGTCTGCGTGTCGGAAAGCCACTCGTCAGCGCCTCGGTGCTCGGACTTTCTGGTTACGTTGGCGCGTTCTGCGCACAAGCACCGAGCTACCGAGCGGTTTTCCCCGATATGCCGCGCCAGGCAGGCTCGTGCTCCGAAGCCGGCGTGCTCGGCACCGCGGTCGGCGTGATGGGAACGCTGCAAGCTCACATGACGCTCGCGCTGCTTCTTGGGATCGAGCCTTCCCCGCTCGGGCAGCTCCTCACGGTCGACTTTCGCACTCTGCGATTCGGCGGTTTCTCCTTCGCGCGTGCCTCGGAGCCCGCCGCGTCCGCTCTCGAGTTCATCTCATCGGATGAGGTTGCCGCGTCCGACATCGTCATCGACCTGCGCAGTCTCGAGGAGGCGCCCGTCTCGCCGTTTGCGGATGCGCTGCGCCTGCACGTCGAGGAGGTGGAGCGCGGCGAGAGCCGCTTCCCGCCCGAGGCGCGCGTCGTGCTCTGCTGCCGGAGCGGCGTGCGGGCCTGGCGCGCGGCCAGGGCGCTTCAGCGCCAGGGACATCCAAACGTCGCGCTCGTCGCGTTCGGAGGATGAGCACGCATCCCGCGGTGCTCGTGATCGCAGGCTCGGATTCGAGCGGCGGAGCCGGTCTTGCGCGCGACTTGGAGACGCTCAAAGACTTCGGTGCCGAGCCGCTCCTCGTCGTCACCGCAGTCACCGCGCAGTCTCATGCCAGGGTTCGGGCGGTGCATCCTGTGCCTCCGCCGATGCTACGGGCGCAGATCGAGGCGGCCTTCGAGGCGCGGACGCCGGATGCGATCAAGATCGGCATGCTGACGAATCGCGAGACGGTGGAGACGATTGCGGCCGCCTTGGGGCAGGGGTGTGGCCGCTCCGTGCCGATCGTCCTCGACCCGGTGCTCGTGTCGTCCTCCGGCGGCATCCTGCTCGATGAGGCGGGGCGGCGTGCGCTGCGGGATATGCTGCTCCCACTCACCGCGCTGCTTACACCCAATGTTTCCGAAGCGGCTGTGCTCCTCGATTCACCGCTCGCTACGAGCGGGACCGAGCTCGACCATCAGGCGCAAAGGCTGCTCGAGCTCGGACCGCGCGCCGTTTTGCTCAAAGGGGGGCATTCGGGGGAAGAGGAAGCCGTCGACCGGCTTGCCTGTCGGGGGGAGCCCCTGCGGTGCATGACGGCTCCTCGCATTCGGGCCTCTATGCGCGGCAGCGGCTGTGCGCTCGCGACGGCCATAACTGCCCAGCTCGCGGCCGGGATTCCGGTTGCCGAGGCATGTCGGCGTGGGAAAGCCTACATCGGCGAGCGACTGCAAGCGGCTGCGCGCGTTTGAGTGCGAATGCCGGCGGGCGCGCGGCCGTGGGCCGTCCCCGGCGCCGTTGATTTTTCATCGAAAGCGGCCGACTATGGGGCTGCACACGGAGTCGGCAAGCGCATTTTCGGAGACGCCGATGGCAACTGTATTCCCCGACATCCCGCTCTACCGCGGCTGGGGCGCGCCCCTTCGGGTCGAATCGGACATCCGCGATCTCGAGTTGATCTCGGGTGAGGTCCCCTCCGATCTGAGCGGCTCGCTCTACCGCTGCGGGCCGGACCGGCAGTACCCGCCGCTTTTCAAAGATGACGTATTCATCGATGGTGAGGGAATGGTCCACATGTTCCGGTTCGAGAACGGCCATGTGGACTACCGCTGCCGCTGGGTCCGCAACGAGCGCTTCGTGCTGCAGGAGCGCGCGCGACGCTCGCTCTTCGGTCGCTATCGCAACCGCTATACCAACGATGCGAGTGTGGCCGGCAAGAACATGGGAACGGCGAACACGAATGCCGTGTGGCACGGCCGCAAGCTTCTCATTCTCAAAGAGGACTCGCTGCCCTGGGAGGTCGATCCGGAGACGCTCGAGACGCGCACAGAATGGAATTTCGAGGGAGCCGTCGAGGCGGTGAGCCTCACCGCACACCCGAAGCTCGACCTGCATCGCAATGAGCTCCTCATGTTCTCGTATCAGGCGCGCGGGGACTGCACGAAGGACTTCGCTTTCTACATCGCGGATGCGTCCGGGAAGATCGTCCACGAGGCGTGGTTCGAGATGCCTTATCCGGGAATGGTGCACGACTTCGCCGTGACGGAAACGCACGTGATCGCGCCATTTTTTCCGCTGATCACCGATCTTGCCGTGCTGAAGCAGGGCGGCCCTTTCTATCGCTGGTATCCCGGCGAGCACAGCCATTTCGCAATTCTCCCGAGACGGGGCCCGGCGAGCGAGATCCGCTGGTTCCACGGTCCGGCGGTGAGCGCCGGCCATATGATGAACGCCTTCAATGAAGGCTCTGAGGTTCACCTCGATCTTTGTCTCTATCAAGGGAATTGTTTCGAGTTCTTTCCGAGCGCTGACGGCTCGCCTTTCAAGCCCGCGCCGCCGATGCTCACGCGGCTCACGTTCGACCTCGCGGGCAAGTACGACGGCTATGAGGCGAAGCTCCTCTCTTCGACCCCTTGCGAGATGCCCAAATGCGACGATCGCTATGTCGGCAAGCCGTATCGGTACGGCTACGGCATCTGCCGCTCACCGCAAGCGCGAGCCGGGGAGATCGGATTCGGCGCGATCGGCTGCATCGATCATCGCACGGGCGAGCTCAGCACGTGGACGGCCGGAGAACAGAGCGGCGTTCACGAGCCCAATTTCGTCGTGAGACCGGGCGCGCCCGAAGGCGAGGGCTACCTGCTCGTGATCGTCAATCGGTTTGCGGAAAACCGCAGCGATCTCGCAGTGCTCGACGCGCGGCGCGTGGCTGACGGTCCGATCGCGCTGCTCAAACTTCCAGTGCGCGTGCGCTCCACCTTCCACGGCATGTGGGTACCGGAGCAGGCGCTCGCCAGCGGGACGTATCGGGTTTGAGATCGCGCGCGCGGGCGCAGCCCAACCTCGGCCCGATCGACACCGTATGGAGGCTCGGCGGGGAGGAGTACCTGCCGCTGCGTCTCATCCTCGTCGCGAAGCTGCTCGATCTCAACGTCGCGCGCCTGCTCGCTTCGAGCGCGAAGATCACCGTTGCCGAGTGGCGTGTCGTCGCCCAGCTCGGCGTTCTGCATCACGCCTCCGTTCGCGAAATGGCGCGCCAGGCGTGCATCGATCCGGCGGAAGTGAGTCGCTCGGTCGCCTCGCTAGAGCGCCGCGGGTACGTCGATCGGCGCGCCAATCCGCGCGACCGTCGCTCGCCTCGGTTCTCGCTGACGGCCTCGGGCGCTCGCCACCTCGCGCAATTCCGCCCGCACTGGAAGGCCTTTCAAAAACTGCTCGTGGCGAAGCTCTCGCACCGGGACCGCAGCGCCACAGAGCACGCTCTTGCGCTCATTGCGCGCGCGAGTCTCGATCTGCTCGAGACTGAGCACGCTGCCGGCCCGCGACGGAGATTGAAAACCACTCGACTCTTGAGTGAGTCTTTGCGATAAGAGGAGCGCATAGATGGCACGGGTCCGCGTCCAGGCATTCCTTCTCTGCGATTCCGTCATCTTCGACAGCGGCGGTAAGGCGACCGTGCAGGGCATCTTCGACCAAATTCAGAGCCAGTCGCTTCCGGTAGTGTGTCCGAGCTTGATGGTTTTCGTGCGCCTCAGGTTGCCGCGGCCGGGCACTTGCGATGCCGACTTCGAAGTGCAGACTCCCTCCGGGGCGACAGAGCGGCCTTTGCAGCGCCAGCGAATGAGCAGCGGGGATGGTGAGATTGCGCAATTGTTCCACAGGGTTTTGGAAGTCCCGCTCCGGGAGTCTGGCAGATACGTGTGGTCGCTCCTCATCGATGGAATGAAGGTCGCCGATTATCCTTTCACAGTGGTCGTAACCGGATCGAAGCGTGCCGCCGCAGCCTGATAAAATGGACGTAGCGGTTGATTGCGGACGAGCGGAGAGGTGGCAGAGCGGTTGATTGCACCGGTCTTGAAAACCGGCAGCCCTTCACGGGGCTCGGGAGTTCGAATCTCCCCCTCTCCGCCAGAAACGAGAGCTGATGCCCTCATCCTCAAAATGGGCTGAATTGCCGCTCTCGGGCCCCTCATGCGAAACGGTTTAACCCCAAAGTCCCCGCCGACGCGCTTAAGGCATATCGCGTCTACCTGGGACTGCCATGAAACATATCGTTACGGTCTGCGTCCTGCTCCTCGGCAGCGGGATCTCGAGTCAGGCGCCGGCGGCCGGACGTCTCGCGGATATCGAGCTCATCGATCGCGATACGGGTCAGCGGCTCGAGACCCATTACCGCCACGGCGAGTACTGGGTCGCGGGCGAGCCCGGCGCACATTATGCGATCTCCATACGCAACCGCCTCGGGGAGCGCGTGCTCGCGGTCACCTCCGTGGACGGCGTCAACGTGATCAGCGGTGAGAGCGCCGGCTGGGATCAGGCGGGCTATGTCTTTGACCCGTGGGAGAGCTATCAGATCACGGGCTGGCGCAAGAGCGACTATCAAGTCGCGGCGTTCGGCTTCACGGCGGCCCCGCGATCGTATGCGGTGCGGACCGGCCGCCCCGACAATGTCGGGGTCATCGGCATCGCGCTTTTCCGTGAGCAGATTCTGAGCGAAGCGCGATCGCCGCGGGTGCCGTGGATCGCAGGCTCGGGGGCGGGTGCCGCACCGCGCTCGCAACCTCCTACCGCACGCGCTCAACAGAAGGATGAGGCGAGTGCGCCGGCAGCATCCGACGCGCCGGCATCTCCCGATGCTCCGTCTTTGCCCGAGGCGAGGCTTCCCTTCCTGGCAGGCAATGCCACTGCCGCCGCGCCGCTCGCGCGAAGTCCCGCACTCGGCACTGCGCACGGCAAGCGCGAAGATTCCTTCGTTGCGCACACTCATTTCGTGCGGCGGCACTCGCGGCCCGATGAGATCATCCGCATACGCTACGACAGTCTCGACAATCTGATCGCCATCGGCATCGTGAGGTCCCATCCCTTCCAGGGTTCGCGACCGAATCCATTCCCGAGCACCGACGGGGAGGGTTATGCGCCCGATCCGCCGCCGTTCGATGCCGCGCTGCCCCGTTAATTTCAGCGATCGGGTAGTGACCGGAATGCAGAGCAGTTCTGTGGATGCGGTCGCGGGCCCTTCGCGTCGATCGCATGACATACTGCCCCTCATGACGCAAACGGCAGCGGCAGACGATGAGGAGCTGCTCCGCCGCTTCGCCGGGGGCGAAGCGCATGCTTTCGAGCAGCTCTATCGGCGTCACGAGCTCAAAGTCTTCCGCTATCTGTTGCGCAACCTGCAAAATCGCGCCCTTGCCGAGGACGCACTGCAGGAGACCTGGTTCGCTGTCGCGCGTGATGCGGCACGTTATCAGCCGAGAGGAGCGCGCTTTACGACTTGGCTCTTTACGATTGCACACCATCGCATGATTGATGCGCTGCGCGCCGCTCGCGCTACCGTCGAGTGGGATACCGCAGAGGAGGGGAGTAGTAGAGTGGTCGATGTTCGCGACGGAACGGCCGTTGCGGAACCGTATGCCGCGACGGTCGCGACCGAGCAATTGGGCGCACTGCTGCGAGCGCTCGCGACCCTTCCGGAGGAACAGAGGCAAGCATTTCTGCTGCAACAGGAAGCGGAGCTGAGCGTGGAGGAGATCGCCTCCGTATGCGGCTGCGCCTTCGAGGCCGCCAAGAGTCGGCTGCGCTACGCGCGCTCGAGGCTGCGCGAATTGCTTCAGGACTGGCTATGAGCGAGACCGATCTGGATCTACTTTACAAGCGAGCGAGCGGGGCCGACCCGCCTCGACCCGGCGCGGCCGTGCGTGAGAGTATCCTCGACCACGCCCGTGAGCTCGCCGGGCGCGGGCGCACGGATCGCCGCGGGATTTCGCGTTGGCTACGAGTCCGCTGGTATGTCGCAGCCCCGGTCGCTGCAGCCGTGCTCGGCGTCATTGTGCTGCTGCCGCAGTTGCAATCGAGCCGACAGACGCCGCTCGAACAAGTCTCGAACCCAACGGCGGCGATCGAGACGGGCTCCGATTCGCTGCGTCCCCGGCCAGCCTTCGAAGCGCAGACGGCTCCCCCGGCAGCTCCGACACGCTCGGCTCCGGAGCCTTTCCCGGGCGGAGCAGCGTCCAATCTTGCGGCTAGCCGAGCCCTCGTGCAGCCTGAGACCCGCTCTTCAACGGCCCGCAAATCGATATCCGCCGCGGCAGCGCCGCGAGCGGAGCTTCGCGAGCGCCCCGAGGCTGCAAGCGATACGGCTGCAGCACCTGCGACTGCTCGAAGCGA
>DATNFW010000039.1:0-3532 GCA_035606175.1 Steroidobacteraceae bacterium | reverse complement strand
ACCAGCGCCTGCCAGGTGCCCCCCATGCAGGCGGCATGCACGCCCGCGGCGCTGTTGCCCATCTCATTCGACAGATCGAGCCAGAGGCTCTGGCGAAAGTAGCGCTCCGCATCCGCGCGCAGCCCGAGCTGCGCGGCGATTGCCGCATGAATCGCAGGAGAGAGGCTGCTCCCGTGGTCGGTGCGCGGCTCGTAGTAGCGATAGTTGGCGAGCACGATCTCGCGCGCGAACTCTCCCGGGAAAAGATACGGCAGCATCAGCACATCGGCCTGTTTGAGGAGCTGCAGCTGGTTGATGCGTTCGGCATCGAACAGCCGACTGACGGGAGGCCTCATGCGCTCCTCGTCCGGCAAGGAATAGGTGTCGAGTGCGAAGAAGCCCGCGAACTGCTCGATCACCCCATCGTCACGGGCGCCGGGCCAGTAGAGTTCCCGGGCGACGCGAGCCCACTCTTCGGTCTCCTGCGGCGCTATGGCGAGATGCGCGCGGAGCTCATCCCAGCGCTGCGGGGAAGTCTGCCGCAGCCACTCGATGGCCGTCGCTGCTTTCTCGAGATTGAAGCGAGCGAGGCGGTTCGTGTAGGCGTTGTCGCTCACCCCGTAGTGGTACTCATCCGGTCCCACGACGCCGTGGATGTGATACGCAGCGTTCTCGCGCGTGCAGCGGCTCACCCAGAAACGCGCGGTTTCGACGAGGATCTCGACTCCCGCCTCGCGCAGAAAGTCCTCGTCTCCCGTCGCCTCCCAGTACCGCCAAATCGCATAGGCGACATCCGCCGTGATGTGGATTTGCTGAGTGCCGGTATGGATTGGGATTTCCTTGCCCGTCGTCTTCAGCCGAATCATTCGCGGGGTCACGTCCTCTCCGGTGACGGTCGACTCCCACGCGTAACAGGCGCCGCGGAATCCCATGCCCCGGGCGCGCTCCCGCGCGCCGTCCAGCGTCTCGTAACGGTACAGCAGCAGATGCCGCGCGAGCTGCGGGCAGGTGTAGAGAAAGAAGGGCAGCATGAAGATCTCCACATCCCAGAACACGTGGCCCTGGTAGCCGCGACCGGAGAGCGTGCGTGCACCGATCGAGACCCGCGCATCGTGATCCGCGGCGCTGCGCAGGTGATAGATGTTGAAGCGCAATCCCTGCTCGACTGCCGGCTGATCCACGACCCGCACGTCCGCGTGCGTCCACACCTCCTGCCAGCGCTCGGCGTGAGCCGCAGCCAGCCCGTCGAATCGGTTCCACTCGAGCGCGCGCAGATGCGCGAGGGCCGCGTCGAGCGGCGTTTCAACGTCCCGGCTCGTGTACACGGCCACCATTCGGCGGAAGATCAGCCTTGCGCCGATGCCGGCGGGCACGCGCCAGCAAAGCGCGTCGGTGCCACTGTCGATCAAGGCCGTGCGCGCCGCGATGGCCACTTCGTACCGGGAGGCCTTGGTTCTGAAGTGCAGCACCTCGATGCCGGCACCCGCCTTGTCGGTTGCAATCGGCTCTAGGTGGGGGTACCTGTCGGACAAATGCGAACTGGCGAGGCGGCCATCGAGCTCGACAGTCGCCGCATGGTTCTCGAGCTCGACGGATATCTCCTGCAGGAGCAGGTGCAGATCGTCGAGCGAGGCGAGGCGCCGAGTCCGTACGAGCGTGCGACTGCCCTCGATCTCGAAGCGCAGCTCGCTCTCGAGCGTCGCACGGTCGAGCTCGAGAATCCGCCGGTGCGAGAGCCAGTGGTCCGTTTGGAGTCCGAGCGGTGCACCGCCCACTGTCAAACAGATACGAAATGGAAAAGGCAGCGGCACCAGCTCCTCGTATTTATTTCCGGCCTGCGTGAGGAACTCCGGTTCCGAGTATGGCAAGTGAGGCTGCTTGCAGTCATAGACCCCCGCGACAAACAGGTCATCGAGCGCCCCCGGGAACGGAGTGTCGAGCGCACCTCGGACGCCGAGATAGCCGTTGCCTATCGCGAAGAGGCTTTCCATCGCCTCCTCCCGGGCCGGATCGAAACCCTCCTGCTCGATGCGCCAGGCGAGCCTGCGCTGGCGCTCGCGCAGTCGCTCCTCGAGCTCGACGACGTTGAGCTCCCCGAGGTCGGCGACCACGACATCTGCGCCGTGAGCGGCGAGCGCCTCACGATTGCCGCCGCGATCGACTCCGACCACCAGGCCGAAACCCCCGCGTCGTCCTGCCTCTACTCCGACAGTTGCATCCTCGATGAGCGCGCTGCGCGCAGGCGGTACATCGAGTGCCCTGGCACACTCGAGGAATGCATCCGGGTCCGGCTTGCCCTTGAGCCCTCGTGCATCGAGATCGTTCCCGTCGACGCGCGCATCGAACAGCGCCTCGATGCGGGCGATGCGCATGACCTCCCGGCCGTGACGGCTCGAGGTCACGATCCCGGTGCGCACCCCGCGGCCGCGCAAGGCGCGCACGAGCGCGAGCGTCGACTCGTAGACTCGAGCGCCGTCGCGGCGGAGCGCCTGCCCGAACAACGCATCCTTGCGCTTTGCAATTCCGTGAACAGTTGAGCGCGATGGGTCGTCGTCGGGAGCTCCCTCGGGCAGTTCGATCCCGCGCGAAGCGAGGAAGTTGCGCACGCCGGCATCGCGCGGGCGGCCATCGACGTAACTTAAATAGTCCGATCCGCTATCGAATGCGCGGAAGGGCGCAGCGTGCTTCGCCGCCCACTCGCGCAGCACCTCATCGAACACCGCCTTCCATGCCGTCGCGTGCAGCTCGGCGGTGCGCGTAACGACGCCGTCCATATCGAAGATCGCAGCAGCGAGTGCCGAAGCCATCGGCTGCGTACGGCAAGCCCCATTCCCAGCCCACCCTCCCGAGCGGCGGAACGCTCGCTCAGCCCGATGCGCTCACCCGCTGCCCTGCCGACGATTTTATTTTATAGAACTATTATCCAGTTTAATGGTAATGGATTTAACTTCCAGAGGACTCTATAACTGATCCCGTAAATCGGAGGCAGGAAAGAGGAGAAATGGAGATGACATCGCAAATCATCGTGACCGACCGCGATTTCTGGCGCTTGCATGCGCTCGTAGGCGCTCGGGCTGCAGGCTCGACGCGGGATCTGGCGCATCGAGAGCGGCTCGAGGAAGAGCTCGCGCGCTCCGTGCCGATCGCATCGGCCGAAGTGCCGAGCGATGTGGTCACCATGCATTCCGAGGTGCGTGTACGCGACCTCGCCGAGAATGTCGCGCAGACGTATACGCTGGTATTCCCGCACGAGGCGGACGTTTCATCAGGGCGTCTGTCCATCCTGGCACCCCTCGGGACCGCGCTCCTCGGCTATCGCGAAGGCGATGAGATCGAATGGCCCATGCCGGGCGGTGTGCGCCGCGTGCAAATCGAGAGCGTACGCCAGGGCCCGGCCGCGACAGCGCACGGTGCCGCTCGAGGGCGCGCGGATCGAGCCAAACTGCGCGCCCGTGCACCGCGCCGAGAGTCCTCGCGCGTGCACTTCGACGGCGCCGCTTGAACCGCGTTTGGAGAGTGACGATGAAGATACTCTGTGGCACCGATTTGCTGC
>DATNFW010000038.1:0-31587 GCA_035606175.1 Steroidobacteraceae bacterium | reverse complement strand
TGAGGGCAGGGCTGCCCCTCCAGGATATGGAGTTCGTGCAATTCCATCCGACGGGGATCTACACGGCCGGGTGCCTGATCACCGAGGGCGCGCGCGGCGAGGGAGGCTATCTCACCAACGCCTCGGGCGAGCGCTTCATGGAGCGCTATGCGCCGAACGCGAAGGATCTCGCCTCGCGCGATGTCGTGAGCCGCGCAATGACCATCGAGATCCGCGAGGGGCGTGGGGTAGGTCCCGAGCACGACCACATCCATCTGCATCTCGAGCATCTCGGGCGCGACGTGATCCACGAGCGCCTGCCCGGCATCGCCGAGACGGCGCGCATCTTCGCCGCCGTCGATGTGACGCGCGAGCCGATCCCCGTGCTCCCGACCGTGCACTACAACATGGGCGGCATCCCCACGAACTTTCACGGTGAAGCGATCGCCCCCCGCGGCGGCGATCCCGATGCGGTAGTGCCCGGACTGCTCGCGGCCGGCGAGGCCGCTTGTGTCTCCGTGCACGGCGCGAATCGGCTCGGGTCGAATTCGCTGCTCGATCTGGTCGTGTTCGGGCGCTCGGCGGCGCGACGCTGCGCCGAGATCGTCAAGCCCGGCGCGAGCCATCGCCCGCTCCCGGCCGAGGCATCGGAGCGGGCGATCGAGCGGCTCGACCGCTTCCGGTACGCCGCAGGCTCGCGTCCGACGGCGGCGGTCCGGCTCGAGATGCAGCGGATCATGCAACGCGATGCCGCCGTATTCCGCACGGGCGAGACGCTGCGCGAGGGCAGGGCGCGCCTCGCACAGACGTTCGCGTCGATGGCGGATGTCGGCGTGAGCGATCGCTCGCTCATCTGGAACACCGACCTCGTCGAGACGCTCGAGCTCGACAATCTGCTGATGCAGGCGACCGCGACGATCGCCTCGGCCGAGAACCGCACCGAGAGCCGCGGCGCGCATGCGCGGGAGGACTTCCCCGCGCGCGACGACGAGCACTGGCTCAAGCACACGCTCGTCTGGGTCGACGGCGGGGGACATGCCCGCTTCGATTATCGGCCGGTGCATTTGAATACGCTGACCGATGACATGGAGACCATCGCGCCCAAGGCGCGGACCTACTGAGCGCTCGGAGCGGAGAGCCGACGGAGAGAAGATGGCGCAATTTTTTTTGCCGAAGGGCTCCCGTATCAACCCGCGCGGGCGCGTGCACCGCGCTGCCGCGGCGCAGGCGGACGCTGGCCCGAGCGCCTCGGGCGGCGCCGCGCGCGAGCGAGGCGGTGAGGCGGGCGCTCCAGCCATTCGCGTCTTTCGCATCTATCGCTTCGACCCAGACTCCTCCGAGGGACCGCGCGTCGACACATTCGAAGTCAGTGCGAAGTCCTGTGGGCAGATGGTTCTCGATGCGCTCATTCACATCAAAAGTGCGATCGACTCGACGCTCACGTTCCGCCGCTCCTGCCGCGAGGGGATCTGCGGCTCCTGCGCGATGAACATCAACGGCATCAACTGCCTCGCATGCACCACCGCACTTGCGGATTTGAAAAGCGAGGTGAAGATCTATCCGCTGCCTCACATGCCGGTGGTGAAGGACCTCGTGCCCGATCTCACGAAGTTCTACGCCCAGTACGCGTCCATCGAGCCGTGGCTCAAGTCCGATACGCCTGCGCCGCCCGATCGCGAGCGCCTGCAGTCGAAAGCGGAGCAGGAGCGCATCGATCGTCCGGCTGCGTGCATTCTCTGCGCCTGCTGCTCGACGGGTTGCCCGAGCTACTGGTGGAACAGCGATCGTTATCTCGGTCCGGCGGCGCTCCTTGCGGCCTATCGCTGGATCGTCGACACGCGCGATGAGGCGACCGGGGAGCGGCTCGACCAGCTCGAGGACCCCTTTCGCCTCTACCGGTGCCACACGATCATGAACTGCACCGACGTGTGTCCCAAGGATCTCAACCCGGCCAAGACGATCGCGGAAATCAAGAAAATGCTCGCGACGCGACGATATTGATCCCATGCACGGTCGTGTCCCCGAGTGAGCGCGGCCGACCCCCGGCTTCTCTGGCGCTGCCGTCGCGGGCTGAAGGAGCTCGATCTGTTGCTCGAGCGTTTTGCCAGGGAGCGCTGGGCCGGCGCCTCCCCCGGGCTCAAGGGTGGGTTCGAACGGTTGCTCGAGCTGCCCGACCCGGTCCTGGTCGAGCTGCTGCTCGGTCCCGGAGAAAGCGTGCCGCCGTTTCCGGAAGACCCAGAGCTTGAGCAGGTCGCGGCGCTGGTCGCCGGTCGGGGCCGCCGGTAGACTCGGAAGCCTCCGTGACAGGGTTCACATTCGCATTGCTGTATCGCGCGCCTGAACTTCCGAGGGCAGCTGGGGTCTATTCAGCGCGCGGCACGGCGACCTCCGGGCGCCCGTCCGGGGCGTGAGTTCGCCCGTGCCTGCCGATACGAGCGATTTGAGCCTTGTCCGGCGCGTGCAGCGCGGCGACAAAGGGGCATTCGACGCGCTGGTACTCAAGTACCAGCACAAAGTAGTCAAGCTGGTGATGCGTTATGTGCGCAATCCCGCGGAGGCCGAGGATGTTGCCCAGGAGGCCTTCATCAAGGCGTACCGCGCACTCCCGCAATTTCGGGGCGAGAGCGCGTTTTATACGTGGCTCTATCGCATCGCCATCAATACCGCCAAGAATGCCGTCGTTTCGCGTGACCGCAGCCCCGTCGAATTCGATCTCGATACACAGGGTCTCGATGAGTCCTACGACATGCAGGGCCGGTTGAAGGACTCGGAGACGCCGGAGGGACTCGTCCTCACCGACGAGATCCGCAGCACGGTCAATTCCGCGATCGATGCGCTTCCCGAGGATCTGCGCACGGCCATCGTCCTGCGCGAGCTCGAGGGCCTTTCCTACGAGGAGATTGCCGCCGCGATGGGCTGTCCGGTCGGAACGGTGCGCTCGCGCATCTTTCGGGCACGCGAGGCGATCGATCGGCGACTGCGAGAGGTGTTCGAGGGTGGACTCGGACGTGCGGAGGAGCTGGGATGAACAACGAGCAGCTCGATAGCCAGCTGTCGGCCATGTTCGACGATGAGCTCCCGGAGCCGGAGTGCGAGTTGCTCGCGCGGCGGCTCGCGCGCGATGAGGGGCTCAAAGCCCGCTGGGGACGCTACGCCGTCATTGCTGCCTGTATCAGGATGGAGCGCGGCGGCGAGGCTGCACCCGCTGCCGCCGCCGCACGAGCGTCCGGCTCGCAAATCCAAGCATCGAACGGCGAAGTGCGATCGGCTGGCGGTGAGGCCCGGCTTCAGAGGATGCGGCTGAACGGAGGCGTCGCGACTCGCGTGAGCCGCATGATTGCCGCCGAGCCGCCCCTGCTCGCCGGCGCCGGTGCCGGACGCAACGGGCGGGGACTCGCGCGCCCCGCGATGAGGCGCTGGTGGCAGCCGGTTGCGGGCGGAGCGGCCGTTGCGGCGGGAGTCGCTGCAGCCGCCATTCTCTGGCTGCGCGCAGGCTCGCCCGATGCACCCATCGTTGCCCACACGACGGTGCTCGCGAGTACCGCGAGCTCCGCCGCACCGTCCCTGATGAGGCCCTCCGGCGTAGTTCAAATCGCCGCACGCAGCGCGAACGTTCCGCGTGCCGTTCAATCGCGCAGCGCCTCTCCCTCGACACCCGACAGCTTCGTCGTGCCGCCGCTCGCCCCGCCCCCCTCGTTCGCCCCGCCGGTGGAGCTCGCGAATTTCGTGGTCGTCCACAGCGAGTATTCGATGCCGCTCCTCAGGCGCAGTGCGCTCTCGGCGCTCGTGGCGGCCGAGCCCATGACCGATGATGCGGCGGAGAATCCCCCGGCCTCGGAGCGGTCTGTCTCCGGCACCGGTGATGCGGGGAATGCTGCCAATGCGCCGCATGCCGATTACGCGCAGTAGCGATCGGCTCACCTGGCTGGCGCTCCTGCTCGCCGCAGCGGCAGTCGGCACCGCCGCCGCGGCCGCGGAGGCGGTGCCGGCAAACGCGAGCCCATCCGGCGCCATGCCCGCCCCGCACGGGGCCGCTTCCGGCGGGACCGATTCGACAAAGCCCGATGCGCCGCAAAAGCTGCTCGATCGGATGAACGAGGCGCTCACCTCGCTCAATTACGACGGCGTCTTCTCACACGCGCAGAACGGCGAGATCGAAACGCTGCGGATCATCCATCGCGTCGCAGGCGGGAAGGTGATGGAGCGTCTCGTTTCCCTCGATGGGTCGGGCCGCGAGTTCATCCGCACCGGCTCGGAGCTCGCGTGCTATTTGCCCGATGAGCGCCGAGTGCTCGTCGAGCAGCAGCCACAAAAAAGCCTGCTGCTCGGCAATCTGCCGCGGTTCGATGCAAACACGCGCCGCTTCTACGAGATCCAAATGGGCCAGCGCACGCGCCTCATCGGACGGCGCGCGCAGCTCGTCCTGGTAACCGCGCGAGATCAGTACCGCTACGGCTACCGACTGTGGATCGATGCCGCGACGGGCATGCCGCTCAAGACACAGTTGTGCGACGGTCGAGGGCGGGTCATCGAGCAGGTGGTCTTTGCGAGTCTCGAGACCCCGCGTGCGATACCGGATTCTGCATTCAAACCCGATATCTCCACTGCAGGCTTCGAGTGGATGCGCCAGGTGCCCATGCCGGGCAACGCCCGCGCGCCGTTTGCTGCATGGTATGCCCTGAGGCTCCCCCCGGGTTTCCACATGTCCGTGAGGACCGAGCAGGTCATTCCAGGCGCCGGAGGTCCGGTCGAGCACATCGTGTACACCGACGGTATCGCCTCCGTGTCCGTGTTCGTCGAGTCTCACATGCATCCCGACCACGCGCTCTCGGGCGGTACCCAGCTCGGTTCCTCATCCGCATACGCGACGATCGTCGACGGTCATCCGGTCACCGCCGTCGGCGAGGTGCCGCCCGTCACGGTGCGGTTCATCGCAAGCTCGGTAAAGGCGCGCCCGCCTGCGCACTGAGTCCGCCGCGATGGATGCGCAACTGACCGTCATGCACCGGCACGAATGCGAGCTGTGCGACGACATGCTCGCGGACCTCGAGCGGCTGCGCGCCTCGGTCGACCTGCCGCCCGTCGAGGTCGTGGACGTGGACAGCGACTCGGAGCTGCACCGCAAATACGGCCTCTCGGTCCCTGTCCTGCTGCTCGATGGCACGGTCGTCTGCCGCCATCGCCTCGATGCCGCGGAGCTGATCCGTCTTCTCGGACAGCGCTCAGCCTGAACTCCGTATAGAATCGCCGGATTCAACGGCCGCTCGAGACGCCTCTACGAGCGGGGCAATCCTTTTCTCGATGCGGCTCATACGTAATTTCTCGATCATTGCACACGTCGATCACGGCAAGTCGACTCTGGCGGACCGGCTCATCCAGCTCTGCGGCGGCCTCGAGGCCCGCGAGATGCAGGAGCAGGTGCTCGACTCGATGGAGCTCGAGCGCGAGCGCGGGATCACGATCAAGGCGCAGAGCGTGACGCTGTACTACGCAGCTCACGACGGCGAGCGCTATCAGCTCAACCTCATCGACACACCCGGCCACGTCGACTTCTCCTACGAAGTCTCCCGCTCCCTCGCCGCCTGCGACGGGGCGTTGCTCGTCGTCGATGCCTCCCAGGGCGTCGAGGCGCAGAGCGTCGCCAACTGCTACACGGCGATCGAGCAGGGGCTCGAGGTGGTGCCGGTCATCAACAAAATCGACCTACCGTCCGCCGATCCCCCGCGCGTCGCGCAGGAGATCGAGGACATCATCGGCATCGAGGCCCGGGATGCGATGCGCGTGAGCGCCAAGACGGGCGAGGGCGTGCCGGAGCTCCTCGAGACGCTGATCCGGCGCATCCCGCCTCCGAAAGGCGATCCCACGGGGCCACTGCAGGCCCTCATCATAGATTCCTGGTTCGACAACTACGTGGGGGTCGTCTCGCTCGTGCGCGTCGTCAACGGCAGGCTCGCGACGGGAGACAAGATCCGCGTGATGTCGACGGGGCGCAGCCACTACGTCGACCGGCTCGGGCGGTTCACACCGAAATCCGTCGCCGAGCGCGAGCTCTCCGCCGGCGAGGTGGGCTTCATCGTCGCAGGCATCAAGGAGATCGACGGTGCGCCGGTCGGCGACACCATTACGCTCGAGAGCCGCCCCGCCGCCACGGCGCTCCCGGGCTTTCGCGAGATCAAGCCGCGCGTGTTCGCGGGGCTGTTCCCGGTCGACTCCGAGGATTACGAGGCGTTTCGCGATGCGCTCGCGAAGCTGCGCCTCAACGACTCGGCGCTGCACTATGAGCCCGAGGTCTCCGGAGCGCTCGGATTCGGCTTCCGGTGCGGCTTCCTCGGCTTGCTGCACATGGACATCGTGCAGGAGCGCCTCGAGCGCGAGTACCACCTCGATCTCGTCACGAGCGCGCCGACCGTCGTCTACGAGGTGGCCCGCACCGACGGAAAAATCGAGTACGTGGACAATCCGGCGAAGCTCCCGCCGTCGAACGAGATCGAGGAGATCCGCGAGCCGATCATCACCGCGAACATTCTCGTGCCGCCCGATCACGTGGGCGCGGTGCTCAAGCTCTGCACCGACAAGCGCGGCGTGCAGAAGAAAATGCAGTATCTCGGCACACAGGTGTCGCTCACCTATCAGCTGCCGCTCGCCGAGGTGGTACTCGATTTCTTCGACCGCCTGAAGTCGGTGAGCCGCGGCTACGCATCCTTCGACTACGAGTTCAGCCACTTCGAGGCCGCGCCGCTCGTCAAGCTCGACGTGCTCATCAACGGCGACCGTGTGGATGCGCTCTCGATCATCGTACATCGCGAGAGCGCGTACAGCCGCGGCCGCGAGCTCGTCGACAAGATGCAGGAGCTCATTCCGCGGCAGATGTTCGAGGTGGCGGTGCAGGCTGCGATCGGCACCTCGGTGATTGCCCGCGCGACGGTGAAGGCGCTGCGCAAAAACGTGCTCGCCAAGTGCTACGGAGGAGACGTGACACGCAAGCGCAAGCTCCTCGAGAAGCAAAAAGAGGGCAAGAAGCGAATGAAGCAGCTCGGCCACGTCGAGATCCCGCAGGAGGCGTTTCTCGCGGTTCTGCAGGTCGGGCGCAAATCGTGAGTCGATCCGGGGTCGCAGGCGGCGCGCGCGCCGCCTGCCACAACAATAAGGACTTTCCATGCTGATGCCATTGATCACCGCACTCGCCTGGCTCGCGATTCCCGCCGGGCTCGCCTGCATCGTGGACGACTGGTTTCTGCGGCCGCGCCGCCAGGTGCGCGCGGGGGAGGCAGCCGGGCGCGACCCGCCCGTGATCGCGCTCGCCTACTATGCGCTGCCCGTGCTCGTCGTTGCGGCGGTGGTGCGGCTCCTCGCAGCCGAGACGCTCGATTTCAGCCTGGTGCTGTTCATCATCGCGGTCGTGACCGGGATCGTCTGGCTCATCGATGCGCTTCTGCTGCGCAAGCACCGGGTCGCACTGGCCCGCGAGTCGGGCAAGGACCCGAGCGTCATCTCCGAGCCGGGCACCGTCGACTACGCGCGCAGCTTCTTTCCCGTCGTAGTGATCGTGCTGCTGCTGCGCTCGTTTCTGTTCGAGCCGTTCCGCATCCCCTCGGACTCCATGATGCCGACGCTGCTCGATGGGGACTTCATCATCGTCAACAAATTCGACTATGGCCTGCGCCTGCCCGTCGTCGATAAGAAGATCGTTCCGATCGGCGAGCCGCATCGCGGAGATGTGGTCGTCTTCCGCTACCCTCCAGACCCCTCGGTCAACTACATCAAGCGGCTCGTCGGACTGCCGGGCGACCGCGTCGCCGTTCAGAACGATGAGGTCATCCTCAACGGCAAGCCGGTTGCGACCTCCTACCGGGGGTTGTACGACGACGGCTGTTACGAGGGCATGCACCTCATGGAGGAGACACTCGACCATCACCCGCACGCGATGATGTATTGCCCGGCGACGGGCGACATCGCCGCGGAGCCGCTGCCCACGTGCAACCGCAACATGCCGCGCGGGTACGTCTGTCCGGCCTCGAGCGACTTCGCCCCCGAGGAGCACGGGGACTGGCCCGAGCACGTCATCCCTCCGGGGATGTATTTCGTGATGGGAGACAACCGCGACAACAGCGCGGACTCGCGCTACTGGGGCTTCGTGCCGGAGGCGAACCTCATCGGCAAAGCGACGCGAATCTGGTTCAATTGGGACTTGAAGCGCAAGGGAGGGCCGATGTGGAAGCGCATCGGGATGCGCATCCAGTGACGGGTGCACGATGCAGGAGGCGCGCTGCAGGGTACGCTCGAGCTTGATTTCCAGGCTCGTCGGAGCTCACACATGTACAGGTCCAGCACGCCCCAGCCCCTTCGCCGGCAGCGCGGCGTCACATTTCTCGGCTGGCTCTTCCTGTTGATCCCGGTTGCCTTGGTCGCGTACGCCGGCATTCGCCTGACCCCGGTGTATCTCAATTACATGCGCGTCGCCCGCAGCCTCGATCAGACCGCCTCGGCCTTCGCAGACGGCTCGGCCGCCAATCGCCAGTCCATCTTCAACTCCCTGTCGAGGCATTTCGAGGTCGACAGCATCGATTTCCCGGCTGTGAACGACATCACAATCCAGCGCAACGGCGCCTCCTGGGTCATCGAGGCGAAGTACGAGGACGTGGCCCCGCTTTTCGCCAACCTGTCGCTGGTCATCGACTTCGATAAGGTCTCCCGGACCGGGGGCGGTTGAGGGCGTGCGGCCCGGCTGGCCCGAGCGCTGGGTCCGCGAGCGACTGGGCTACGAACCCCGCGATCCGAAGCTGTTCGCGGCCGCGCTCACGCACCGCAGCGCCGCTCGCCCGCATTACGAGCGGCTGGAGTTCCTGGGCGATGCGGTGCTCAACCTTCTTGTAGGCGAGCACCTTTATCGGGCCTTCCCGGATGCCGACGAGGGTGACCTGAGCCGGCTGCGTGCGCGCGTGGTGGCGAGCGAGCCCCTTGCCGAGATCGCCGCCGACATCGCGCTCGGCGATGTCCTACAGCTCGGCACCGGCGAGCTCAAGACCGGCGGCTTTCGGCGCCAGTCCATTCTCGCCGATGCGTTCGAGGCCGTCTGCGGCGCGCTCTACCTCGATGGGGGCCTCGAGGCGGCACGCGCCGCGATCATGGTCCTGCTCGAGCCGCGCATCGCGCGGCTGCCGGCCGCTGCCTCGCTCAAGGACGCCAAGACCCGCCTGCAGGAGTATCTTCAGTCCCGAGGGTTGCCGCTGCCGCGCTACGAGGTGGAGCGGACCGCGGGCGAAGCCCACGATCAGACATTCTGGGTGAGCTGCGAGGTCGCAGGTCTCCCGCAGCCGGTGAGCGGATGCGGGAGCAGCCGCCGTCGCGCGGAGCAGGATGCGGCCGGACACGCACTCACCGCAATCGAGGCGCACGGGAAGGGCTCTCCAGGCCCGGAGATTTGATGAGCTCGCGACCTGCAGGATCGTTTCGCGCCGGATTCGCAGTCCTCGTCGGGCGCCCGAACGTCGGCAAGTCGACGCTGCTCAACGCGCTCACCGGCGAGAAGCTGAGCATCGTCACGCCGCGCCCGCAGACCACGCGCCATCGCGTGCTCGGGGTCGTGACGACTGCACATGCGCAGATCGCATTCGTCGATACACCCGGGCTGCATCGCGGCGTGCGCCGCGCGCTCAATCGCGCGATGAACCGGACTGCCGCCGCGGCGCTGCACAACGCGGATGTGAGCGTGCTCGTCGTCGAGGCGCTCCGCTGGACCGCCGAGGACGATCTGGTGCTCGATCGCATCCGGGAGAGCGCCCGGCCGGCCATCGCATGCGTCAACAAAATCGATCGCATCCGCCCGCGCGAGCGGCTCCTCCCCTACATGGCGGAGCTCGCGCGCCGCTACGAGTTCGCGGAGATCGTGCCGATATCCGGCCTCAAGCGGGACAACGTCGATGCGCTCGCTGCGGCGATCGGACGGCTTCTGCCCGAATCCCCGCAGCTCTTCCCCCCGGAGCAGCGGACCGATCGCGACCTCAATTTCCGCATTGCAGAGACGATCCGCGAGAAGCTCATCCTCGAGCTCGATCAGGAGCTGCCCTACGGAATCGCCGTCGAGATCGAACGCACCGCCGAGGCCGATGGGCAGTTGGAAGTGGACGCCGCGATCTGGGTGGACCGGGCGGGGCAGAAGCCGATCGTCATCGGCGCGCGCGGGGAGCGGTTGAAGCGGATCGGCCGGGCCGCCCGGCTCGAGCTCAATCGGGCACTCGGACGGCGGCTGCATCTGACGCTGTGGGTCAAAGTGCGCGAAGGCTGGGCGGACAGTGCCCGCGCGCTGCAGCAGCTCGGGCTCGAGGTTTGAGCGCACCGTCTCGTGTGCAGCTTGCCCCCGGGTATCTGCTGCATCACTTGCCCTACCGCGATACCAGCCGAATCCTCGAGGTGCTGACGCGCGATCACGGCCGGCTGTCGCTCTTCGCGCGCGGTGTACGCGGACCGAAATCGCGGCTCGCCGCAGTGCTGCAGCCGTTCCAACCGCTGCTCCTCAGCTGGAGCGGACGCGGCGAGGCGCCCCAGCTGACCGGTGCGGAGCTCGAGGGTGCGCCGCGCCCGCTCGCCGCGGACCGACTGCTCGCCGCGTTCTATCTCAACGAGCTCATCTTGAAGCTCACGACGCGCCATGATCCACATCCCGCCCTATACGAGGCGTACCGGCACGCGCTCGAGGCGCTCGCCGCGGCCACCGCCCCGGGCCCGCACGAGATGGAGCGTCCACTGCGGCTCTTCGAGAAGCGTCTGCTCGAGGAGGTCGGCTATGGGCTCGATCTCGAGACGAGCGCAGGGGGCGTGACGAGTGCCGCGGGTGTGACGAGCGCAGCCGGCGGCGGCGCCATCGATCCGGCGCTGTTCTATCAATTCCGTCCCGAGCAGGGGCTCGTTGCCGCCGCGGCAGGCGCGCCGGGAGCCCTCTCCGGCCGCTCCCTCATCGCGCTCGCGCGCGAGCAGCTCGAGCATCCGCAGGAGCTCGAGGATGCGCGCCGGCTCCTCAAGGTGGCGCTCGATCATTGTCTCGAGGGACGCGAGCTCGCGACGCGCACGGTCGCCCGCGCGATCGCGGGTCGGCGGCGAGCCGCACGCCGCGATTGACCAGTCGGCCGTACATCCTGGAAGCTCGCCTCCCATGACCGCCACCCCGATCGCCCTCGGCGTGAACATCGACCATGTCGCCACCCTGCGCGAGGCGCGGCGCGCGCGCTATCCCGATCCGGCTCATGCCGCGCTCGCCGCGGAGATGGCGGGCGCGGACAGCATCACGCTGCATCTGCGGGAGGACCGCCGGCATATTCGCGACCATGACGTCCATGCGCTCAAGGGACTGCTGCAGACTCGCATGAACCTCGAGATGGCGGTGACCGACGAGATGATCGACATCGCGCGGGAGGTGCGCCCGGCGGACTGCTGCCTCGTGCCCGAGCGACGGGCGGAGATCACGACGGAAGGCGGACTCGATGCGGCGGGACAGGCTGCGCACATCGCCGAGGCCGCCGTGGCGCTCCGCGAGAGTGGCATCCGCGTGGCGCTGTTCATCGACCCCGAGCCCCGGCAGGTCGAGGCCGCCGCGCGCATCGGCGTGCCGGCGATCGAGCTGCACACGGGCGCGTACTCGGAGGCCGCGGGCGCGCAGCGCGCGATCGAGCTCGAGCGGTTGCACGCGAGCGCGCGACTCGGTGCGGGCCTCGGACTCGAGGTGCATGCAGGGCATGGCCTCAACTATCAGAACGTCGGCCCCGTTGCGGCGGTGAGGGAGATCGTCGAGCTCAATATCGGCCATGCGATCATCGCGCGAGCCGTGTTCTCAGGCGTCGAGGCGGCCGTACGGGAAATGAAAGCGCTCATGCAGGCGGCGCGCGCGTGATCTTCGGGATCGGCGTGGATGTGCTCGAGACCCGGCGCATCGCTCATGCGCTCGAGCGCTTCGGTGCGCGTTTCATCGATCATCTGCTCATGCCGCAGGAGCGTGCGCAGCTCGAGCGCACGAATCGCCGGGAGCGCTTCATTGCGATGCGCTTCGCCGCGAAGGAGGCGATCGTCAAGGCGATGGGCACCGGATTCGCGCACGGCGTTTGGATTCGGGACGTCGGCGTGGTGCAGAACTCCTGGGGAAAGCCCGAGGTGGTCTTCTCCGAGCGCGGCGATCGCGTGCGGTGCGGCCTCGGTATCGGGGAGGGTCACGTCACACTCACCGATGAGGCAGGACTCGTCGTCGCGGTCGCGGTGCTGATGAAGGCGGCCTGAACGGCCCCGGGCACGCACTCATGGCCGGCAGCACGCTCGTTTTCGACATCGAGACGGTGCCCGATGTGGCGCTCGGTCGGCGCGTGCACGGGCTCGGCGATCTGCCCGATGCGGACGTCGCGAAGGCGATGTTCACCCTGCGCCGCCAACGCACCGGCGAGGAATTCCTGCCGCTCGCTTTTCATCGCATCGTTGCGATCTCCTGCCTGCTTCGCAGCGGCGAGGGAGTGAAGCTCTGGAGCCTCGGGGAGCCGGACTCCGGGGAGGCGGAGCTCGTCGAGCGCTTCTTCGATGGCATCGAGCGCTACGGCCCCGTGCTCGTTTCCTGGAACGGCTGCGGCTTCGATCTGCCCGTGCTGCACTATCGCGCACTGAAGAGGGGCGTGCAGGCGCCGCGCTACTGGGAAACCGGCGACGACGATGTGTCGTTCCGCTTCAACAACTATCTGTCGCGCTATCACTGGCGGCACATCGATTTGATGGACGTCCTCTCCGCTCATCAAACTCGCGCGCGCGCCTCGCTCGCCGATGCCGCGGCGCTCCTGGGCCTCCCCGGGAAGCTCGGGTTCGACGGGAGCCAGGTCTGGGACGCGTGGCTCGCGGGGGAGATCGTGCGCATTCGCCGCTACTGCGAGACCGACGTGCTCAACACCTATCTCATCTATCTGCGCTTCGAGGCGATGCGCGGCCGCATGGCGCCCGGACGCCTCGCGGAGGAGATCGCGCACGTGAAGGAGATGCTGCGCGCGGGTGGGGAGCCGCACCATGCCGAGTTCCTGGGCGCGTGGGAGGCGCTCGAGCGGGAGGGGTTGAAGGATTGAAGGTCGAGGGAGTGACCGAAACCGAGCTCGGTACCGTCGATGCGCTGACTCACGAAGGCGAGGGCGTCGTCCACGGCGGGAAGACCGTATTCATCGCAGGCGCTCTGCCCGGTGAGGTCGTGCGCTTTCGACGCGCGCGGCGCCGCAGCCGGCACGATGAGGCCGAGCTCATCGAGGTGGTGCGGCCCGCTCCGGAGCGCACCGAGCCGCGTTGCGCGCATTTCGGTGTGTGCGGCGGCTGCGCCCTGCAGCACTTCGCGGTCGAGCGACAGATCGAGGCGAAGCAGCTCGAGCTCGCCGAGAGCCTCGCGCGCATCGCGCACGCGGAGCCGCGGCGCTGGCTCGAGGCGCTCCGCGGCCCAGCCTGGGGGTATCGACGCCGCGCGCGGCTCGGCGCGCGCTACGTGGCCAAAAAAGGCCGCGTGCTCGTCGGTTTCCGAGAGCGGCTCGCGCCCTATGTCACGGCGACCGAGCGCTGCGAGGTCCTCGCCCCACCGACCGGCGCGTTGATCGGTCCGCTGTCGGAGACGCTGACGCAACTCGACGTGCGCGAGCGCATCCCGCAGATCGAGGTCGCCGTGGGCGAGAGCGCGACGGCGCTCGTGCTGCGCGTGCTCGCGGAGCCCACGGCCGCGGATCTCGCAACGCTCGAGCGTTTCGAGCGCGCACACGGAGTGCGTTTGTATCTGCAGCGGGGCGGACTCGAGACCGTGACGCGCCTCTCAGCTGAGCGCGGGGATCCACTCGATTACCGGCTCGCGGAGTTTGGGGTGCGGATCGAGTTTGAGCCGACGGATTTCGTGCAGGTGAACGCGCCCATGAATGGCGCGCTCGTCAGCCGGGCGGTCTCGCTGCTCGAGCTGACACCGGCTTCGCGCGTGCTCGACCTGTACTGCGGTCTCGGGAATTTCACGCTGCCGCTCGCCCGACGGGCAGCCGAAGTACTCGGCGTCGAAGGGGAGCCGGGGCTCATCGAGCGCGCACGACATAATGCGCATCTCAACGGAATCGGAAACGCCACATTCATCACAGCCGACCTCGCGCAGCCGCTGCCCCCCGATCTGCCCTGGCTCACGCGCGGCTTCAGCCATGTGCTGCTCGATCCGCCGCGCGCCGGCGCTCGCGACGTAATGCGGACCATCGCACGAATTGCCCCGGAAAGGGTGCTGTATATTTCTTGCCATCCGGGCAGTCTTGCGCGGGATGTGGGGGTGCTGGTTCACGACCACGGCTTTGCGCTCGAGGCGGCCGGAGTGGTGGACATGTTCCCTCATACCACGCACGTCGAGTCGATTGCGCTCCTTGAGCCCGGCGGATAGAGGGAGAGGCTGACGCCACATGACTCTGGGGCCGCTCATGATCGATCTCGCCGGTCCCGAGATCGACGCGGAGGAGCGCGAACTGCTCGAGCACCCGCTCGTCGGCGGAGTGATCCTGTTCACGCGCAACTTCGCAGAGTCCGCGCAGCTCTCGGCGCTCGTCGCCGCCATTCACGCTGCCCGCAGTCCTTCGCTGCTCGTCGCGGTGGACCATGAGGGTGGGCGCGTGCAGCGCTTTCGATCGGCTCCCTTCGCGCACTTGCCTCCCGCGCGGCGCATCGGCCACGAGTTCGATGCGGACGTTCGCGAGGGGCTCGCACTCGCGCGCCGCATGGGTTGGCTCATGGCCGCGGAGCTGCGCTCTCACGGCGTCGATCTATCGTTTGCGCCGTGCGTCGATCTCGACTACGGGTTGAGCGAGGTGATCGGCGATCGTGCATTTCACGCGCGCGCGGATGCGGTCGCGCAGCTCGCGGTGGCCTATGCGCACGGCATGCGCGATGCGGGCATGGCCGCGACGGCCAAGCACTTTCCGGGTCACGGTGCCGTCCGGATCGATTCACATCGGTCGCTGCCGATCGATCGGCGCGGGCTCGACGATTTGACGGACGATCTCGCGCCGTACCGCCGCCTGATCGACAACGGCCTGCCGGCGGTGATGGCGGCGCACGTGCAGTTCCCCGCGGTCGACGAGCGTCCCGCGAGTCTCTCGAAGCGCTGGATCGGCGAGGTGCTGCGCGGGGATCTGCGCTTCCAGGGGGCAGTATTCACAGATGATCTGTCGATGGGTGGCGCAGCAGCCTGTGGCGGCATCGTCGATCGTGCGGAGCTCGCGCTCGCCGCCGGCTGCGACGTGCTGCCCGTCTGCAACGATCGCGCGGCCGTCGTATCGCTGCTCGATGATCTCGATGCGGAGCCCGAGCCGGTCTCGCAGCTGCGCATCGTCCGCATGCGCGGGCGCGATGGCGTCGCCTGGGACGATCTCAGCCGCTCGACCGAGTGGCGCGAAGCGCGCGATGCGCTCGCGCGCAGTGCGGCCGTTCCCGCGCTCACTCTGCGGCCCGGTGCGGCATGAGCCTCTGGCCCGAAGGCTGGCGCGAGATTCTCGATGCTGCGCCCGAGGGCATCGTCGTCTGCGACGCCACCGTCGTGAGCCACCCGGTTCGCTATGTGAATCGCGCGTTCCTCGAGCTCTGCGGATATCCGGCCGAGGCGCTGCTCGGCGCGAATTTGCGCATGCTGCAGGGAACCGATCGCGATCAAGAGGCGCGGCTCGAGCTGCGCGAGGCGCTCGAGCGCGGCGAGCCGGGCCGGGCACTCCTGCGCAACTACCGCCCGAACGGAGCGATGTTTTGGAACGAGATGCTGCTGCAGCCGGTGCGCGATGAGAACGGGCAGCTCGTTCAGTGGGTGAGCTATCACCGCGACGTGAGCGAGCGGCTGCCGGCCGAGCGGGTTCCGACCGGCACGTTCACGGCGCTCGGCCAGCCCGAGATGCTCGTCGTCTCATCGGGTCTGCCGGCCTGGATGCGCGAGGATCGTTTGACAGCGCTGCACTCGAGAGCCTTCTTCGAGGAGCTGCTGCGGCGCGACTGGCAGGTCGCGCAGCGCGATACCCATGAGATCGGCCTCACGCTCTTCGACATCGACGATCTCGGCTGCTACAACGAGACCTTCGACAAGGTCGCGGGCGATGCGTGCATCCGTCGCGTTGCGCGGGCGATCGGCAGCTCCTATCGGCGAGGGAGCGATCTGGTCGGGCGCTGGGAGGGGGGCACCTTCGCCGTTCTCACGCAGGGCGAAGCCGCTGCGCATGCCGCGGAATACGCGAAGCTCGTGATCCAGCGCGTGCGTGACCTCCTCATCCACAATCCGCGCGCGGGCAACGGCAGCCGCTACGTGACTTTGAGCGCCGGGGTGGCGAGCCTCGTGCCGGTCCGCGATCAGCCGCTCGATGCGCTCGTGACGGCGTGCGTCGCGGCACTCAAACGCGCGAAGGCGGTCGGCAAGAATCAGTTTTGCGCGGCGGAAGCACGGGATTTCAAGGCGTAGCCGCCGCGGGAGCCGTCCCGGCATCGCGCTCCAGACAAACACGGGCACCGCGGCGACGAGTCCCGCCGCGACCGCTCCGCTCAATGCGCCGCCTAGCGCTTGGGAGCGCTCGACTCGGCCGAGGTCACGAGGGCGATCACGCCGAACGCGGGGTGATCGAAGTAGTTGCGCTCTTTGAGTCGAACCCGGTGACTCTGGTCGAGTACGAAGACGGTGCCGGGCGGCGCATCGAGCCCGGCCGGCGGGTCGGGCATGGCATAGCGCAGATCGAGCGCGAGATGCAGGAAGACGCCGCGCTCGAGCGCGACGGTGCCCGTGATCCCGGGCGCATCGAGGCCGACGCTCTGCACCGGAATTTCGACCGGCTTGCCCCAGGGGCTCGCGGTCTGTGTCCATCCGATGTGCGCGACGGGGACATAGCGGCCGCTCGCGCGCAGTCGCGATGCGACTGCACCGAGCGTCAACTCCGAGGAGGGCAGAACGCGGACCACAGCGCCCGGCGCCCCGCTGCTTGCCGGATCCGCAGCGGTGGGTGCGCCGCTCGCCTGCGCCGCGCCCGTTGCCGCGCCGGGCGTCGTGCCCGTTGCCGCGCCCGGCGTCGTGCCCGCGGATGGGGCGCTGCTCGGCTCCCCGCCGCTCGGCTGGGCGCCGCTCGGCTGGGTGCCACTCGGCTCGGCGCCGCCCGGGTCTGCATCGGTGGATGTGAGCGGGGCCGTACCGGCCTCCAGGGCCCAGTCTTCCGGGGCGCCGAGGGCGGAGGTCGCTCGGAAGACGATGAGCTCCACGCGATAAAGCGGCGGGGGGCGCGCGGCTCGAGCGGCGGCCGGCGCACTCGAACCAGACGTGCTCGCAGCCGCCGGAGCGGCCGAAGCGGCGGGGGCTGCCGTGCGCGAGCGAAGTGCGGGTGCGCGCGGTGCAGCTGCGCGCGGCACGGCCTTCGCGGGCGAGCTCGCCGGCGGCGGGGCGGACTGTCCGCGAGCCGGGATCCAAAGAGATGCCGATACGCAAACCAGTGCGGCGGCGAGGACGGTGGGGAGCCTCATCATATTTCGCTCAATTGTACCTGCTCACTCCTCGGCAGCCTCGAGTCTGCGGGCGGCCGGTGTGTGCACGGGTCGCGCGTTGCGGCCGAGCCGCTCGAGAAGCTCGCGGGCGTACTCGAACCGCTTCGGCTCCTCCGCGAGGGGGCGAGTCACACGGAGCTTCAACGCCCCTTCGAGGCGGAACTCGCGCGGATCGCGCTGGATTACGCGCACCAGGTTCGCCGGATCGATGCCGTTGACCTGCTCGAAGAGCACATAGCCTCCCTCACGACCGAGATCGAGGCGCCGCACCCCGAGCTCTCGCGCGCGGAGCTTCAGGCGGGCGATGCTGAAGAGGCTGTGCGCCGCCGAGGGCAGCTCGCCGAAACGGTCGACGAGCTCGGCGGTGAGCTCATCGAGCGCGGCCCCGTTCGGGGCGGCCGCGATCCGCTTGTACAGGACGAGCCTCACGTGCACATCGCTCACGTAGGCCTCCGGCAGCAGCGCGGGTACGTGCAACTCGACTTCGGTCGCCGCCGCGAGCGGCTGATCGAGCTGCGGCTCGCGGCCTTCCTTCAGCGACTTCACCGCATGCTCGAGGAGATCGAGATAAAGCGCGAGGCCGATCTCGGTCATCTGGCCGCTCTGCGCCTCGCCGAGCAGCTCGCCTGCGCCGCGAATCTCGAGATCGTGCGTTGCGAGCACGAAGCCCGCGCCGAGCTCCTCGAGCGACTCGATGGCCTCGAGCCGCTTCACCGCATCGGCTGCGAGCTCGCGTCGCGGCGGCACGATGAGGTAGGCGTAGGCGCGGTGATGCGAGCGGCCGACGCGCCCGCGCAGCTGATGCAGCTGCGCGAGCCCCATGCGGTCGGCGCGGTGAATCATGATCGTGTTCGCGGTCGGCACGTCGATGCCGCTCTCGATGATCGTCGTGCAGAGCAGGAGATTGAAGCGACGGTGATAGAAATCGACCATCAATTGCTCGAGCTCGCGCTCGCGCATCTGGCCGTGACCGATGCGCAGGTCCGCTTCGGGAACGAGCTCGCGCAGCTTCTCGGCGATCTGCTCGATCGTGCGGATCTCGTTGTGTACGAAATAGATCTGTCCGCCGCGACGCAGCTCCCGCAGCACCGCCTCGCGCAGGCTCGGGCCGTGCCACTCCGTCACGAAGGTTTTGATCGCGAGCCGCTCCTGCGGCGGTGTGGCAATCAGCGACAGATCGCGCAATGACCCGAGCGCCATGTTGAGCGTGCGCGGGATCGGTGTTGCGGTGAGCGTGAGCACGTGCACCTCGGCGCGCAGCGCCTTCAAGCGCTCCTTGTCGCGCACGCCGAAGCGGTGCTCCTCGTCGATGATGACGAGCCCCAGGTCTTTGAAGCGCGCATTCGCATGCAGCAGGCGGTGCGTGGCGATCACGATGTCGATCGTGCCGCGCTCGAGCCCCTCGACCACGGCACCACTTTCGCTGCCCGTGCGAAAGCGCGACAGACTCTCGATGCGCACCGGCCAGTCGGCGAAGCGATCGCGGAAATTCGCAAGGTGCTGCTGCGCGAGCAGGGTCGTGGGGACGAGCACGGCGGTCTGCTTGCCCGCCTGCACCGCCGCGAATGCCGCGCGCATGGCCACTTCCGTCTTGCCGAATCCCACATCGCCGCAGACGATGCGATCCATCGGCTCGGGCTTCTCGAGGTCATCGAGCACACGGCGGATCGCCGCGGCCTGATCCGCGGTCTCCTCGAAGGGGAACGCTTGCGCGAATGTCTGGTACTCGGCCGCATTGAAAGGGAGCGCGAGACCCTGCCGCGCCTTGCGGCGCGCGTAGAGGTCGAGGAGTTCTGCGGCGACATCGCGAATCTGATCGGCGGCCCGCTTGCGCGCTTTGGCCCACTGGTCCGTGCCGAGCTTGTGGAGCGGTGCGCTCTCGGGGGCGGCTCCGGTGTAGCGGCTGACGAGATGCAGCGCGTGGACCGGGACGTACACGCGGTCGCCGTCCCGATACTCGAGCACGAGAAACTCGCCCTGCTCGCCGGCGACTTGCATCGGCAACAAGCCGATGTAGCGCCCGACCCCGTATTCCTCGTGCACCACGGGGGCCCCGGGGGCGAGGTCCATCAGATCGCGCAGGATCGCGGCCGGGTCGGCCGTCGTGCGCCGCCGCCGCCGCTCCTGGCGCGCGCGTGCCCCGAAGAGCTGCGACTCCGAGAGAAGCGCGAGAGGCGGGCGGGTGATTTGCAGCCCCTCGACATCCGGCGCGACGGTGAGCGCGAGAGTCTCGCGACCTTGTGCGAACGCTTTCCAGTCGGGCACGACGCTCAGCCCGGGGAAACGGGCGGCGAGCATCTCGTGCAGCACTTCGCGCCGCCCCGGGGAATCGGCTCCGATCAGCACGCGCCCGCCGAGCTCTTCGATGAAAGCCTCGAGTGGCGCGAGGGGCTCCTCGGCGCGCGGGTCGATGCGCAACTCGCGCGGTTCGACGGTCGGCAACGTGTAGGTGACCTCGCCGGCCGCTGGCGTCGTTGCGGCTCCCGCCGCATCCGTCTCGAGCGCGATACTCGCAAACGGAGCCGCCCGCTCCGCGAGCTCGCGCGGGTCGAGGAAGAGCTCGCGAGGCGCGACGACCGGGCGCTCGATATCGTGGCGGCGGTCCTCGTAACGATTCTCGACATCGCGCCATGCGCGATCGAGCTCCTCGCCCGAGGCCGTCTCGTACACGATCACGGCGTTTCGAGGGAGGTAATCGAACAGCGTCGCAGTCTCATCGAAGAAAAGCGGCAGATAGAACTCGATCCCTGCCGGGGCGATGCCTTCGCTTACGCCGCGGTAAATGGCGGATTGCATCGGGTCGCCCTCGAAGCGTGTGCGGTACCGGCGGCGAAAGCCGCGCACCGCCTCCGGATCGAGGGGGACTTCGCGTGCGGGCAGAAGCCGCACGCGCTCGATAGAGCCGAGCGAGCGCTGCGTTTCCGGATCGAAGCGGCGCAGCCCCTCGATCTCCTCGTCGAACAAGTCGATGCGCAGCGGCTCCGAGGAGCCCATCGGAAACACATCGACGATCGAGCCGCGCACGGCGAACTCGCCGGGCCCTGCGACCTGACTCACGTTCGCGTAGCCGGCGTCGACGAGTCGCGCCTTGAACGGCTCGAGGGCGAGCGTTTCGCCGACGGTGAGCTCGAAGGTGCGGCTCTGGACGTATTCGCGAGGGGGGAGGCGCTGCAGGAGGGTGTCCGCGGCGACGATCAGGCACCCACGGCGCGCCAGCGGCAGTTGAAAGAGTGTGCGCAGCCGCTGCGAGACGATATCCGGGTGCGGCGAGAACACATCGTACGGAAGCACTTCCCAGTCGGGCAGCATCAGCACGTTGTGTCCGCCGCCTCCGAAGAAGCGGACCTCGGCCGCGAAGCGCTCCACGTCGCGTGCCCCGCGCGTGACCACCAGATGCAGCCGCTCATCGCGCCCGAGAGTCTCCGCGAGCGCGAGCGCCGCGGCGCTTCCGTGAAGGCCCTGCCAGCGCACGCGCGGCTCGGAGACGGTCGGGGCGCGAGGCGAGAGCAGAGCGGTGGACATGTGGGGCGCAGGCTTGCGTGACGGCCGCCAACCGGCCGTGGGGGGCGCAAGCTTACCGGCCCCGCGGGGCGGGGGTGAAGCGGCCTCGGCGAGCGCGCGGGATTCTGCCGCGATGGCCGCTGCAGCGTCAGGGGAGCTCTTCAGCGTCCGAGGAGTTGCTTCAGCGTTCGGGGAGCAGCTTCAGCGTCAGGGAGCGGCGTCAGCTGCGAGCGGGCTGCGCGCCGACGACGACTGCGTGAATGACGCGATCGCCCTCGAAGAACACGGAGAACTGCGGGTAATCCCAGCGGGTGATCGGCGGCTTGCCGACGGTCGGATGGCGCTTCGTCGGTTCGCCGAACTTGTGCTCGACCTCCTCCATGCGCATGCCGCCCGAAGGCCGCGCGATGCTCGAGTCACGCACCATGACCTTGTCGTTGACCACGACGGTCTCGGCGCAGGCAACGGCGAACGTGCCCAGCACCGCGCAGGCGGCGAGTCCCGCCGCGAGACCAACGGGCATGGCGCGGCCGATCTTCCGACCTGCACCCCATCTCGTGCGACGTTTCGGCAAGCGCATGCGACCTCCCCGCAAGCAGCTGTTCTCCGACTATAGCACCGGCGGATTCCGTCAAGCCCGAGCTCAGCCGGCCGCCGCGCGATCTGTGACGCGGGTCGCGGGATCACCGGCCCCGCGTTCGCTGTGGTTAAATGCGCGCAGTGTTCCATCCTCTGTCTCTGTACGTGGGGTTGCGCTACGTCCGCGCACGTACCCACAAGTTCTTCGTCTCCTTCATTACCTGGGTGTCGCTGATCGGCGTCTGCGTGGGCGTCGCGGCGCTCATCGTAATCCTCTCGGTGATGAACGGCTTCGAGGGCGAGCTGCGCACTCGGCTGCTCTCGTTCAGCTCCGATGCGCGGATCGTCGCGAGCCAGCCCTCGGCGCCTGCGCCCTCCGCGTCCGAATGGGCGGATGCGATGCGGGCGGCGCGCTCGGTGCCGGGTGTCGTCGGCGTCGCTCCATACCTCGAGGCGGAGGTGCTCGCGGTGCGCTCGCCGGAGATGCAGCCGGTGCTGCTGCGCGGCGTCGATCCGCAGCTCGAGTCGAGCGTCACGGCCGTGGCGAAGTTCATCAAATCCGGCCGCCTCGCCGATCTCACACCCGGAAGCGGCGCCGCCATGGTCGGCGATGTCGTCGCGGAGCAGCTGGGTCTCATGCCGGGCGATCGGATCACGCTGCTCATTCCAACGATCCTCCCGGACGGCACCCCTGCGCCGAAACTGCGGCAGCTGCGCGTGGCGGGTACGTTCGAGGTCGGACTCGAGGAGAATCAGGCAACGCTCATACTCGCGAACCTCGCCGACGTGCGCGCGCTCGGCGTCGCCCCGAGCGGGCAGGGCCTGCACGTGCGCTTCGCCGATCCGCTCGCAGCCCCGCGCTTCGCTGCGCTCATTCGTCCCCGCTTGCCGGCCGGCCTCGAGATCGTCGACTGGACGCAAGACAACGCGAGCTACTTCCGCGCGATCCGGATCGAAAAGACCATGATGTCGCTCATCCTGCTGCTCATCGTCGCCGTCGCGGCCTTCAATCTGATCGCGATGCTCGTGATGGTGGTGAACGACAAGCGCACGGACATCGCGATCTTGAGAACCTTCGGCACATCCCCGCGCCGGGTGATGGGCGTTTTCCTCACTCAGGGACTCGTCATCGGCTGGGCGGGCGTCGCACTCGGCGTCGCGCTCGGCGTCGCGCTCGCGCTCAATGTCGAGACGATCGTTCCGGCGCTCGAGCATACGTTCGGTTTCCAAATCATGGACCCGACCGTGTACTACGACACCTCGATCCCCTCGCAGGTCGAGGCGTGGAACGTCGTATTGATTGCGATCGCCGCGCTCGCCCTCACCGCTTTGGCGACGATCTATCCGGCGTTCCGCGCCGCCCGCACGCCGCCGGCGGATGCCCTGCGCTACGAGTAAAGGGCGGGGAAGATGCTCGGACCCTACGAATGGCAGCTCGCAACGCGCTATCTGCGCTCGACACAGCGCCGCGGCTTCATCTCTTTCGTCTCGCTCACCTCGATCGTCGGGCTCACCCTCGGAATCGCCGTGCTGATCGTCGTGCTCTCCGTGATGAACGGCTTCGCGCGCGAGCTGCGCACGCGCATGCTGTCGGTCACCTCGCATGCGACGCTCGAAGGGCTCGACGGCGACCTGCCCAACTGGCGCGCCGCTCAATCGGCCGCGCTGCGCGAGCCGGGAGTGACCGCGGCATCGCCCTATGTCGAGGCGCAGGCGATTCTCGTACACGGCGATCACGTGATCGGAACACGCATCCGGGGTGTCATCCCGCGCGAGGAGCGCAAGACCACGGGTATCGCGGATCGCCTGACGAAGGGACGGATCGAGGATCTCGTCCCGGGCGCCTGGCGAATCGTTCTCGGATCGGCGCTCGCCGGCGACCTCGATGTGAAGGTCGGGGATACGATCGTCCTCATCGTGCCCGAGGGCACGCCGACACCGGTCGGCATCGTGCCGCGCATGCGCAGATTCCAGGTGAGCGGACTGTTCCACTCGGGGATGTACGAGTACGACAGCGCACTTGCGCTCATTTCGATGGCCGATGCGGACCGCGTGTATCATCTCTGCGCAGACCCGGGGGTCGGCCCCGATTGCGCGACGGGGGTCCGGTTGACGCTCGCCGACCCGTTTCGCGCTCCGCACACCGTCCGCGCGCTCGCGATCGGCCTCGGCGGCGGTTTCTACATCAGCGACTGGACGAAGAAGAACGTGAACCTCTTCCGCTCCATCGAGATCACCAAATCGATGATGTTCGTGATCCTGCTGATGATCGTCGCGGTCGCTGCGTTCAACATCATCGCGACGCTCGTGATGATCGTGAAGGAGAAGCAGAGCGACATTGCGATTCTGCGCACGCTCGGGGCGGGCCCGCGCAACGTGCTCGCGACCTTCGCGCTGCAGGGCGTGCTGATCGGGCTCGCCGGGACGGCGCTCGGAGCGGGGCTCGGAGTGCTCTTCTCGCAC
Source organism: Steroidobacteraceae bacterium (assembly GCA_035606175.1). Classification (GTDB taxonomy): domain Bacteria; phylum Pseudomonadota; class Gammaproteobacteria; order Steroidobacterales; family Steroidobacteraceae; genus JASHUC01. Next base: position 7,545 of record DATNFW010000038.1, on the reverse strand, counting down.
CACGTCGAATCCGCGGTCCACTCGCTCGAGCACCTGCTCGGCACGCATTTCCTCGATCCGCGCGTCTACAGCATGAGCGACCTGCCCGCGTTCGTCGAATGGACCGACGTGGCGAAGGTCTGCGGCGTGGCGTTCATCCTCTGTGCGCTCGCGACGCTCTATCCGGCCTGGCGCGCCTCGCGCACGGCGCCCGCCGAGGCTCTGCACCATGATGTTTGAGACGCCTGCGCAACGCACCGAGGCCGCGTCAGCCCGGGGCGTCGAGCCGGCGCGCCCGGGCGATGCGCCGACGGCCGTGCTCCGCGCGGAGGCGCTGCGCAAGAGCTTCCGCCAGGGGCCGGTCACCCTCGAGGTGCTGCGCGGCATCGAGCTCGCGGTCGCTCCCCGGGAGCGCGTCGCGATCGTCGGCGCCTCCGGCTCCGGCAAGACGACACTGCTGCAGATACTCGGCGGTCTCGATCCGCCGACCTCCGGCCGCGTGCTGATCGATGGGGAGGACATCCACGGGCTCGGGGAAGCTGCGCGAGGGATGCTGCGCAACCGGGCGCTCGGTTTCGTCTATCAATTTCATCATCTGCTGCCCGAGTTCTCCGCGCTCGAGAACGTCGCCATGCCGCTCCTCGTGCGGCGCATGCCGGTCACCGAGGCGCGCTCCCGCGCGCGCGAGCTGCTCGAGCGGGTAGGTCTCGGGGAACGCCTGACGCACCGGCCGCATCAGCTCTCCGGAGGCGAACGCCAGAGGGCCGCCGTCGCGCGCGCGCTCGTGACGCAGCCGCGGATCGTGCTCGCCGACGAGCCGACGGGTAACCTTGATGGGGCGAATGCCGAGCAGGTGTTCGCATTGATGCTCGAGCTCAATCGCGAGCGTGGAACGAGCCTGATCGTCGTCACGCACGACACGCAGCTCGCCGCGAGGATGGATCGCGTACTCGCGCTCGAGCAGGGCGTATTGACGCAGATACGCGGTGCCGAGCGCGACCCTGCCGAGTCCGATCGGGCCCCGCAGTCCGGGGGAGGAGCGCAGGCTGGGCAGCTCGGGGAACCGGGCTACCCGGGTGTCGAGGCCGTGCGTCGCTCGCGGTAACGGCGCACCACGCTCCGGCGCCAGATGACCTCGAGCACGAACCAGCCGCCGAATCCGCAGACGACCGCGCACACGAGGCAGCCGACGAGGAAGGGCTTCCACATGGGCCCGAGCCCGTGCTGCAGCCAGTCCCAGCTCAGGCGGAAGCCGAAGGCGTGCGGTGCATCGCCCGTAACGGCCGTTCCGACCCGATACGCGACGTAGTAGATCGGCACCATCGTGAACGGGTTCACGATCCACGTCGTTGCGATCACGCAGGGGACGTTGAGGCGCCAAACTATCGCGACCAGCGCGGCGAGCGGCAGGTGGATCGGCAGGGGCAGGAAGCAGATGGCGAGCCCCGCGCCGAACGCGGCCGTAACGCCTCGGCGCTGCAGCGACCACAGCCGCGGATCGGTCAGGTGCGACCCGAAGACCTTCAGATACCACCGGCTTCTGAGCGCGTGAGCGTGGGGCACGATCCGCTTGAGGAGCCGGCGAGGCATAGGCGCGCGCAACTCTACCAGATATCATGAGCTTCCATCCTCGGGGGTACCGGAGCCTGTCAAACGCATGATCGCCGACTGCCTCACGCGGCAATCATGAGCGCGACAGCCTCCTAAGGATTCAAACGGATGTGGGAAATCGTACGGGCCGGCGGCCCGTTCATGTGGCCGATCGTTCTGTGCTCCATCGCCGCAGCCGCGATCATTCTCGAGCGGCTGTGGACGCTGCAGGAGAAGCGCGTCCTGCCGCGCGACCTGACGAACCGGCTCTGGCAGCTCGTGGAGGCGAATCAGGTCAACGACAAGGTGATCGCCGCGCTCGAGCAGAACTCCCCGCTCGGCAAGGTGCTCGCGGCGGGGCTCGCCAACCGCCACCGCTCGCGCGAGATCATGATGGAGCGGCTCGAGGACGCCGGCAGGCACGCGGTGCACGACCTCGAGCGCTTCCTCAACATGCTCGGCACCATCGCCAGCATCTCACCGCTCCTCGGGCTCCTCGGCACAGTCACCGGCATCATCAAGGCGTTCGATGCGCTGCAGGCCGGCGCGGCCGGCGACCCGCGGATGCTCTCGGGCGGCATCGCCGAGGCACTGATCGCGACGGCGGCCGGTCTGTGCGTTGCGATCCCGGCGCTCATCGCCTATCGCTATCTGCGCGGCCGCGTCGAGGGTTTCGTGATTGAGATGGAGAAGGACGCCATCAAGCTCGCCGATGCGCTCGAGGCGGCAGGGCACGCGGGTCACGCGGGGCACGCGGCGCCGGAGCCGGCGCGAGCGGGGACGCACGAGGGTCCGCGGCCCGCGGTGCACGAGAGTGCGCGGGTCGAGGCCCTGCGCGGTGAGGGCGCACGTGCCGATGTCCAAGCTGCGCGTACGGAGCTGCTGAAGGCGCGCCGATGAACCTTCGCCCACGCCGTCTCGAGGATCCCGAGATCAATCTCGTCTCGCTGATCGACGTCGTGCTGATGATGGTCGTGTTCTTCATGCTGTCGAGCTCGCTCACACAGGAGGGGCGCATCCACATCCGCCTGCCTCAGGCGAGCAGCGTGCCGGTGAATCGTCCGAAGCTCGAGCCGCTCACCATCACGGTCACCGAGCAGGGCGGCTATCTCGTGAACGGTCGCGAGCTCATCAACTCGAGCTCCGAGACACTGCGAACGGCGCTGCTGCGGGCCGCAGGCTCGAGCCGCAATCAGCGCGTGACGATCCGCGCCGATGCGCGCGCGACCAATCAGTCGGTGGTGACGGCGATGGACGTGCTCGGACGTCTCGGCTTCGCCGAAATTGCGATCGCGACGGTCCAGAGCGAGCCGGCGAGCAAGCCTTGAATGACGTCGCGAGAGCGCGGCCCGCTGCGGCAGCGGATCCGCTCCGCACGTACCGGCGTCTCCTCGGTTACGTAGCGCGTCACCGGAGCGCGTTCGCGTTCGGCGTCGCGGGGGCCGTGCTCTACTCGGCGAGCACCGCCGCGCTCGCCTATTTCGGCAAGCAGCTCGGCGACGACACCTTCACGCACCCCAATCCGCGCATCATCCTGTGGCTGCCGGTCGCGCTCGTTTTGCTCTTCACGCTGCGCGGGATCGGCGATTTCACACAGACCTGGTTCATGGGCTCGGTGAGCCGTCGGGTCGTGAGTGAGCTGCGGCAGGAGGTCTTCGAGCGCATCCTCAGGCTGCCTCTCGCGTTCTTCGACCGCAGCTCCGCGGCGGCGCTGCTCTCCAAGCTCACGTACAACACGGAGCAGGTCGGGCAGGCGAGCACCGACTCGATCGTCGTGTTCGTGAGCACGAGCCTTCTGATCGTGTTCCTCATCGGCGAGCTGCTGTGGTTCAACTGGCGCCTCGCCCTCGTTTCCCTCGCCATGGGGCCTCTCGTCGGCTGGCTCGTCACGCAGGTCAATCGGCGCTTCCGCCGCTACGGCCGCCGCATCCAGGATTCGATGGGAGATGTGACGCGCGTTTCGAAGGAGGCGTTCGAGTCCCCGCGGCTCATCAAGGTCTACAACGCCGAGGCGCACCTCGCCCGTGAGTTTCATGCCGTGAACGAGCACAACCGACGCTCGTACATGCGCCTCATTCTGACGAAGGGTCTCTCGAGCCCGATCATCCAGGTCTTGACGGCGCTCGGAGCCGCGTTCGTTTTCTCATATGCCATCGCAAGCGCGATACACGGGCAGATGACGACGGGCGATCTGCTCGGCTTCCTCGCGGCGCTCGGTATGATCCCGACGCCGCTCAAACAGCTCATCGGCGTCTCGGGCCCGATGCAGCAGGGGATCGCGGCTGCGCAGAGCCTGTTCGAGGTGCTCGATACCCCGCCGGAGCCCCGCGGGGGCGGATACGCCCCGGCGCGTGTGCGCGGGGATGTCGAGCTCGATCGCGTCTCCTTCAGCTACGCATCGAGCCGGCAGGCAGCACTGCGCGAGGTGTCGCTCAAAGTGAAGGCCGGCGAGCAGGTCGCGATCGTCGGGCGCTCGGGCAGCGGCAAGTCGACGCTCGTGAGCTTGCTGCCGCGGTTCTACGATGCGGTAAGCGGAGCAGTGCGGATCGACGGTCACGACGTGCGGGAATTCGATTTGCAGAGCCTGCGGGATCAGATCGGGGTCGTCTCTCAGGAGATCGTCCTGTTCGACGACACGATCCGCAGCAACATCGCATTCGGGCGCGAGATGCCGCAGGAGGCGATCGAGCGCGCGGCAGACGCAGCCCACGTCCTCGAGTTCGTGCGCGATCTGCCGAAGGGGCTCGATACCTTCGTCGGGGATCGCGGAGTGCTGCTCTCCGGTGGGCAGCGCCAGCGCATCGCCATCGCGCGGGCGCTACTCAAAGATGCGCCTATCCTCATTCTCGATGAGGCCACTTCGGCGCTCGACACCGAAGCCGAGCGGCACATTCAGGCGGCGCTCGCCGAGCTCGTGCGCAATCGCACCACGTTCGTGATCGCGCATCGACTCTCGACCGTCGAGCAGGCGGACCGCATCGTCGTGCTGGAGAGCGGACGAATCGCCGAGATCGGCACGCATGCCGAGCTGATCGCAGCCGACGGCCCGTACGCGCAGCTGCACCGGCTGCAGTTCAAAAGCTGAGGCGCGGCCCGTGAGCCGGCTTGCGGAGCTGTGGTATGCCTCGCCGCCGGGAAATGCGGCTCAGGGCGGGGCGAGGGCCGCGAGTCGGCTGCCCTGGATTGCACGCTGCTCGCTCGCGCTGCTCGAGCCGCTCGCGTGGCTCTATGGTGCCGCCATGCGGGCGCGGCGCAGGGCCTACGCGCGAGGCTGGTTCGCTGTCCACATCGTCGGTCGCCCGGTGATCGTCGTCGGCAACCTCACGGTCGGCGGCACGGGCAAGACACCGCTCGTCGAGTGGCTCGCAAGACAGCTCGGCACGCACGGCTTGACGGTGGGAATCGTCTCGCGCGGCCACGGCCGCACCACGTCCGGCCCGCGCCGTGTGCGAGCGGATTCGCGATGGGAGGAGGTCGGAGATGAGCCGCTGCTGCTCAGCCGACGAACCGGCTGCCCCGTCATGGTCGCGGAGGATCGTGTGGCCGCCGCCCGTCGTCTCGCTGCCGACGGAGTCGACGTCATCCTCTCCGATGACGGACTGCAGCACCTGCGGCTCGCACGGGATATGGAGATCCTGACGATCGATGGGGCGCGCGGGTTCGGCCGGGAGCGGCTGCTGCCTGCGGGGCCTTTGCGCGAGCCGGTCTCGCGAGCGCTCGCGGTCGATCAAATCGTGGTGAACGGGCCGGCAACATCGGCAGCTCTGCAGGCGATCTTGGAGGCACGCGCGGGCACGGTCGCGAGCATGCGTCTCCTGCCCGGCAGAGCCCATCGCGTGGACGGCGGTGAGCCGCCCCGATCGCTTGCAAGCTTCGCGCGGACGCCGGTGCACGCGGTCGCCGGCATCGGCCATCCGGCGCGCTTCTTCGGCTCACTCGCCGCATCCGGGCTCGAGCTCATCGAGCACGCCTTTGCGGATCACCATCCGTTCGCTCGCGGTGAGCTCGACTTCCCCGACGGGCTGCCGATCCTCATGACGGAGAAAGATGCCGTGCGCTGCGCATCCTTTGCGACGCCGAGAATGTGGTATGTCCCAGTCGATGTCGCGCTCGAAGCAGCCGATGCAGCTCGCCTGCTCGAGAGCGTCCTCGCGCGAGTGCGTCGAGCGGCGAAGGATCGCCCCGCCTCCGCGGCGGATCCGATGCAAGCGAGTTCCTCAAGCGCTACAGTGCGCTGATGGATACTCGTCTGCTCGACATCCTGGCCTGCCCCGTTTGCAAAGGGCCGCTGCAATACCGACGCGAGTCGCAAGTGCTCGTGTGCCGGCTCGACCGCCTCGCCTATCCGATCAGGGATGAAGTGCCGATCATGCTGGAGGAGGAGGCGCGCCAGCTCGCGGCGGACGATCCGCTGCTCGAGCGCTGATGCTCGGATGACAGGCTGATCGGCATGCTGCGCGTCGCCATCCCCGCGCGCTATGACTCGACGCGACTGCCCGGGAAAGTGCTGCTCGCGCTCGCGGGCAAGCCGATGCTTCAGTGGGTATGGGAGCGCGCGCGGGCCTCGCGAGCCGACGAGGTGCTCGTCGCGACCGACGATGCGCGAGTCGCGCGCTCAGCCGAGCAATTCGGCGCACAGGTCGTCATGACGGCCGCTGCGCATGTGTCTGGGACCGACCGCATCGCGGAGGCGGCGTGGCACCGGCGCTGGTCGGATGAGGATGTGGTGGTGAACCTCCAGGCGGACGAGCCCCTGATGCCTCCCGCACTCATCGATCAGGTGAGCGAGCTGCTCGCGGTGCATCCGTGGGCGCACATTGCGACGCTTGCGAGCCCTGTTGCCTCGCTCGAGGAGTCGATGGACCCGCACGTGGTCAAGGTCGTGACCGGGCGCGAGGGGCGCGCGCTCTACTTCAGCCGCGCGCCGATACCTTGGGACCGCGACGGTGCACCGTCCGGCCTTGCGAGTCAGAGGAGCTTCGCCTCCGCCCGCCGGCACATCGGCATCTATGCCTATCGCGTCGGCGCATTGCGCCGTCTGGCCGCCCTGGCTCCGAGCCCGCTCGAGCAGCGTGAGCGGCTCGAGCAGCTGCGCGCGCTCGAGAACGATCTCGCGATCGTCGTCGGCGATGCCGCCGAGCGGCCCGGGCAGGACGTGAACACCCCGCACGACCTCGAGCGGGTGCGGGCCTTGCTCGAGCGGGCTGCGGGAGACGCGGTTTGAGGTAGGCCATGGAGCGATACGGCGTATTGTTTGTTTGTCTGGGGAACATTTGCCGCTCGCCGACGGCGGAGGCAGTCTTCCGAACGCTCGCCGCGCGCGAAGCGCCCGACATCCACGTGATCGTCGAGTCGGCGGGCACGGCGCAATATCACGTGGGCAGCGCACCCGATGCGCGCGCACAGGCCGCCGCGCGTCGCCGCGGTTACGAGATGGCCGGCCTTCGCGCGCGCACGATCGAGCGCCGCGATTTCGAGCGCTTCGATTTGATTCTCGCGATGGACCGCAGCAACTGGTCGGCGCTGCAGCGCCTCGCGCCCCATGCATCGCGCGAGCGCGTGCGCCTGTTCCTCGAATTCGCCGCGGATGCCGGCGTGCTCGAGGTCCCCGACCCGTACTACGGCGGGCCGAATGGCTTCGAGGAGGTCCTGGACCTCATCGAGGCCGCATCACGCGGGCTTCTGCGGCACCTGCAGGAGCGCGCGCGCGGAGCACTCCCTCAGCCGCCTCCCTCCTCGCGTCCGGAATCGTGGGAGGATTCCGCCGGCGCCGACGACCACACGACGTAGGGCTTGCTCGGTCGGCCGGCCGCGCCTTCGGCCGGAGGCGATGGCTCGAAGTGGGCAATCGGATGCGGCTGATCCTGGTTAGCCGGATGCGGCGCGCTCTCCCGACGCGCCGCGAGAGTCTGTTCGGGCACCGCCGGCGCCTCGTGTTGCCGGTGCTCCCCGTGGTGTTCACGCCCCTCGTGGTCT